>JBFWRV010000120.1:0-10852 GCA_050248715.1 Hyphomicrobiaceae bacterium | reverse complement strand
TCCCCTTTCCGGAGCTCCTTCGACACGCTGCTAAGAGGCTGCGGATGACGGTCTCCAGTGCCTCTTTCGGGCGTAATTTCAGGGCGGAAGTGCAGTCTGAGTTGGCTGGGAAGGACATCAAGATAAAGAGGTGGAGTCGTTGGCGCGCCGATGCCCTGTTGTTGCTGGGCTTCACGCGACTCCGCTTTTACGACCGTAGAGTCAGAGTGCGAAATAAGCTCTGTAAACCAGGCACTTTCGACGACTCCGCCTTGACGAATTCGAGCCTCGCAACATCTTCCCGACACAACGCACCGTTGGGGGATCCCATGGTTCAAGACGACTTCAAACCGAAGCTCGGACGCATCCGCGACACCGCAAGCAACGCGCAACTGCGCACTAACACGCAGATCCTCAGGGAGACCGGTCGCGCCGGCGCACGCGCCGTGCGGCAACGCGGCCACATCACATCGGCAATGCCGAAACGGGGGATGGGTGCCGGTGTGCGCGCCGCCGCCGGTCTCATCGCGCCAGGCAGTCGCCGCGTCATCGTCAAGGCGCGTTACACGCGCATCACTCCCGGCGATATGGGCGCGGCGCGTGCGCATCTCAAATACATCCAGCGCGATGGCGTCACTCGTGAGGGAGAGGCTGGGCGGCTGTACGATGCGCAGCACGATGATGTCGATGCCAAAGCCTTCCTCGAGCGCTCGGAGAAGGACCCGCATCAGTTCAGCTTCATCGTCTCCGCCGAGGACAGCGCACGGCTGTCGGACCTGAAACCGTTCATCCGCGATCTCCTCGCGCAGATGGAGCGCGATCTCGATACCAAGCTCGACTGGGTGGCGGTCGACCACTTCAACACCGGGCATCCGCACACGCACGTCGTCATCCGCGGCCGCGACGACCAAGGCCGCGACCTCGTTATGGCACGGGACTACATCGGCCATGGCGTGCGTGCCCGTGCCCAAGCCTTGGTGACATTGGAACTCGGTCCGGAGACACAACTCGAGCGCATCCAGAAGCTCTTCGATGAAGTCGGCCAGGAGCGTCTCACGCGCCTCGACCGCCAGCTCATGGCGCGCGCGAAGGACAACATCCTCGTCATCACCGCCGGCGAGGAAAACGATCCGACACAACGGACGCTGCGCATCGGGCGTTTGCGGACCTTGCAGCGCCTGGGGCTGGCCCAGGAACGACAAGCGGGCGTCTGGTCTCTCGACACCAATGCCGAAAGCAAACTGCGCCAGCTCGGCGATCGCGCCGACAAGTTCAAGTTGATGCAGCGCGCCTTGACGGAGGCCGGCATCGAGCGCGGCGCGGCCGCCATGGCGCTGTTCGAGCGCGGACCGCGCAGAGTGCCACTCGTCGGCAAGGTGGTCGGCGTCGGCATGGTCGATGAGATCACCGACCGCACCTGGGTCATCATCGATGCCGTCGACGGGCGCGTGCACTACGCCGATCTCGGTCGTCTCAAGGCAGACGCCGTGCCGGCACGCGGCAACATCGTCGCCCTTGCCGGTGGTGGCCTCAATGAGAAGCCATCATCGGTGCCCCGCCTGCATCTTCTGTCTGCGACCGATCTCGAACGGCAGACCACCTACGAGGGTCCGACCTGGCTGGACCAGGCCATCGTGACCAAGTGGCGACCGGAGGTCCGGACGACCGGCTTCCCGGCCGAGGCGGACAAGGCCCTCAAGGCGCGGACCGATTGGCTCGTCAGCCGGCAGCTCATCGAGCAATCGCAGGACGGCAAGCAGGTGCCGCGCGCCGACATTATAAAGGCGCTGCGTCAGGCCGAGACGCAGCAACTCGCCACCGATGTCTCGCGGCGCCTCAACGCCGCCTTCGTGCCGGCCCAGTCCGGCACCCGGATCACCGGCACCTACGACCACGCCATCACGACGCCGACCGGCAAGATCGCGGTCATCTGCCGCGAGGACACCTTCACGCTTGCCCCGTGGCAGCCGTCGCTGGAGCCCTTCCGCGGCCAGGCCGTCGCGGGGATCGTCGGGCCGACCCGCATGACCTGGATGCACACCCGTGGAAGAGGCCTGCCAGGACGCGCCTGAATGCTCGCTTAAAGCGAGAGCGCGGAGGACCTTCAGTGACAGCAAGTTGCAGTAGGAACATCCGCAGTAGGCACCAGCTGTAACACCTAAACCACGATCCGCGAGATCGTGACCCACGCCTGATATGTCGATAGCAGGAGATCGGCCTGGCGCAGGCCGACTCTTTAGCCCGCGCGACAACTCAAACCGCCGGCAAACCCCGCCACTGGATCGCTGAGCCGGAGGAGGAGTGACCGTGAGCGGGTGGCACGCGGTTGCCGACGCGGGGTAGGCGACATAGTCTCAGAGCCGTCGAAGGCTACTTGGCAAATGTCGGCTGAGCCTTCAAGCCGCCTCCCACCGCCGACTTGCACCCGGGAACTGTCTCCATGATCCAAGATGCTCAAGGCCAGCCCCTCTTGGGCGCGACGGGAGCGGCGGCCCGCCACTACGACGGGGCAGTGCGCGCCTATGCACTTTCCTATGGCGACACCCTCGGCGCGCTGGACGCGGCGCTCCGCGATGCCCCCAACTTGACGATGGCGGTTCTATTCAAGGCCTGGGTGATGGTGCTCGCCAACGACGTGCCGATGGCGGCGAAGGCAAGGCTCGTAATCTCGGCGGCCCGGGAGATGGAACAAGGGGAGCGCGAGCGGGTGCATCTCGCGGCGCTGGCCCATGCCGTCGAAGGTCACCGGCACTCGGCGACAGCCGTGCTCGACCGGTATCTGCTGGCTGCGCCGCACGACCTCCTCGCGCACGCGGCCGCAATGTTCCTCGATGCCTTCCAGGGACGGTTTCATCGGGTGCGGGACCGGTCAGCGCGGGCGCTGCCTTTATGGTCCAAGGCCCAGCCGGGCTATGGGCTGCTGCTCGCCTACTATGGCTTCGGGTTGGAGGAGGCGGGTCACTACGCCGAGGCGGAGACCATCTCGCGCGCCGCCGCCAAGCTCGAGCCGCACGGCTATTGGCCACATCACGCGGTCTCGCACGTGTTCGAGATGACCGGACGTCCCCGCGACGGGTTGCAATGGATGACTGAGCGGGAGCCACTCTGGTCGGGCAACCTCAACGTGAGCCGTGTGCATATCTGGTGGCACAAGGCGCTGTTTCACATGGAGTTGGGTGATAAGGACGCGGCGCTCGCGATCTACGATAGTCCAATCCTTGAAACGCAGCGGCCGGTCGGCGTGAGTCTCACCAATTCGACGGCACTGCTCTGGCGCCTCGAGACCCTCGGCGCGGAGAGCGGCCAACGCTGGCAGGCTCTTGCCGACATCTGGAGCGGCCACGCCGACGGACGACTTTGTCTCTTCGCCGACATCCATGCAGCGATGACGCAGATCCGCGCCGGCCGGACAGCAGAACTCGAAGCGCTGAAGTCGCAGATGCGCGTGACAGCTAGCGACGGTAGCTGCTCCGCAGCAGCCTATCGCGATCTCGGGTTGCCTCTCGTAGCCGGGCTCGAGGCGTTCTCTGCAGGCGACCATTGCTCCGCCGTCGAGCATCTATGGAACGCGCGCCCACACCTGATGCTGCTCGGCGGCAGTTACGCCCAACGCGACGTGATCGACTGGACCATGACGGAGGCGGCGATCCGTGCGGGCATGAGGCACGTCGCCGTCGCCCTCGCCAACGAACGCATCGCACTCCGACCTGAAAGTCTTCCGAACAAGCGATTCCTCGCCGAAGCTGAGAAGCTCGCGGTGTGAGCGAGATCCGTACCTCAGCGCGGATAGGGTTCGAAACTGAGCTTGACGCCAGCGGGCCACGCCGAGCGCGCCACGCTCAAGGTCATTGCGATCAATGTGTAGCGGCCGCACACAGCAGTGAGATCGATAGCGCCACTCTCGCCGAACTGCGCCAGCGCATGCGAGCGCAGTAGACTGGCTCCGATGGCCCCCTACGAACGCGACATCCCAATAGGAGACATTGCGGTCGGCAGTAACTCTACGAGCAGGGCGCGGAGCTGCGACGCCTGCTATCCAACCACGACCGGACATAGCAAGAGCGACTACTGCGAGGTGCACTCAGAACGAAGAAGCGACTCGCTCATGATTTGGCCAACAACGCAGCCAGCGCACGGTTCTATTTTAAACTGCCGGATCGGCGTCCATTGATGGATGATGGCTATTGAGAACCGATTTTTCAATCGACGTGGGCAAGATACCGTACCCATCCCTTCCGGCTACGAGAATCGAGACATGGGCGACACGACGCAGCACCTAGAAGCCATAGCCCGCGAACTTGAAGCCAGCGGCGAGTTCAGAGTACTTCGCAAGTTGGGCTCTCGTCTAACTGTAACACCGGCAGACGGGGCGCAGACGCGTTTAGGATTGTTTCTCGATGTTGAGACGACGGGTCTCGATCCAAGCAAAGACGAGATCATCGAGCTTGCCATGGTTCCCTTCACTTACAGCCTTGACGGCCGAATTTCTGAGGTTCGCACACCCTACCAGCAACTCCGGCAACCCACTCGGCCGATCCCCCCAGAAGTAACCGCTCTGACCGGAATTACCAACGACATGGTCGCGGGGCACGCGATCGATCCGAACGTCGTCACACCAATTGTCTCGGACGCTGACCTCATCCTGGCCCACAACGCAGCCTTCGACCGTCGCTTTGCAGAACGACTATTGCCGTGCTTCGTCACCAAGCCATGGGCATGTTCGATGACGCAGGTGAACTGGTCCGCAGAGGGCTTCGAAGGCACAAAGCTCTCCTATCTCGCAATGGGCGCTGGCTTCTTCTACGACCGACATAGGGCGTCGAGCGACTGCTTCGCCGCGATTGAGTTGCTCGCGGCGCGACTGCCAAAGTCGGGAAAACCAGCGTTGGCCAATTTGTTGGAAAGAGCCCGCGCGCCGAGTTGGAGAATTTGGGCTGACGGTTCCCCGTTCGAAATGAAGGGTGTTCTCAAAGCGCGGGGCTATCGCTGGAGCGGCGACAATCCTCCGCGCCCACGCACATGGTACATCGATGTTGACGACGAGACGAAGGACACTGAGCTTTCCTATCTGTCCGCTGACATCTACGGGCGCACAATCGAGCTTCCCGTCCAGCGGGTGACAGCGTTGGAGCGATTTTCAGATCGAACATAAGGCGCCCTTGTCCGAAGGCCGCAAAAAATACTGACGAGTGGGGGACGCCTTGCATATTTCGAAGCTTCAATTGGTCAACTATCGCAACTTTGATCGTGCCAATGTCACTTTCAAGAAGGGCATCAACACGATCATTGGCGAGAACGGCTCGGGTAAGACCAACCTCTTTCGCGCCATCCGCTTGCTTCTTGACGACAACATGCTGCGTTCAGCAATGCGCTTGGAGGAACGTGATTTTAACAGAGGGCTTCCGGAGTGGCGTGGTCACTGGATCATCATCAGCCTTGAATTCGAAGACGTGTCGCCGGACGAAGTCATTCAGACGCTGTTTTTACATGGTGCCGGCAACATCAAGGAAGGCACCATCACCAAGGCCACGTACAACCTGATCTTCAGGCCCAAGTCAGTCATTCGCGACAAGCTGCTGAAACTGAAGCCGGGTGACAAGGAGGCTCTGCAGAAGCTTAGGCAGGCCATCACGATTGCCGACTACGAAACGGTAACGACCGGCAAAAGCACTGCCGATTTCACCGACCCAAAGATCTACAAGAGCCTGGTGGGTGACTTCGATGCCGTCACATTTCCCAAGCTATTCGATCCCCCGGAGCTAGGCGGCAAACTCCCGGCAATCGTATCGATTACCAAGGAAGTGTCGTTCACCTTTGTGCAGGCCCTTCGTGATGTCGTGGCAGACTTCCAGAACAATCGGACCAATCCGCTGCTCTCGCTCCTGAGAAGCAAAAGTGGAAAGATCGACCCCGGGGAATTTGAGCCGATAACGGACAAGGTGAAGGAACTGAACTCGGCCATCGAAGACCTTTCGGACGTCAAGGAGATACGCTCTGATATCCGCCAGACGATCAATGATGCTGCTGGCGACACCTACTCCCCCTCATCTCTGTCTATCCGCTCGGATCTGCCCAGCGAGGCAGATCGCCTGTTCCAGTCTCTCAAGCTGTTCGTGGGAGAAGCAGAGCAAGGCTATGAAGGTGCCATCCACGAACTCAGTCTGGGTGGCGCCAATCTGATTTATCTCACGCTCAAGCTTCTTGAGTTCAAGTACCAGACCGCGAAACAATCGTTCGCGAACTTCCTCGTGATCGAAGAGCCCGAGGCGCACATCCACACACACATTCAGAAGACTTTGTTCGATCGCCTGAACTACCCGGACACCCAGGTCATCTATTCGACCCACTCAACTCACATCTCCGAGGTCAGCAACGTCGAGAACGTCAATATCCTTGGGCGAAGCGCTGATCGCTGCGAAGTCTATCAGCCTTCAACGGGCCTCACAGCTGAGCAAGTCGGCAACATCCAGCGCTATCTCGACGCCGTTCGGAGCAATTTGCTGTTCGCCAAAAGCGTCATCCTGATTGAGGGTGATGCCGAGGAAATCCTGATCCCGATCCTCGTCAAGAAGGTCCTTGGTGTCAGTCTGGATGAGCTCGGCATCAGCCTCGTCAACATTCGTAGCACCGGTTTCGAGAACATTGCCGTCCTGTTCCATGACCAGCGTGTTCGCAAACGTTGCGCGATCGTCACCGACCTCGACGCAGCGTTCATCGATCTGAATCCTGATCCTAAGGACGACAAGGCGGTTGCGCGGGCGAAGAAGGCGCAGGGGTCCCAAACGACCGGCCTCGCACGCAAAGCGAAGATGACGACATTCATAAAAGACAACACATGGGTCGACTTATTCCTGGCCCCGCACACTTTTGAAGTCGACTTCGTTGCCGCCGGAAACGTCAGCAAAGTCGTGTCGATCCTGGGTTCTGTCTATACGGACGCTGCCACCATTGCCCTCAGCAAGACTGAACTGGAATCCGGCGACATCGCCTCGTTTGGCCAGCGCGTCCTTACAATGGCGACCCATGAAGGAAAGGGCTGGTTCGCCATTCTGCTGGGCCGTGTCATCGATGCACACACGGTGGTTCCCGACTACATCCTGAAAGCGATATTTTTTGCCCACGGTGCCCTTGCTCAGCCCATCGTATCCAATATCGTGAAGTATCGTCTGGACGAGATCGCCAAGATCCCGGCAACCGATCTAGCCACACTTGCCGACATGCGTGCGCAGCTCGTCGCGTTCGGTGAAGGCGCGATAAACTTCGCAACCTTGCGCGCAGCAATGATTACCGCTTTCCCAGCCGATGCGATCAACGGCATTTTCGCGGACCTATGAGCATGTTCGTCTGGGATGATGGCGAGCTGAATGCCGAACAGGAAGCCGCCATTACGGAAGAAAAGAGCGTGTTCCTCGTCGCCTGCCCCGGCAGTGGCAAGACGCGGACTCTGACCTACAAGATCGCGCGCGAACTCTCAAAGCTCACGTCAGACAAGCAATGGGTAATTGCGATCACCTATACGCACATCGCGGCAGATGAAATTCACGAGCGGATCGAGAATCTTGGCGTCGACACGTCGCAGCTGTGGATCGGCACCATCCACGCCTTCTGTCTGGAATGGATCATCAGGCCATACGCGATCTACCACGACGCGCTCAAGAGCGGCTTCACGATCATCAACTCTCACGATACGGAAGCCCATCTCACGCGTCTCTGTGGTGCTTACAGGCAGGCCAAGATCACCTTTTGGGATTGTAACAATCACTATTTCACCTCGGGCGGGATCGAGCTTACGTGCCACTCGGCCAAGAAGGCCCATGTTCGGCGCATTCTGGACCAGTATCACGCGGAGATGCTGTCGGAGCGCCGCATCGACTTTGAACTCATCCTGGCCTTCGCGCATGAGCTGATCGTAAAGCAGCCGTCCATCAGCAAATTGTTAGGCTCGCTATTCGCCTATGTCCTCGTTGACGAATACCAGGACACCAAAGAGATTCAGTATGCGATCCTCGCTGCGATCCTGAAGGCAAGCGACGGCTAGGCACGGGCCTTCATTGTTGGCGATCCAAACCAGTGCATCTTCGGCAGTCTGGGTGGCTACGCCATGCCAGCAAGCGCCTTCGCCGCTCAATCCGGCGTCGACTTTAAGGAGAAGGAGCTGTCGCGCAATTATCGAAGCTCTGACAGGATCATCGGCTACTTCAGCAATTACAATGTCTTCCCCACGAAGATCGCATCAGCGTCAAAGCACAAGGACCATGTGGGGTTGATTTCCCTCAATTCCGTGGTGCCGCGCGAACAATTGGAAGCCGAGCTCGTACGCCTCATTCGCTATAACGTCGAGACGCTTGGCATCAACCCCGATGAAATCTGCATCATCGCTCCATGGTGGGCGCATCTGGGCAGCATGACGCGCCGACTAGTCGCGGCTCTTCCGGCCTACAGCTTCGATGGGCCCGGAATGGTGCCGTTCTCCCGTGACCCCGACAATTTTTGGTACAAGCTCTCCAAGCTCGTGCTGACGCGGGCATCGCCAGAGATGTTTGTCCGCCGATCGCGTTGGGCGCGAGACGTGTTGCTGGCATTGGACCATGCTGGCGTCGATGTGAGCGGCCTTTCCGGCAAAGCGCTATTGCGCCATTGCAATTCGATAGAAGTCACGGAGGAGGACGGACTTACCTACCTCGACCTCTTCTTTGAAGACTTGTTCGAGCGTTTAGGCATTGCGTTCGCGGACAACAAAACTCTGCGCGAGCATCACGAGGCCTTCTTCAACAGCTCTCGCGAGCGGGTCGAAAGGTTAAAGAAGGACGGAACCCCGTTCATTGGCAACATCGCGGCCTTCAGACAGGTCTTTCAGAACCGCAGCGGCATCAGGGTATCAACAATCCACAGTGCCAAAGGTGCAGAGTATGACGTGGTCATTGCCTACGCGTTGCTCGAAGGGATCGTGCCGCATTTTAGCGATCCCGACGCTGAGAACGCGGCGAAAAAGCTGCTTTACGTACTCGGCTCGCGCGCGCGAAAAAACCTTCACCTGATTTCCGAGCGTCAGCGGATGCGCGGAGGAAGTTTAGGTGAGTACCCTATGACGACTCTGCTCGCAGAATTGCAGTTCGACTATGATGTTATTCCGTAGGCCGGAATCAATGTAGTGCGTTGCTTGTGTTCGACCATCGAGCCGGATGGACGATCGTCGAGAACCGCAAAAGGAGCGCTCGTGCTCATTTCGGTCGCTCTCTGACTTGCAGCGGACAAGCGAAGATCCACCAAGCGAAGGCAATTGCCGAACTACGGTAGGTCGGCTTTCTCTGCGAAGCGTCGTTACTGATATCGGTGCATGAGGCGCGGGTAAAGCACGAGCCCACTGTTAGCTTTTTTGGCGCCTCGCGGCCGCTGGCGGCCGCGACCGGGCCCTACCGCGCGGCCATCAGGCCGCGCGCCCGAGTCCCGCGCGGCGGGTCTCGGCCGAGGCCGGTAACGGTCCCGTGGCGCGGGACGACGACGTCACGAGAACGGCAATCCATTTCGGCGAGCAACGCTGCAGAACGAGATCGCAGCGTTTCGAGTGGGCGACCATCGGTTGGCTGCCGTGGAGAGAGGGAGAGGAAAGCGGTGGTCGTCGCGACGGGCTGAAGGGGTGAGAGAGAGGCTCTCGCCGGCCCGTCGCGGAGACCCGCGATGACCAGATCGACCACGCGCATGCGTTCCGGCGGCGACCGGACCAGCTTCTACGACGACATCACCAACAAGATCATCGCCGAGCTCGAGAAGGGCCGCTTCCCCTGGGTGCAACCCTGGGGCACGCCGTCGGCCAAGGCGCAGATCGTCATGCCGAAGAATGCGTCTGCGAACCGGACCTATTCTGGCATCAACGTCCTCATCCTCTGGGGGGAGGTGATCGAGAAGGGGTACACGGGCCAAAGCTGGCTGACGTTTCGACAGGCATTGGCGCTTGGCGGCCATGTACGCAAAGGCGAGCGCGGCACGACCGTCGTCTATGCCGACCGCTTCGTTCCGGATGATGCACGGCGGCGCGCTGCGCAGAGCGGTGGCGAAGCGCGCGCCATTCCCTTCCTGAAACGCTTCACGGTTTTCAATACGGATCAGATCGACAATCTCCCAGATGAGATCGCCACGGCCGCGCCACCACCGCCGCCCGGCACCATTGAGCCGCGCGTCGAGGCCTTGATCAAGGCGGCCGGTATCGATTTCCGCATCGGCGGCAATCGGGCCTTCTATACGCCGTCCGCAGACTACGTGCAGGTGCCGCCTCCAGCCGCATTCTTCGAGCCCATCAATTGGCATCGGACCGCGCTCCACGAGCTCGGTCACGCCTCGGGCCATTCATCGAGGCTCAACCGCGACATTTCCGGTTCCTTCGGCTCGCGCAAGTACGCCTTTGAGGAACTGGTCGCCGAATTGAACGCCGCGTTCTGCTGCGCCTCACTCGGCATCGCGCCGACCGTCCGGCACGCCGACTACCTGGCGTCATGGCTCGAAGTGCTTCGCGAGGACAACCGCGCGATTGTGCGCGCCGCGTCGTTGGCCAGCAAGGCCGCCGACTACCTGCTCGGCTTCCTGCCTGAAGCTGGCGACGCGACCTCCACCGCAGGGAGGGCCGCAGCATGATCCTTCTCACACCGCAAATGCATAATCGTCTGCTTGCCAACGGCCGACTGCGCGAAGTCGATCACGTGCCCGTCGTCAAATTCTTCAATCCTGTCGGTGCTGCCACACGGCTCGCGACCGAACTCGATGAAGATGGCGATTCCCTATTCGGACTCGCCGATCTCGGCTTCGGTAGTCCGGAACTAGGCACTTTCAGCCTCATCGAGATGGCATCGGTCCGCCTACCGTTCAGTTTGGGCATCGA
>JBFWRV010000119.1:0-11088 GCA_050248715.1 Hyphomicrobiaceae bacterium | reverse complement strand
ACGTTCTGGGCTCTTGGCGCAACCGCCCCGTGGAGCCCCCCTATTGCGTCAACGGGAGACGCCCTTGCCCTGCAAGGAAAACAGGAGATTGACGATGGCGGAGTCGATCAGCCGGGTGATACTTGCCCAGGGGCGGCACTCAATTTTGGGAGCGTCAGGGGCTAGGAACGGCGATTTTGGCGCCCTGAGAATGGAGAGCCGATGAGGAGCGACTGCGAAGACCACCTCGGCATCCCCCACGCCGGAAGAATCGCCTGCGCCACGCGTCGAAGGGGGCTCCCGTAACCCCGCCCACGACCGCGCCCGCCTGCCGTCGGTCGGAACGTCCCCAAAGGTCAATTCAATGGCACGCGGGCGGCGGCCCGGCCGGTCACGGCACTGTAGCCCTTGGATCCGATGCCGTCGTAGCTGCTCAACAGGTCTATCGCGACGCCGCCCAGCGTCATTGCGCGCAAGCCAATCTCGGCGCGCCCCCGGGCGCCGGGCGGGCCGGCGACGTCGTCATCCACCGGACCGTAGCCGGCGGCTGTCGTCTCCTGGGCAAAATTGTAGATCACGTGCACGCCGACATGCGGCTCGATGAGCATGTGTCCGAGATCGAGGCGGTAGCCGACCTCCGGTCCTGCCTTGGCCTGTCCCAGGCTGGACTTGACCGATGGGACCAGCGTGCCGAAGGTATCCGTGTAGCTTTGCGCCACGTCCTGCATGTAGGCCACCGAGGCAGACGGCCGGAACGACCATGGGCCGCTGCTCCATCGCCCGCTCAGCGTCGTCGACGCAAGCCAGCGCTCGCTGTCGAACTTGTCGATATAGGTCAGGAACGGGCTCACCTCGTTGCTCGACTGCCCCAGGCGCCGCGCGCCTGCCAGAACACGTTCTCGCTCAGTCGAAGCGTCATGCAGGGGCCGGCCATCCAGCCCTGGCCTTTGACATCGGTCGCGAGTGTGCTTGATCGCTGCTGCATGCTGTCATACTGCACCATGACGCCGATGAGCAGCGACGGGTTCAGCACATAGTCCGCACCGAGCGAGACGAGACCAAAGTGTCCGTCCAGGTCGTTGTTCGACCGGCTGTCGCGGAAGCTCGCGTATTTTCCCTCGATCCAGATGTCGAAGGGATTGGGGCGCGCGGCGAACGCCAGACTGGCTCCGCCCGCGAATGTCAGCCCGGCCTCCGTTGCCTTGCGGGCATCGGCAGCGGCAGCGGCGCGGGCGATGTCGCGCAGGCTGGTGGCGAAGCCAAGCCGTGTCGCGCCATCGATGTTGGCGCTGAAGCTCATCCCGTTCATCCGCACCGAGCCGCCGCCACCCATGGCGTCTCCCAAGTCGCTTCTTCCCAGCAGGCTGGTGAACGGCGCCTGTGTGCCGCCGAACGGGCTGCCTCCGATGCCGCCCGAGCCGGGGAAAGGATCGCCTGGGCTGCCGAAGCCGTTCCCGCTCGCGCCGATTGCATCGGCGAGCGGTGTATCGCGGCGGCCGAACCGCATCCGGGACAGATCGCCGGCATCGGGCCCATCGCCCAACCGCGATGCCATTGCCGAGGTGGCGTTGCCTGTCCCGACGCCCGCCTGAGAGCTGGCGAACCCGCTACCCGCTGTGCCGCCCCTGCTGCCTCCTGCCTCGATCAGGCGGTCGATCTGGCGGCTTTCGTCAGGACCATTCGACAGAATCTGGTTGTTGCGCGCGCCGAGGAAGCGGCCAATCGCCTCGACCGTCTTGGCTCGCGTGTCGTTGACCGCGAGGGTCAGCGTCGAGGTCGACGCTCCGTAGGTGCCGTTGCCGCTGTAGGCGGCCGTGATGGGATGCGAGCCTGGCGTCGTGAACGACGCACTGCAGGTCGCGACACCGCTCGCGATGGGAACGGCATTGCACAAGACCGCGGCCCCATCCGTGAATGTGACCGTGCCTGTCGCGGCCGCGGGTGCAATCGTTGCGGTGAACGTGACGGTCTGGCCCATCTGGCTCGGGTTGACCGAGGGAGTAAGGGCGGTCGTGGTGGCGGCAGCAATGTAGGTGTAGAGGCCTGTGCCCGTTCCGCTGCCGGCTCCGGTCGTCACCACGACATCCACCGAGCCGGCGGCATGCGCGGGCGTCACGGCCGTGATGGTGGTCGTGTTGACCACCACGACGCTGGTCGCGGCGTTGCCGCCGATGCTGACCGCTGTGGCGCCGGTCAGGTTGGTGCCGGCAATGGTCACGGCGGTGCCACCGAGGGCCGTGCCGCTCGTCGGGGTGATGGCGGTGACGGTCGGGGATGGCGTGACGTAGGTATAAAGCGTGTTGGCGGCATTGGTGCCGCCCGGCGTTGTGACCAGCACGCTCGCCGTGCCCGCGGCGCCGGCCGGCGTCACGGCCGTGATGGTGGTCGCATTGACCACCACGACGCTGCTCGCCGCATTGCCGCCGATGCTGAGCGCCGTGGCGCCCGTCAGGTTCGTGCCCGTGATGGTGACGGCGGTTCCACCAAGCGTCGTGCCGCTCGCCGATACGGTCGGTGCCGGTTCGTTGACGGTGATGGAGAGGCCGACCGAGGCGGAGCCTCCGGTGTTGGTGGCCGTGACCGTGTAGGTATTGGTGGCCGCGACCACCGTGGGTGCGCCGCTGATCATGCCGGTGGTGGTGTCGAGGCTGAGCCCCGCCGGCAGGGACGGCGCCACCGAGTAGGACACCACCGCACCGCCGCTGCTGCTCGGCGTGTTGTTCGGGATCGCCGTGCCTCGCGTGTAGGTCGCCGGATTGGTCGCGTAGGTCAGACCGGTTGGGGGTGCAACATAGGTGAACTGGCTGGGGACGGTGCCTGCGCTCGTGCCCCTCCGAAAACGCCTCCGGCAACGGTTCCACCCGACCTGGGCGTCGAGTTCGACGAGACGATTGAGATCGCGAAGGAAAATTGAGTCGGAACTATCGGGGCGCGGCTGCCGCTCTCTTTCCCCGTGAAGGTGGACAGAGAGTTGCTGACAGAACGAGCGCGTTGCGCCGGGCCATGCCTCACTCCCATCCATCTGCCGATGGGCGGCTGGCACAGACTGGGCTTCCGACATCTGCCGCTCGCGACTAGCCGATATCATCGCCGACCTGGAGAAGGCACGCAGCTGCAGGCTCGCTTTGCGTGCGCAATGATTGGATGCGCTGTAGGGTGGCCAGGACGCGGAGGACCACATGAGCGCCATCACAGGATACCACGCTCACGTCTATTTCGATGAGCACAGCCGCGAGCAAGCGCGACAGCTGTGTGAAGCCGCCGGCCGGACGTTTCCCCTGACGGTCGGCCGCATGCATGAGAAGCCCGTGGGACCGCATCCGCGCGGCAGCTGTCAGCTCGCCTTTGGCAGCGAACTGTTTGCCGAGGTCATGCCATGGCTCATCACGAACCGGAATGGCCTCACCGTTTTCGCTCACGCGGAATCGGGAAACGCCCTCAAAGACCACACCGATCATGTGCTGTGGCTCGGCGCCTCGGAAGAATTGAACCTCGCTGCGCTCGGCGCAGGATAGTGGGATGGCGAAATGGGCTCACGGCAGTTGCATCTTGGGGCTTTCATGCGCCCCGTTAGCATTCACACCGGTGCTTGGCGCTACCCTGGCGCGTTCCCTGACGCCAACTTCAATCTGCAACACTTGAAGCGTTTTGCGCGGAAGCTGGAGAAGGGCAAATTCGACGCGTTCTTCATGGCCGACCACCTTGCGGTGCTCAACATGCCCGCAGAGGCGCTAAAGCGCAGTCATACCGTGACGTCGTTCGAGCCGCTGACGCTGCTCTCGGCCCTCGCTGGCGTTACCGAACACATCGGGCTCGTCGCCACAGCCTCCACCACCTTCGAGGCGCCCTATAATATTGCCCGTAGGTTCGCCTCGCTCGACCATATCAGCGGGGGACGCGCTGGCTGGAACATCGTCACCACCTCCAATCCAGACGCTGCCCTCAACTTCGGCCTCGACGAGCACATGGAGCACGGCGAGCGCTATGCTCGGGCGCGCGAGTTCTATGACGTGGTGACCGGTCTATGGGACAGCTGGGCCGACGACGCCTTCATCCGGGATGTTGAGAGCGGAACCTTTTACAATCCCGACAGGCTGCACGTGCTCGACCACAAGGGCAAATATCTTTCCGTGCGGGGGCCGCTCAACATTGCGCGTCCGATCCAAGGGTGGCCCGTGATCGTGCAGGCAGGCGCCTCCGACGCCGGCCGACAGCTTGCCGCGGAGACCGCGGAGGTGGTCTTTGCAGCTGGCTCGAACCTTGCCGGCGCTCAGCGCTTCTACGCAGACGTCAAGGGTCGCGCGGAGCGGGCCGGCCGCAACCCGGATCATCTCAAAATCCTGCCTGGCGCGCTCGTCGTCTTGGGCGACACAGTGGAGGAGGCCCGCGAAAAGCGGGCGCATCTCGACAGTTTGGTGCACTGCGACAGTGCCATCGCCTCCCTCTCCATTGCATTGGGTCACGATGCGTCAGGGTTCGACCCTGAGGGAATGCTGCCAGAGATACCCGACACCAATGCTAGCAAGAGCGGGCGCGAGCGCGTGATTGAGCTGGCTAAGCGGGAAAAGCTCAACGTGCGCCAGCTTGCGCAGCGTCTCGGAGGATACGGTGGGCTCGCATTCGTGGGAACGCCGTCGGTCATTGCCGATCAGATGGAGGAATGGCTCGTCAGTGGCGGTAGCGACGGCTTCAACGTCATGTTCCCCTATTTGCCCGGTGGACTTGATGATTTCGTTGATCGTGTCGTACCCGAACTGCAGAGGCGCGGAGTATTCCGCCGCGAATACTCGGGGAAAACGCTACGCGAGAACCTCGGCCTGCCGAGGCCAGAAAACCGCTTTTTCAAATCCCGATTCCAGGAATGAGCGAGGGACACCGCCACAGTCGGCCTTAAGTAGATGCCTAAGGCGGCGGGCTGCATCCATCACCGTACGCGCGCTGCGATTGTCGGCGGCGCCTTGTTGAGCTGCTCGATGGCAAAGCCTGCGGCGGCCTTGTAGCCCGCCATGAACTGGCCGCGCTCCGCAGGCGGGATGACATCGTCGATGTTGGCGAATGTACCGCCGCAACGTTCATCGACCATGTTGAGCAACCCAAACGGCCCGGCGCCGCGATTGCGCAAGACGAGCTGTGAAATGGGGCCGCACAGCTTGGCGTCATAAGCAGCAAGCGCGTCCTGGGTGACGCCGCGCTCTACCATGGACGCCCCCAGAATACGGGCGTCGACGATAGCCTGGCTTCCGCCGTTGGAACCGGTTGGGTACATGGCGTGAGCGGCATCGCCGAGCAGTGCGACCGGGCCGTCCCGCCAAGTAGGCACGGGATCGCGGTCGATCATGGGGTTTTCGAAGACGCAGTCCGCTTGCTGGATCAACGCTGGGACATTGAGCCAATCCCAGATCCAGCCCTCGAAATGGTGGGCAAAGTCATCGATGCTTACCTGCCGAAACCAACCGTTCTGCTTCCAGCCGTGGGCGTTGTCCATCGTAACCTCCGCGATCCAATTGATCATGGAGAGGCCCGTTCGCGGATCAGGATGGGAGATGGGATAAAAGACGACGCGATGGCGGTGCGTGCCGAGGCCGACGAAAGAGGCGCCAGTGCGTATCGGCTTCGCCCAGGTCGTGCCGCGCCACATCACCGCTCCTCCCCAATGGATTGGCGGCTGGGTTGGGTGCATCTGCGCCCTGATCGCTGAGTGGATGCCGTCCGCACCAATGAGCAGCGCACCCCTTGCCTCGAACGTGGACCCGTCAGTCCGTTCAACGAGCGCGCTAACGCTGCCCTCAGGATTTCTTCGGTAGCCCCTCACGCGGCAACCAAGCCTCACCGTCTCCGATCCCAACCTCTCCACCATCTTTTCATGCAGCAGCATGAGGAAGTGACCCCGGTGAACCGCATACTGCGGCCAGTCGTAGCCAGCCAAGAGCCCGCGGGGCTCTGAATAAATGTCGTTTCCGTTCAGTCCGACGAGCGCCCATTCCTTTGCGGGCAGGCCGACCCGGTCGAGGTCCTGCTGCGTGATCCCGAGGTCATAGAGTTCGCGCACCGCATTGGGTTGCAGGTTGATGCCGACTCCGAGTGGTCGCATCTCGGCCGCCGCTTCAAACACGATGCACGGTACGCCTATCTGATGAAGAGTGAGGGCCGTTGCCAGGCCGCCAATTCCGCCGCCGGCAACGATCACGAGATTGTCCGTCATGAGCTGGGTCCGATCTGCCGGTTTCTATCTCTTGCACTGGGTCCTGGGCAAAGCGTGTCGGTGAGGGTGTCCGTGCCGATCATTGTGGACTATCACCGGACTCCCAGGACGTCAGCCGCAAGCTCGATACCCGCCTGCAGGCCAACCTTCAGGATGACGCCCTTGACCTGACGCCTTGTACCAGGTGGCGCATTGGCCCCCGCGCTTCCATGATCCTCCATGAGCCAATCAAAATCCCAATGGCCGTCTGGCCGCAAAGACAGCGTGCCGACCAGCAGAGCGTCACCCCGTGCCATTCTGCGCAATGATGCATAGGGGTCACCTGTCTCTGTCGCAACGTGGCCGAGTTCATATGTGTCGGATGTCCGCGCCAGGCGCACGTCCAAGCCGCGCTGGCGGGCAGCAACCATCAAAGCATCTCGGTGGCCGATGCCCTTAGAGCCATCGGCTAGCAGCGGATAGCGGTCGCCGACATCTACCACGTCGATCCAAACAAATACCGCAGGCGGACCCGATCGACCCTCCGCGAACCAAGCCAAAGAGAAGTGACCGAGCATGATGAGGAGGCCAACGCAGACGCTCCAGACGACCTGAGGGGCGGGCATTTGCTCTGAAGCTCGTGGGCTGGATCGCATAAGATGGCAGACCGCAGACTCTTGCAGTAAGCGTCCCGAACCGTTCTTCAAGTCGCCGTGGCGGCGGCTTCGCCTTCATGGATGGCGCAGAGCAGATTGCGCGGTGCGACGCAGTCGCCAACCAAGAGCGTATGCACGCCAGCCCGCCGCAGCGGATGGGCGAGCGCATCGTTGGCAATGCGCGGCGTAGACCAAAGAAACATGCCGACGTTCGTGATGTCGCGCACCCGCCCGGTGAAGACATTGCGCCATGACAGCACAGCGTTGTCGAATGAGACTGGCTCGGCAGCAGTAATGATCTCGGCATCGGCATGGTATAGTCGACGGTGGATGCCGATCGCGCTGCAGTAGTTCACGTTGCGAGCTATCTGCGTGCGAGGCGTGAGCAGCACGAGCTTCGTGTAGTGCTTGGCCAGAGCATCCGCGACGGCGTAGGTTGCGGCGCTGTGATCCATGTCGAAAAGCACCGCCGTCCTGTCGGAGCGGACGTTCACCGGCTCCCCATCCCAATCGCGCACGGACAGTCCACCTCTGACATCCTTCGGCGGCCGCAAGTTGGATCCGGTAGCCAAGATCACGGTCTCGGGATCGAGGGCCAGCACGCCATCCGGTGACGCCATATCTCCTGCGTCTATCTTAGCCCCCGAGTTCCGGAGCTGCCGTTCCATCCAACGGAGCAGGTTGCGATATTCGCCGCGGCCAGGCAGTTGCGCCTCCCATCGCAATTTGCCGCCGAGCTGCTCTGACGCACTTATGAGTGTAACGTCATGCCCGCGCTGCGCCGCCACGCGCGTAGCCTGCAGTCCCGCCGGGCCCGCACCAACCACCACAACACGCTTCATTCGAGAGACGCGGGCCGGTCGCCAATTCGACTCCCCTTTCGCGCCGAGTTGCGGGTTGTGAATCTCGGCAAGTGGCTTGCCTAGGTGGATCTCGCCCCAGGCGAAATTGTCGTAGCTCGACGGCCTGATATCCTCTACGCGTCCCTCACGGGCCTTGTTGGGCCAATCAGCATCGGCGATCAGCGCCCGCGTGATCCCGACGAGGTCACCCGCACCGTCGCGAATGGCGGCTTCGGCTTCCGCGGGCATTGCGATGCGGCCGATCGCCATCACGGGCTTGCCCCCAGCTGCGGGGCGAATTTTCTTATGAATGTCCAGGAAAGGCACGCGCCGGAAGTGCATATCCGGCACGTGGTTCTCCAAGCTGTTGGTGAAGTTTCCCTGGCTGTAGGCAAAGTAGTCGAGCGCGCCGTGACGGGCGAGAGCCGCCGTGATGCGTGTGGCCTCGTCCGGATCGATACCGCCTTCGACCCCTTCGTCGCCCGGCATTTTAAGGCCGATCACGAAGTCCTTGCCGCAGGTCGACCTGATCGCGACGCTAACCTCTTCGACGAAACGCACGCGATTGACCAGCGAACCGCCATACTGATCGGAGCGCTGGTTCGACCACGGCGAGAGGATTTGCGAGATCAAGTAACCGTGTGCGCCGTGCAACTCCACGCCGCCGAACCCGCATCGTTTTAGCCGCATGGCGACAGAGACGTACTCTTCGGCTACCTTCTGCAACTCATCGGTCCTCATGACGTGCGGCACGGTCCAGCTATAGGCGTCCGGTTGATCCGAAATGCCCTTCGGCGACCACACCGGACTCCAAAGCTGCTGACGTCCAGGGTGCCACAGCTGCGCGATGAGGCATGCGCCCTCGCGCTCGACCGCCTCTGCGGTGCGCTTGAAGCCGTCTTCATTCTCCTCGTCATAGCCCGTGACGATGGCGCCATGGGCAAGCGCCGCCGGATCGACTGCAATGACCTCGGTGACGATAGCCCCGGAGCCGCCTTTGGCACGCTCGACAAGAAAGCTGGTCCAGCGATCGGTGACGCGATGGCCCGCCCCATAGTTCGTCAGCGTCGCCGATAGAACGATGCGATTGCGCAGCGTGCGTTCGCCGACCTTCAGGGAGCTAAACAGACGTGGAAAATGCGGGTTGTCGCTCACTCGCGCGCTCCCATTCGCGCCAACCGTGCCAAAGAGTTCCCCCTCCTGGCACATAGTAACGAGGCTGCAGCCTTCGGGGTCGTCCGACATGGCGGGCTACCGGCTCGCTCAACGCCAAGGCGCCTCATGCCGTCTTGCCGGTGGTCCGCCACCATAGGGCGCCGAGCACCAGCATGGCCAGCACCCCTTCGATAGCCATGAGGCGCATGGCCTGGGCCGAGCCGAGCCTTTCGAACAGCAAGCCCGCGTGAAAGTGCCCGAACATCGATGAACCGATGAAAAGAGAGAGCACGCCTGCGGCCCGACCGCGCATCTCCGGCGGCGCGATCACATGGATCAATGCGTACTGGGTGGCCGAGAAGCTGGCAGAGGCCAGACCGAGGATCAGCAAGGCCGACACCGCCGCGCCGACCGTCAGGTGCAATGACAAACCGAGCACCAGAAACAGGAACGACATAGTGCCGAAGTAGTAGAACCGGAACAGCGTCCGTTCGGCAGCCAGCGACGCGACGATCAGCGCACCGACCGTCCCGCCCAACCCTTCGCAGGCCGACATGGCGCCGATGAAAACCGGCGCAAGACTAAAATCCCTTTGCGCAATCACGGGCACCATGCTGATGAATGGGAAGCACCACAGGTTGTAGACGAGTGTGACGCCCATGATGATCTGGAAGCGGCGGTTCACAAGCAGATCCCTGGGAGGCAATAGGACCGCGAAGCGGATGCCGCCCGCCCTTGTTGCCGGCGCCGCGCACGAGCCGGAGGCGATAGCGAGCCGCAAGCAGATCAGGTAGCTTGCGGCGATCAGGGCGTAGATTCCCTCAATCCCGAGAAACTGGTAGGTCGTACCTCCGACAAGGGGACCCACTGCCCGCGCCGCGTACATGGTTGAATTGTCGAAACCTAGCGCAGCGGCAATATCATTTGGCGCGACGGCATCGACCAGCAAGCGGCGGCGTACCGGCATGTCGGTCGTCCAGAACGCTCCCGAAGCTGCGGTGGCCGCCGCCAGCAATGCATAGCCGGCGGCTCCAGAGAGCGTAAGGACCGCCATCGCCCCTGACACCATCGCCATGCCGAGCAGGCCCGCGATCAGCAGGGTCTTCCGATCCAACGCATCCGCCAGCGCTCCCATGCCGAAGCCAAACAGCACGTACGGAAGCATGCGCACGACCGCGAGCAACGCCACCAGCTCCGGGGAGTGCGTCAGCTCGTAGGCGAAGATCGCAACGGCGACGAACTCCAGCCAGCGTGCGACGCCGCAGAGTGCACCGATCGCCCAGATGCGGCGATAGTCAGGAACGCCAAAGAGTTCCCGGGCGTTGGCGATCGGATGGCGCAAAGCGAAACCTAGCGAAGCCGCGCAATGGTTGCGTGATGTACCGCGAAGTCCCTGGCGATGTCCCGGGTGCTTTCGCCATTGGCCAAACGGCATCGCGCTGAACGCTGCTGGTGAGGGGTTAGCTTTGGCTTGCGCCCCATGCGCCGGCCCGCCTCAACGGCCAACCGCCGGCCTTCCTGGGTTCGTCTTACGATCAGCATGCGTTCTCGCTCGGCCGTCGCCGAGAACAGGGCAAGAAATCCACGGCCTTCCGGAGTGGTGAGGTCCAGGGACGGAAAGTCGAGAACGCGGATGGTGGCGCCGGCATCGAGCACCTGCTTGACGATTTGCAGACCGTCCCACATCGAGCGCGTCGCCCTATCCCATTCGGCAAGCAACAGCGTGTCGCCGGGAGCAAGGCTAGCTATGGCCTGTTCAAGCTCGGGACGACCCGCGACAATTGCCGTCCAGCATTTCATTGCCGTTCTCCTCCTCCTGTTGATTGGACGAACCTCATTTCGTCATCCTTTTGTTGCGACCAGCAGCACGGCTAGGATGATCACCGCGCCCTTCACGATGTCCTGGTAGAAGGATTTCACGCCCACCAGGTTGAGCAGATTGTTGATCAGGCCGAGCGTCAGCACGCCAAACAACGTGCCGCCGACGCTGCCGGCGCCGCCGCCAAGCGCTGCGCCTCCGATTACGCAAGCCGCTATCGCATCGAGTTCATAGGCGATGCCGAGGCCCGGCTGCGCGATGCCCAGTCGCGAAACGAGAATCGCGCCCGAGAGAGCCGACAGCGCGCCCGAAAGCATGTACGTCGCCGCCGCGGTGCGCCGGACGTTGATGCCTGCGAGGCGCACCGTCTCCTCGTTGCCTCCGATCGCAACCGTGGCGCGGCCGGCCGGCGTGCGGTTGAGGTACCACCAGGCGAGCGCGTAGCAGGCGAGCATG
>JBFWRV010000118.1:0-11570 GCA_050248715.1 Hyphomicrobiaceae bacterium | reverse complement strand
CCGTAGCACATCTCCATCTTGCCGGACATGACCGCCTTCTTGGTCATATCCTGCTTCTGCATCATCTGCTCCTTGGTCATCATGCCGGAGTTCTGCGCCATCGCGGGCGCCGCAGCGAGACCACCCAAAGCGAGGGCAAAAGCGCTCGCCACGAGCGCGGACGTCGAGTGATTGACCTTCATGTGTAAACCTCCGAACCGGGGTAGCCAGCGACGGAAATCGTGCGCTGGCGGGCAAGCCGATGTAGCCTGCTCATCTCAAAGTTCGGCCAATGAAGAGGAATGGTTACGTTCAGCCGGCGGCAGAGGGATCGGCCCGAGCAGATCAACGTCGATTGCGGGGCGGCATGGCTCAACTCGGGGCCGCCTTCCGAAACCAGCGCACCTGCCGGGCGAAATGGCTGCAGCGCTATGCGGCCGGAGATTCATCCGTTCGCATCATGCAGGAAAAGGTTACGAGTAGTGGGCAAAAAGAAACTCCCTGCTACAAGCAATTGTCGGAGCTAAGGTGAAATGAAGTGACCAGACTAAACGTCGAATCTCGGCACCTAAGCTACGAGGAGCATGGCCGATGGGGTCGGGCCGCCAGAAGGGTAACTCGCTATTGAGAGTCGTTGGTGAAAACCAGACTGGCCAACGTCGCAATAATGCTTCGTTGAACCGCGACGTCGAGTGGTCGATCTTCATGGCGCGGGCGCAGAACGGCGACGGGCGGGCCTACAATCAGCTCCTGACCGAGATCACGCCCTATCTGCGCCTCTTGGTGGGGCGACATCATCGCTCTCCCCAAGATGTCGAAGACACCGTGCAAGACATTCTGCTTACTATCCACTCCGTTCGTCAGATCTATGACCCGACACGGCCGTTCACGCCTTGGCTTGTGGCGATCGGCCGCCGGCGGATCATTGATCGGCTGCGGCAGCAGGGACGCTCTACGGCGCGCGAAACGCCATTGAACGAAGACCATGAAACCATTGCTGACGCTGAGACGAACTTAGAGACGAGAGCCGATGGACGCTCGTTGCGCGAAGCGGTGGAGAAACTGCCGCCAGGCCAACGGGAAGCCATCACGCTTCTGAAGCTCCAGGAGATGTCGTTGAAGGAAGCAGCGGATCGAAGCGGTATGTCCATCGCAGCGCTGAAAGTTGCGACACATCGGGCTCTCAAGAGTCTCCGAGCGATTCTTGGCAAGGGTGATATTTCTTGATCACGACCCCAGACTTGATTGCGTCTCTCAGCGCGAATCCGGCGCCGGTGCGTCGCCTCCGACCGCCGCTTCTACGAGCGTGCTGCTGGCTCGCCTTGGCTGGCCTGGTTCTCGTCCTGCTGGGCGTTAGCCACGGCCTGCGCCCGGACTTCTCAAAGCAACTTGGTGATCGCGCCTTTGTGGTTGGCCTCGTCGCCTCCCTGCTGACGGGTGTGCTTGCCGCCGTGTCTGCATTCATGCTCAGCCTCCCTGATCGTTCGCGCCTGTACGGCCTCCTGCCTCTGCCGAGCCTGCTGATCTGGATGTCGACCGTCGGCGTCGGGTGCCTAACCAATTGGGTCTCTGTGAGTCCGGCGGGCATGCAAATGGGCGAGGCGGTATCGTGCTTCGCAACCCTGGTGCTGACCAGTTTGCCGCTGTCCTTGGCGCTGCTTGTCATGCTGCGTTACACAGCGCGGCTACGTCCGGTCGCTGCAATCTGGATGGGCAGTGTCGCCGTTGGCGCGCTGACCGCAAGCGCCCTGTCTCTGTTCCACGACATTGACGCAACTATCATGATCCTCATGTGGAACGTGGGGGCCGCGTTGCTGATCATCGCCCTTGGCAGGATCTTCGGGCGGCGAATGCTGTCCTGGGTGGCGCCCCCGCCGCTGGACCGTTTCACATGATGTGGACGCCCGCGTTCCTGCGCATTGCAGCAGTGGTTCTCGTTTCTGCGGCGGCAACGGTCTCGAGCGCGAACGCACGTCCCGAATCGCTCAATCCGCCGACGCTGCGCAACGGGATAAGCCAGTTCATTTTAGAAGAGCCGCTGAAGCCGGCGCCGCTCATGCGACTGCGCGGCCTCGACGGCCGCCCGTTGAGCGTGGACAAGTTCTACGGAAAGGTCGTCCTCCTCAATTTCTGGGCCAGTTGGTGTGCTCCTTGTGTGGAAGAAATGCCGTCCCTCGAGGCACTTGCAGCCAGTCTTCCTCCCGACCGCTTTGTCGTCCTCGCGGTCTCACTCGACAGCGGCGATGGCCAGCAGGTGAGGTCATTCGTCAAGCAACACAATCTTCGGCACCTGACCGTAGTGCTTGATCCCGACCACGAATTTGGCGCGCTGACCAGTGAGGGAAAGCCAGGACCGACGATGCCGGTCTATGGCTATCCAACCACCTACGTCCTGGATAAGCGGGGCTTGGTCACAGGGTTTCTAGTTGGTCCCACGACGTGGGATTCTCCGCTCGCACGTTCGTTCATCGACTATTTCATCAATCTAAAGTGACGGCTTCGCCGTCCGCTCACGAACCAGGGCGCAGTAAGAATGACGACTTTAGGTGTACTTGGCGGAAGCGGCGTTTACGACATTGCCGGGCTGGAGAATCCAACCTGGCGGAGGGTCGCGTCGCCCTTCGGCGAGACATCCGACGAATTTCTATTCGGTACACTCGATGGTCTACAGATCGTCTTCGTCCCGCGGCATGGTCGTGGACATCGCCATTCACCGAGTTCTATCAATTATCGTGCAAACATCGATGCCTTGAAGCGCTCGGGCGTCACCGATCTATTGTCGGTATCAGCGTGCGGCTCGCTTCGCGAGGATTTACCGCCAGGCTATTTCGTTGTGGTGGACCAATTTGTCGATCGCACCATCGCGCGACAGAGCAGCTCTTTCGGCGAGGGGTTGGTCG
Source organism: Hyphomicrobiaceae bacterium (assembly GCA_050248715.1). Classification (GTDB taxonomy): domain Bacteria; phylum Pseudomonadota; class Alphaproteobacteria; order Rhizobiales; family Hyphomicrobiaceae; genus AWTP1-13. Next base: position 8,691 of record JBFWRV010000118.1, on the reverse strand, counting down.
CACATGTTTCAATGGCGCATCCGACCTGTGATCGGCTTGCCAATATGACGCACCAATGCGCGGTCGAGGCCTCCGTCCCGGTGAGTCTAGGGGGCACCTACCTCGCCATGGAGGGTCCGCAATTCTCAAGCTTGGCCGAATCGCGCATCTATCGGTCATGGGGGTGCGACGTCATCGGCATGACCAACATGCCGGAAGCGAAGCTCGCGCGCGAGGCAGAGATGTGCTTTCTGACGGTCGCCATGGTCACCGACTTCGATTGTTGGCACCCGGACCACGCCCATGTTCAGGTCGCCGACGTCATCCGCGTACTGAACGATAATGCCGAAAACGCCAGGCGACTGATCCGGCTGCTCGCGCCGCGGCTCAGGGATGAGAGACCGGCGTCCTGTCCGCATGGATGCGACCGAGCTTTGGATGCCGCCCTTATTACCGCTCCCTGCGCGCGCGACCGTGACATGCTCGGCAGGCTCGACGCTGTCGCTGGCAGGATCCTTCGGTCTTAACTCAGGCCGGCCGGCCACGCGTCCAATGTCGACCCGCTTGCACGGATTGTTGTCGGACATCGCGCCACGACACAACCGCTTACCGTCGCCCAGAAACCTTTCGGGTCTTGCCGGCGAACTTACCAGGGATATGACGACATCTTGGACGGACCATGGCCGTTGCAGTGAAGAAGTTCATCGATCCATACGTGACCGCGACGGGTGCGCCGAGGGCCAGCGTGCTGCTCGGCACCCTGGATACACTTTGGTTCAATACCGGAACTCTCTGCAATCTGGCATGTGACAATTGTTATATCGAGTCGAGCCCACGGAACGATCGCCTGATCTACCTGAGCCGGGATGACGTGCGGCCCTTCTTGGACGAGGCAAAGCGCCGGCACCCGCAGCCCTCCGAAGTCGGCTTTACCGGCGGCGAGCCGTTCATGAATCCCGCCATCATGGACCTGATCGCCGACAGCCTGGGCGCGGGCTTCAGGGTGTTGGTGCTGACCAACGCGATGAAGCCCATGCAAAAACTGATGGGCCCACTGGCGGCCCTCAATGCGCGATTTCCCGGCAAGCTATTCCTTCGGGTTTCTCTCGACCACTATGACAAGGCCGGTCATGAGCAACTTCGGGGTGCGCGGAGCTGGGAGCCAACCATTGCAGGCCTGCTATGGTTGGTAAGGGCAGGGCTCGCCGTTTCTGTCGCAGGCCGTATGATCTGGGGTGAGACAGAAGATCAGCTCAGAGCGGGCTATGGCCGTCTTTTTGCTGAACTGGGCATTCTGGTCGACGAAAGCGATCACGCCCAGCTCATCCTCTTCCCGGAAATGCGAGCGGATGAGGATGTGCCAGAGATCACCGAGCAATGCTGGGCCATTCTTGGGCGAAGCCCCTCGTCCGTAATGTGCTCCAGCTCTCGCATGGTCGTGAAGCATAAGGGCGCGGATCGACCGACGGTCGCGGCCTGCACGCTTTTGCCATATGATCCGGCGTTCGATCTGGGGACGACGCTGGCTGCGGCGACCGCGCAGCCCGTTCCACTCAATCACCCCTTCTGCGCGCGGTTCTGCGTCCTGGGCGGAGCATCGTGCAGTGGGCAACACTAAGCCGATAGCGCGCGGCAACGCATCCGACACCGATCTCTGCGTCATTGGCGCGGGCTCCGCAGGACTCTCGATCGCCGCCGGCGCCGCCCAGATGGGCGCGCGCACCGTGCTCGTCGAGGCCAATCGCATGGGCGGCGATTGCCTCAACACCGGGTGCGTCCCTTCGAAGTCGTTGCTTGCGGTCGCCAAGCTTGCCCATTCGCTGCACGACGCGGCGCGCTTTGGCGGTCCGGCGGTTTCAGCCAGTTTCGACTTCAGCGAGGTTCACGACTACGTCCATAGTGTCATCGGTGCTATTGCGCCGCACGATTCCGAGGAGCGCTTCACCCGCCTTGGCTGTACCGTCATCCGCGGCCGCGCGCGTTTCGTCGATGGGCGCACAATCGAAGCTGGCGGCCGGCGGCTTTGCGCCCGCCGAATTGTGATCGCGACCGGGAGCCGGCCCAATGTCCCGTCGATACCGGGCTTAGATCAGGTGCGCTACTTCACTAATGAGACGCTGTTCGAGAACGCGGTCCTTCCACAACATCTGGTCATCGTTGGTGGCGGGCCGATCGGAGTCGAGATGGCGCAAGCGCACCGCCGGTTGGGCGCCGAGGTCACGGTGCTCTCGCGCAGCGCCCTACTGCCGCGAGACGACCCCGATGCTGTCGCGGTCCTGCGCCAAGCCCTGATCGAGGATGGCGTGCGATTGCATGAGGCCGCCGTCGATCCGCGCGTCCGGTCAAACGGCGCGCGGATCTCTGTCACCTTCGCCGACCAGAACGGGGAACACGAAATCGATGCATCGCATCTGCTGATTGCAACCGGACGACTTCCGAACGTTGAAGATCTAAATCTCGAAGCGGCCGGCGTCGGATATGGCCCCAAGGGCATCGAGGTCGACGCGCGGCTCCGCACCAGCAATCGGAGAATATACGCCGCGGGCGATGTCGCCGGCAGTTATCAATTCACGCATCTTGCCGGTTACCACGCGGGGATTATCCTCCGAAACGCATTGTTCCGATTTCCCGCCAAGGTTGACCTAAGGGCCTTTCCCCGGGTCACTTATGCGGACCCGGAGCTGGCGCAAGTCGGCACGACCGAGGCTCAAGCCCGCGAAAACCATGGTCACCACGTGAGGGTCCTTCGCGAACCCTTCACGGAGATTGACCGCGCACGCACAGACGGTGCCGAGCGCGGATTCGCGAAGATTATGGTCACCAAGCGGGGGCGCGTCCTCGGGGCTACCATTGTTGGGCGGCAGGCCGGGGAGCTGCTGCTGCCTTGGACCCTGGCCGTCTCGGGGCACTTCAAGATCGGCGCACTGGCCAACGCCATCGCGCCTTATCCCAGTTTAAGCGAAATCACGAAACGAGTTGCCGGCAGTTTCTACACCCCAACGCTGTTCAGCGATCGAACCCGCTGGCTGGTGCGCCTCCTGGGATGGTTCGGATGACACCGGCGACGCTCGGCAAACGGCTGGTTCCGCTTGGTATCATCGCCGCATTCATCCTCGCCTTCTTCATTCTGGGTCTGAACCGCTATATCACGTTGGACAGCCTGCGCGCCAACGAGCGCTGGCTACATGGCTTCGCGAGTACCCATCGTTTCTTGGCGATCATGGGCTTTCTGCTGGCCTATATCGCAGTCGTTGCCTTCTCTTTGCCCGGCGCCACCATCATGACAATCGCCGGCGGTCTTCTATTCGGCCTGTGGCTGGGCGCGGCGCTGAGCGTTTTTGGCGCGACGACCGGCGCCGTCATACTGTTTATCCTGGCCCGGTTCGTCGTCGGCGCCGCGCTTCGTGCCCGAAGCAGCGCCTTTATCGCGCGGATGGAGGACGGATTTGCCCGCAATGCTTTCACCTATCTCATGTTCTTGCGACTGGTCCCTCTCTTTCCGTTCTGGGCTGTTAATCTGGCGGCGGCCGCATTCCGCACCCCGCTGCGGCCTTTCGCTCTCGCGACTCTGATCGGAATCATTCCCGGCACATTGGCCTTCACTTCGATCGGCGACGGTCTATCCCTCGCCGCCGGCGCGAGCTCGCGCGGTCCGAATGACGAGCTCTTAGAGCCTGCAATGATCGCGCTCCGCATCGGTCTCGCTTTACTTGCGCTCGTGCCCCTCCTCGTCACTTGGCTTAGAAAGCGGGGTACGCGATGACTTTGACCGTCATCATTCCCACGCTCAATTCAGGAGCGAGCCTGCCAGCAACCCTCACGGCGCTCGGGCGCCGAGACCAGGTGCTGATCGCGGACGGCGGCTCAACGGATAACACCGCTGAAGTCGGCCGGGCCCGAAACGCGCGTGTCGTGCAAGCGCGGCGCGGCCGGGGTAACCAGCTCTGCGCTGCCGCGGCAATGGCAGAAACCGAATGGCTGCTATTCTTGCACAGCGACACGCTCCTCGAGAACGGCTGGAGGGACGAAACAGAGGCGTTCATGGCGGCGTCCCACAATGCCGAACGCGCCGCCGTCTTCGGCTTCGCATTGGACGACGCCTCCACCGAAGCCCGCCGCTTGGAGCGCTGGGTGGCGTGGCGGGTACGGGCCCTTGGCCTCGCCTATGGCGATCAGGGCCTCCTGATCCGGAGGGCATTCTATGAGGCGTTGGGGGGCTTCCGCCCCATCCCCCTCATGGAGGACGTCGATTTGATCCGACGCATCGGACGCCGGCGGCTCGTGGTCCTCCAAACGCGTGCGCTGACCTCCGCCGCTCGCTGGTGCCGAGACGGCTGGCTTCGGCGAAGCGCCCGCAACCTGGGCTGCCTGTCCTTGTATTTCCTCGGCGTGCCCCCGCACCTCATTCATCGACTCTATGGTTGAATATGGCGTTGACTTGTCACCTCGTTGTCTTTGCCCGTCTTCCCCGCCTTGGTTCAGGCAAGCGTCGCCTCGCCAGGGATGTCGGCGCCGTTGAAGCGCTCAGGTTTCAACGGACCATATTGCAAATGACGCTGCGGCGCCTCGCCGGCGACCCACGGTGGATCACCTGGCTCGCCCTGACACCAATGCCGCAACGACCCATGCCAGGGCTATTCCATATGATCCCTCAGGGCCGCGGTTCGCTCGGCGATCGTATGGCGGCCGTGGCTCAACGCTTGCCCCCTGGTCCCGTCGTGATCGTCGGCAGTGACATTCCGGGAATTTCCACGGCAGCCATTGCCAAGGCTTTCCGCCTGCTGGGAAGCAACGACGCCGTTTTCGGTCCAGCGATGGACGGCGGCTATTGGCTCGTCGGCCTGCGCCGCCGGCCGAAATTCGTCGATCCGTTCGCAAAAGTACGCTGGTCCTCCGAGCACGCGCTCGAAGATACGATAACTAATCTACGCAAACACAGTGTCGCATTTGTCGAGGTCTTGGAGGATGTCGACGATGCTGCAGCGCTGAAGCGCCATCTCGCTACGCCGCGGACTTTCGCCGGCAGGCCTTGGATCGGCTTGGACCGTTCCAATGCAAAAGATCAGGCCTGTGCAACACCATTATGAGACTGGCGGACAAAGCCCAAGTCGCCCGCGTGGGCGTGGTCGGTCACGGCTAGTTCACGGAATGGGATGATGAGAATGAATGATGCTCAGCGCTCGCAGTCAGGAGCAATTCGAAGCTGGCTTTCGCGGGTCTTCGGTCGTGATGAAGCTTATGCAGGAGGTAGTCGCATGATGAAGGCTGTGTGGAACGGAGCAGTCATCGCCGAGACTGACAAGACGGAGATTGTCGAGGGTAATCATTATTTTCCGCAGGAGTCGTTGCGGAAAGAATTCTTCCGGCCCAGCGATACTCAAACGGTCTGCCCGTGGAAGGGAACCGCCAATTACTACTCGATCGTCGTCGATGACAAGGTCAACGCCGACGCGGCTTGGTACTATCCCACGCCCAAGAGCGCGGCGAGCCAGATCGCCGGGAAGGTTGCATTCTGGAAGGGTGTGCGAGTTGAGGCTGCGCAATAGCACCGTCCCTTCCGGGAGAGCGCATCTCATGGTCCCGTTCATGATCCAAGAGATGCAGACGATCTTGCACAGTTGTGGTGTCCGGCACCCCCATTTGTTGGGCCGCAAGCATGTAAAGGATTATCCAGGTGAACAGACAGTCGCTGCTTATGGATGGGCTGCATCCTCGACCGATTGGCGAGCAGCCTCCCGTTCCCATTGGAGAGTCCTGAAGTCGAAATTGCCATCGATTGTCGGCTTCACGATTCGGAAATAGGGCGACACATCGAAGTCGCGCGGGACGAAGAGGGAATGGTGGCGGATGTGCAAAATCTCGTCCATACAGTGGGGACATTCCTGGGTCGCGGCCGCGCGATACTCGATGGTCGGAAGAACTGGATAATTCACCGACTGGAAAGCTTCGGCAATAAGCGTCGAGCAAATCGCTCTGGTGGGATCTCCGCTTCCGAGCGCGATCATCCGTCGGCGAAATTGGGACGGCACCGGGGGCGTTGGGAACAGGTAGCGTGCAAGGTCGATGATATTCCTGAGATCGTAGCTGTGCCCTAAGCGGCTGATCGCGAAATCGACGACCGCTCGGCATTCTGCTTCGTTCAACCCGACCGGTCGGCATATCCGCGTCGGCATTCCCACGAATTCCTCGAAGCCGACGCTACGGACGCCTGCTACGAGATCGGCTTCGATGAAGCAATGCATCGGATCAGAAAATAACTCTGAGCCGGGCGGCCCGACATAGAGGGCCGCATGCGACCACGTCGACTGTGTTAGGTACTTGATGGCGGTGCTGATCTTCGAGTTGCCCTCAACCAACACCACGTCGGCGGGCTCTAGGCAATTCATCAGCCGATCCGGCGGCGTCAGCGGGGTTGCGCTGTGGACGTGTCGCTCACCGCTCAGAAATCTGGCGAGGGTATGACCGATCCTGGCCAATATACGGTTCATGCCCCTCACCGGTATCGATCATTACCTTATATGTTCATAGGTTCGTTGTGAGCGCCAAAAGGGTTACGCTCGGACCGGACCGGATAAGTTTGCGACCGGGAGGAGCCTGATCGTCCTGCCGGAAATGCGATAGTCTGGCGGTCATGCTGGGGGGCCGGCCCTCTTCACCGAGATCTGCGCCTGATGCTGCGTTTGTGCCGGCTCCCTTGCTCCCGAGCAATCGGTCGGACATACGCCCATGCCGGAAGGGCCAGCACTGGACTTCACTTGGATTTGATCAGGCGTATCCCCTTGAATGCGGGCTACTTCGAGCGCGCCGTCCTGAGCAACTTCCTTCAGCCAACGTAACCTTCCGCCGACCGGCTCCGAACTCCGATATAGGGACTATCGACGTCGCCAGACGCCGAGCGCTTCCGCTCAACTGCCATTGGGAGATCAGGATGCCATCCATCAAGTTCTTGTCGACGATCATGCTCATGATCGGACTATACTTCGCTCCAGCCGGGGCGGCCCTGGCGGCAAGCCAGGCACCGTACACGCAACAGGCGTTTGCGGCGTCCCAGCACGAGGACAAGCCGATACTTGTCGACATCTCCGCGACTTGGTGCCCGATCTGCGCGAAGCAGCATCCTATCATCGATCAGTTGGCCGAAAGCCCGATGTTCGGGAATCTCGTAATTTACAAGGTTGATTTCGACACGCAGAAAGACGTGGTTCGTTCGTTTGGTGCGCAAATGCAGAGCACATTGATCGTGTTTCATGGCTCCAAGGAAAAGGGACGGTCGGTCGGCGACACTGATCTCGATTCGATCAAGGCGCTTCTGCTGAAAGCAAAATGAACTCATTCGCGGAATCAGAAGCATGGCCCTCCCAATCGGCAGTATCGGTTTCGGCTTCCTGGCCGGAATCCTTTCGACACTATCCCCATGCGTTCTTCCGCTGCTACCGCTCGTCCTCGGACCGGCGGTCGCTGTGCATCGCCTGGGCGTGCCGGCATTGGCCGCCGGCCTGGTCACTTCATTCGTCGCCGTCGGGCTCTTCGTGGCGACGGTCGGCTTTTCCATCGGCCTCGATGGCAGCGTCTTCCGTTCGATTTCCGCGGTGCTCCTGGGTCTCCTGGGGGTGGTGCTGCTCAGCGGCGCGCTACAACAGCGCTTCGCAATCGCGGCTGGAGGAATCAGCAATGCCGGCAATCGGCTGATCGCGCGAATCTCGCCGAGTGGGCTCAGCGGCCAGTTCGTTCTCGGATTGTTGCTCGGCGCTATCTGGAGCCCCTGTGTCGGGCCGACCCTCGGTGCAGCATCCCTCCTCGCGGCTCAGGGACGCGATCTTGCCAGCGTGGCGATCGTCATGGTGGCGTTCGGTCTTGGGACCGCCATCCCGCTGCTGATCGTTGGCTCGCTCTCACGCCAGGCGCTCAGTCGCTGGCGTGGCAATCTCATGGGAGTGGGGAAGCTCGGTAAGGTCATCCTCGGCGTAGGAGCGTTGGCCGTAGCAACGATGATCCTCAGCGGGTTCGATCGCACACTCGAGGCCGCGCTCGTCGCTGCGTCTCCCACTTGGCTGGTTGATCTCACGACACGCTATTGAAGGTCGCGATGTGGCGACCCCAATCGAATGCACCCACGCAGTTGCGACACGTGGGTCCCAAGCGGCTTCCAACTATTCACCGCAACTCGCTAGGACATGTAGCCATGAACAGACTGACCCGTCGACGCCTGCTTGGTGCTGGAGTAACTCTTGGTATTGCTGCGGCAGGGCGCACGCAAGCGTGGGCCGCTCCGGAGACAGCCAGCGATTTCCAATTCATTCTCCATGCCGTGTTTTTCTCAGATGAGACGCATCAGGCCCAGCCGCTTGATCCCCATGCGTTCGTCAAAGACCCCTCGGCCCCAGCTGCCATCGGGCCGCAAAACATTCCGCACATCGCGGGCTTTCGGCCTGCGCTCGTGGCCGGGCCATTGGATGTCGAAGCCTTCAATGCGCAAGGCAAGAGTCTCGGCTTCAGTTTAGCAGATTGGTTCGCCGCCAAAGGGTCCGTAAAGATCACGCCGAGCGGTGCGGGAGCGCGACTTGATTGCCGCTTCACTCAGCTGCGGCCGAACGGAGTCTACAGCCTGTTCGAGAACCATTTCGATCAAAAGCCAATAGGCTTCACGCCGTCGGACGGTAGCGGAGAGGGCAACAGCTTCACTGCCGACGTGAACGGAAGTGTCGCCATCAG
>JBFWRV010000117.1:0-12028 GCA_050248715.1 Hyphomicrobiaceae bacterium | reverse complement strand
CCTGGGCTCGCTGCTGCTTGTCGCGTTCGCCGGCTTGCTGCTTTTCCCGCTCGCCCCGGCCGCGCTGCTCTTCCTGGGCCCGCTCCTGCTTGTCGCGCTCGCCGGCTTGCTGCTTTTCCCGCTCGCCCCGGCCGCGCTGCTCTTCCTGAGCCCGCTGCTGCTTGTCGCGCTCGCCAGCCTGCTGCTTCTCCCGCTCGGCTCGGCCGCGCTGCTCTTCCTGGGCCCGCTCCTGCTTGTCGCGTTCGCCGGCTTTCTGCTTTTCCCGCTCGCCCCGGCCGCGCTGCTCACCTTCGCCGCCTCGCTTATCGCGTTCTTGTATAGGGGGGCGTTCATCAGCTTGGCGAGAGCCCTGGGCCAGACGCACTTGCTGCGCATGCGCTGAAGTAGCCGCTTGCGCGGCAATGACCAAGCTAAGAAGGGAGATAAATGGCAAGAAGATCATGGTTGGTTCAGCCTCATACTACTTTCGTAGCTAACACCGGCGGTGCGACAGGCGTTCCATCGCTGCGGCTGGGCCGACTGAATTGTCTTTTTTGTGCAGACCCTGGCGGCCCGTCACGCTAAGCAACCGCCTCATTTTTTTCGATGGCCCTGTTACGGCTGTTCACATCCGCTACCGAATGTTAAACTTTTGCACCGGTGCGAATTGGCAGACGTGGCCGAGTGGGGCACCGTTTTCGGCGACGCCGTGGTGGCGACAGCCATCCTCGACCGGCTCCTGCATCGCAGCCATGTCCTGACGATCCGCGGCAACAGCTACCGCCTCCGTGCCAAGCGACGGAGCGTGCTGCTCTAGGCAGCGCCCGCCGGTGACGGCGCTCCGGTCGGCTCCGCCTCCCTACGCCCCGTCACCGGCGACCAGTAATCGTCATCGTCAACCCGAAGGAGGGGGCAGTTCTCTGTGACGCAAAGGGGGCAGTTCCGGATCACGTTTGACAGTAACTCAACTTGGCCACGCGCGCACCGGACTGCCGCCGCTCACCAGTTACATCGCGTAACCACAAAATACGTCGCAGCACACACAGCGGGTGTACCGAGAATTGGAAGGATTTGGGAGAAGGCATCTAACTTACTGATTTAATTGGTGGAGCTGAGGAGAGTCGAATCCCCAACCTCTGCAGTGCGATTGCATTAGCTGGAAGGGCTAGTCCGACAGCACACCCGGTGACGCGCCACCGCCACGGGATGGGTCGATTTTACCGCGCTTGCAGCCGGATGCGGGCAACCGGCATCCCGAAGGCGCGCAGGCCGATCTCCTTTTGCCACAACATGCGCTAGCGATCCACGACCAGAAGTGAGGGAAGTCGGCTCGGGTCTCAAGTGCAAGAGGCTAACGCGCTGGGCCATACTAGTCCTTCACGGCAGGCCCGCCTCACCGACATGATCGTGCCGACGCAGTTGCATGACTATGCCTCTGATTAGGCGCGGTGCTGAGAGAACATCGCCACGGATGGTCCGTAAAAGTGCGATAATTCTCCAACTCCGACTGGAGACAAGATCAGTCATCCTGGCAGGGTCGCTCGCGCTGACGAATGCCGGTATACATCGGCGTCCTTTGCTTGGCGCCGAGGCGCGGCTTTGCGGATCGGATTGCACCCTTGCCAGCAGCAAGCAATGCCTTTCCGAATCTAGCTGGATCTGCGGATTCTATGCCGTGAGCACGGCACCACTCGACCCAGGCATGGACAAGACTGTTTTTGCTCGCCGCGTGTGCCGGACCGAGTTCGCAGCACTCCGCGACGAAACGTACCACGCGAGCATCGAACCCCGCGGGCAGGCTGCTCTTGAGGACAGACGCGACGGGCGCGTCGAATCGACCGCGCCGTTGGAGGCGGACCCATCCCTCAATTGCCCAATTGAGGATGCCGGGCAATTCATTTGCGAGCCGGTCGGAGAGCGTCGGATCCTCACGTCCTTCGAAGCTGTGGCGAAACGGAACGGCGAGCAGTCGCGACGCCAAGGCTCCGTGCGGATCGGCTAGCTCGCTGATGCTGTTAGTCGCAATGACGAAGCGAATCGGGAGACGACCGCCCCACATCTCTGGGTCTAGCTTGCGATCAATCATCACCGCATCCTCGCCGCTGATTGAAAGCAGCCGCTGAAGCGCACGACCGGAATTGCCAAGTCTGCCGGCGTCGCCGATTGTCGCGACATGACGCCCGAGCAAAGGCGCCAAGCCGAATCGCTCACCGAGCGCAAAGAGGTCGGTTGCCGCGACATTGTCACGACCGAGGAGACGGGTGAGCAGGCGCAATGTCGTGCCTTTGCCCGAGCGACGCGGGCCGTAAAAAGCAAAAATCTTTTGTTGACAGGTATCGGGCACCAGCAGGTACCCGAAAATCTCCTGAAGGAGCTCGATGGACGCGAGATCGTCGGCAAAGACCTGCCCCAGGAACTCCAGCCAGATCCGCGGAGGTGCGCGAGACGGCTCGTAGGGGTAGTCGAGCGCCGTCAGAGAGAAGTACTCGGGCGTAGCGGAACTCAGTTGACGTGTCTCGAGATCTAGAACGCCATTGGAACAGACCACCAGCGTGTCGACGCATGGGCCTCCTTGGTTCTTCCAGCAGGGAGGAGCTTTTGCGGATGCGAGCAAAGTAATAGCCTTAAAGGCGCTCGCAATCTCTCTGACATTGGCCATGTTTGGAATGGCCACACGATTGGGGTTCGGTACTCGAATCTTGTCCAGAAACGCGTAAATCGCGCGGCGAAGATCCGCTTCGGGTAAGACGACGTACTTGGTGCCGTCAAAAACGTAGACGATGCTGGCGAACGTCGTTGCATCGCGGCCAAGATAGTCACGAAAGAGTCGCGCCACAGCTAACGGATCGCGCGCTTCGCGCACCCAATCGCGACCAATCTGGCTATTGGCAATGGTCTGTTCGCTTGGCCTCACGCGATCTTGCATCGAGTCGGCGGCCGGCGTTAGTGACGACGAAGATGTGGTACTCTCGGCATCTTCCTCGAATTTTGCGTCGGTTGATGTCGATGACATGCAGCCACCTTTTTGTAGTTGAACCATTCAGCGGAGATGCGTGCCTTGTCACCGTGCACGGCTGCTGGCATTGGGACGCAACACGCCCCACGTTTCGAGCTGCCGCAGCGCGTCGTCGAGGCCGTACGTGGTTGCTACGATTGCCCCGGCCTCTCGCATGCGGGCGTGGGTCTCCTGCTGAACTCTCGACAACACGCCGTGTTTCGGTTTGAGCTCGAGGCCGTAAGGCAGCCCGCGCGCGATCACAATCAGGTCCGGTACCCCAGCGATAACGCCGTGGCCGTTGAGGATCGCGGCTTCGGCCTTGGTTCGCCACCCACCGTTCGGGACGGCGAACCAAAACACTTGAGCGACAGCGCGCGACATGAGGTGCTGCACAACTGCCCGTTGGACTTGGCTTTCATTCAGCCGCGGTGTGTCGTCGCTTGCACGCAATTTGGCCACTTTCTGCCGTGGCGGAACGACAGATGCGGTTCCAGCCCTGGCCAGCCCCGCAAGCGCCGGAAAGGCATAGTATCGCGCGCGACCTGATAGTTCTGTCGGAACCAGCTCATGTAGCAGCATGCGGCGATCCACCATCACCTCGAGGCCACGTGTCACCGTGCGCACCGTGTAATGCGTCGCGCAGCAAATATCGGCGATGGTCGTGGCAGAGGTCATGCCAATGGACCAATCTAACCGCTCGAGCAATGCGCAGTAGATTCGCAGATTTACAGAGCTGAGTGCGCCGCTAACCATGCTCGAATTGACCGCGTTTGCGATGGCAGCGCTCCGCTGGTGCGACGCGAGTGCTTGCGTCGCCGTGCTGATCACGTCGAATGGCGCCGCATCCGACGGCAACACTTGCTCGGACTGGTCCTGGTGGTCTGGGTGTTGAGAAGGCTTACTGTTGCTCATCGTTCTTCCTCCTGGGATTTATTGCTGGAGTCGTTCGTCACCAGGACCGCCCGGGGCGGCTCAGCGATTTCAGTGCTAGCGGATGATCTGCCTCGGGTGCCGCGGGCGCCGCGCCAGGGATCGTCACCCGAAGGGCCGAGACGGCGCCCTTGCGGCGGCTCGGTCGAGCGTGGCCTGAGCCACGCGAGATAGAGCCCGGCCCGCGCTGCAGCGCGGTGGGCGCGCACGGTTCCCTGAAGCGACCCGCGTCCCTGTGCTGCATGACGTCCTTGCGCCAGAGCGGCCGCTCGAGCGTCAGCCCGGCGAGCGTGCGGCAGCGGGAGAGCGCCACATAGGCCTGACCCGCCTCGAAAGCGCCGAACTGCAGGTCGACGTGAACCCGGTCGAGCGACAGCCCCTGGCTTTTGTGGATGGTCACCGCCCAGGCCAGCTGAAGCGGAATTTGTGTCATCTTTCCAACGACTTCGCGGCCAAGCGTGTCGGCTCCCGGGCTCCACGTGTAGGCCGTCTTCTCGAAGTCCATCTGGGTCACCGAGACCACCTCGGCGGGCTCGGAGCTGTCGGCGTCCCGGCCGTCGTCGAGGGCGAGCTTGACCCAGCCGTCGCCGAAGTCGACGACGGTGCCGACCGTGCCGTTCCGGAAGCGGCCGTCCTTGTCGTTGTAGAGCGTCATGGCGCGGGCGCCGATGCACACCTCGAGCGTCTCCGGCGCGAGGAAGTCGCTCGGCTTGGCGGTGCCCTCGAGCTTGGCCTGGAAGACCGTGCTGCGGGCCCCCTTCTCGACCCGCGACAGAAGCTCCCGGTCGTTGATCTCGGCGGCCTTCTTGCGGGTCGTGGTCAAGGTCACGGCGGTGGCATCGCGCATCCCGACCCGGGCGTCGAAGATCTTGCGGGCGCGGGCCGTGTAGTGGCCGTCCCGGACATCGTTCAGAGCCTCGGCGAATGCGACCTCGCGCTGGCGGAAGATGTGGCTGAGCTCGCCGAGGCGGAAGTGCCGGATGCCGGGCGCCGCGAAGAACATGCTCGAGCCAAACACCTGAGCCAGATAAGCGGCTTCGTCGTCGTCGCGCTTGACCACCGGCGGCAGCTGATAGACGTCGCCGAAGCAGACCACCTGCCGGCCGCCGAACGGGGTGTCGGGGTCGCCGTGCAGGGTGCGCAGGGCATGATCGACGGCGTGCATCAGGTCGGCCCGGACCATCGACACCTCGTCGATCACGAACAGCTGCGGCCGGCGCATGGCGCCGAGCCGGTCGGAGGTGGCGTTGACCACCTTCCGGGCGTCGGCCTCGGTCAGGCCGCCGATCGGAAAGCGGAAGAACGAGTGGATGGTCTGGCCGCCGACATTGACGGCGGCGACGCCGGTCGGGGCCAGACAGGCGGTGGTGATGCCGTTCTCGGCGGCCCACTCTTTGACCCACATCAGCTGGCGCGACTTGCCGACGCCGGCACGGCCGCAGACGAACATCGACCGGCCCGAGGCGATGCCCTCGCGGATCGCCCGGATCTCGTCGGTCAGGATTTCGGTCTCTGAAAAGCGGGGGGCAGCGTTTGGGGACGAGGTCGGGGCCGACGGGGAGGGCTCGACGCTCGTCCCGCGCTCAACGGCGCGGCCAGAATTAAGTCCCGCATCCAGCCACGCGTTCCACAATGCCCTCGGAGCGCCGAGCCCCATGAGAGCTCGTTGGCAGGCTTGACACTCGACGAACTCGAGCGCGGACAGTTCCGGTCGCCAGCCTGGGGTTGTGGCGGGTGGGACGAGACCGCACGCCGCCCTTTCCTTGGTGTCCAAGATGTCGTTGTCGCGTACGGCATGAAACATGCCGTGACGACGTGTCGTTCTACCGTGAACCGACAGGAACCCGATGATGTAGGTTGCGCCGTAGTTCTGATGTTGAGCTGCATCACCTTTCATCATGTCGCCGCCTACCGTGCATAGCGACCGACGCGGTCGCGCATTGCACATTCGATGGCTCAGCGGATGCGATCGCCTTTACGTTCGCGTCCGAACCCTTCGAGCGGGCAGACCGCGGACTTCTTGGGCGCCCCCCCGCCGGCTTCGAAGCCGTCGCAAAACCGCTACCGTCCAGCGCATCTCGAACAGCGAGTCGAGCAAGTAGCGTCACCAACTCATCGAAGAGATCGCGTCCCCCGCGCACGTCGGCTCCTGGGCCCGATGCACGGGCCCGAAACGGCTCGCCGCTTTTGATTGGTTTGTCCACTCGCGTTCGCCGATACGAGCGCCCAACGGGCGCGACCGGCAATTGATCTAGGTCTCGCAAACTTGGAGCGCAAAACTGGTTGGTGAATTCCAAATTATTTAATTGACGTTTCACAATTGCAGCCGCGTTTCGCCGTGCGGCACCTCGACAACGGCAGACGCAATGATGCGTTGTCTAAAACGGATCAGCTTTAAGTGCTCTGACGATGGGTCTTGAAAAGGATCTCGCCGATGTGCTGGATCCTCGATGAACCTGGCTCAAATGATGAGGGCAAGGCTCGGCGCCGAGCGCGCGAGGGACAATCTGGTGATCCAGAGTTTGGCGCGTAACTTGGAAACCGATTCCAAATTACTCGCTTCGTGTGCGCCCTCTCCGTGGACGACCACCTTTATGCCAGTGATCGGGCGCGAGGTCCCTACGGCAAACGCGCAAGATCGCATCCAACCCTGCCACGTTGCCGAACACGGCCTTGGCCGCGTCAACGGATGCTGAGCGACTCGGCTTGCCGCCACAAAGTTGATACTCGGCGACATGCACGTCGGCGTACCAGCCCCGAATTTTGTCCTCTAGATAACCCGTGACGTCATCACACTCGCCGAACAGCCACGCAACCTGGGCTTCAGGGACCTCGACGTCGTAGTAGCTTGCTCTCGTCCCATTCAAGGCATCATTGAGACCCGATGGTTGCCCGCTAACGTGTGGTACGAGGTTTCGGTAATCTCCACTTAGCCGATACGGCTCCAGGAGCTGGTCCGGTTTGAGCTGGAAGTGCCGGGTCTCCCTGTCTCGTCGGCCATAAACATCAATGTCGCCGTTTCGCGCATGAACCATCAAAGCCTGAACCGCTGCGCGGTGGGCGGCGAAACCCTTGTCAAGATCTTCTTTCAGTGAATGCGCTGCTTTGACCCAGACGACAATCGGCGCCGGCCAGTGCTCGCAAGGATGCCCCATCAGGTCGACAACGTCGTGTGGTGACATAAACCGACAGATGGCTATCGGAAGGCCGACGCCAGAGACTACGGTACCCTTTTTGTCTTTGACGAAATCGGACCAGATCGGCCTGCATCGACAAGCCAAAACTTCCAGTTCTTCGCAGATTGCCGCAAATTGCTCGAGTTCTCCCATTGGAGTGCGACGACCCAGGCGCCACGTCGCAGCTTCGTTGAACGAAATTCGTGACATTAGGCTGGCCCCGCTCCCGATCACCTGGTGCGTCGCTTGGGCCGCGGACCGGCCTGCTGCAATGAGCGGGCTCTCGACACGCCGCCATCCCGAGCGAATGCAATTACGCCGTCGACAAGCATGGTGAGTAGACGTAACGCCGCTGGATCCATGCCGGCCAATTCGGCTGACAATTTTGCGCGGAGCCGGCTCGCCTCGTCGCTGCCGACGGGCGTAGTCGCTTTGATGCCGAGCAAGGCGTCCGGCGTCGTCCCCAGCACCTCGCAGATGCGCATGAGTGTCGACAAATTGGGCTCGCGGTCACCGACCAAATAGTGATGGAATCGGCGATTCTCGAGATCGCAACGGCGCGCAGCCTCGGCCTGTGTCAGCCCAAGATCCGCGATCCGCTTGCGCAGATTGGCAGCGAAAATGTCCATGATGCCGTTTTGTTCATGGACTTGCCCCCACCGTCGATGGACGTTATGGCTACCTCGACATAGCCAATGTGGCTATGACCGCATCGGGATGGCATAGGCTCAGTCCCCGTCGTTTGAAGGGGGAACCGATGCTTCGACTCGTGCTTGCCTTGAGCCTGACACTGGCATCCGTCTGGGAAGCCACCGTTCTGGCACAGTCGAAGGCCGCTCCTCAGTGGAAAGCCGCGCCGCCCCAGCGAGCTCATAATGCTGGGTTTGTAGTTGCGATGGTGCATCGCGGCATTCGATGGCGAAGGCGCCGACCCGGCAAATGGCACGCCGATGGGCAATGGCCTGCGCGCCTACGCTCCTTGGGGCGAGATCGCCGCGCATCTCGCCGGTACAGAGCTGTCCGGCACCTTGCGGCCAACCCGCTGCAGGAGGCCTTTGCGTGAGGTGCGACCTTTTCAGTGGCCGGTGCGATTCCGCTGATTGCGGCGCTGCTAGCGCCGCATGCCTACATCATTACTAGCGTACTCATTGTCCACGTGCTGGCGCTTGCCGTGCTTGGCGTTCTTGGCGCGCGGCGAAGTTCTACCAGCCCTTCGGCTGGACGGGTGGAATGTCACGCGCATTGTCGGGTACCGGCTTGGCTTCGAGCTCGGCGATCAGCTGCTTCATCTCCTTGATCTCGCGCACCTGCGCTTCGATGATCCCGTCAGCCAGCTTCCTCACGCGCGGATCTCTAATGTGAGCGCGCTCACTGGTCATGATGGCGATGGAGTGATGCGGGATCATGGCTCGCATATAGCTCACGTCGTAGACGGTCTCCTGGCTCCGCACGAGCCACAGCGAGACCGCGAACACCACGACGCTTGCACCGATGAGCGCGGCGTTGAGCCGCTTGTCTTTGTACATGGACCACATGAACCCCATCATGATCACAGCCATGACCGCGCCCATCAGCAGCGCCATCCACGTTCTGGTTTGGCTAAAGGTCGCGTGGTCGAGCGCGTACGTGTTGAGATACATCAGCCCGAACATAACCACGGTCGAAGTAGCAATCATTGCAGCAAAGCGGCCATAGGACATCGTTATCTCCAGTTCTCACAATTTGACCAGCATCCAGAGTGCCATGACGATCATCATCAGGTTTTCGGTCAGGGATATGAATCCGAGCGGGACGTTGCTGTCGCCGCCGACGCAGGCGCATTTCAATTCACGCTGGTCGACGTAGACGGCCTTGAACACAGACGCCGCCCCGATCGTGCCGATGACCAGGGCGACCGGGATGGCGATCCACAGAAGGGCGCCGGCAATCATAAGGACGCCGGCCAGAGCCTCGCCGAACGGGTAGATGTAGGCATACGGCACCCATTTCTGCGCAAGCAGGTCGTATCCGAGAAACATGTTGGAAAAGCTGTCGATATCACGCAGCTTCAGGATGGCCAGAACGCACATCGATATTGCGATGAACCACTCCGCCGTGCGCACAGTCCAGATCGAGCCGAATGCGGCGTAGCTTGCCGCCATCGCCATCAACAACGTCATCGCAAAGACGGCCATGACGGGTCGATAGGTCACGTCCTTCGGATTGCTAACCGACCGTCCGAAATGGCGGCGCAGATCGTCGTAGCCGCCTATCCTCTCGTCATCGATGAAGGTCTGCGGCGTGGTCGCGACATCGTGACGGGCCTTGAACTCGTCCGTCTCTGCGCGTGATCGCAAGGGGTGATCCTCGACCGCAAAACCTTCGCGCTTCAACAGATCGAGCGACTTGAGACCGAACGGGCACACATGCGCGTTCGTCACCATCCGGTAGAGCTTTGCGTCCTTTGGCTGTTGCATCATATGGCCACTTTCAGTGTGCATTCTCAGCGCTTGGTGCGCTCGAACAGGTCGACCAGCTCATCGAGCTTGCGCGTTTGATCGGCGCGGTCGCCCGAGGCGATCGCAGCGCGAACGCATTGCGCCGCATGGTCCCGCAGCACCTCGCTTTCGGCGCGGCTCAAAGCGGACTTCACCGCCTTGATCTGATGCAGGATGTCGATGCAGTAGCGGTCCTCATCAATCATCCGGGCGATGCCCTGCACCTGCCCCGCAATGCGCGTAAAGCGGGACCTCTTGGCCTTCTTTCGGTCTCCCGCCATCGGCAGCTCCAATACCCTGGTTAGGTATTAAACGGGCCGCGGCGCACGAGAGTTCCCTGCGGTCTTTGCACGGCTTGCGCGAAACCACAGGACGCGTATGGGGAAATCGTGAAGGCCGTCATCGGAGACGGCGGTGATGACCGGCCCGCTTCAGGCCGACCGCGTCGGTCTCCAGGGCGGGGTGCAGGCAGCGGCCCACAGTGTGGCGGTGGGAACAACGATCCATTGCAGCAACGGGACTAGTCCTGTTCCGATTCCCGGGAGCGTAGGCATGGCCGGTGCGTAGGCCCAGTTGCCACGCACGTTTACATTCATCCATTCGCTGTAGATCGTGTAGCCCACACCAAGGATAAGCAGGACGACCCAAACGCGCCGCAGTCCCGATCGTGGCCAATCGGGCGTCGCGGCGAGCGCGAGTGCGACGAGCAGGGAAAGGCCGGCGATCATCAGATCCCCGGCCGTGCAGTGAAGCACCGCGAACGCCTGCTTCGAAACGGGGTCGGACCAGATCGTGTAGAGCGGTAGCTGCACCACCTCCCACGCCAGATGCAGACCGAAGGCGGCGGGTAGATAGCGGCGGAGAACCGTTGTCCAATCTTCTGCAATGGCCATGGCCGAGCTCCCGGTAGGTTTAGAGATCGGCCATGGCCGGTTGGTAGATCAGCCGCAAGGTCAAAGCCTGACGCGATTGAGGCGCAGCGCATTGCCTATCACGCTGACCGATGACAGAGCCATTGCCGCGGCCGCGATGATCGGCGACAGCAGGATGCCGAAGAGCGGATAAAGCACGCCGGCTGCGACCGGTACGCCCGCCGCATTGTAGATGAAGGCGAAGAACAGGTTCTGTCTGATGTTCGCCATGGTGGCTGACGAAAGGTGCCGCGCCCGCACGATGCCAGTCAGGTCACCTTTCAGAAGCGTCACGCCCGCGCTCTCCATGGCGACATCCGTCCCGGTGCCCATGGCGATGCCCACATCCGCCGCGGCGAGTGCCGGGGCATCGTTGACGCCGTCACCGGCCATCGCGACCACGCGGCCGTCCTTACGGAAGCGCTCTACGATCTTGCTCTTGTCCTCCGGCAGGACCTCGGCCTCGATCTGGTCGATCCCGAGCTTAGCGGCGACGGCCTCGGCCGTCGTGCGATTATCACCCGTCAACATGACGACATGAATGCCGGTCTCCTTCAGTGCGGCGATCGCTGCAGGTGTGCTTGCCTTGATCGGGTCCGCAATCGCGATGATGCCGGCAGACTTGCCGTCGATGGCCACGAAGATGGCGGTCGCGCCCTCTTTGCGCATCTCATCGGCCGCTGAGCTCAATGCGGCAGTATCGATTCCACCTTCCGTCATGATCCGCTGGTTGCCGATGACGAGCGAACGGCCTTCCACCGTTCCGACCACACCCTTGCCGACCGGCGCATCAAACTCCGTCGGCTGCACGAGCGTGAGTGATCGCTCGTTGGCTGCCCGGACGATCGCTGCCGCAAGCGGATGCTCGCTCGACCGCTCGAGACTCGCGGTCAAGCGCAGTAGTTCAGCTTCCGCCAAGCCTTCCGCTGTCCTGATCGCGACCACGCTCGGCCGACCTTCGGTGAGCGTGCCCGTCTTGTCGACGACAAGGGTGTCGACCTTCTCCATCCGCTCGAGCGCCTCGGCGTTCTTGATCAGCACGCCGGATTGCGCCCCGCGGCCGACGCCGACCATGATCGACATCGGTGTCGCGAGCCCGAGTGCACACGGGCACGCAATGATCAGAACGGACACGGCGGCGATAAGCCCGAACGTGAGCCTGGGCTCAGGCCCCCAAACCGACCAGGCGATGAAGGCCAGAACCGAGACCGCGATCACGGTGGGCACGAACCAGCCCGATACCTGATCGGCGAGCCGCTGGATGGGGGCACGACTGCGCTGCGCCTGCGCCACCATTTGCACGATCTGGGAGAGCACGGTGTCGCGGCCAACCTTGTCGGCACGCATGATGAAGCCGCCCGACTGGTTCATCGTGCCGCCGATGACGTTCTCGCCCGCACTCTTGGTCACCGGCATGCTTTCGCCCGTGACCATCGATTCATCAAGCGCGCTGCGGCCTTCGAGGATCTCGCCGTCGACAGGGACGCGCTCACCGGGGCGCACCCGCAGCCGGTCGCCGGACACGACCTGATCGAGACTGATGTCCTCGTCAGAGCC
>JBFWRV010000116.1:0-12071 GCA_050248715.1 Hyphomicrobiaceae bacterium | reverse complement strand
CGCGGATGCCGCGCCTGAGGACGCCTACCCCCGGCCGGGGCCCCTGAGCGCATCGGCGTCCGCGCCCCGCTCCCCTCGCCTGCCCATACCCCGAGTGCGAAAGCACGTCGGGCTGTTGGTGCTTGCGTAGGTTGGGTCGAGCGTCAGCGATGACCCAACACTGCCCGCACACGCATCGCCGCGTTGGACCTGCCCCTGGCCCTCGCCGGGGTTGAACCCAACCTGCGGCCTACGCTTCGATCATGCCGCCCACGATGTCCAGCAGCAGCGCGATGTCCTCGGGCCGGGACAGCCGATGCTCGCCGTCGGGAACGGCCGAGACGCGGGTCCAGTCGCCGGACAAGTGAGCGACGAGGTCGAGCGTATGCTCCCAGGGCACGTCGGGGTCCTGCAGCCCGTGCAGGATGTGGATGGGGCGACCGGGATCGAAGGGCGCCTTGCCGATAAGATGCTGCCTGCCGTCCTCGATCAGTTTCGCCGTGATCGCATAGGGTCCATCGCCGTAGCGCGAGGGCCGCTGGTAGGCGCCTTTCTCCCGGATATCCTTGCGCGCGCTTTCCGGCAAATTGCTCCACATCAGCTCGGTCATGTCCCAGGCCGGTGCGATCAGCACGAGGCCCTTGATGCGGGCCGCCTCCTGCGATGCCTCGGCCATCAGCGCGCGCAGCAGCAGAAGGGAGATGTGGCCGCCCATGCTGGAGCCGATCAGAACCTGGGGACCGCTGGTCAGCTCCGTGAAAGCAGCGCGCGCTTCCTCCAGCCAGCGGCTCAGCGTGCCGTCCTCGAAGCGGCTCTCGGACTGGCCGTGGCCCGAATAGTCGAAGCGGAGGCAGCCGACGTCGTGCTCCACGGCCCAGGCCGCCAGCGCGGTCGCCTTGGTGGCGGTCATCTCGGACTTGAAGCCGCCGAGCCACACCACGCCGGGCCGTTCCGGCCGTGACGCGGGCCGGCTCAGATAGGCGATGCGGCGTCGCTCCGCGCCGCCGCCGACGGGCAGGAATTGCAGTTGGCTTTCGGCCATCCTATGACACCTCGGCCATGGCAGAAGACAAGACGGCGGCGAGCCGGCCGACCATACTGCAGATCATCCCCGAGCTCGATACCGGCGGGGCGGAACTCTCGGCGGTGGAGATCGCCGACGCGATCGTGCGCGCCGGCGGTCGCGCTCTCGTGCTCTCCGAGCCGGGCGGCAGGCTGGTATCGAAGGTCGTGGCGGCTGGCGGCGAGGCGGTGCCGTTTCCGGCTGCGAGCAAGAACCCGCTGCGGATGCTGGCCAATGGCGGCGCGATCGCTCGTCTCGTGCGCCGGGAAGGCGTGCGTCTCGTCCATGCGCGGAGCCGGGCGCCCGCCTGGAGCGCGCTTCTGGCGGCGCGCCGGGCGCGCGTGCCATTCGTGACGACATATCACGGGGCCTACAACGAAACCAACGCCGCCAAGCGCTTCTACAACAGCGTGATGGCCCGCGGCGACCTTGTCATCGCCAACTCGCGCTACACCGCGGACCTGATCGCCGGGCGCTACGGCACGGCGCGCGAGCGCATCGCGGTCGTCCATCGCGGCATCGATCCCGCCCGCCTCGACCCTGCCGGGGTGGGCAGCGAGCGCGTTGCCGCCCTGCGCGCCCGCTGGGGCGTCGCGGCCGGCGACCCTGTCGTTCTGCAGATGGCGCGGCTCACGGCCTGGAAGGGCCAGGGCGTTCTGGTCGAGGCAGCCGCCCGGCTCCAGCAGGCCGGCAGTCTCGGGGCTGCGGTCATCGTGCTCGCGGGCGACGCGCAAGGCCGCACTGCCTACGTGGAGGGTCTCCGGCATCAGATCGCGCAGGCGGGTCTTGGCGAGCGGGTTCGCCTCGTCGGACACGTCGAGGACGTGGCGGCCGCCTATCTGGCGGCGCATGCAACCGTTGTCGCCTCCATAGAGCCCGAGGCCTTCGGGCGGACCGCCGTCGAGGCGGCGGCCATGGGCTGCCCGGTGATCGCGACGGCCATCGGAGCCCCGCCGGAGACGGTGCTGGCCGAGCCGGTCGTGGCGGGGGACGCCATCACGGGCTGGCTGGTCCCACCCCACGATGCCGACGCGCTGGCAAAACGGCTGGCGGAGGTGCTTGCGCTCGGCCCGGCGGAGCGGTCGGCCATGGCGGTGCGCGCGCGAGCCCACGTTCTTGGTCAGTTCACGGTGGGAGCCATGCAGCGCCGCACCCTCGCCGTATATGACCGTCTGCTCGGGACCGTCCTTGAACGACGCTTTACCGAGTCCTCTGGACAACCCGATGCAAGCCGCTCTTTCCCGCGACAATCTTGACTTCCAGGGATATCTTCCCGATTCTACCAGTGCCGAATTTGCGCGCATTCCCGTTGGGGGCCGCAGGCGGTGCCACTGCAACAACCGATGGAGACTGCAACATACGTCGTCCAATGAGAGCCGCGCCCGAGCGCGAGCCATCCGGCCCGCGGATGAATGAGGATATCCGCGTCCGGGAAGTGAGGTTGATCGATCAAAACGGTCAGAATGTCGGCGTCGTCGAGACTGCAGACGCTCTCGTCCGTGCCACCGAGGCGGGGTTGGACCTCGTCGAGATTTCTCCGGACGCCAGTCCGCCGGTGGCCAAGATTCTCGACTACGGCAAATTCAAGTACCAAGAGCAGAAGAAAGCTGCCGAGGCGCGCAAGCGGCAGAAGGTCGTCGAGATCAAAGAGATCAAGATGCGCCCCAGCATCGACGATCACGATTACGACGTGAAGATGCGGGCCATCAAGCGCTTCTTCGATGAGGGCGACAAGGTGAAGGTCACGCTGCGCTTTCGCGGTCGTGAGCTTGCCCATCAGGAGCTCGGCTGGCAGGTCCTGCAGCGTGTCAAGGCCGACGTGGAGCCCATCTCCAAGGTCGAGTCGGAGCCGCGCATGGAAGGCCGGCAGATGGTGATGGTGCTGGCGCCCCGGTAAGGGCTTCGTGTAGGTCGGGTCGGGCGCAGCCCGGACCCGACGCTGCCCAAAGCTGGCGGCTTTGTCGGGTCCTCGCTCCGCTTGACCCAACCCGCCCATTCGCACTATGAGACAGGCCAAGTCGCCCGGCGGGGCATGCCGTGGCGGCTTTAGTCTGTTTGCAGCAAGAACGGCCCACGACTCCGCCAGCGGGTTCTCGAAGCGCGGCGCGCCGGTCACGGCGCAACGCCACCTCGGTGGAGGGCCAGCGCCCGAAAACGGGTGCGGCGCGCGGCCCGCAACTGAAAGGAGTGCAAAATGCCCAAACTGAAGACCAAGAGCGGCGCCAAGAAGCGCTTCAAGATGACCGGCACCGGCAAGGTGAAGGTTCAGGCCCAGGGCAAGCGACACGGCATGATCAAGCGCACGGCCAAGTTCGTGCGCAACGCGCGGGGCACCATGGTGCTCAACGACAGCGACGCCAGGATCGTCAAGAAGTACATGCCCTACGCCCGCTAGGACCCTCTGCTCAGAAGGCAGATGCTCCAGACCTTCCCAATTCCCGTCTGACGGAGTTTGAACAATGGCACGCGTCAAGCGCGGTGTTACCGCCCATGCCAAGCACAAGAAAGTCCTGAAGAAGGCCAAGGGCTACTACGGCCGCCGCAAGAACACGATCCGGGTCGCCAAGCAGGCGGTCGAGAAGGCGATGCAGTACGCCTATCGCGACCGCAAGCGCAAGAAACGCACGTTCCGTGCCCTGTGGATCCAGCGTATCAACGCCGCCGTGCGCGAGCACGGGCTGACCTACGGGCGATTTATCAACGGCCTCATGCTTGCGGGCATCGCCGTCGACCGCAAGGTGCTGGCCGATATCGCCGTGAAGGACGCTGCCGCCTTCAAGGCACTCGTGGATCAGGCCTCCGCCAAGCTGCCCAAGGCCGCCTGAGCGTCATCCCCGCGTAGGCGGGGATCCACGCCACCTAGTCGCTCTGCACTTGTGTGGCGGGGGCAGTCTCGCTGGAACTTGCATGGATTCCCGCCGTCGCGGGAATGACGTAACGACCAATGACAGAGACTACCGATATTTCCGCCCTCGAGGGCGCGCTCATCGCCGAGATCGGCGCCGCCGCCGACCTTGCCGCCATCGAGCGCGTGCGCATTGCCGCCCTCGGCCGCAAGGGCCGGGTGCCTGAGCTGATGGCTGCTCTCGGCTCTCTGCCGGCCGACCAGCGCAAGGCGTTCGGCCAGGCGGTGAACGGGCTCAAAGCGCGCATCACCGACGCTCTGGAAGCCCGCAAGGGCGACCTCGAGCGCGATGCCCTGTCGGCCAGGCTTGCCAGCGAGAAGGCCGACGTGACGCTGCCGGTCCGCGTTGGCCCCCTGCAGGACGGGCGGATTCACCCGGTGAGCCAGGTGTTCGACGAGGTGGTCGAGATCTTCGGCGACATGGGCTTCGCCGTCGCCGAGGGGCCGGACATCGAGAGCGACGACTACAACTTCACCAAGCTCAACATCCCGCCAGAGCATCCCGCGCGCCAGGAGCACGACACCTTCTACTTTCACCCGAAGGCCGACGGCTCGCGCATGCTGCTGCGGACCCACACGAGCCCGGTGCAGATCCGCACCATGCTGAGCCAGAAGCCGCCGATCCGCATCATCGTACCGGGCCGCGTCTATCGCATCGATAGCGACGCCACGCACACGCCCATGTTCCACCAGATCGAGGGCCTGGTGATCGACGAGACCACGCACCTCGGCCATCTCAAGTGGTGCCTGGAGGAATTCTGCAAGGCCTTCTTCGAGGTCGATACGGTGCGCATGCGCTTCCGTGCCTCGCACTTTCCGTTCACGGAGCCGTCGATGGAGGTCGACATCGACGCCGCCGCCATCGGCAAGCCCGGGCAGTGGCTGGAGATTCTGGGGAGCGGCATGGTGCACCCCAACGTCATCCGGAACTGCGGCCTCGATCCGGAGAAGTACCAGGGCTTCGCCTTCGGCATGGGCCTCGACCGCATCACCATGCTCAAGTACGGCATCCCCGACCTTCGCGACATGTTCGCCGCGGACGTGCGCTGGCTCCGGCATTTCGGCTTCACCGCGCTCGACGTGCCCTCGCTGGCCGGCGGGCTGTCGCCATGATGGCGGGGCGGAGACAATTGCCGCACATCACATGGAGTGGCGGCCTCGCAGATCGTGTTCCCTGCCCCGTCACGCCGGAGGCGTGCCTCCGGCACGACGTGGGGGAGGGACAGGGAGGAGGGGACAGCCAAACCTCTAACGTCGGGCTTCCCCCCACCCCTAGCCCCTCCCCACGTCGCGTCGAAGACGCGCCTCCGGCACGATGGGGAGGGGAATACGGTGCGACCTTGCGGCAGCCAATCAGCGCCTATTCGATGGTTCACCCGTGAAAATCACCCTCTCCTGGCTCAAGGATCACCTCGACACCTCGGCGTCGCTCGCCGAGCTGACGGAGAAGCTGGCGCTCATCGGGCTCGACGTGGAAGGCGTCGATGATCCGGCCGCGAAGCTTGCGGCTTTCACCATCGCCCGCGTGCTGGAGGCGAAGCAGCATCCCAATGCAGATCGCCTGCGCGTGTGCCAGGTCGATACCGGCAAGGGGGTGGTGGAGGTCGTGTGCGGTGCGCCCAACGCCAGGACCGGCATGATCGGCGTGTTCGCGCCGATGGGCAGCTACATTCCCGGAACCCGCATCACGCTCGAGGCGAAGCCCGTTCGCGGCATCGTCTCCAACGGCATGCTGCTGTCGGAGCGCGAGCTGGAGCTCTCCGACAACCACGAGGGCATCATCGAGCTCGAGGCGGAGTTCGGGGCGCACCTCGGCAAGCGCTACGCCGACATCGTCGGCCTCGCCGATCCCGTCATCGACGTGAAGCTTACGCCCAACCGTCCGGACTGCACGGGCGTGCGCGGCATCGCCCGCGACCTCGCCGCGGCCGGGATGGGCAAATTGAAGCCCGAGCGCAAGATCAGCGGCGTTGAAGGCAGCTTCGCCTGCCCGGTCGATATCCTGCTGGAGTTCCCGGCTGAGGCCCGCGACGCGTGCCCGTGCTTTGCCGGCCGCTATCTCAAGGGCGTCAGCAACGGCGGGTCGCCCGAGTGGATGCAACGCCGACTCAAGGCGGTGGGGCTGAGGCCCAGCAACGCCCTTGTCGATGTGACGAACTACATCAGCCTGGATCGCGGCCGGCCGCTGCACGTCTACGACGCCGACATGGGTGTCGGTGCCAGCCGCGCGCGCCGGGGACGGAAGGGTGAGAAGTTCCAGGGCCTCGACGGCAAGGAGCACGCGGTCGACGACACCATGTGCGTCATCGCCGACGACCGCGCCGTGCTGGGCTTCGGCGGCATCCTCGGCGGCGAGGAGACGGGCTGCACCGCTGACACCAAGAATGTGCTGATCGAGTGCGCCTATTTTGATCCTCTGCGCACCGCGGCCACCGGGCGGAAGGCCGGGGTTCAAAGTGATGCGCGCTACCGCTTCGAGCGGGGCGTCGATCCGGGCTTCATCCTGCCGGGCCTCGATCTCGCCACCGCCATGATGCTCGAGGTGGCCGGCGGCACTCCCTCGCAGCGCAAGGTTGCGGGCGCGCCGCCGGAGAGCAAGACGGTCGTCGGCTTTCGAACCGGGCTCGTCGAAACACTGGCCGGCATCAGGCTCGCCGAGAAGGAAATCCGCGGCACGCTGGAGGCGCTGGGCTTCGCCATGGATGGCAAGGGAGCGAACCTGAAGGTGGCGGTCCCGAGCTGGCGGCCGGATGTTCACGGGGCCGCCGATCTCGTCGAGGAGGTGGTGCGTATCGCCGGTCTCGACAAGGTGCCGTCGGCGGCCATGCCGCGCGGTGCCGGCGTGGCTCGTCCGGTCCTCACGGAGAACCAGCGGCGGGTGCGCCGCTCCCGCCGGGCGCTGGCGGCCCGCGGACTCGTCGAAGCGGTGACGTGGTCTTTCATCGCCCGGTCCGCGGCGCGCGCATTCGGCGGGGCACAGGAGGCGCTCGAGCTTGCCAATCCGATCTCGAGCGAGATGTCGTCGATGCGCCCGAGCCTGTTGCCGGGCCTGCTCGGCGCTGTGCAGCGCAATCGCAATCGCGGCTTTGCCGATCTAGCCCTGTTCGAGGTTGGGCAAGTCTATCGCGGCGACCAGCCGAAGGACCAGGTGATATCCGCCTGCGGCGTGCGTGCGGGTGCGACCGCGCTCGGCGGCGCCGGGCGTCACTGGGGCGGGGCTGCGCGCGAGGCCGACCTGTTCGCGGCCAAGGCCGACGTCGTCGGCCTGTTGGCGGAGCTCGGCTTCGATGCCTCCAAGGCGCAGGTGACGCGCGACGCGCCCGCCTGGTTCCATCCCGGCCGCTCCGCGACCCTGCGCCTCGGCCCGAAGATCGTGCTCGCTCATTTCGGCGAGCTGCATCCCGCTACCTTGCGCGTGTTCGATATGGCGGGTCCGGTCGCCGCCTTCGAGGCCTTCATCGAGGCGCTGCCACCGCGCCGGGAGAAGAAGCTTGCACGCGCGCCGCTGGAAGAGGTCGACCTGCTGCCGATCCACCGCGACTTCGCGTTCGTGCTCGGCGCCGACGTGCCGGCCGGCGACGTGATCAAGGCGGCGCTCGGCGCCGACAAGAAGCTGATCGCGGGCGTGAACGTGTTCGATCTCTTCGAGGCGGAAAGCCTGGGGCCGGGCAAGAAGTCCCTGGCGGTGGAGGTGACGCTGCAGCCCCGCGACAAGACCCTGACGGATGAGGAGATCGAGGCCGTGGCGTCGCGGATCATCGCCGCGGTCGGCAAGGCAACGGGCGGTACGATTCGCGTCTGACCCGCGACGGCCCCGTGCCGAGCGCCTCGAAGCACGGCTTGGCCGGCGGTCTGTCCGGCGAGCCCGGGAGGGAATGTGCGATAAAGTGCGAGCTACCGCCGCCGGCGGGCTGCTGCCGCCCCACCGATGCTTTCAGTGAAGGCCTGAATGAGATCGGCAAGGGCGGCCTTGCGCTTGGCATCCATCTCCCTCAACGCATCGTCATTGACGATCCTGGCGATCGTCTCGAACGGCTCGGCCTGGAGGCTCTGGAACAGCACACTCGTTTCGCGCAGCTCAGCCAAAGGATCGCTTGTCATCTTCGACTTGGAGTGATGCTCCTGCCGGATGGCCGCCGCCTCTGCCGCCAGGCTCCAAGCGAGGGAGGCGGTGGGACTTGTTCCCTTGGCGGCGGCGTCCGGGCCGCCGTGCGCACCTGCCATCTCTTCCGGCGACGGCTCGGCGAGCCCCGATCCATATTGGCCGACTCGCGGCTCGGAAAAGCCCAGCAGCTCGTTGGGAGAGACGCGCAACGTCGCGCAAATCTTATGAATGAGGGTAAGGCTCGGCTCGACTTCCGCGCGCTCGTAGCGCGTGTAGCGGTTCTCCTCGATGCCCAGCGTCTTGGCAAAATACCGCGCCCGGTCGAACCCGCGCTGGGTTCGAATTGTCTTGAGACGTTGTGCGAACTGTGAGCGCACTTCAGGTGCGAGTGTCTGGGCCATTGCACTCGCGGTTTCGCAGATCACGAACAGATATGCATCGTCTAAAACCGCACTATAGTGACGCAGCACTCACGGGAATCATCTATTTTGTAGTGTGTTTTATCTACTCAAGCGGGAGTTGCGGGCACGTCTTGAGATGCGCCTTGTGGCAAATATGCGGAATAGATGGTTTGCTTCAGCGCCATTCGAGTCCGCGTGCCTCATGGCAGTGCGGAAATTGCCAATGGGGCATCCCAGAGGTATGCATATTTGTTTGGCAAAGCTTCCCAACGCAGCAGTAGCGACGAAGGGGCGCGGCTTGCAGCGGCAAACCTGTTCAACCCCGCCTGAGCGATGCTAAGCACCGCGCCATGACGAGCACCGACCTCATACGCAACTTCGCGATCATCGCCCACATCGATCACGGCAAGTCGACGCTGTCGGACCGGCTGATTCAGCTGTGCGGCAACGTCTCGGACCGCGAGATGAAGGACCAGATCCTCGACTCGATGGATATCGAGCGCGAGCGTGGCATTACCATCAAGGCGCAGACCGTGCGGCTCGACTACCGCGCCAAGGACGGCAAGACCTATCAGCTGAACCTCATGGACACGCCGGGCCACGTCGACTTCGCCTACGAGGTGTCGCGCTCGCTGGCTGCCTGCGAGGGTGCCGTGCTGGTCGTCGATGCCAGCCAGGGGGTGGAGGCGCAAACGCTTGCCAACGTCTACCAGGCCCTCGACGGCGACCTGGAGATTCTGCCCGTCTTGAACAAGGTGGACCTGCCGGCCGCCGACCCGGATCGGGTCAAGCAGCAGATCGAGGAGGTGATCGGGCTCGACGCCTCCGACGCCATCCCGATCTCGGCCAAGACCGGCAAGAACGTGGAAGCCGTGCTGGAGGCGATCGTCCAGCGCCTGCCCCCGCCCAAGGGCGAGTTGAAGGTGCCCCTGAAAGCCCTGTTGATCGACAGCTGGTACGACGCCTACCTGGGCGTCGTGGTTCTCGTGCGCATCGTCGATGGGCGACTCAGGAAGGGGCAGAAGATCTCGCTGATGTCCTCAGGCGCGACTTATCAGATCGAGCGCGTCGGCATCTTCCGGCCCAAGCAGGAGACGCTGGAGGAACTCGGCCCCGGCGAGGTCGGCTTCTTCACGGCCGCCATCAAGCAGGTCGCCGACACGCGCGTTGGCGATACCGTCACCGACGAGCGCAATCCGACCGCCACGCCGCTGCCGGGCTTCAAGCCGGTCCAGCCCGTGGTTTTCTGCGGCCTCTTTCCCGTGGACGCAGCGCAGTTCGAGGACCTGCGCGAGGCGATGGCGCGCCTGCGCCTCAACGATGCGAGCTTCACCTACGAGACGGAATCCTCGGCGGCGCTGGGCTTCGGCTTCCGTTGCGGCTTCCTCGGTCTGCTGCATCTGGAGATCATCACCGAGCGGCTCGAGCGCGAG
The DNA here is from genome assembly GCA_050248715.1 of Hyphomicrobiaceae bacterium. Taxonomy (GTDB): domain Bacteria; phylum Pseudomonadota; class Alphaproteobacteria; order Rhizobiales; family Hyphomicrobiaceae; genus AWTP1-13. The sequence goes on along the minus strand of JBFWRV010000116.1, from coordinate 2,185 downwards.
TTCAATCTCGACCTGATCACGACGGCGCCGAGCGTCATCTATCACGTGTACCTCAACAACGGCACGCGGCTGGAGATGCACAATCCCGCCGACATGCCCGACCCCACCCACATCGACCACATCGAGGAGCCTTGGATCGAGGCGACCATCCTGGTGCCGGACGAGTACCTGGGATCCGTGCTGAAGCTGTGCCAGGACCGGCGCGGGCGGCAGAAGAACCTGACCTATGCGGGCTCGCGCGCGCTGCTCGTCTACGAGCTGCCGCTCAACGAAGTCGTGTTCGACTTCTACGACCGCCTGAAATCGATCAGTCGCGGCTATGCCTCCTTCGATTATCACATCAAGGGCTACGAGACGGGCGACCTCGTGAAGATGTCGATCCTCGTCAACGCCGAGCCGGTCGATGCGCTCTCCATCATCGTCCATCGCGCCCGGGCGGAAAGCCGCGGCCGCGCCATGTGCGAGAAGCTCAAGGAGCTGATCCCGCCACACCTGTTCCAGATCCCGATCCAGGCGGCGATCGGCGGCCGCATCATCGCCCGCGAGACCATCCGCGCGTTGAGGAAGGACGTTCTTGCCAAGTGCTACGGCGGCGACATCACGAGAAAGCGCAAGCTTCTCGAGAAGCAGAAGAAGGGCAAGAAGAGGATGCGCCAGTTCGGTCAGGTCGAGATCCCGCAGGAGGCCTTCATCGCCGCCCTGAAGATGGATGAGAACTGAGCCGCATCCGGGCTAATCGCGCCGGGCAACGACTGTCGCGTATCGTGGGGCAGGCGGAGCAGCGCAGGCCTGCGAGCTTTCTGATGGCGGGCGGGCGCAGATGTCGACTATCCCGGATGGCCGGCGGGCCCATGTCGGATTCGAGATGAATATTCGCGAGGAAGCGGCATCGGATCGGGCGGAGATTGCCGGGCTCCTTCGCGAGGCGTTTGCCGGACACCGCGAAGCGGAGTTGGTCGCACGCCTCAGAGCCGACAACCTCATCGTGTTGGCACTCGTTGCCGAGGCCGACGGCAAGATCGTTGGTCACATCGTTCTCAGCAGCCTTGCCACCGAGATGGATGATCGGCCCATGCGGGCTGCCGCGCTCGCTCCGATGGCGGTAAGGCCGGGCTATCAGCGCCGTGGAATTGGATCTGACCTTGTGACGACAGCGATCGAGCGTGCCAAACGGGCAGGCGTTGAGGCGCTCATCGTGCTCGGCCATCCCTCTTACTATCCGCGCTTCGGATTCTCGGCAGAGTTGGCCGGCAGGCTCGCCTCGCCTTTCTCCGGATCAGCAGCATTTATGGCCATGGAGCTTTGCTCAGGAGCGCTGTCGGGCGCCAAAGGGTCGGTCGCCTATCCGAAAGCGTTCGCCCTCTGAGCCCGCTCCATGCCGCGCGGGGTTCGCGCTCTCCGGAGGCTGCGCGCTACGCAGCCTCGTCGGCGGCATCGTCCAGGTCGGCGGAGGCGGCGCGCGGCAACTCCGGCACCTCGTCGATCATGCCGAGCGCATGCATATAGACGGCGAGGATCGCATCCTCCTCCTGCCGGTCCGTGGCGCTCTTCTTGCGCAGCGAGACGATCTTGCGCAGGGCCTTGGGGTCGAAGCCGACGCCCTTGGCCTCCAGATATTTGTCGCGGATGTCGCCGGCGAGCGCCTTCTTCTCTTCCTCCAACCGCTCGATCTGCTCGACCAGCTGGCGCAGCTGCTTCTGCGCAGAGACCTGAAGCGTTGTCATGTGCTACCCCCACTGAAATGCGGCGAACGACGCGCCTAATCTTCGGCATCCGCCGCGATCCCTCCCGCGGCGACGACGGTCGGACGCTAGTCGTCACGATCCGGCGCTTCAAGGCGGCCTGGCAGGCCATCCAGAGAATTCTGCTCCAGCAACCTCCGAGCTGCCGGAACCGTCCGGCAACATGAGCCCTGTCATGCCGCGAAGGGCGCTAGCCCGACACCCAGCGCCCGGTTTGCGACCACGGCCTGGATCCCGGATACTTTGCTGCCTGCCCCGCCTCCGAGCCGACGCGAAATCGCGGGGTGACAGCGAGTGGAGCCGATCGAATAGTGACCTAGCAGGCTGTTGAATTTCTCGCATGCTGACAGGCTGTGGCGAATATGATTCCGTTCTCCCTTGGGGTCGAAGGGGGCTGGGATGCGCGGATCGGATGCCAGATCGGGATCGCTATTCTCCTACGT
>JBFWRV010000115.1:0-12838 GCA_050248715.1 Hyphomicrobiaceae bacterium | reverse complement strand
GGCAAAGGCCGGCGACAAGATCAAATTTGATGCCGATAAGGTGAACGGCCAGTTCACCGTGACGAAGATCGAGAAGGCGAAGTAGAAATCTGGAGTGGCGGTGGGCGAAAACCAGCGCTCACCGCCAGCTCTTCCTACTGAGCCGGATCAAACCGATGTCCATTTTTAGCTCTGCATTTCGTTTGCTCGTCGCGCGGCTTGTTGGCGCAGCAGTGGGCTTTGTCACTCAAATTGTTTTGGCGCGGCTGCTGCCGATGGAAGATCTAGGTCTTTATTTCGCCGCAACGAGCTTTGCAGCGTTAGCCGCTATCGTCGCAACGCAAGGGTACCCCGGCGTTATGCAGCGGTTTATTACCCGATATAGAGAGCGTCAAAGTCGGCGGCTTCTCGTATCATTTACACGCCAAATTCAAATCGAAACTGTTTTGATTACTGCGGTTCTTTCAGTTGCTATCGCGTTCATCGGCTTTACATGGCCAAAGTTTATAGACGATCGCATGATCGTGCTTTTAGGCTTGGTGCTCTGTCTCGCCGCTGCTTCATCGCTGACGCTGTACAGCGGCTTTGCCATGGTTGAGCGTCGATTTGAGCTTGCGCAATTGCCCGAGACTTTGTTTAGGCCGATTCTCTTCCTCCCAATAATTATTGCGATGCGTGATTTTGCGTTTCCGATGACGGCTGACACGATCGTGCTCGCTTACGCACTTCTCACCGGCGCGCTCGCGCTATTTCAATTATTGGCAATTCTACCGGGAATCGACGCCGCGGACGCCAATCAAACAAGGAGCATACCGCAGTGGCGAACGGAAGCGCGTCTTTACGCGCTTGCCATATTGTTTGCGACCTCATTTGGCGACCTGGTCATTGTTTTGGCGTCACCGTTTCTCGGCGCGGCTGACCTCGCCCCATTTGGCGTAGCCGTAAAAGTGTCTTTGCTGATTGGATTTGCTGTGCAGGTCGCACACCAGGTCTCCTTGCCAAGCCTGGCGGAGACAAATGAAAGAAAGGACGCTGGCGGTCTGCACCGCGCGCTGCTGCCGGCAGCGGTGTTTCCCGCAATCGTTACGGGCGGCGCACTGGTAGCTGTTGCTGTTGGTGGCGGACATTTTTTAGTTTTATTCGGAGAGAACTACGCAGCGGCAAAATGGCCGCTGTTCATTCTGGTGCTTGGGCAACTGCTTCGCGCAGTTGCTGGCCCAAATCAATCAATGCTGATGTTGAAGGGAGCACAGTGGGCTAACGCCGTCATTTGTATTGCGAGCACGATCACCCTCGTAATTTTGAATGTCGTCCTCGTGCCTTATCTGGGCCCCTACGGGGCATCGGTTGCTGTTCTCATAGCGGTGGCGGTCTGGGTCGGGTCTTCTGCCATTGTCCTTTCGCGGCGCTACCGAGAACGGGTCGATCTGCCGTATTTGTTGCTCAGTTTGCGGCGTAGAGTCACATGAATGGAGTCTCGACATGCGTCGAGAATCGTTCGGCGCCAGTTCGATGCCGGTGCTGCTGCCATGCTGAAGGGTCTTGCGTCGGCCAGCGGCAACACAACCGAAGCCCGCGATGCCGAACTGATGCTCGTGATCGGAGATCAGTTGCGTGCCGGATATCAGGGGTACTTTAAATGCCGTGCCTAGCCCGTTGAGAGACCCGCGGCCTTTCAGCAGAAGCGTGCGCGGCGCGCGCCGGACGACCCTTGTCGATGCGGAGCGGCCGCCTAAAACTCCTCGCCCGCGCGATTCCGAAGCGGGCGGATAAGGGGTTTTTATGCGACCGAGCCGCCGCCAGCCCGATGAATTACGCGCCGTGTCGTTGGAGCGCGGCGTCGTCCAATACGCCGAGGGCTCCTGCGTCGGGAAATTCGAAGACACCCGTGTGGCAGTGATGGAGAGCCTCGAAGGGCGTCCGCCGCCTTGGCTGAAGGGATGGGGAGTGACCGCTGCACATCGGATCCTTGGTCGGCGGCATCAGTCCGGCGGCCGACGAAAAGACCTTTTTCTACGACAGCCATTGCCGGCACCCGGTCGAGGACAAATCCAATCTCCCGCCGCATGATAGCTGGCAAGCGCATCATTCATCGATCCGATCAGCGGATTGCTTGTGTCAGAGATATAAGATTATTGCCGCCGTACACGGCACACAACGAGGTAAAGGTCTCGACAATTGGCGTTCTAATTGCCCGAATGTAAACTTGTCAGCCAGCCTCATGGAGACGAGTTGAATGATAACTATTGGTAGGCAGACCACGCACCTGGTTTGCTGTCATAGCTCTCAACTGAGCGAAAGCGATCGAGAGTCTATCGAGTTACAGGCACGACGCTTGCGTGAGGCCGATCCCCAATTTGCCGTCTGGGCCCAAGGGTTTGGCGTTATCGCGCATGATGCATTGACGCAGGTAAGAGTAAATGAGCTTGCGAGAATGCTAGCAACCGAGGACGAAATCTTCGATATTTCTGACTTCTTTAACGTACTGTCGGCTGCTGATCGACTGACAAGCGCTGCGCTTAATCTTGTGGTTCACATGACCTATGCACGGCGCGTGCGAACTGACGGAGTGCCGTTGCAGGCCGAGGACTTCAAGATGTCCCCGGAGGGTCATGTCGGTGGGTCACTCAACATGGTGCCGGCCTACGTCGGATACCTTGCCGCCAATTTATTGAGTGCATTTACCCGTGGATGGGTCATGGGACAGGGGCATTGCGTCGCCGCAATCGACGCAATCAATCTCCTTGTAGGCAATATGTCTGAGGCTCATGCGGATCGGTATGACCGCACGGATGCCGGACTGTCGCGATTCGTGACGGATTTCTATAGTTACTCCATCGGCTCCAATGGCATGCCGAAGTCACCGTTGGGTTCGCACGTCAATGCCAATACCGCAGGCGGCCTGCTGGAGGGCGGGTATCTTGGGTTTGCGGAGCTCTTATGGCCGCATTTGCCAGTCGTCGGCGAAAGGCTGGTTGCATTCTTGAGTGACGGCGCTTTCGAGGAACAGCGTGGTAGTGATTGGGCACCCCGCTGGTGGCGACCGGAGGACTGCGGTCTGGTGACGCCACTCATGATCCTGAACGGGCGTCGCATCGAACAGCGCACTCAGATCGGACAAGCCGGAGGTGAGCGTTGGCTTCATCAACACCTACGTCTGCATGGATTTAAGCCGATCGGGCTGGATGGCCGAGATCCCGCTAGTTTCGTCTGGGGTATTCTCACGATCGAACGCGATCTAGCCGCATGCGCCGCGCGAGCCCATACGAACCCCGGAGAACCGGTGCGCTTGGGCTATGGTATCGCCGAGGCTCCCAAGGGATATGGATTTCCAGGCGCCGGAACCAATCGCGCGCATAATTTGCCTTTGCCGGGGAACCCCTCCAACGACGACGCATCACGGCAATTGTTCAACACCGCCACCCGGACGCTCTGGGTTGCGCCCGATGAACTCGATGCTTCGTTGCGCGTGTTTCAATCACATGAGCGACAGAGGCGGCCGCTTGAGCGCGACAATCCAATAGCCCGACGGCGCGTACAAGCTCCGAGGTTGCCAGAGCCAATATGGCGATCGCCGAACGGAGATCTGGAATCGCCGATGGTGGGGCTTGATGAGTACTTTCTTGCGTGTGTGGAAGCCAATCCTCAGCTTCGCCCCCGCGTCGGCAATCCGGATGAACTGCGCAGCAATCGTATGGATCGTACCCTCGATGCGCTGAAGCACCGCAGCGCTTCTCCTGAGCCTGCGGTCGCTGAATCCACAACCGGGGCTGTCTTCACGGCGTTGAACGAGGAGGCAGTGGTTTGTGCGGCACTAGGAAACAAGGCTGGCATCAACGTTGTCGTGACCTACGAGGCGTTCGGCATGAAGATGCTCGGCGCTCTACGGCAGGAGATCATTTTCTCCCGACAACAAGCGATGGCCGGCCATTCTCCGCAATGGCTTTCGGTGCCGTTGGTTCTGACTTCCCACACCTGGGAGAACGCGAAAAATGAACAGTCCCATCAGGATCCTTCGCTCAGTGAGGCTTTGCTGGGAGAGATGTCGGATCGAGCCAGAGTAATCTTTCCGGCGGATATCAATAGTGCCATGGCAGCGCTACGAAGCGTCTACGAGAGTCGGGGTCAAATAGCAGCTCTCGTCGTGCCCAAGCGTGACTTGCCCCCCACCTTGTCTGCGAAAATGGCAGTTCGATTGGTCCGGGAGGCTGCTGTTGTTATCGACGGGGATCCTGAGCGCAGTTCGCTGCTTCTGGCAGCGACGGGGGCCTATCAGTTGGAAGCCATTCGGCGCGCGGCGAGACGGATGAGGGAGCGAGGCTGCCCGACCGCCATTCTCTATATCGCCGAGCCCGGCCGACTGCGGACACCACGCGATGATATCGAAGCATCGGTGGTGGTGGACGAGCGTAGTCTTTCCCAACTATTTCCACCGACAGTGCCACGCGTATTCCTCACCCACACACGACCAGAGCCTTATTTGGGACTGCTGCGACGTATCGATACGGGTCCAACATCCACGCGCGCTTTAGGCTATCGAAATCGCGGTGGAACGCTCGATGTCTCGGGATTGCTCTTTGCCAATGGCTGCACATGGGCTCACGTTGTCGCCGCAGCAGCCGATGTTTTGGTCGAAAAGTTGGCAGTCTTTCTAGATGACAATGAACTGGCGGCGCTTGCAGGTCGCGGTGATCCTCAAACCATCCTGCACAAGAACTGAGGTATCACGACGAGAAATAGAAAAGGTGAACTTTGTCTCGGGTGATCACGAAGGTTTCGGTGAGGGTCATCGCAGGTTAGGCTGCAGAATGGAAAGCGCTTCCTCAGCAATCACTTGCTCCTCGTCAGTTGGAATAACGAACGCACCGATGCGGCTCCCCGAGGTACTGATCATCGTATGATTGCTGGCATTTTCTTGGGCATCAAGTGCAACGCCGAGCCATGAAAGACGTTCGCAGACCATGCGACGGATCTCGGATTGGTGCTCGCCGATTCCCGCAGTGAATACGATCGCGTCGAGACCCCCAAGAGTGGCCGTCAGACGCCCGATCTCACCCGCAATGCGAAGTGCGAAGAGTTGAAGGGCTTCTCTCGCGTGATGATGGGTGCTCGCCAGCAGTTCGCGGCTATCGGCACTAATGCCCGAAACACCGAGCAGACCGGACCGGTGATAGAGGAGGCCCTCGATTTCCGATAGGCTCATCTGCTTCCGGCTGAACAGGTGGAGGACAACGCCGGGATCCAGCGCGCCGGTCCGCGTCCCCATCGGAATGCCATCGAGAGTCGAAAATCCCATGCTGGTGTCACGGCTCACGCCCTGATCTAGTGCGCAGAGGCTTGCTCCGCTTCCTAGATGCGCTATGACGACTTTCGCTTTAGCCAGAGACGGAACACGGCGGGTCAGCTCCGTCGCGATGAATTTGTATGACAGGCCATGAAACCCATAACGCTTGATACCCTCGTCATGAAAGGATCGAGGTAAGGCAAAACGGCGGACAAGGTCGCTCTGCGTCCTGTGGAATGCCGTATCGAACGAGGCTGTCTGCCTGAACGCAGGTCGGACATGCCGTATCGCTCGGATCAACCGTAGGCTTTGAGATTGGTGGAGGGGCGCCATGGGTTCAAGTATTTCGATCTCATTCAATGTAGAGTCATCAATCAGAACCGGACCTTCAAATTGCTCGCCGCCGTGAACGACGCGGTGGCCAACGGCAATAATGCGGCCGACTTCGGAACGCGAAGTGAGCCTGTTAATCGTCTGATCCAAAATCTCATGAAGATCACCGGAAATCGGCGTATCTAGTAAGATGTCCTCTGCGGAGAGTTGGAGGGTCGGTGGCGATTGTCGGAAATCGATTAATCCCTTGCTGATGCGACGTGCCACGTTGCCAGAAATAGAAAACACTCCGAGCTTCAAGGTTGATGACCCGGCATTGAAAGTCAGGAGGATGTCGTTACTCATGGCTTAACGAAGCCTCCTTGGGCGCGCCTAGTTTTCAAAAGAGTCATCCGGTCGTGCCGCGCGCTCGCGCGCAAATTACCGTCAGTTTCCGACTGAGAACATCACGACGAAAGCTCGACTTCGATGATGTCCGGACTTCTTCGCGCGTATTCCAATGCATAAATTAGTTCGCCTGAGGACTCGGCGTGGATGTCGAGTATCACTTGGCCTTTGTCTATCTCTTGACCGAGGCTCACATTTATGTAGACGCCCGCCGCTTTGGCTTCCGGTGCGCCGGCGAGTTTGGCGAGTTTTGAGAGCTTGCGATTATTGATATGAACGATACGTCCGGCGCGCGGTGCGATCAGCGAATGAATTTTAGTAGCCTTTGGAGGTACACGCATTCCACCTTGTGCCTCGCATATGTCTTGGAACTTTTTCCACGCTCGCCCGTCCGCAATGGTTTCTAATGCGGCAGCAGCTCCTCCCCCCTTGGCGACTTTCCCGCCAATCTCCAGCGCAGCGCCAGCCAATGTCGCCGCACGTCTACGTAGATCGTCGGGTGCGTCCGGCGCACCTTGGAGAACTGCGAGGATATCAAGCGCCTCCAGGGCCGGGCCTATTCCGCGACCGACCGGCTGCGTCCCGTCGGTCAGTAGGCACGTCGGCGACAGACCGAAGCGGGTCGCAACTGCGCTGATTCGGTCCACGAGGTGACGGGCAGACGCTTCGCTGCGGACCTTGGCGGTAGGTCCTACCGGAATGTCGATCACAACGTGGGTCGATCCGGCAGCGATCTTCTTGGACAGAACGGAAGCGATGAGCTGCCCTTCGGTATCGACATCGAGTTCACGCTCTATGCGGACGAAAATGTCGTCCGCTGGACTCAGATGCATTGCGCCACCCCAAGCGACGCAGCCACCCTGGGCTTCGACCACACGTCGGAGTGCGACTATGTCGAGGTCAACCGGAGCAAGTGTCTCCATCGTATCCGCGGTGCCTGCCGGCGAGGTGATCGCGCGCGACGAAGTTTTCGGGATGAGGAGCCCGTGGGCTGCAACAATCGCGACGACGAGCGGGGTAGTGCGGTTTCCAGGCAGGCCTCCTATACAATGCTTGTCGACCACGATTGAAGAGCCCCAGCGCAAGCGCTCACCGACATCGACCATGGCGGCCGTTAGATCGATAGTTTCCGTGTCGTCGAGAGGCATAGCTGCGCTGGCCGTGAGAAATGCCGCCAGATGCACGTCGGTATAGCGGCGCGCGGCGACGTCCTTGACGATCGACCCGACGGCGTCCGCGTCAAGCCGGTTTCCGTAGATCCGACGGCGTACGCTGGCGAGGGATTCGAGTGTCGGTGCATGGGTAACGTTGACCGCCGCGCCCTCTTCGAGGCGCAATAGCTGCCATGCGGTCTCCGTCAGGGCAATCTGGTCGATGGCGAGTAGATCGTCTCCTTCGATCTGGAACAGAGTCGCCTGTATCTCCTGGCCGCCGCTCGACACCAGGACTTGCGATCTGGAAGCAAGCCCTTCCGAACGGCAGACATGGCAGTCGGTCCGCATAATGACCACCGCCTGATGCTGTGTGTGCAGGCGAAGATGTTTGGCGCGAAGCGTCGGTTGAGGGGGGAGTTCGATCGAGACGACGCCTGTGGTCATAGGTCGAACGCCTGATCCTGGCGGGGAACGTACGCATTCCATCCGAGGTCCTTGTCGATGCGGACGCGTAGCGCCTCGGCGGCTTCAGCCTCCCCATGGACGATGAAAGTGTGTGCTGGCGCGTGACGGAAGCCGGAGAGCCAGCGCATCAATTCATCAGAGTCCGCGTGTGCTGAGAGCGCAGGCAGATCGTCAACCTCTGCCTCGACCGGGATCCACTGACCGTGAATCTTGATCTCGGGCGCGTCCTCCAGCATGGCGCGTCCGCGGGTTCCGGCAGCTTGAAAACCAGAGAACAGGATGGTGTTTTTTCGATCGGGTGCAAAGGCTTTGAGGTGGTGGAGAACGCGGCCACCGGTTGCCATGCCGCTGGCCGAAATCACCACCTTCGGATAGGGACTCGCGGTAATTGCCTTGGAGCCTTCGACGTCCCTAGTGTAGGTGGCGATCCCGCAGATTGAGTCACAATCCGCCGGCGCGAGGCGATGATCGTCGCGATGGATGTGAAGCAGGTCCGTCGCGTTGATCGCCATGGGGCTGTCGAGGTAGATTGGAATCTTTAAAATTCGGCCCGCAGATCTCAGCTTCCACAGATGATATAGCAGCGACTGTGCCCGGCCGACGGCGAAGGCCGGGATCACCACGGTTCCTCCGCGCTGAACCGTTCGCTCAATGATAGAACCTAGCAGATCGGTTGGATTCCCCGGTTCATGGATACGATTACCATAAGTGGATTCAACGACAACGTAGTCGGCTTTCGGGACTGGCTTCGGATCAAACATCATGGGATCTCCGTAACGGCCCAGATCACCCGAAAAGACGATCCGCTTGTCGCCCCATTCGATATCGGCAGTCGCAGCGCCAAGGATATGGCCAGCATGCCTGAACAGCAGCATCGCCCCGCCGGGAAGCTGCACCGCCTTGTCGAATGAAACGGGCGAGAAACGTTCGAGGGCGCGCTCCGCATCCTTAAGGCCGTAGAGGGGTAGGGCGGGCTTGTGCTTGGAGAAGCCTTTCCTGTTCGCATATTCGGCATCCTTCTCCTGGATGTAACCGCTGTCCTTGAGGATCAGTTCTGCAACATCGCGGGTCGCGTTCGTAGCGAAGATTTGGCCGCGGAAACCGTCCCTCAAAAGCTTCGGCAAATAACCGGAATGATCCAAATGCGCGTGGGTCAAGACAACAGCGTCGATACTCGAAGGTTTAACCGGCAAAGGTGTCCAGTTTAGCTCACGCAGGTTCTGGAGCCCTTGAAACAATCCACAGTCGATCAGGATGCGCTTGCCGGCATGCGTAAGGAGATGTTTTGAACCGGTGACCGTGCCTGCGCCGCCGAGAAATGTCAGTTTGACCATGTCAGTATCCTGATAGAGCTCATTTCGTTTGAATCCGAATTCGCGCAGGCTTCCATTGAAGACCAGTTAGCGAACACCGCTTGTCCAGGGTGGTGGATCGCTGGCCGGAAAGGAGTCGACGGTTGCCCGCTCAACTTCATCGAGTGGTTCGGGTGGCCGACGGTGCCGAATGATGCCCTGTTGAGCCTCTTCGGCAGATGTGATTGCCGCAGCGATCAGCGGCGCAAGCCGGATGGTGTTGCTTTCATGTGGAATGGAATCGCTTGAGACGATGCGGTCGGCGAGCCCCTTCAGCCTCTCATAGGAATCTTCCGCGAACACCCCATGGACAACCGCACAGACCGGTCTCTGGAAACCCTGAAGCGGCAGTTTCTGAGCGGCTTCAATCAGCGTGTGCCCGGACGAGGCGATATCGTCGACGAGGACCGGACAGCGGGCTTTCCATTGCGCGAAGTCGGGGAGCTCGACATCGACTTTTCGGTCGCCGTGCCGGATCTTGCGCAGCACGGCATAAGGAGCGCCGATGCGCCTTGCGATCTCCGATACCCATTGTTCGCTCTCCTCGTCCGGCCCAATGATGAAGGGCTCACCGACCTCCGCGGCAATCCAGTCGGCAAGGAGAGGTGCGGCTTGTAGCGTCTGAGCAGGGATCGTGTAGAGGGCGGAGAGCGCAGGATACCGATGCAAGTGCGGGTCGACTGTCACAAGCCGGTCGAAGGCCGCGGATACAAGGCGCGCGAATGTCTTCGAGGTTATGGCCTCGCCAAGTCGGAAGCGTCGGTCCTGGCGCATATAGGAGAGGTAGGGTGCGATCAGCGTCACTTCGCGTGCGCCGAGCGCGCGGGCGGCGTCTGCGGCGAAGACGAGTCGCAGGAAGCCGTCATCGGGACGCGCGAGCGTGCAGACGAGGTCGATCGTCTTGTCCGCTACGTCGGAAAGAATGCGGACATAGGTCTCGCCGTCGGGAAAGCGCCGAGTCTCGATCTCGCCCAGCTCCCATCCGCCGGCTTCGGCTAATCGGCGCGCGAATGTTTCGTTGCCGGGAAGTGGAAGAATCAGCCGCATACCGGGATCCCGGTCGTTCGACGGTTGCCACTCATTTGTGCCGCCTGTAAGAGCGAAGGAACTGGGCGTTGATCGCGACGATGATGGTGCTGGCCGACATGAAGACGGCGGCCACGGCGGGCGTCATCATGAAGCCTGTCCCGAAGGTGATGCCCGCCGCCATCGGCACGGCGATCGTGTTGTAGGCCGTCGCCCAGATGAGGTTCTGCACCATCTTGCGATAGGTGGCGCGCGAGAGCCCGAGGATAGCCCCAACATCGCGCGGGTCGCTTCTGACCAGCACGACGTCGGCGGATTCCACGGCGACGTCGGTGCCCGCGCCGATGGCGATCCCGAGATCGGCCACCACCAGCGCAGGCGCGTCGTTCACGCCGTCGCCGATCATCGCCACGGAGAGCCCGCGCGCTTGCAGTTCCTCGATCTTTTGCGACTTCTGGTCGGGAAGCACTTCGGCGAAGTATTCGGCAATGCCGAGTTCCTCGGACACCGCCTTTGCAACCCCCTCGGCATCGCCGGTGAGCATCACCGAGCTGATGCCGAGGGATTTGAGTTCGGCGATGGCTTCCTTTGATTCCGAGCGGACGATGTCGGCAAGCGCAAAGAGTGCGCGTGGCTCGCCATCGCGGACGAGAACGACAACCGTCTTGCCCTGTCCTTCCAATCGCTTGAGGCTGTCATGGGTGATGGCGTTGCCCTGCCGTGCGAGGTGGCCGGGGCTGACGATACGCACATCCTGGCCGTTGACCCTGGCGACAATGCCTTCTCCGGTGATGTTGCTCACCTCGCTGGCCTTGGGAATATTCAGGTTACGGTCCTTCGCCTCGGCGACGATGCCGTGAGCGATGGGGTGCTCGGACTGGCTCTCGGCAGCCGCCGCGTAGGCCAGTTCCTCGTTCTCGTCGCCACCGGCAAGCAGCACGATATCGCTGACGCCGAAGCGGCCCTCGGTGAGCGTGCCGGTCTTGTCGAACACCACGGTATTGAGGTTGCGCGCCCGCTCGAAGGCGGCCCGGTCGCGGATCAGGAGTCCGTTTCCGGCTGACAGCGAGGTGCTGACCGCGACGACGAGCGGAACCGCGAGGCCCAGCGCGTGCGGACAGGCGACGACCATCACCGTCACCATTCGCTCCATCGCGAATTCGAGCGGCGCCCCCAATACCAGCCACCAGACGAAGAGCGTTCCGAAGCCGACTGTGAGCGCTATATAGGTCAGCCATGAGGCTGCGCGGTTCGCCAGGTCCTGGGTGCGGGACCGGGTGGCTTGCGCCTTCTTAACCAGGTCAATGACCTGCGCTAGGTAGGTGGCATCGCCGATGGCAGTCACCTCGATGGTGACCGCATTGGCGCCGTTGATCGCGCCGCCGATGGCGGTCGCGCCGACAGTCTTGGAAACGGGGCGGGATTCGCCGGTCAGCATCGCCTCGTTGAAGCCGGATGAGCCCTCGACGATCTTGCCGTCGACCGGCACCTTCGCGCCCGGCCGGACCAACACGCGGTCTCCCGGCTGCAAGACCGAGATTGCAACCTCGTGGGTCTTGCCGTCTGCGTCGATCTTTGTTGCACTGTCGGGCAGAAGCCGGACAAGTTCCTCCAGCGCTCGCGATGCGCCCATTATCGAGCGCATCTCGATCCAGTGCCCGAGCAGCATGATGGCGATCAGCGTCACCAGCTCCCAGTAAAATTCCTGGCCCGGCAAACCGAAGGTTACCGCGGCCGAGAAGAAGTAGGCAGCCGAGATCGCCAGCGCGATCAGGGTCATCATTCCGGGCTGGCCCTTGCGCAGCTCGGAGATGAAGCCTGTCAGGAACGGCCATCCGCCATAGACATAGGCAATGGTCGAGAGCACGAAGAGGACGTACCGGTCGCCTGGGAAGGTCAGTGCCTCGGCTATGCCGAACCAGTGTTGAATCATCGGCGAGAGGAGGAGCACCAGCGGCGTCAGGAACAGCGTCCCCCAGAAGCGGCGACGGAAATCGGCCACCATAGCCGTGTGATCATGACCGCCATGCCCTGCATGTTCAGAGCGTGTGGGGCCGTCGGCCGCGACGAGCTCGCCCCGTGTTTTCGATGAAGGATGGCCATTCCCGCCGCCGTGCACACGGTGGTCGTGATGTTCGGAATTGGTGTGCGGCCGATCTGCTGTCATTCTATCAGTCCTGAGTGGGCGTTCGCGGCTCGGATCCGCTCGCTAGTCATCAAACGGCTAAACGAACTTCTGCGTGTTGCCGCGGGCGTCCGCCGGCGTGGTAGCGCTAGCGGGCACAAGCGTAGCAGCTTCAATGACATGGCGCCCCTCGGAACCAGCGAGCCGTCCACGGTCAAAATCTCGCCGAGCCTCAGACGCGGGGCCGGCATTCCCTGACCAGTCATGCCTCAGTGGGAAGACGAGAGACATCGTGACCTCCATCACTGTGTGGAGGCAGCCCTGCGCTCTGCGGACCGTTATCGCGTAGCCCCAAGGCCGCCTGTCTTCTCTATCGGCTCGCAAACTCTACTGCACGCGCTGAATCGCGCCGGACCGGCGGTTGACGTTGAAGCGGTCGACCAGCGATCCCTCCGTCGTGACTATCTCGGCGACGATCGCGTCCTTATCGGCGTCCTTGATTTCACCGAGTTTCACGCGCGGGTTGCCTTGCGCCTGGAGAAGGCGCCCGAAATGGTCACGCACATCATCGATCGACACGTTCCTGCTTGGCGTAACAAAACCAAGACCCATCGCGCCGCGGCCCTGTCCCATCATGCCGGGTTGCTGACCCATCATGCCGGCCATCATCGGGCACATCATCATGCCCTGCTGCGTCGGCATGGCGCCGGCCATCGGCATCTGGCTTCCCATC
>JBFWRV010000114.1:0-13000 GCA_050248715.1 Hyphomicrobiaceae bacterium | reverse complement strand
TCGAGTGCAAGGTCATCGATGCGGGGATGGTGCCAAAGTACGGGCTCTTCATCCTCGAGGTCGTCAAGGCCCATGTCGCCGTCTCGCCCAAGGTGCCGCGTACCATTCACTATCGCGGCGACGGGCAGTTCATGGTCGCCGGCCGGGAAGTGAGCCTCAGGCGCATGTTCAAGCCGCAGAACCTCTGAGGGGGCAGGCGCCTCGAGCCGCCGTGGCGGCTTCACGCCGACGATCCTGCGCAAGCGGGCAGCTGGCGATCAGCTGCCGACACGCGACGGCAACCTCATGGCCGCCCAAGCTGTGCCTTGGCCTTTCGCCGGCGTCCAAGCGACTGCCGGCGACGAGCCGGATTGCGTTCGAGCAACCGGACGGGATCGCGTCGTTGACCGGGGAACACCTCCCTGGGAAGGCCGTTATGCACGCGACGGTGTGAACTGGTGCCGGGAGTGTGCCATGGCTCAATGCGAAGTTTGCGGCAACGACTACGACAAGGCCTTTACCGTAACACAGGGCGCTCGCACCATGACCTTCGACAGCTTCGAGTGCGCGATCAGCGCCATGGCGCCGCGGTGCGCCCACTGCGACTGCCGCGTCATCGGTCACGGCGTCGAGGCGCGAGGCAGGATCTACTGCTGCGCCCATTGCGCCAAGCACGAGGGCGTCAGCGGCCTGGCCGACCGGGCTGCCTGAGAGTTGGCCAGGCGCCATCCACGAGCCGTACGATGCCGGCCGGTGTCGTGGGGAAGCGGCGCGGCTGGGATGGGAGGGCTGATCGAGGCGCCGCCACGGCGCCGAAAAGGCCAGCCGGCAGCTTCATGTCGGCAATCACGAGGTTCGCCGTGCGCGCCAGCTTGCGTGCCGCGTCCTCGATGGCAGCAGGGGTAAGCTCGCGTCCGCGCGCCTCGCGCAATCCCAACTCGCCGAGCAGACGCGAAACGCCCGTCCCGCGTGCCTTGGCGCAGGCCTCCAGTCGGCACCAGGCGCGCAGCACGGCCACGTCCTCCGCCGCATCCGTGAGTGGGGGTGCGGAGAGCCCGCTCGCGACCGCGAGAATCTCCTCGCGGCGGCGTTGCGACATGCCGATGGTCCGCCTGCACTCGACATCGACGCCGATCAATGGCGAGCGGCCCACGCCGATCACCGCGAACCCCTGCGTGTGCGACAGGCTGAACGCCGGGCTGCCTGCGGCCAGGCGGGGCTTTTCGCCGGCGGCGCGCACGATCCGCTGGCCGCGCACGCGCGGGCCGCCGACCCGCTCCAGCAGAATGCGCAGCGCCGCATAGACCGCCAGGCGGTGCTGCCGGTCGGCGCGCGTACGCAGCCGCGCAGCGTAGGCTCGATCGCCAGGCCCGAGCCGCGGCGCTTCGCGCTCCAAGGCCGCGAGCGCGGATGCTGCCGCCTGCAGGTCCACGAGCCACAGTTCGACCATGGAGCCTCCCGCTATCGCCAGAAGAGGCCGAGGGCCCCGAACACCAGGGCAAGGGCGAACAGGATCAAGCCGGCAAGACTGGCGAGCTGCGCGATGAAGTGCTTGGCCGCATAGCCGGCGACGACTTTGGCCCTGTCCAGATGCGAGTCCTGCGAGCGAACCTCGTCGTAGCGGCTGGTGATTTCCTCCGGAATGCCCGGCCGCTGCCGCCTCCACAGCAGCGTCCAGGCGGCGCCCAGGGCCGCCCCGATGGCGACGTCCTTGAGGTTGCGCGAGGATGCCCAGTTGAGCAGCAGGACGGCGACGACGAGCAGGATGAGGCCGATGACGAGCAGGGTCGGGCTGGCGATCATGGCGGGAGCCTAGCCCAACGGGGGCCAACGATCATCCTCTCGGACAGACCCGCCGGCGGTGGCCTAGCAGCATCGGCAATATTGGGGACAGCGCGCCGCCGGGTGCGGCCCCCGGTTCCCACCGCCGCACTCTCGACGTACTTTGGCGCCAGGGCATTGGGGCGATGGCGGCGCGGGCCTCGGTGGGCCCTGCGCAATGCCTTTGCCGATGCCGCGGCCATCCCCCCTATGAGATCGGTTTCGGCAGGCATTACGGCGGCTTCTCCTGCCTGGTCCGACACCGTGATACGAGCATGACGGCATGACGGCGAAGCGCCCAGCCCTCTTCCTCCTGGCAGCGACCCTTGCCGGCCTCATGTCGGCCTTGGGCGCTGCTCTTGCCGCTTCGCCGCCGTGCGAGCGGATCAGCTACGCCGGCGATCCCTATACCGTCTGCGAGGTCGATCTGCGCAAGCGCAGCGTCCGCCTGTACTGGCGACAGTCGGACGGAGCGCCGTACGCCTATCTGCGAGCCCTGCCGCACGCACTCGGTGCCAAGTCGGGCAAGCTGCTGTTTGCCACCAATGCCGGCATGTTCGATCCCGCCCACAAGCCCGTCGGGCTCTACGTCGAGAACGGCCGGGAGCTCGTTCGCGCCAACACGCGATCCGGCGCCGGCAACTTCCACATGAAGCCCAACGGCGTGTTCTATGTCGCGGACAACAAGGCCGGCGTGCTCGAGACGGGTGCCTATCTGAGGCAACGTCCCGCAACCGATTTCGCCACGCAGTCGGGACCGATGCTGGTGATCAACGGGCGCCTGCACCCCAAGTTCGACCGCGCCAGCACATCCCTCAAGACGCGCAACGGCGTCGGGGTGCGCACCGCCACCTCGATCGTATTCGCCATCTCCGAGGGCGAGGTCTCCTTCAACGCGTTCGGCAAGCTCTTCCGCGACCGCCTCAAATGCGCCAACGCGCTGTTTCTGGACGGTGGCAGCGCCTCGAGCCTCTATTCCCCCGCACTCGGACGGGGCGGCAACTTCCGCCCGCTCGGGCCGATGCTGGGCGTGTTCGAGAAGGCCGCCACGTCCAGGGCCCGGTAGGGCAGATTCCGAACACCTGCGCTGCCTGTCGTCCCGGAATTCGCCGCAGGCGAATATCCGGAACCCAGGGCTGCGGACAGCTCGTGGCTCCTGGGTCCCGTCTCTGCGCGCTTCGCGCTCGGCCGGGATGACAAGGAAAAGCACCAGGAAACGCCCCGCCGCGACCTGACCGAAACTGCTCCGGAGCCGCGGAAACAACTCGCTCTCTCGGGGAAGCTCGTACCCCTAGCCGAGCACCGCAAGCGACCGCAGGCGATCGATGTCAGCGGCCGAAAGCCCGGCCTCCTGCAGCACCGCATCGGTGTGCTGGCCCACGGAGGGAGCGCGCCGCGGCGCCACCTTCGTCTCGCCGTCGAGGTGAAAAGGGCTCGACACCGTCAGCCCCATTCCATCGGCAAAGGGTACGAGCGCGCCGATCTGCTGGAACTGCAGGTCGCTCGAGGTCTCGTCGACCGAGCCGACCTTGCCGAACGTCACGCCGGCCCGGTCCAGGATCGTATGCCACTCCGCAACGTCGCGCTGGGCGAAGACCTCATCCAGTATCGCGACGAGCGCGCGGGCGTTCTGCTTGCGGGCCGCGGCCGTCGCGAAACGCGGGTCATCGGCCAGATGCGTGCAGCCGATCGCGGAGAGAAAGCCGCGCAGCTGCCGCTGCTCATTGAACAGGGCCATGATGAACCAGCGGCCGTCGCGGCAGCGATAGTGGTTGGCGAGCGGATTTGGCGCCTCCGCGCGCGGCGCGCGGTGCGGCACGTGCTCGCCGCACAGTCGGCTCTGGACGAAGCAGGCGTTCGCCCACAGGCCGTTCTGGAGCAGGGAGGACTGGGCGATGCCGCCCTTGCCGGTCTTCTCCCGCCGGTACAGCGCCGTAACGATGGCGGCATAGAGCGCAGTGCCGCTGGGGTGGTCGCCCATGCCGGGCACCGAGCGTGCCGGCTCGGTATCCTCAGCCGCCCTCACCATGTCCATCAGCCCGGTCCGGGCCCAGTAGGCGGTGGAATCGAAGCCGGTCCGCGAGGCCTCCTCGCCTGCTTCGCCGTAGGCGGTCAGCGAGGCATAGATCAGCCGCGGGTTGAGGGGCAGCAGATCGGAGGCGGCGATCCTCAGCCGTTCGCGCACGGGCAGGGGAAAGTTGGTGACGAACACGTCGGCGGAGGCAATGAGCCGGTAGAGTACGGCAAGGCCGTCGGCATGCTTCAGGTCGAGGGCGAGACTGCGCTTGTTGCGGGACGTGAGTTGCCAATAGTAGTCGGTCGGCTTGCCGGGAACGGGCGTGGAGGCGCGCCATGGGTCGCCGGCGCCGGGCGGCTCGAGCTTGATCACGTCGGCGCCGAAGTCGGAAAGGATGGTCGCGGCCGCAGGCCCCGCGATCCAGCTCGCGCAATCGATCACCTTCAGGCCCGCAAAGAGGCTCTCCGTCATGGCATGATTTCCTTCCTCCCGGGGCTCCCGCCGTCGGCTATGGTAAGCCCGCAACCGCGACAGGGAGGGTACGCATCATGAGCCCAACGCGCAAACAGGTCGCCGTCGTGGTCGGGGCGACCTCCAAGTGGCAGGCCGACGGCCGCAATACCAGGCTGGCGCACGGCAAGGTGCTTAACGACAGCGATGTCCCCGTCGGCATCCGCTGGGGTATCGGCGGCGCCGTCGCCCAGAAGTTTGCCAAGGAGGGTTTCTTCGTCGTGCTGACGACCCGCACCGCCGCCAACGCGGCGGCGCTGGAGCAGGCCATCAAGGCCCAGCGCGGGGACTGCATGACGGTCGAGCTGGACCTCGTCTCGCAGGAGTCCATCTCCCGTGCATTCGCCACCATCCGCGCCGAGGCCGGCGAGCCGCACGTCGTGGTCTACAATGCCGGCTATCTCGAGGGGCGCGATCTGCCGCCCGAGAAGGAGCTGCTGGAGCACATTCCCGTCGAGATTTTCGAGACAGCCCAGCATATCGCCAGCCGCGGCCCGTTCCTGGTTGCCAAGGAGGTGCTGCCAGCCATGCGCGAGCGCGGCGAGGGCACGTTCCTGATCTCGAACAACGCCTCCTCCCTGCGCGGGCGCAAGCGCATGACGGGCCAGTCGCTCTACTATCCGCGCGTCATGATGCGCACGCTGGCGCAGGTGTTGACGGAGGAGTACTCCGAGCATGGCGTGCACGTGGCCAACGTCGTGATCGACGGCCTCATCGATTCGCCCGGCACCCGCGCCCTGCCTCGCGCCCGGCAGCGACCCGAGATCGTCATGAACCCCGTCAAGATCGCGGAGGCCTTCTACTACCTGCACACGCAGGACAAGTCCTGCTGGACGCACGAGCTGCAATTGACGCCGTTCGCCACGAGCCCGAGCTACTGAAGGCGTCGGGCCACCTCCGGGCGGGCGGATCCCCGAACCCGGTCCCACCTCGACCGGAGCAGCCCTACCGCGTGCCGTACGCGCGGTCGCCCGCGTCGCCGAGACCCGGCAGGATGTAGGCATTCTCGTCCAGGGCCTCGTCGATGGCGGCGGTCCAGATGGCGACGTCGGGATGCAGGCCGATGAGCCGATCGAAGCCCTCCGGCGCGCCCAGCAGGCAGACGAGGCGGATGTCCCTGGCGCCCTGCTCCTTCAGCCGGTCGATGGCAGCCACCCCCGTGTTGGCCGTGGCGATGACCGGCGAGACGACGATGACGAGGCGTTCGGCGATGTCGGCCGGGGCCTTGAAGAAATACTCGACCGCCACGTGCGTCTCGGGCTCGCGGTACATGCCGATGTGGGCGACGCGCGCGGTCGGCACGAGGTCCAGCATGCCCTCCACGAACGTCATGCCGGCACGCAAGATGGGCGCGAACACCAGCTTCTTGCCGGCGATCCGCCGTGCGGTCGTGCGCTTGAGCGGCGTCTCGATGTCGACGGGGGCGAGCGGCAGATCGCGCGTCACCTCGTAGCACAGCAGCATGCCGATCTCTTTCAGCAGCTCGCGGAAGGACTTGGTCGAGCGGCCCTTCTCGCGCAGGAGGGTCAGCTTGTGCTGCACCAGCGGATGGTTCACGACATTGATGCCTTGCATGATGTCCTCGCGCACTCGCGAAATCAGAAGACCGTGCCGTCGCTGACGACCTTGATGGGCGGCGAGCCGTCCGCCCGGAGCCTTGCCGCGATCGCCCGGCCGGCGGACCAGGTGCCGCCCTGCAGCACCTTCGCCAGCGGGAAGGAGACGGCGTCCGTGCCGAGGCGCGCGCGCACCTTCTCCGCCAGCAGGTCCAGCAGTGCCACGGTGAGCCCCCGCCACTCGACGACGAGCGTCGATGCAACGGCGTGCTCGCGGCCGGCAGCTTCCGGATCGCGCAATTGCAGGGCGCCGGCATCGACGAGCAGGCCACCGTTGCGGTATTCGGCCAGTCCCGTCAGGCCATCGATGTCCGTGACGGAGATGCCGGCTGCCTGCAGGGGCTCGATCAGAGAATAGGCGAGCCATTGCGAGAGCTTGTGCAGCGGCATGAGACCGCTCGTGGTATCGCCGGTCGTCAGCAGCGGATGCCGCCAGCAGTCGCCGAGCGGCACGCCGCCGAGCTCGATCCGCGACGGCCAGATGGGTCCCAGCTGCCGCAGCAACTCGCCGAGGATCAGGGGTGCGGGGATGCTCCGGCCCTCCGCCAGCGACGACAGGTGATCGAACAGGCCGCCGGGACGCGCCGTGTCAGCGCGCGCGAAGATGTCGGGTCGCACCGCCACCGCTGCGCCGAGCCGCCGCAGAAGAGTGGCCCGACCCTCCAGGCCTGCGAGCGGGTTCGCATCGCCAGCCTGGAAGTGCCAGGCCAGCGTGGGGGCATCGAGAACACCCAGCGCGGCCGCGTCGGCGCGTAGCGGTGAGCCCGGACGCGTCGAGAAGCCGCCGGCCTCGAACATGGCGAGGCTCGCCAGCGCCAGCCCTTCCGAGCGGCCGACCGTCTCCCCGCTCGCCGCATCGCGATAGCTCCAGCGCGGCCCGGCGCCGGCATCCAGCAGAACGCTGGTGATGGCAAGGTCGAAGGCCGAGCGTCCGCGTTCGGCCGGATCACGCCATGGCGTGGCTTGGTCGGCCTCCGCCCACCTGTCGCGCCCGCCTGCAACGAAGTGCCGCCAGCGCGCGTGAAAGGGTACGTCGAGATCCGGATAGGCCGTGAGCGTTGTCTCCGCCACCAGATCGGCAGCGTCCTCGAGGCGACCCAAATGAACGCGGAAGTGCAGCAGGCCGTCCTCGCGGCCGATGGCCAGCAAACGATGTGCCCGCTCCCGCACCGCCCCGGCGCTCAAAAGCGAAAATGCTGCCGCCGTCTCGGGCTCCACGGGCGTCATGTCCGATATGGAAAAGCTCAGTACTTGTCGAGCGCGCGGCCGAGGGTCCCGGCCAGGTCCTCGGGCTTGGCCGCCTCGGGCGAGAAATAGCCGGCCGCCTTCTTCGCCGCCATCTCGACCTGCGCGTCCGCCGGAACGAGCGCGTCAGGAATGGGCACGCGCTCGACGATCCTGATGCCCTGGGACACGAGCGCATCATGCTTCATGTCGCTCATGGAGACGAAGCGGTCGATGCGGGCAATGCCGAGCCAGTGGATCACGTCGGGCATCAGCTGCTGGAAGCGGGCGTCCTGCACGCCGGCGACGCATTCTGTCCGCTCGAAGTAGGCCGCGGCGGCGTCCCCGCCCTGCTGGCGCTTGCGGGCGTTGTAGACCAGGAACTTGGTGACCTCGCCGAGCGCGCGGCCCTCCTTGCGGTTGTAGACGATCACGCCGAGGCCGCCGGCCTGGCCCGCCCGTGCGCACTCCTCGATGCCGTGCACCAGGTAGGGGCGGCAGGTGCAGATGTCGGAGCCGAACACGTCCGAGCCGTTGCATTCGTCGTGCACGCGGCAGGTGATGGAGGTGGCGGGCTCGGCGAGCTTCGTCACGTCGCCGAAGAGGTAAACGGTGGTGCCTCCGATCGGCGGCAGGAACACGCTGACATCGGGGCGCGTCACGAGCTCGGGGAACATGCCGGCGGTCTGCTCGAAGAGAATGCGCCGCAGGGTGGTCTCGCTGACGGAGAAGCGCTGGGCGATGCCCGGCAGGTGCCAGACCGGATCGATGGCGATCTTGACCACGGACAAGCTGCTGTTCGCCTGCACCACCGCCCCGTCGTTGGCGAGCCGGCCCGCGGCGACGGCGCGCTCGATCTCCGGCAGCTCCAGGCGCGCGCGCGTCACGGCGATGCTGGGCCGGATGTCGGCTCCTTCGGCGAGGGCATCGCGGAACACGTCCGCAACCATGTGGCCCCACGGATCGAGCGACACGATCCTGCCGGGGCTGCGCCATTGCTCGAACGGGCCGATGGCGGCGGCCGGGTCCGTATTGGTGAGATCGGGCCGCTGGATCGGGTTGAGCGCGCCGGCGGACACGGCAAGCGCGCGATAGAGGGCGTAGGAGCCGCCATGCGCGCCGATGACGTTGCGATCGCGCGGGCGCGATACCGTGCCGATGACCGGGCCGCGCTCCTGGGCGGTTGCGGCGCCCCAGACGATGGGAAAACGCGGCTTGGCTCCGGGCGCGGGATGAGACGTCAGCCGAATGTGGTCAGGACGGTTGGGGCGTGACATTGCTGTCCCCAGAAACGGCAATGGCCCGCCGCGAAGGCGGGCCGTAATGCCATTGTTGAGGGGTAATTATAGCCCTCCTGCCGCCGGAGACAATGCCCGGCTGGGGCAGCGAGCCCCATGCCACGGCCTTCCCTTCTCTTGGTTTATGCTAGCGTGGGATGCCTGTGCACCGGGAAGCCGCCTCCGAGCCTTACATGCCAAGCCTGACCCCCACCGACGCTAGATTCCTGCGCATCGCCTACGAGGAAGCCAAGGCCGGCTTCGACGAGGGCGGCTGCCCGATCGGCAGCGTGCTGGCGGACGGCGACCGCATGATCGCCCGCGGCCGCAACCGGCGCGTCCAGCAGGGCGACCCGATCGCGCATGGCGAGATGGATTGCCTGCGCCGCGCGGGCCGCCAGAAATCCTACCGCAGCATGACGCTCTACACCTCGCTCTCGCCCTGCATGATGTGCACGGGCACCATCATCCAGTTCGCAATCCCGCGCGTGGTCGTCGGGGAGGCACAGAACTTCCCCGGCAATCCGGAGCTGCTGCGCCGGCACGGCGTCGAGGTGATCATCGCCGACGATGCCGATTGCATCGCCCTGATGGCGCGCTTCATCCGCGAGAAGCCGGAGCTGTGGGCCGAGGACATCGCCGAGGAATTCTGAGGAGGCCGGCTGGGTGAGCACTCTCGTCGTCGCCGATCATCCGCTGATTGCGCACAAGCTCTCGCTGATGCGCGACAAGACCACGCCGTCGGCTCAGTTCCGCCATCTGCTGCGCGAGGTCTCGCTGCTGCTGGGCTACGAGCTGCTGCGCGACCTGCCGACCGAGCTGCGCGACATCGAGACGCCGGTGGGGCCCGCGCGCGTGCCCTTCCTCAAGGGCAAGAAGCTCGTATTCGCGCCGATCCTGCGCGCCGGCAACGGCCTGCTTGACGGCCTTCTCGAACTCGTGCCGTCGGCGCGCGTCGGCCATATCGGGCTCTACCGCGACCCGGCGACCCTGCAGGCCGTGGAATATTACTGCAAGCTTCCGGACGACATCGCGGAACGGCTGACCGTGGTGGTCGACCCGATGCTGGCCACAGGCAATTCAGCCGTCGCCGCCGTCACCCGGCTCAAGCAGCGCGGCGCCCGCGACATTCGCCTCGTCTGCGTGCTGGCGGCGCCCGAGGGTATCGCCGAGATGGGCCGTGCGCACCCGGACGTGCGCGTGTTCACGGCGGCCGTGGATGCCCGCCTCAACGACCACGGCTATATTGTCCCCGGCCTCGGCGATGCCGGCGACCGGATGTACGGCACCAAGTAGTGCGGGGCAGGGGCGGGCAGTCCGCGGCCGAGTGCGTCAGCGCAGGAAATCGGCGACGCGCTGCAGGCAGCGATCCGACTGATCCTCCAGCCTGTCGTGGGTCAGGTCCCAGTCGCAGCCGATCAACAGCATCTCGTCGCGCATGTTGTTGCAGTCGCGCGGGCGGGCGCGCGAATCGCGCCGGCACAGCTCCGCCACCTGCTTGAGCCCGACGCTGCCGCTGTCGCAACACTCGGGCATCCTGGCCTTCAGCGCGCGTCGAACAACCGCCAGATCTCCCCAGCGGCGCAGTTCCGTCACGGATCTCGCAGTGGCCATGGCACATCTCACCGCGGCCTACGGGATGCACAATCAGCTCGGCGCGGTTGTCCCCACGATCCACAGCCTTCCCATCAAAATTTGGGCGCGGTGTTGTCAGGATCGTGACCATCGGCCCACAGCGAAACAGGCTGTGGACAATCAGCGGGCGCGCCGCCGGGCGGCAGCGCGATGTCGGCAGCACGGACGCCTCAAAGCAGCTTGGCGCCGAAGTTTCTTGCCGGGTCCATGTCGGCCGTCAGCCGCCCGAGCGGTATGGCCGCGGCACCACCGGCGCGCGGCAGCCAGGCGCCCGAGCCGGGCTTCGCGCCGAGCTTGCCGTCGCTGACGATCACCTCGCCGCGCCGCATCACGGTCACGGGCCAGCCGGTGATGGTGCGGCCCGCGTAGGGCGTGTAGCCGGCGCGGTCGTGCATCATGGCATCGGCGAGCGTCACCTGGCGCTTGGGATCCCAAAGGACGATATCGGCATCGGCGCCAATGGCGATCGAGCCTTTTCTGGGGTGCAGGTTGTAGATCTTGGCGGGCGCCGTAGCCGTTACCTCCACGAATTTCTGCAACCCCAGCCTGCCCTTCGACACCATGGCGTCGAACAGCACGGGCAGCCGCGATTCGATGCCGGGCATGCCGTTGGCGATCTGCTTGAAATGCGGGTTGGGACCGGCCGACAGCTTGCCGGTCGCATCGTAGGCATAGGGTGCGTGGTCAGACGACACAACCTGCAGGTCGCCCAGGGCCAGGCCCTGCCAGACCGCCTCCTGGTCGGCCTCCGTGCGCGGGGGTGGGGAGCACATCCACTTGGCGCCGTCGAGGCCGGGCTTGTCGAGGTCCTTGCCCGTCATGAACAGGTACTGAGGGCAGGTCTCGGCGAACACCTTCAGGCCCCGGCCGCGCGCCGCACGGATGGTGGCGATGCCCTCGGCGGTGGAGACGTGGAAGATCATGATGGGCTGGTCGATCAGCTCCGCGAAGGTGATGAGCCGGTTGATGGCCTCCGCCTCGCATCCCCGCGGGTGGCTGATAGTGTGGTACTTGGGGGCCAGATAGCCCTTCTCCACCAGCTTCTTGCCCATCCATGACACCATGCCGTGGTTCTCGGCGTGCACGCACACCAGCGCCTTGTTCTGGCGCGCCGCAAGCAGGATCTCGAGCAGCTTCTCGTCGCCGACGTTGAGCAGGTCGTAGGTCATGAAGACCTTCAGGGTCGAATGCCCCTGGGCCACAAGCGCGGGTACATGCTCCTTGAGGGTGATTTCGGTCGGGTCGGCGATGATGAGGTGCAGGGTATAGTCGACAACGGCGCCCTTCTTCGCCAGGCCCATGTAGTCGTCGACGACCTTCATCAGGTTGCCGCCGCGGTGCTGGGCGGCAAAGCAGATGGCGGTGGTCGTGCCGCCGAAGGCTGCAGCCGTGGTGGCGCTCTCGAAGGTATCGGCATTGACGATGCCGGCGGCGGAGAGCTGTTCGATGTGGGCATGGGCGTCGATGCCGCCGGGCAGCACCAACCTTCCCTTGGCGTCGATCTCGCTGGCCCCGTTGCCGAGATTGCGGCCGATGGCGGCGATCACGCCGTCCTTGACGCCGACGTCGGCATCGAACTCGTCGACGGCGGTGGCAACCCTCCCCGAGCGGATCACGCAATCGAAAGCGGCTTGTGGCATGCGGCGGCACTCCCTGTTGGCTTGCCGGCGTTTCGCACTGGACGACCGCGCCGGCAAGCCCAAGAATGGCGGTAAACCGAGGAGGATGCCAGCATGGCCTCGCAGCCCCGCCGCCGCATACTGGTCGTGAACCCCAACTCGAACGAGGTCGTGACAAAGGGTCTGGCCGATGCACTGGCCCCGCTGCAGTTCGCCGGCGGCCCCGAGATCGAGTGCCGCACCCTGGCCGAGGGCCCTTACGGCATCGAGACGCAGGAGCACGTGGAGAGCGTCGCCTTGCCGCTGAAGCGGCTGATCGCCGGCAGCAACGACGTCGACGCGTTCGTCATCGCCTGCTACTCCGATCCGGGCCTGCACGTTTGCCGCGAGGCAACGGGTCGTCCCGTGTTCGGCATCAATGAATCCGGCGTCCTCACCGCCCTGGCCCGGGCCGAGCGCTTCGGCGTCATCGCCATCGGCCAGCCCTCGATCCGCCGGCACGTGCGCTACCTGCGCCAGATGGGGCTCGACGCTCGCTTTGCCGGCGAGCGGCCGCTCAACATGAGCGTGGCCGAGACCGCGTCGGGCGAGAGGACGCTCGACCGCATGATCGAGGTCGGCACGGAGCTGCGCGACGAGGACGGCGCCGGCGTCGTCGTCATGGGCTGCGCCGGCATGGCACGTCACCGCCAGCCGCTCGAGGCTGCCCTGGGCGTGCCCGTGATCGACCCGACGCAGGCCGCCGTCGCCATGGCCGTCGGTGCGGTGCAGTTCGCGCGGAGGGGCTAGCGCCTTCCGGTTGGCGGGCTCCGATCAACCCGGCTTCCTGTCATCCCGGCCGGAGCGCGAAGCGCGCAGCGCCGGGATGCCAACAGAATGCCCCACCTTAGGGCGGCCTCAGGCGCCGCAAGCGCGTCTCGGCTTCGACGGCACCCAGTTGACGTGCCTTCTCGTACCACTTGCGGGCTGCTTCGATGTCGGGCTGCAGGCCGAGCACGTTCAGCCTCGAGAGCTCGTTGGGATCGTACGTCGCCGCTGCGGCGACCGCGCTCTGGGACAGTCCGATCTCGGCGGCGCGCTCGAAGAACTTGCGGGCGGCATATATGTTGCCGCGCTCGGCCAGCTCCATGCCTTTGGCGTGGAGCGCGAGCGCCCGCTCGCGCTCCTCCGGCGTGAGCTTGGGGGCGGTCAGCCCCAGCGACACGCTCGGCTGCGCCGCCGCCGGCCCTCTCGCGGGCGCGGCCGCGGCGACGATCAGGGTCGTTTTCGCCGCGGCCAGCACAGCGCCTTCGATGCTCACCA
>JBFWRV010000113.1:0-13045 GCA_050248715.1 Hyphomicrobiaceae bacterium | reverse complement strand
ATCGCCGCGGTATGTGGAGCCTCCGCGCTCCGTCCCGTCGCATCACCGTCCCGCAAGGGGCAATCGAAGGCACCAACCAGGGTGGTCGTCGCAAGCTAAGCGTGGTCCGAAGAAATTCGGCAGGTCACCACCGCCCACTTGCAAGCTTGCGGAACGGGTCCATCTTCTCCGCCAGCTCGTCCATGACGCGATCCTCCTGCCGGTCCGCTACGGCTTGCGCTCCGGTAGGCACCAACGTCAGCTTCAATCGGTAGTGCGGGATGGGGCCGTGGCCGGGGAGCTTGCCCCAAGTCAACGTGCGCCGTGCTGCCGCCGGCAGTTTGAGTAGACCCTGATCCTTGAATGCCTCGGCCAACTCGCGCCGACCGACCGTCACGCCGATGTGGGCCTCGAGGTCGCCGGGCAGGTAGTAGTTATCGAGCAGGATGCGGTTCTTGAGAGTTTGATGCCAACGCTCGATCTTGCCCTGGGTCTGGGGATGATTGGCCGCACCACGCACGCGCCCCATACCCGCGCCTTCAAGCCATTTGGCCAAGTCGCCAGAGACGTAGCTGGAACCGTTGTCGCTGAGCAATCGCGGTTTGTGGACGACGCGCGCTGCAGCTATCGGGCCGCCCTATCCGCCATATTCGGCGTCGCGGACCCCAACAGGCCTGGGCCTTATTCGAGCGCGCGATCGGCAGCAAGACCGTCGACAACCTGACGGAATTCATGCGCGACTTGATCCTCCCGGGATCGATCCTGGCGCAGACGGCCGACCAGCTTGTCCGGTCGGCCCTTGCGCTCGACGACGCCTATCAGACTGTCAAGCTCGATGAAGCAAAGCTCCAGCGTCTTCAGCGCATCGTGCGTGAGATCGATGAGCTCGAACACTCCTTTCAGGAAACCTCCCGCCTGCGGCGGCTGCAGGCGCTTCACCGGCTCGCTGCGATCGTGGTCCTCGCCCGTGCAATGGTCGAAGGGTTGATCAGAGGTTCCCTAGCCAGCCCGGAGTTGGACCAAGTGGGGCCGCTCTTGCTGAAGACGTGCACGTGGTATTTGGCGGCTCCGCCCCATTTGTTAAGCCGGTTGTCCCAATCGGGGCTCGCAGAGTCGACGACGAGATAAGGAGTGATGCTTGCTGTGAAGGCAGCAGACGCAAGCAGGTTGAAGGCATCGGTGATGCCCTGCTGTGCCACGTCTTGAAGTGTCCGGAAATTCTGCTCTGTCGGATCGGCAAATAGAATGGACGTGTGTGAAGCACTGGCCAATGGCCCCATAGCAACCTCCGCGGATCCGAAAAGCGCAATTGGGCACCGTCGCGCAAATGCGTGAAGGTCATCTTTGCTATTGCAAGAAGTGCTTGAAGCGTCGTCATGCTAGAGCGAAGAAGGATGGCTTCGATGATGAGCGCGGCGCGGTCGCGCGACCGCAAGCATATGGAGCGGGGCCACCACTGGCGAGGCGGTCTCATTCGACGCGCACGTCGCTGCAGGATGCTCGCCGCCACACGGAAACGAAACGCGGAAAGAATGCGTCCAAGCGCTTCGATAAGCCCAAGTCCGATAGGGTGTCCCGTCCGGTGATAGCAGCTCGGGATATGCGTCGTGCCGGCTGACAAGCGTGGAAACCGCGCGAAGAAACCTTCCTGCTTCCTCGGCGTACTGCGGCCCTTCGTAAACTGACAGATCCAGGAGACGATCGGCGAATTCCACATTGAATGCAGGCCATACACTCCGGCCTTGATAGGGGGAGCCGTTGCGCGGTGCAGTAGCGTTTCCTCGGGTTGCTCGACCGACAAGAGCAACAGAGCTCGGCAAGGCGCCCGGAAAGATCGGTCGCGCAAGACAACGTCGGCCGTATTGCGGAACAGGTCGTGCGGATGGGGCTCTGTGTCATGAAGCGCTCCTTGAACCTCGGCTTGTTTGCGCGGACTTCGCTCGTTCCAGCCTAAGCCAGCCGTCGCGTCATACCAGCGCTTGCGCAGGACACCGGTCATCTCGCACGGCGGCACTAGCGGAGCAGCATCACGCCTGCGCGCCGGGCGTCTCCTCCTCGGGGAACGGCCGGCCGTCATCGCGCAGCACGATATAGATCGCCGGGATCACCAGCACGGTGAGCAGGGTCGAGGATGCGAGCCCGAACAGCAGCGAGATGGCGAGCCCCTGGAAGATGGGATCGAACAGGATGACGGCGGCACCGATCATGGCCGCCAGCGCGGTCAGCAGGATCGGCTTGAAGCGGATGGCGCCGGCCTCCAGCAGCACCCGGCGCAGCGGCACATCCTGCGTGCGGCGCTGGCGGATGAAGTCGACGAGCAGGATCGAGTTGCGGACGATGATGCCGGCCAGCGCAATGAAGCCGATCATCGAGGTTGCTGAGAACGGGGCGCCAAACAGCCAGTGCCCGATCATGATGCCGATCAGGGTCAGCGGTACGGGCGTCAGGATCACGAGCGGCAGCTTGAACGAGCCGAACTGGGCCACCACCAGGATGTATATCCCCAAGAGCGCGACCGCGAACGCCGCCCCCATGTCGCGGAAGGTGACGTAGGTCACCTCCCACTCCCCGTCCCACAGGAGGGTGTTTTTCGACTCGTCCTGCGGCTGCCCATGCAGGCGGATTTCCGGTTTGCCGAGCTCGCCCCAGTCCGCGCGGTTCACGGCGTCGGCCACCGCCAGCATGCCGTAGAGCGGCGCCTCGTAGGCGCCGGCCAGCTCGGCCATCACCATCTCGGCGGGCCGCCCGTTGTGGCGGAAGATCGGGAACGAGGCGGCCTCGTTCTTGAGGCTCACGACATCGCCGAGTTCGACGATGGCGCGCCCGCCCGGCAGGGCATTGGCCGGCACCGGCGTCGACAGCGTGTGGGCCGACAGCGCCAGGTCCTGCTTTGGAAGCTGCACCGCGATCTCGACCGGGTGGCGGCCGTCGCCGCGGTGCGAGTAGCCAACGGCAACGCCGGACAGGTAGGCCTGGATGGTGTCGTAGACGTCGCGTTCCTCGACTTTGTGGTACTCGAGGTTTTCCTTGTCGATGGCGACCCGCAGCCGCGGCGCCGCGACGCCGAAGCTGTCGTCGTCATCGACGATGAAAGGCACGCTGCGGAAGATCTGCCGCACCTGGCGGGCCACCGCGCGCCGGTGTTCGGCATCGGGCCCATAGATCTCGGCGAGCAGTGTGGCGATCACCGGCGGGCCGGGCGGCACCTCCACCACCTTGACGGACGTGCCCTTGGGCGCCGCAAGGCCGTCGAGACGCCGACGCACGTCAAGCGCAATCTCGTGGCTGGTCCGCCGGCGTTCGCCTTTCGGAGTCAGGTTGACCTGCAGGTCGCCCTGCTGCGGCTCGTTCCGCAAATAGTAGTGCCGCACCAGGCCGTTGAAATTGAACGGCGCCGCGGTGCCGGCGTAGGCCTGGATCGAGGACAGCTCGTCGAGGGTGGCAAGCCGTATGGCCGCGCTCAACAGCACGCGGTCGGTTTCCTCCAGCGAGCTGCCGCGCGGCAGGTCGACGACGACCTGCAGCTCGGACTTGTTGTCGAACGGCAGCAGCTTGACCGTAACCCATTTGGCGGCGAACATCAGAAGCGAGGCGAGCGTGGCGACACCGACCAGTCCCAGGAACCGCCACGAGGACAAGCGCGAGGCGAGGATCGGCGTGGCGGCGGCCACGTAGGTGCGCCCGAGCCAGCCGCCGTCGCGCACACCATGGCCGACCGCCTGATGCCCTGCGGCCCGCCGGCCGGCCATGCGCAGCATCAGCCACGGCGTGACGATCACCGCGACGAAGAACGAGAGCAGCATCGCGGCCGAGGCATTGGCCGGGATCGGCGCCATGTAGGGGCCCATCAGGCCGGACACGAACAGCATCGGCAACAGGGCGGCCACCACAGTGAGCGTCGCTACGATAGTGGGGTTGCCGACCTCCGCCACCGCCGCGATCGCCGCATCCACCCGGTTGCGCCCGTCCTGCATCGCCCAATGCCGGGCGATATTCTCGATGACAACGATGGCATCGTCGACCAGGATGCCGATCGAAAAGATCAATGCGAACAGGCTCACGCGATTGATGGTGTAACCCATGAGGTGGGAGGCGAAGAGGGTGAGTAGGATCGTGGTCGGGATGACGACGAGCACGACCACACCCTCGCGCCAGCCGATCACGACGGCCATCAGGAGCACGATCGAGACGGTCGCGAGCCCCAGGTGCAGAAGGAGCTCGTTGGCCTTCTCGTTGGCGGTCTCGCCGTAGTTGCGCGTGACGACCACCCCCACATCGTCGGGGAGCAGCCGGCCCTTGAGCTCGCCGAGACGATGCGTGATCCGCTCAGCGATGACGACGGCATTGGCGCCAGCGCGCTTGGCGAGCGCGATCGTGACGGTCGGCACGCGTTCCAGCGTTCCGTCGGCGGCCTTGCGAAAGTGCCAGGCCTGGCGCTCCAGCGGCTTGGCGCCGACCACCACACGCGCTACGTCGGCGACGTAGACCGGCCGCCCGTCGCGGGCGGAAATCAGCAGGAGCCCGGCGTCGGGGACGCCGCGCAGCGTCTGGCCGGCCGCGACTGGGATGCTCTGGTTGCGGCCGCGAATGCGGCCCGCCTCGAAGGAGCGGTTGGCTTCCCTCACCTTGGCGATCAGCTGGCCGAGCGTGATGCCATAAAGCGACAGCCGTGCGGGATCGGGCTCGACCCTGATCTGGTCGGGCCGCCCTCCGACGAGGTAGGAGAGCCCGACATCCTCGAGCTTGGCGAGCTCGACCAGCAGGTCCTGGGCCAGGTGATAGAGCGTGTTGTCCTGGTAGCGGGCGGCCGCATCGGCCTTGGGCGCCAGTGTCAGCGTCACGATCGCCACGTCGTCGATGCCGCGGCCCACGATCAACGGCTCCGGGATGCCGATCGGAATGCGGTCCATGTTGGCACGCACCTTCTCGTGCACGCGCAAGATCGCCTCCTCCGCCTTGGTGCCGACGAAGAAGCGTGCGGTCACCACCACCCGATCGTCGACAGTGTTGGAATAGACGTGCTCGACGCCGTTGATCGCCTTGACGATGGTCTCGAGCGGCTCAGTGACGAGCTTGACCGCATCCTCCGCCTTGAGGCCTTCGGCGCGCACGAAGATATCGACCATCGGCACGGAAATCTGCGGCTCCTCCTCGCGGGGCAGGGCGAACAGCGCCACCAGCCCCAGCGCCAGGGACGCCAGCAGCGCCAGCGGCGTCAACGGAGAAGCGATGGACGCCCGCGTCAGGGCGCCGGACAGGCCAAGCTTCATGGCAGCACCAGGGTGTCGCCGGGCGTGAGGCCGGCCAGAATCTCGACGCCATCCGCTTCACCGTTGAGCCCGCCGTCCAGCGTGGTCGCCCGCCCGACCTGCACCACTACGTCGAGGGGAGGCCCCTTGTCGCGGACCAGCCGCACGTAGTCGAGCCCGTAGCGCTTGAAGACGAACGCTGCAGGCACCGCCATGGTCGTGCGCCTGCCGGCCGAAATCCACACCCGTGCGCGTTCGCCGACGAAGTAGTCACCGAGCGCCGGGACCTCGGCATCGGCGACGACACGGCCGTTCTCCAGCTCCGGGTAAACCTGGACGATGCGCCCCTCGCCGATCACGGCTTGGTCGGGCGCGAGGCCGCGCGCGCCGACCTTGACGGCATCTCCCTTCTTCATGAAGCGGGCGTGCCGCTCAGGCAGCTCGAGCCGCAACAGGTACTCGTTGGCGGCGATGGTGGCGATGCTCTCGCCCGCCAGCACCACGTTGCCCTCCGTCACCGGCACTTTGAGAACGCGCCCTGCGGCTGGGGCCAGAACCTGGCCCTCCTCGATCTGGCGCTCCACCACCGCGCGCTCCGCGCGCGCCGCCTTCAGGTCGTTGACGGCCACGTCGTAGGCGGTCTTGAGCTGGTCGACGCGTGCCTGCGGGGTGACATCGCGGCGTCGCAACTCCTCGGCCCGCTCGAAATCGGTCCTCGCCGTCTGCTCGCGCGACTCCAGCGCAACGATCTGCGCGTCCAAA
Organism: Hyphomicrobiaceae bacterium; assembly: GCA_050248715.1. Taxonomy (GTDB): domain Bacteria; phylum Pseudomonadota; class Alphaproteobacteria; order Rhizobiales; family Hyphomicrobiaceae; genus AWTP1-13. Next base: position 7,055 of record JBFWRV010000113.1, on the reverse strand, counting down.
GCCTTGATCTTGAGAGCGATCTTCTGATCGACGACGATCGCCAGAACCTGTCCCGGCGCGACGTGTGCTCCCTCGTCCACCTTGAGTGCGGCAACGGTGCCGGGTGTGCGCACGCGCGCGTCAACCTTGTCCTTGCTCTGGACCGTGGCGAATACGGTCTTCAGGTCGTCGACCTCCTGCTCGCGCACCGTGAACAGCTTGGACTCGCTTTCGCCGGCGACCGCAGGCGGCTTAATCCATCCGATCCAAGCGAGCACGGCTACGCCAGCGGCCACCGTGATCAGTGCTTTCAGCCAGTGCACGTGCATGGTTCTTAGTGCTCCAGTCCGCGCTCGGCTGCCAGCATGGTGGTGCTGGGCAGAGTGTGAGAGTCCAAGGTGGCAACAACGCTATGGAACGACAGCGCGCCCACCTTGACGGTGATCAAAGTCACAGTCTGCGCCAGGCGGCATGCTGCAGGTTGCGAGCCGTGACCCCATGCGTGCGCAAGAAGGAATTCAACCCCATGTCGATCGATCGCGCCGTCCTCGCCTTTGCCGGGACCGTCGTGCTGGCGAGCCTGGCGCTGTTCCAGGTGCATCACCCGGGTTGGCTCTGGCTGACCACCTTCGTCGGCGCCAACTTGCTGCAGTCGGCGTTCACCGGGTTTTGCCCGCTGGCCAAGATCCTGAAAGCGCTCGGGATGCAGCCAGGCGAAGCCTTTCGTTGAGCCGTGTTGGGCAAGCGGACGACTTCTGCCGGCCGTGAGCGCATCGAGCAGAGAGCCGATTGAGCTGCCCCAACGACAGTCACGGAACGCGGCGACAGGCGCATCTCGTCCGGCGGTCGAACGACACACAACAGGAGGGATCGCCATGGCTCAGATCGTCGTGCTCGGTGCCGGCATCGGCGGCATTCCGCTCGTCTACGAGCTGAAGGAGGCGTTCGGCAAGCAGCACCGCATCACGTTGATCGGCGCTGCCGCGGTGCTCCCCACGGCATCGAACAGGGGGATCGTTGTCAGGCCCTGCAGGCGGTCGAGCAGATAACCGCTCAAGGAGCCGATCTCGGCCATCTGGCGCTCGCTCGCCGCCCGCGCGTTGAGTCCGATGAGGCCCATGAAGTTCGGGATCAGCGGCCCGGCCACCATCAGGATCAGCGCCGCCGCCCACGAGAACAGCGCCGTGACGGCGACAATGGCCGCGAGCAACAGTATGAGCCGCATGCGGGCCGGATCATAACGCGCGAGATAGGGCGAGAGGGCCATGGATCGCAGCCGCCACCAGGGCCGCCTGCCCGATCCAGCTCGCGCCGGCGACCGCGCCCAGGAGGGCCGCCGACCAGACTGCGGGGGCGTCCTCGCCGATCAGGCGCGCCAGCCGCATTGCGTCGGCGTCACCGGCGTCTGCCCCCTGCTGCTTCGCTGGTCGGCATTGCGGGCGTGTGCAGCGCGAGCGTCGTCACGGTGCCAATCCTGTACGTGTCGCCGTCCGCGAACAGCCGGTCGAACTGGCTGCCGTCCCGCTGAAACGCCGTACCCCCGTTGAAGATCTTGCCGAACGTATCCTGGACGACCATGATCCCGGCGCCGATGCCGAGCTTGCCGCCAAGCCGCGACTGGATGTAGGGCGCCCCGGAAAGGTGGTCCCGTCTCGATCAGCCACTGCAGATCAAAGCCCTGCGCCTCGATGAAGGAGATGACGGCATCGGCGGAGTCGTAGCCGATGCGGCCGGCCGCGTAGTCGATGCCCATCACGGCGTCGATGATGGCCGCGGCCTTGGAGTTCGGATCCTTGACCACGTAGCTGATGGTGTTGGTGGCCGGGTCGAAGAAGGCCTTGACCTCGGGCTTCACCTTCAGTTCGGGGGTGAAGGGCAGATCAGGCATCTGACTCGCGTCTCCGCGCTGGCTCTGGAAGGCCACTGTGCGACAACCCAAGAGATCCCAGAGCGGATCACGGCTCCGGCGGCGGTCCCGTGCTTGCATATTGAACGAGGGTAGGCCTCAGGCCAGCACCGCTCTGTAGCTCTTGGCACCGAGCGGCCGTTATGCGGCTGGCTGCGCCGGCGCGTTTCACGTGGTGTGGGCGAAGCGTTCCAGGGCGTCACGATCGGTGATGGAGAGGCGGCCACGCTGTTGGCTGATCCAGCCGCGGCGCTGGAATTCCGCGAGCTGGCGGCTCACGACCTCGCGCGTGGTGCCGAGCTCGCTGGCAAGCTCCTGGTGCGTCAAGGTGATCTGCTGCTGCCGATCGGCGAGCACAATCAACCGCTGGGCAAGCCGGATGTCGATCTTGGCGAACGCCACCTCATCGATGATGCGGAACAGCTCGGTGACACGCGCGCTGAAGGCCCTGAACACGAACCTGCGGAACTCGGGCGAGCGCGCGATGAGCTCCTCAAACGTGGCGCGCGGGACGGCTACCGCGTCGATGTCTGTCTCCGCGATTCCCTCGGCGAGATAGCCTTCGTAGGCGAGCAGGCAGGCGGTGGTGAGAACGCAGCTCTCGCCTGCCGACACACGGTAGAGCACGATCTCCCGGCCGCTCTCGGAAGCCTGCTGCACGCGCAGCGTTCCAGCGACGAGGAGCAGCAGGTTCTCCGGGGGCGTCCCAGGGCCGAAAATGACATCGCCGGCTGTCAGACGCACCCTGCGGCTCTTCTCGATGAGCGCGCGGCGCATATCGGCCTCGAGCCGCGAGAGACCCGGAAAGTGATCGAGCCATGAACCCCCATGCTGCATTGTCTGCCTCGCGCCGTCGCCAGGTGAGAGCAAGACTAGCACGCGGGCCGCGGCGCGTGCAGCAGATCACACCGCTATCGCCACGCGATAGAACCAATGGTTTCCATGCATCGCGGGGACGTCGCGGCGCCAAGCTCCAATGGAGGAAGAAGCAGGTGCACGGCGACCAACGCTACGATGACAACAACACTGACGGCGCTCACGATCATCCCAATTCTTCGCCCGCCGAGGTAATCCTGTTCGACTACCTCAAGGACAAGAGCCGGATCGTCAGCACGTTTGCCTTGCAAGCACTCGCCGATTTTGCCGAGCATGACGCTGCCCTTCGCGATCGGCTCCCGCCGTTGGTGAACGAGCTTGGCCGCAAAGGAAATCCGGCTGTCCGTGCGCGCTCGTTGGGTGAGCGCTCGTCACGTCGGCCGATAAACTATGCGGTCTCACTATCCCAGGTCGCCGTGCCAACGCCCCGCCTGCGCAATTGTACCCGCTGCACCTTTCCCGTCGCTGTCTTGGGCAACGCATCGCAGCCGCCGCTCCCATGGGAGCGCTCGGCAACCGGCGCTATCGCGACCGCCGTCCCGGCAGGCTTCACTCCGCCGTTCGCCGACTTCTGCAACAAGAGAGGCCAGGAGCGGACTACCGCCACGCAAGCAAGCGAGCTTCAACCATCGACATCAGGCGCGTGAGCAAGCTGCCGAGAACACCGAGCAGAAGTAGAACTGCAAAGACACCGTTGATTTGGAAGGTGCCGGCAAGAAAGGTCAGACGCTGCCCGAGACCGTGCTGTGCGGCGATGATCTCACCAGCAATCACACCCAGCAACGCGTAGATTAGCCCAAGGCGGAGCCCGGAAAAGATGGTGGGCGTCGCACTCATGAGCGTAATGCGCCTGAAAATCTCTGCGGGCTTGGCACCCAACGTCTGGGCGAGGCGCACGAGATCGGGGTCGACACTGCGCGCCCCCGCCACCGTGCTGCTAAGCACGATGAAGAAGGTCAGGCTGAACCCGAGGGCGATCTTGGAGGAAATCCCGAGCCCAAACCACAGGAGGAACAGGGGTGCCAGCGCGATGCGAGGCAAGGCATTGAGCGCCGACATGATGGGATCCCAGAACTCCTCGCTCGCGGGGTAGACGACAAACAGCAGCCCGACAAGGATGCCCACCGCGCTCCCCATCAGGAACGCCGCGAGCGTCGCCGCCAGGGTCCACACGAGGTCCTTCACCAGCGTCTGGTCGATGAAAAGCCCCTCGAAGAAGGCGACGCCAATCCCCGAGGGGCGACCGATGAAGAGGACATTTATGATCCCTTGGGCGGCCACCCACTCCCAAAGCAATGCAAACGCGAAGAGCGCAAGTAAACGCCACAGCCAGATGGGGAGAGCTCGATTGGTCTCTTCGGCAGTCCGTTGCCGAGTCTGCGGGGTCGAGGCGACTCTGTGCGGCATCGAAGCGACTACGCGTTCAAGGCGCCTTGGCGTAGACGAGCCTTTGGGGTTCTACAAGCGTCGTGATGAGCTTGTTTTCCTTCAGGAACTTGGCCAGGGCGCCAAGCATGGCGCGGTCGATCCGGGCGTCGTACTTCGGCGCCGCTCCCGAGACGATCGAGGCCAACACGGCATCCGGATCCTTCACGTCACGCAGGATAAGGAAAGCCTTGGCGATCTGGGTGAACTCTGTTCTGTTTTTCTTGTCCCTGATCCAGGCGGTGGCATCTTGCATGGCTTGGATGAAGGCCTGGACAGGGACAGGGTTCTTCTCGATGTATTCCCGACGTGCGACGAAGCCGAAGAAGCCTCTGTTGAGAGCGGCAAGGTCCTTGGGACCCTGGCCTGCCCCCATGTCGACAGCGATCGTGCAGGTCTTCTCAATCATGCACAGCGAGGTAAACGGCTCGAACGCGACATAGGCATCGATCTGCTTAGCCAGCATCGCAGGTAGGCCGTCCCGGGGGACCCTACGGCGACGAACGTAACGGAGCTCTCAGGGTCCAGACCGGCGCCCCGCAAGAGAGCTCGGGCCTGGATCTCGGTTGCCGCGCCGCGGCCGGTCACGCCCACCTTCAGTCCCTTCAGGTCCGCCATCACGGCGGGGTAGCCTTTGGCCAGGTTCGGCAGGGGCACGTCCTTGTGTACGGCAAGGCTATAGGGATTGGGCGCAAACGTTCCCACGATCAGTTGAAAATCGTTGCCTTGGGCGACTGCCTGCATGTTGAGGTCGTTTGACGAGTTGCTAATCTCGAGACTGCCTGCGGCGAGCGCCTGCAGGCCCGTCGGGCCACTCGGGATCGTGACAAGCTCGCATGTGATCCCATGATCCTTGCAGAAGCCCCTCTCCACCGCGACCTTGAGCCCCAGCTGTGGCACCGCCGACGGATAGATCTGAATGCGCAGCGTCTCGCCCTTGGCGATAACCTTTCCCGAGCTTTGGGTTTGCGCGATCGCCGTCGTCGCCGCGAGCGCCGCCAAGGCGGCAAGCAAGACCTTCCTCATGTTCGTATTCCTCCCAGGTTCTTCTATGCACCCAGCGCCATCTCGAGTTTGCTCCACACATCCGCGTAGATCTCGTGGTAGTGCGGGTCCTTCTGCAGCGCCCGCACCGAGCGCGGCCGGGCGAGCGGGATTGGGATGTCGTCGAGAATTCGGCCCGGACGCGCGCTCATGACGATCACGCGGTCCGACAGCACAACCGCTTCACTCAGGTCGTGGGTGATGAAGAGCACGGTGCGGCGCTCCTCGGTCCAGAGGCTAAGCAGCACGTCTTCGAGCTGCAGCTTGGTCTGGGCGTCGAGCGCGCCAAACGGCTCGTCCATCAACAACACCGCGGCGGTGGGTCGCGGTGTCCAGCGCCGCCAACTCCATCGCCAAACGCCTGTTTCGCGCCATCGGCAGACCGGACCTTGCCGACGATCCGACGCTGGCCACCAATCCCCAGCGCGTGGAGCGCGTGGAAGAGTGCGACGGCGCCATCGCGAGGTGGATCGCCGAGCGCACTCAGGAGGAGGCTTTGAGGACGTTTCGCGAATGCGAAGTCGTAGCGGGCCCGATCTATGATGTGGCGCAGTTGTTCGCGGATGAGCATGTGAGGGAACGCCGCACGATCATCGAGATCGACGACCCGTTGCTGCGCAAGGTGCGACTGCAAAACGTTGTGCCGAGGTTCTCGCGCAACCCTGGCCATCTGCGGTGGCCGGGCAAGGAGCTGATAGGGAGTGACACGCGTGAGATCCTATCGGAGCTCGGTTTTGGCGATTTAGATATCCAGCGGCTAAACCGCGATCGCGTCATCAAGACCGCGTGAGACCGCAAAAGCCATCCGCTGACGCATATCAGCCGCTCACCTGGAGCAGCCTTGGCAGGAGACCCGTGAAGTTCAAGCGTGGCCAGGCACAACGGCAACTATGGGTCGATGCTGTCGCAAAAAGGCTTGAGAAGGCGAGCGAACCGTGATTCCGGTGGCTGATCGAGCGGCGGCAGCGGGGGCTGGCGATGATGGGGCGGCAGCGGCGGGATCAAGGTCGGCTGTTCTGCGAATTCCGGCTAGAGGATCGCATCCCTGAGAGCCACCTGCTGCGCCGCATGAACGTCTTTTCCCTGCACCAGACGCGCAAGACTAGGCATCCTTCGTCGACGAAAACGATGGCCTCTTCGCCTTCACAGATTTCGTGGATCAGGCTTCCGCGCTTGGAAGCATAGTCGCTCGGTTGGCTGCCCACAGCGCGTCGGAAGCCGAGTTCTTGCCGGTGCGACGGTGCATCGACGAGCAGCTGGGCACGACGATACTCCTGATGCGCATGACTGACTGGGGACAACCAGGCTAGAGTGAGGTACCCCACATCACGCCCCAACGCCGCGACGCCGTACTGATCCAAGATGGCGCCATCGAGCCTGACGGCACCGCCGCGCGGCAGCGGCGCCCAGGCGCCGACCAGCGCGCGCAAGCGTCGTCTTCCCTGACGCTCTCGGACCAATGACACCGAGGGCGCTGTCGGCCTGCAGCGCAAACGAGACGCCCTGGATGATCGGCTGCGTGCTGCCCGGAGCCGCAACGGCAAGCCCGTCGACCTGGAGGATCTTGCAGGGACGCGGAAGGATCATCACCGTCACATCGTCGGGCATATCCTTGAAAAGGAGTTCAACCGCTTGTAGCCCTGCCGCGCCGCCACGAACCCTCTCCAGTGCGCGACGGCAAGCTCGATTGGGGCGAGCGCCCCATCCCAATAATCGCGCGGCGCCTGCGCACGTGCTCGGCGGATGTGAGCCGATCGGACGGGCTGGTGCTTAGCCCAGCCGCATGCCGGGCGTGACCAGCTCCGCGCTCGGCGGCGCGATGGGC
>JBFWRV010000112.1:0-13479 GCA_050248715.1 Hyphomicrobiaceae bacterium | reverse complement strand
ACAACAAGCGCGCCGCTGCCCTTTGGCTTTGACCTCGCATCGGATGCCAACGGCACCTCCGGAAGGCTGAGGTCCACTCAAGGCCTCCGCCTGCAGGCATGACGTCCCGCAGCGCCACTGCCGTGGCGAAGGGCCAGCCCGGCTGCTGCACGCCAGCGGGGAAGGCGATATGCAGCACCGGACTGGCCCCGGAATCGGACGCTGTTGAAGGCGTACCGCGTCCGAACCAACCAGCTGCCGCGGCTCCACGCGATGGCAGGGGAACACACATGAGCCGAGCAGCCTTGCCTGTCGCGTCGCTCATGAAGGCAAGAGGCTTCCGACGAGGCCGGTTGGACGCAGTTCTGCCCCGCCGACATGACATGGCAATGAAGGCTCGAGCGCAGACTTGCGCTTTCACCCCCTTTTGGGCTGGCGGTGAGATTGTCCGGTCCGCCCGCTGCTCAGCGCGCCTCGAAGCTGTAGCCGGCGCCGCGTACGGTGCGGATCGGGTCGGTGCGCCACGACCGCACAAGCGCCTTGCGCAATCTGCCGATGTGTACGTCGACGGTGCGCTCGTCGACATAGACGTCGTTGCCCCAGACGCCATCGAGCAGCTGGCCGCGGGTGAAGACCCGGCCCGGCGACTGCATGAAGAACTCGAGCAGGCGATAGTCGGTGGGCCCCAAGTGGATTGTTTGTCCGCGCCGCAGCACCGACATGGCCGTGCGGTTGAGCTCAATGTCGCCGACAGTCAGCACGTCGGCGACGAGCAGCGGCCGCATGCGTCGCAGCAGCGCCCCGACCCGTGCGATCAGCTCGTTTACGGAGAATGGCTTCACGACGTAGTCGTCCGCGCCGGTCTCGAAGCCGCGTACGCGGTCAGGCTCCTCGCCTCGCGCCGTCAGCATGATCACGGGAAGGTTCTTGGTGTCGATCGACTGTCGCAACCGCCGGCAGAGCTCGATTCCCGAGAGGCCCGGCAGCATCCAGTCGAGCACCAGCAAGTCGGGCACCGCCTCCTTGAGCCGTGCCTCCGCCTGTTCGCCATCGGCAATGGTTTCAACGTGATAGCCGGCCTTCTCGAAGTTGTACCGCAGCAGCTCGAGAAGCGCTTCCTCGTCCTCGACGACCATGATGTGCGGCGGCATCTGTATCCTGTTCGCTTTCAGGCCCTGCTGGGCTCTCTGCTGGGATCGACGCCACTCGACGCATCAGCCTTGGGGCGCTCCATGGAGAGTATGTCGCCCGTCAGCATGTAGTGCACCGTCTCGGCCACGTTGGTCGCGTGATCGCCGATACGCTCGAGATTCTTGGCGCAGAACAGCAGGTGCGTGCAGAAGCCGATGCTGCGCGGGTCCTCCATCATGTAGGTCAGAAGCTCCCGGAACAGGGAGGTGTGCAGTACGTCGATGGCGCCGTCGGACCGCCACACTTCGAGGGCGGCAGTATCGTCGCGACCCTGGTAGGCGGCAGCAATGGCCTCGAGCTGGTCGATCACGCGCTCAGCCAGAGGCGCGAGGCTCGCGGCAACCTTGATGGAGGCGGGCTGCTCGGCGATGGCGATGACGCGCTTCGTAACGTTCTTGGCAAGATCGCCGATCCGCTCGAGGTCGTTGGCAATGCGAATCGTGGAGACGATGTGGCGCAGGTCGACGGCCATGGGCTGGCGTCTGGCGATCGTTGTGATCGCCTTCTCCTCGATCCTGTGCTGCAGGGCATCGATGGCGGCATCGGCCGCGATCACTCGCTGTGCCCGTTCGACATTGCCCTCGGCCAGCGCTCGCGTGGCCTCTTCCAGCAGGGCCCGGGTGCGGCTGGCCATCTCGCCGACAAGACCATCGAGGTCTTTGAGCTCGGCATCGTAGGCGGCGACGGTGTGCGGTTGCATGGTTTGTCACTTTTCCGGTTAGCGACGGACTGCTGCTGAGGACGCGGCTAGCCGAACCTGCCGGTGATGTAGTCCTGCGTCCGCTGATCCCTCGGATTGTTGAAGATCAACTCCGTCGGGCCTTCTTCGACCAGGTTGCCGAGATGGAAGAAAGCCGTGCGCTGGGACACGCGCGCCGCCTGCTGCATGGAGTGGGTCACGATGACGATGGTGTAGCTCTCCATCAGCTCGCCCATCAGCTCCTCGATGCGGGCGGTGGCGATGGGGTCGAGCGCCGAGCAGGGCTCGTCCATGAGGATGATGTCGGGCTCCACTGCGATGGCGCGCGCGATGCAGAGGCGCTGCTGCTGGCCGCCGGAGAGGCTGGTGCCGGAGTCGCCCAGGCGGTCCTTCACCTCCTCGAACAGCCCCGCGCGCCGCAGGCTCGAGGTGACGATCTCCTCGAGGTCGGTCTTCGACCTGGCGAGGCCATGAATGCGCGGGCCGTAGGCGACGTTCTCGAAGATCGACTTCGGGAAGGGGTTCGGCTTCTGGAACACCATGCCGACTCGTGCGCGCAGCTGCACCACGTCGAGGTCGGGATCGTAGATGTCATTGTCGTCGATGGTGATCTTGCCGGTCACGCGGCAGGTAGGGATGGTGTCGTTCATGCGGTTGATGCAGCGCAGGAACGTCGACTTTCCGCAACCCGACGGGCCGATGAACGCCATCACCCCCTTTTCCGGGATGTCGACCGTTACCTCCTTGAGGGCGTGCTTGGCGCCATAGTGGACATTGACGCCGCGCGCCATCACCTTGGCCGCCTTCGCAGGCTGAGGCCTGACGGCCAGCGCCTCGTTTGTCAGCGATTTCTTTACGGCCATATCCATTTGTTCCACACCCTTTCGCAGATGCCTACCACCGGCGCTCGAATTTCTTGCGCAGCCAGATCGCTGCGCCGTTCATGGCGAAGAGGAACATGAGCAGCACAAGGATCGCCGCCGCGGTCTTGTACTGGAAGGCGGGCTCGGGCAGGTCCGACCACAGGTAGATCTGCACGGGCAGCACGGTTGCGGCTTCCGTGAACGATTTCGGCACATCGACGATGAAGGCAACCATGCCGATCATGAGAAGCGGCGCCGTCTCGCCCAGCGCGTGCGCCATGCCGATGATCGTGCCCGTCATGATGCCCGGCATCGCCAGCGGCAGGATATGATGGAACACGGCCTGCTGGTGTGAGGCGCCGACGCCCAGCGCCGCCTCCTTGATCGAGGGAGGCACGGCCTTCAGCGCGGCCCGCGAGGCGATGATGATGGTGGGCAGCACGAGCAGCGCCAGCACGAGTCCACCGACCAGCGGCGCCGAGCGCGGCAGCCCGAAGAAGTTGAGGAACATGGCAAGGCCCAATAGGCCAAACACGATCGAGGGCACCGCCGCCAGGTTGTTGATGTTGACCTCGATGAGATCGGTCAGCCGGTTCTTGGAGGCAAACTCTTCCAGGTAGACCGCAGCCATCACGCCAATGGGCAGGCACAGCGCCAGCGTGACGAACAGCGTCAGCGCGCTCCCCATGAGCGCACCGCGTATGCCGGCCAGCTCCGGCTCGCGGCTGTCGCCGGCCGTGAAGAACCGGAAGTTGAAATGCCGGTCGACGGCGCCGAGATTCCGGAGACGCTCGAGGAAGGCGACCTCCTGGTCGGTCGCCTTGCGGTTGCCCTCGGGTGTCGCGTAGGTGACAAGCTTCCATGCCCCGGACGGCGCATCCGCCTGCGAGCCGAGCGGCAGCAGCACGTCGCCGCTGACGGCGCTGTCGGACAGCCTGGTGACCTTGACGAGGCCGCCGTTGATCGCGACCAGGACGCTCGGCAGGCTTCCGTCGAGCGCCTCCTCGACCTTGGGATGATCGAACCGGTCGCGCAGCGCGGCCGCTTCTTCGCGCAGCTCCTTCACCTTGTCGGCAAGGCCCGCCGAGCCGAAGCGCTGAAGCCGGTCGGCCTCGGCAACCAGCGCCGCCGAACGTTCGCCAAGCCTTCGCTTGAGGGCGACGAGATCGTCGGCGAAGTCGTTGGAGGAGGTGAGGATAGTGACCTCGCCCGTCGTCCCGCTCGGGGTGGCGATGCCGCGCCCGGGCCGGCTGGTGATCGGCGTGCCGACGCCCTTGTAGTAGAGGTCGGCGTTGGCCGAGAGCAGCAGCGGCACCCTGACTGTCTGTCCGATCAGCGACGGATTGGCAGCGATCATGTTGGCAAGGCGATCGGCGGCCCCCGGGCTCAGCAGGCGCGTGAGCGTCTTCTCGGCCGACCGGCTCTCGATGCCGGGGATGGCCGCCATCAGTGCGTCGCGCGTAACGGGGAAATAGTCCGCGCCGCGGATCGCCGCGGCATCACCCCTCTGGTCCGGCGGCACGAGGTCGGCGGGCACTGACACGTCGAGCAGAAGGGAATGCTGCAGGAAGGCCGGGGCACCTTTTCGCACCACCTCGGCGATCAGCACCACAAGGAAGACGGTGGTGATGGCGAGGGCGATCAGACCGTAGGCGCGAAAGCGCGCCTCGGAGCGGTAGCGCCGGCGCACCCGCGCCTGCGCCGCGTCCGTGGACTTGTTGGGGCAGCGGCCCAGCGGGATCGACGAGGAGGCGGCGATATCAGTCATATTGCTCTCGATACCTGCGCACGACCTGCAGCGCGATGATGTTGAGCACGAGCGTGACGAAGAACAGCACGAAGCCCAGCGCGAAGGCGGCGAGCGTCTTGGCGCTGTCGAACTCCTGGTCGCCGACGAGGATGGTCTTGATCTGCACCGTGATGGTGGTGACGGCGTCCAGCGGATTGAAGGTCAGATTGGCGGCGAGCCCGGCGGCCATGACGACGATCATCGTCTCGCCGATGGCGCGGCTGATGGCCAGCATGAAGGCTGACACGATCCCCGGCAGCGCTGCCGGCAGGACCACGCGCTTGATCGTCTCCGATTTCGTCGCTCCCATCGCGTAGGAGCCGTCGCGCAGCGACTGCGGCACGGCGTTGATGACATCGTCGGAGAGCGAAGAAATGAACGGGATGATCATCATGCCCATCACCAGGCCGGCGGCGAGCGCGCTTTCCGAGGCGATCTCGAGCCCGAAATGCTCGCCCCAGCCGCGGATCATCGGCGCCACCGTCAGGGCGGCGAAGAAGCCGAGCACGACCGTCGGGATGCCCGCCAGGATTTCCAGGATCGGCTTGGCCACGGCGCGAAAGCGCGGGGTCGCGTACTCCGCCAGGTAGATCGCCGAGAACAGGCCGAGGGGTCCGGCCACGCAGATGGCGATCAGCGTGATGAGCAGCGTTCCCGTCAGCAGCGGCACGAAACCGAAGGCAGTGCGGATATCCCCCTGGTCGGCGCGGAGGGCGGCCTGCGGGTTCCATTCCGTGCCGAAGAGAAAGTCAGAAACCGTCGGCCGCCCCTTGAGGGCCGGATCGAAGAAGAACCGGTAGGTCTCGAACAGCACCGAGAAGATGATGCCGAGCGTGGTGAGGATCGCTGCCGTGGCGCAGAGCGCGAGCACCACCACCACGAAGCGTTCGACGTGGTTGCGCGCGCGGAAAGTCCGGCTGACGCGCCCCGCGCCGAGCACGATCGCGAGCAAGCCCAGAACACTGCCGAGCAGAAAGATGATCCAGCTCCCAATGGAGCGCGTCGCCGCGTAGCTCTCGGCGGCCTTGGCGAGCTCGGGGGATGGGGTGCCGAAATATTTGCCCGCGACCAGGTTCGTCACGTCGCGCAGCGTCGCGCCGCGCCGCAGGTCGTCGGCGGCGAAATCGGGCGGGAAGGAGGAGAGCGCGGCCGAGTTGGCCAGGTGTTTGAGTAGCGGCGCGCCGATTGCCAGCACCAGCAGCATCGGTACGAGCACCAGTGCCGCCGTGAACAGGCCATGGTAGGCGGGGAGGGAATGCAGCAGCTGTCCGCGGTCGCCCCCGCTGAGTAGAGCTGAGGCCCGCAAGCGTCCGGTGAGGAAGCCGACAACGACCAGCGCGGCCAAGGTGAGCAAGTAGAGCTCGACCATCTTCCCCCACCTGCCTCTAGCAACGCCGGCGCCACTCCAGTCGGCCTGCGGGTTGGTCGGCGCCGGCGCAGTTCAACGCTGCCGGCATTCGCGTCGACGCCCCGGAACCCGGTCCATCCGGAACGCGAGCCCGCCGCCCCGCCGGGTTGGTGGTATGGGGCGGCGGATCACCAGGTCTCGCGCCTCAGTGGATGTCGGAAGCGCTAAGCACCTTCATTTCCTTGGCGCCCGCCATAACCTTGTCGACCTCGGCCTTGGGGAGGGCGACCAAGCCCTTGCGCGCCAGATAGCCGTCCTTCGACAGGGCCTTGTTGGAGACGTACTCGGCGACGAACTTGTCGATGCCAGGGATGACGCCGACGTGCTGTTTCTTCACGTACACGAACAGCGGCCGAGCACCCTTGTACTTGCCCGACGAGATGTTGTCGTAGGTGGCCTCGGCGCCATCGATCGGCACGCCCTTCAGCTTGGCCGCGTTCTCCTCGAGGAAGGAATAGCCGAAGATGCCGAACGCGTTCTTGTTGGCCTCGAGCTTTTGCACGATCACGTTGTCGTTCTCGCCGGCCTCCACGTAGGCGCCGTCCTTGCGAATGGACTTCCAGACCTTCTCGAAGGCCTTGGCGTCGCTCTTCTGCAGGTCGGCGAGGCCGGCGAGCTTCTTGGCGCCCACCTCCATGAACAGTTCATGGAACGAATCGCGCGTGCCGGAGGTCGGCGGGGGGCCGAGCACCTCGATCTTGACGCTGGGGAGCGACTTGTCGATGTCCGACCAACTCTTGTTGGGGTTGGCGACAAGCTTGCCGTCCTTGTCGGGCACCTGCTCGGCGAGCGCGAGGAACACCTGCTCCATGGTGAGCTTCATGGCGGGACCTGCCTTGGAGTGCGCGATCGTGAGGCCGTCGATGCCGACCTTGATCTCGACGATGTCCTTCACTCCGTTCTTCTGACAGTCCTCGAATTCGCCCTTCTTCATGGCGCGCGAAGCGTTGGTGAGGTCGGGGTGCGCCTCACCGACGCCGGCGCAGAACAGCTTCATGCCGCCGCCCGTGCCGGTCGACTCGACGACGGGCGTCTTGCCGGCGCCGGTCTTGCCGAACTGCTCCGCCACTGCCGTCGTGAAAGGATAGACGGTCGAAGACCCTACGATCCTGATCTGATCGCGCGCAAACGCATCGCCGGAAAGCACAACGGCTGCTGCAGCGGCCAATGCCGCAACGGCGGCCGACCCTGCGAGACCCGCGAATGTCATCCGCATTTGGAACCTCACCTGCATTGGGAGCTACGGGCCCCGGGGCGCATGCCCCGGCCGAAGGCTCAAGACGCGGCCTGTTAACCGCAGTTGTGCAAAGGCTGTGTGACACGCCCGTGTAACGGCCATGTGACAGTTCCGGACGCTGAAACAACCCGTTACCGGCACGATATAATTTGCGCACGCTGCGTGCCGATTCCCGCCCCACGCTGCAACTTCCTGAGCGACCGTCACGGGTGAACGCGCGAGGGCGATTCAAGCGAGCCCGCGGCGTGTCGCCTGTGCCGCTGCGGAGGATTGTCGCCGCCGACTCGACACTCCGTCGGGAACGCGTCGCGGCTCGAAGGGCTCATCAAATATTGGTTCTCCATCACCGACGAGGAGCAGCATCTGCGCTTCATGATGCGCATCCATGATCCGCTCAAGCAATGGAAGCTCAGCCCAATGGACCTCGAGTCACGCCGACGCTGGGAGCAGTACACGCGGGCAAAGGAGGTCATGCTGGAGTGCACGCACATCCCCGAGGCGCCTTGGTGGGTGGTCGAAGCCGTCGACAAGAAGAAAGCGCGGCTCAACTGCATCCACCACCTGCTACAACAGATCCCCTACGAGGAGGTCAAGCGCGAGCCGGTGATCCTGCCGCCGCGGACGCACCACCCGGACTACCAGCGTCAGCCGGCCCCGGACGACATGTACGTGCCGGAGGTCTACTGACCGCTGACCGGCGTCGCTCCCATGGCGACACTCGGCACCTCGGGCCAGGTGCGGAACGGCCGCAGCGCCAGCGCGCCGTTGTAGTATTGTGGCTGCCCCGTGACCTCGGGCCCCACCCAGGCCGGCACGTCGATGCGCTGATGCTCCTCGAGCAACTCGACCTCGGCGATGACCAGGCCGGCATTCTCGCCCTCGAAGACGTCGACCTCCCAGATGCAGCCGCCATAGGGTACGGCATGGCGCACCTTCTCGATCAGGGAGCCGCGCCGCAGAGCGATCATCGCTTCCGCTTCCAGCACCGGAATCGGATATTCCAACTCCAGGCGCCGGCGTTCGGCACCGCGCGACTTGACGGTCAGCGTCGCGCCGCCCTTGTCCTTGATGCGGACGCGGATAGAGGCCTTGCCGTCGCCACTCAAGTAGGCTTGGCGGATGGGGATGCGATCGGTGGCCAACGCGCGCCAAGCATCGCTCGCCAGGAGAAACTTGCGCTCGATCTCAAAGCTCATTGCCCGCCCCTGTCCCGATGGAGGCGGCATCTTACGCAACTCCAACCGGGGCAGGCGACTCTCCCAGCGCAGGTCTATCTGTCGCACCGTCAAGCGCCGCGCGAAGCCTGCGCAATCGAGATTTGCGACCTCGTCCAGATTAATTAATTGATGAATCTACGTTATTCTCCGGTTCTGGCGGGGGCCGTATAGCGCCGATCGACCAGGTCCTTGATGCGCGCGCGGCTGTCCCGCGCCGACACCCCCTGCCCGCGCTCGACAGCCCTAGTCTCGGCGGCCAAGTCCTCGTCCTTGATCGCCTCGCGGAACCACGTCGAGTATTCTTCGGCACGCAGGTGATGCAGCCAGGTCGTGTCGTCCACCCCGGCGGCAAGCTGCAAGAATGTCTTCAGATTTTGCGCCCGGAGGTTCAGTTTCCCGTCGGGCCCCCGGAAGTAGAAGCTTGCGTCCTCACCCAGGTCACCTTCGGCATATTTACGCACGTGACGCTTCTGCCTCTCCTTCGGCTTCGCGGCGCGGATGACCTCGACGGCGCTGCCGCGCTTGAGCACGTATACCTCGCCCGGCTGCAGCTCCGGAGGTGCCTTGTCGTCCGTCGGCCAGCCGCTCGCCTGGCGGAACCTTTGGATTGCAGCTAGCGCACCGCTGCCAACACCGACGACCGTGGAGATGAGCTCGCGCAACGGCGGCGCCAGTTCCTCAGGATGCACGGTCACCGCGATCGCCGCCGGAAGCTCACGCGGCAGGGGCACCGGCGCTGGATCCCACTTCACCGGCAGGCAGTGCTGCACCTCGTCCAGCACGATCCAGTGCGGGCGACCGGTCTCCGCGCGCAGCTTGGCAAGCTCGGGCAGGAATTCGGCCAGGAACCGGGGCCGCTCCTCGGGGTCTAGCGCGAGCAGGCAGACCACGACGTTGACTTCAGGCTTGGCCAGCAGGTCCATGACCTCGGATATCCGCGGCTCCTGCGCGGCGTCTCCCACCACCACTGCATCGCTCAAGTCCGCGTAGTCACCCTCCGGGTCGACGACGCAGAACTGGAATGCACACTTGCGCATGTGCTCGAGCATCGCGGTGACGAGCGTCGACTTGCCCGAGCCCGAGGCGCCAGTGATGAGCACGGTCTCGAACGGGCTGAGCTGGAGCGGGGATTTGTCCGCCCGCTCACCGAGAACCGTCTGCGCCCGCGGCACCCATCGTTTCGCCGGCGCCAAGTCGTCCTGCGTTAGCATCCCCACCAGCTCGACTACACCAGCGCCATGGTCGGCGACAACGAAATCGCACTTGTCCTTGACAGACTGGAGCGCATTGGCGACCGCCACGCCGCAACCGCAGGCACTCAGGAACGCCTGATCGTTCTCTGCGTCGCCGATGCCGACAACGTTGTGCGCGGAGAGACCGAGCTTCTTCAGCGCGCTCTTGAGGCCCGTCGCCTTGTTGACATCGCTCGGCAGCACCATCACGGCGCCCTTGTTGAAGATGATGTGCAGCTCGAGGCCGAGCTCGCGGATCGCCTTCAGCACGACCGTCTCGTGCGGCTCCCAGGTTGCCAGAATGCTGCGTCCGACCGACATCGGCGCGACGCCGCACGCCTGCAGCCGCGCAACCAGCGCGGGCGGCGGCGGATCGGTCAGAACCGTCTCCTCCTTGGTTGCCGGGTCGTAAAGCAGCGCCCCGTTCTCGGCGACGACCAGATCGAACAGGTCGATGTGCGGGCAGACGCCCCGCAGGTCCGGCAGCTCCCGACCGGTGACCATGATCAGCTTGCGGCCCGAGGCTCTCAGTTTCTTGAGGCTCTCGATGGTGGCGGCGTCAACGACCCCGTGGTGGGCCAGGGTGCCGTCGTAGTCGGTGGCTAGGGCAACAAAGAACACGTGACCTCTTCTCGCCTCCTGCGGGAAGTTTGGCCGCGACCGATGGGTTGCGGTCCGGAAGAATTCGCCAACGCTCCGCGGCAACCCCGCAGGCCTTCCTCAGATGGGGATGCATCCGCCCCCGACAAATCCGCGATCGCACGGCCGTCCATGGCCAAAACGTGCCAGCGGTCGCAGATGTTGCCCCCCGAGGAAGCAGTGGAAGTTGTCACCTCGACAGGGAAACTTGCCGGCCAAGCTCAGGTTCCCACCTGAACCTGCGGCAGGAGCGCTCAGCCTATAGGGATATCGGCCGTATCGCGACCGGCAGCCGGGAAGGGGAGCAAAAGTGCATGTGTGCCAAAGCGTCACGGGCAGGCCGTTGCAGTCTGCCCGTGGCGGACGCGGGTTCACTCCACGTAGTCTGGCTCTTTACGATCGAGGATGCGCTTTAGTGCCTCGAAGTGGCGCTCTTGCGGCGTCGGGCCTTCATAATAGCTGGCACCGCCGATGTCGCGCCGTGTCTTGTCGACGACCGGCTGCGGCAGTTGCTTGAGGCGCTGTCCCGTCCACATCGCGTAGATCTGCACCTGGGCTGCGCGCTCGATGTAGTAGAGGCGATCATAGGCCTGCGCCACCGAGGAGCCGACCGTCGTGACGCCATGGTTCGCCATGAACAGAATGCCCTTGTCGCCGAGAATGCCGGCGAGGCGCTCGCCCTCGACGGTGCCGAAGGCTGGCCCCGTATAGGTATCGTCGTAGGCAATCTCGTCGAGCATGCCGACCTCAGTCTGGCCGATCTCCTTGATGCGCGGATCCTCGAGACGGGTCAGCGCGCTGGTGTAAGGCATGTGCGTGTGAAACACGGCCGCCGCGGTCTTGGGCTGCAGCTTATGGATCGGCGCGTGGATGCAATAGCAGGAACGCTCGACGTCGCCGGCGCCGCGCTTCACCTTGCCGTCGTCGATGCCGACCTCCATGAAGGAGCTGGCGCGCACCTCCGACCAGTGCATGCCGAAGGGGATCTGGTAGTAGCGGTCCGACCGTCCCGGCACCGCCAGCGTGAGATGGTTGAAGATGCCCTCGTGGAAACCGTGCATGACGGCCAGCCGGTGCGCGGCGGCGAGATCCACGCGGGCCTGCCATTCGTCGACTGAGCATTCCTGCCTGGTGATCGGCGAAACCTTGAGCTGCATAATTTCCTCCTCGGCGTGGGCGCAAAAATATGCTGGCCGTGGAGGGAAGCTTACCCCGGCTCCTTCACGTGTGATAGAGGCGTCGCCGCGACGTTGCTCCGCCGTCAGGGCATAGCGGGCTCCGCTACCGGCGATTGCGGCTCGGTAAAGCCGCCCTCTGCTACCAGCCGCGCGAACAGCCCATTGAGCGCCACCAGCTCGCGGAAGTTGCCGCGCTCGACGATGCGCCCGCTGTCCAGCACCAGGATCATGTCGGCGTTGGCGACAGTGGACAACCGGTGCGCGATGATGAACGTCGTGCGCCCCTGCCGCAGCCGGTCGAGCGCGCGCTTGATCCTCGCTTCCGTCTCCACGTCGAGCGCGCTGGTGGCCTCGTCCAGGATCAGGATCGGCGCATCCTTGAGGATGGCGCGGGCGATGGCGATGCGCTGACGCTCGCCGCCCGACAGCGACGCCCCCCGCTCACCGATGATGAAAGCGTAGCCGTCGGGCTTTTTGGAGATGAAGTCGTGCGCCTCGGCGAGGCGGGCTGCCTCCTCGACCTCGGCATCCGTTGCCTCCGGCCGGCCGATGCGGATGTTCTCCGCAATCGTCCGGTTGAAGAGCCCCGCATCCTGGAACACCACCGCCATGTTGTGGCGCAGCGACGTCAACGTGACGTCGGCGATATCCTGGCCATCGACAGTGATGCGGCCGGAGTCGAGCGGCCGCAGGCGCTGCAGCAGCGCGAGCGTGGTCGTCTTGCCGGCTCCCGTGGGCCCGACGAGCGCGATGGTCTTGCCGGCGGGCGCCTCCATGTTGATGTCCAACACACCCTGGCTGCTGTTCTTGAAGCGGAATGTCACGCTCTCGTAGCGCACGTTGCCGATCACCTTGCCGAGCGGCTTGGCGTCGGGCTTCTCGCGCACACCCTCGGTGGCATCGAGCAGCTCGAAGAAGCTCCTGAGCGTCGGGGCGTACTGGAAGATGCGCACGGCAAAGCCCGACAGCAGGTCGAGCTTGCCGATCAAAAGGCCGGCGAACGTGACGAACGCCACGATCTCGCCGACGGTGATCTGGCCGCGACCCACGAGCACCGACCCCACCGCATAGATGAGTACTACGGCGATGGTGGCGGCCGTGCGAGTCAGCACATTGAGAAGCCCCCACCAGGTCAGCACCGGATACTGTGCGGTCAGCAGTTCGGCCATGATCGTGCGCATGGCCTGCATCTCGGAGGCGAAGCGGGCGTAGCTCTGCACCACCGTCACGTTGCCGAGCACGTCGCCGACACGGCCATAGACATTGTTGTGATAGCGCTCGACCGCGGCCTGGTCGTTGCTGGTCTTGCGCGCCACGAACACGTTGGCGAGCACGTAGATGACGGCGAGCGCCGCCAGGATCAGCGCCATCCACGCATTCATGTAGACCGCGGTCGGCACCAGCACGGCAAGGCCCACCAAGGCCACGAACTGCTCGCGCAGGAACGACAGCCAGTTCCAGAACAGCGCGTCCGTGCCGGCGAGGATCGTGCGCACCACGGCGCCTGATCCCTTCTCCGCGTGGTAGCTGATCGGCAGGATGATGGCGTGCTCGAAGGCCTGGCCGAGCGCCGCCAGCCGCCGCCGGTGCGCCAGCCGGTCGGCCATCACCGAGACGATCACGCCGGCGACGATGCCGACGAGACCGATCGCGGCCCACAGCGCGATGATGGCGAATGCCCCCTGCTGCCTGGTCAGGGCGTCGACCACACGGGCAAGCAGTACGGCCTCGACGATCGGCACGATGCCGAGGGCGATGCCGGACAGCACCACCACAATGGTTTGATTGCGCTCGACGATGAGCATCGCCAGCGCCCGCTTGTAGATCCCCCAGATCGTCATGCTCTTGGTTGCCACTAACCTCGCCGCCTGCTCGGCCAACCCCTCCCCTTGACGGGGCGGGGTTAGGGGTGGGGTGGCTGCGAGCGCTGTCTTCTGACACCCCCACCCCCGACCCCTCCCCGCAAGGGGGGGCCCCCGGCCCCAGCCCGGCGGAGTTACCCCGCCCGCTTCCTGAAGATGCGCAGGCTCTTGTAGTCCGGCGCCG
>JBFWRV010000111.1:0-13482 GCA_050248715.1 Hyphomicrobiaceae bacterium | reverse complement strand
TAGGAGAATAGTGATCCCGATCTGGCATCCGATCCGCGCATCCCAGCCCCCTTCGACCCCAAGGGAGAACGGAATCATATTCGCCACAGCCTGTCAGCATGCGAGAAATTCAACAGCCTGCTAGGGAACCTCTGATCAACCCTTCGACCATTGCACAGTCAGGTGATTGATTCGCGGGGTTGACCGATGACAGGGCAGATGAGCTTCTCGGCGCTCGACTTCGCGGCGAAGAAGAAGCAGATGAAGCGGGACGTGTTTCTTGCGGAGATGGCTGCGGTCGTGCCTTGGGTCGAGCTTGAGGCGTTGATCGAGCCGCATTACCCCAAGCCGGGGCCGCAGGGCGGGCGGCGGCCGTTCCCTTTGTCTGCGCGGCGGCACGATCGTGGACGCGACACTGATTGCGACCCCGCCATCGACGAAGAACACCACTGGCAAGGTTCACGACGCGAAGGTGATGGATCGCCTGATCCGCACAGATGACGCTGCGGTCTACGGTGACAAAGGCTACGCGAGCGAGGAGAAGAAGCGCGCTGCCGAGGAAGCCGGTGTGCTCTGGGCGGTGCGCGGGTCGCAGCAGGTTCCACTCCACCGTCACGTGGCTCACCTTCCGCCCGCGCCCGGCCAGATCGCCAGCCAGCGCCCGTGTGCTCACGTGCGGCTCGGCCGCTACCCGATCCAGCACCCAAAAGCGCGCTCATCCACCAGCGCCCGCACCTGGCTGCCGCCGCGCGGCCTGGACGCAACCTCGCCCGTGGCGCGGTAGCGCTGCCACCACTTCACCACCGTCGACGGCTCCACTCCGAACGTTGCCGCCACCTGCCATCCATGCTGGCGTCCACCTCCAGCATGAACCATATTCGCCGCCTCCTGGGAATCCCTCCCGATTCCATTCGAACTAAACCTGCGCTAGGCCTTCAGCTCGGCAGCGATCTCGCGCAGCCTGAACTTCTGGATCTTGCCGGAGGGCGTACGCGGCATCTCGGCCATCACCTCGAGCCGCTCGGGCCAATACGTCTTGGCCATGCCCTGCTCGGCAAGAAAGCGTGTCAGTTCGGCGAGGTCGAGCGATGCGTCGGCCTTGGGGGTCACGAATGCGCAGGCCCGCTCGCCGAGCCGGGCATCCGGCATCGCCACGACGGCGCATTCGGCCACCTTCGGATGCCGATAGATCAGGTTCTCCACTTCCGCCACCGGTACATTCTCGCCACCGCGGATGATAACGTCCTTGGTGCGGCCGACGATGCGGATATAGCCGTCCTTGTCCCTGCGGGCGAGGTCGCCCGTATCGAACCAGCCGTCAGCGTCGATCGAGTTGAGCTGCGGTTTCTTCATGTAGCCGACGAAATGCGTCGTGCCGCGCGCCTGCAGGTTGCCGATCGTATCCGGCGGCAGAGGGCGCTTGCTCTCGTCCACGACGCGCACTTCCGAGCCCGGCAGCGCGCGGCCATCGGTCTCGAACACCTTCTCCTGCGGGTCGCTCTTGCGCGTGATAGTGAGGCCGCCGTTTTCGGTCATGCCCCAGCACGACAGCACATCGAGGTTCATTTCCGACTTGGCGCGCTGCACCAGCACGCGGGGAATCGGCGCTCCGGCGCATACCCACGTTCTGAGCGTCGGAACGATACGATCACGCAAATCGCCCGGCAGATTGACCATGTCGGAAAGAAACGGCGTCGATCCCATG
Source organism: Hyphomicrobiaceae bacterium (assembly GCA_050248715.1). Lineage (GTDB taxonomy): Bacteria > Pseudomonadota > Alphaproteobacteria > Rhizobiales > Hyphomicrobiaceae > AWTP1-13. The sequence continues at coordinate 11,798 of JBFWRV010000111.1, read as the reverse complement.
CTGAAGGTGGCGCCCTCGCGCTCGATGAGCGGCACAGCCTCCTTCGCCGACCAGACGTCGAGCGCCACCGCCTTGGTGGCAAGGATGACCGGCATCAGGATACCGTATAGAAATCCCGTCTGATGTGCATACGGTGAGCCCATGAAGATGACGTCGCGTCCCGTGAGTCCGATGTCATCGACGAAAGCCTGCGGTGCCGCCAGCGCCGTGTTGTTGGTATGCATCACGGCCTTCGGCTCGCCGGAGGTGCCGGAGGTGTAGATCAGCTCGACGACGTCGTTGGGCGCTGGACGCAGCCCGAGAAGGCCCTCCTTCTCGGCGGCAGACAGCGGGGGACGATCCAGGAAGGCGGTCTCGAACGAACTCTCTCCGGTGCCGCCGACGGCAAAGACGTGCTGCATGGCAGGCAGATCGGGCTTGATCTCGCGCATCATGGCGAGATGGTCGAAGCCCCGCCACGTGGAGGGCACGATGCCGACCTTGGCCTCGCTGAAGCCCATCATGAAGCGCAGCTCGCGCTGGCGGAAAATCGGCATCAATGGGTTGGCGACGGCACCGATGCGGTTGCAGGCAAAGAGCAGCGCCGTGAATTCCCACCAGTTCGGCAGCTGGAAAGCCACCACGTCGCCCGCGCCGACACCGAGACGCAGGAAGCCGGAGGCGATCCTGTCAACCCGGTCGCCAAGCTCGGCGTAGCTGAGGTGGATTTCCCTCTGGAGCGCGCTATTCCAGCCGACGAACGCAATGCTGCCGGGCCCTTTCGCAATCGCGCGATCGAGCATGTCGATCGGCAGGCAGTCGGGCCACAGCCCGTGCGAGACGGCAACGCGCTCATCGGGAAGGTAGATTTCGAAAGCCATCGCGCTTCCTCCTGCCTGTGCACCCCTGCAATGCCACCCTCGCCCTCTGTCTGCACCCGGACGTGCGGCCATCCCGGCATCCCGCGGATCAGGCCTAGTCGGTGTCTGCCCACCGCTGCTACTCGATCACGTCGTCGGCGCGCACGAGCAGTGCGGACGGCAACTCAAGGCCGAGCGCCTTGGCAGCTCTGAGGTTGACGACAAGCTGCAAGCGGGAGGGTTCCTGGACAGGCAGGTCGTTCGGCTTCGCGCCCTTGAGAATGCGATCCACGTAACTCGCCGCCTGGCGAACGAGGCTTTGAATGTCTGGTCCGTACGACATCAGACCGCCTTCATCGACGAAGTCACGCCAGCCGTGCAGGGTCGGCAGCCTGTGGCGCGCAGCCAACTCCATGATGCGTCCCCCATGGATAACTGCAAAGCCGTGCGTGAAAACGAGCAGTCCCTGCGCCTCACCGCGCCGGGCTTCGGCAAACGCTCGCTCCAGCTCGACGGCATTTTGCGCGGTGACTGGCAACAGCGTGACACCAAGCTTGCGAGCGCCCGCCTCCGTCTCCTCCAACTCCGATTTCGTTGCGGGTTCCTGCGGATTGTAGAGGACCGCGATCCTGTCGCATCGTTTCAGTGCTTCGCACAGGAGTGCGAGGCGCTTGGCGGCCAAATCGCTCGACATATAGGAGAAGCCGGTCAGGTTGCCTCCCGGTCGCGCCAGGCTCGACACCACGCCTTGCCTCTCGGGGTTGCCGCTGAAGGCAATGATAATGGGGACCTTGGCCGTCGCCTGCTTGGCGGCCCAGACCGCCGGTCCGAGGGCTATGATCACTTCCACGTCGCTTGCGACGAGATCTGCGGCCATTGCTGGAAGGCGATCCAGGACACCATCGGCATGCCGATGGACGATCGTCAGGTTCCTGCCCTCGACGTAGCCGAGCTCGTGGAGCGCCGCGCGAAACTGCGCGGCGCGGACGTCTTGTCCGCCGGCGTAGTTCAATATGCCGACCCGGCGCTTGGCGTCGGCTGGCGCCGCCGGCTGAGCGGCGCAGGGTGAAAACCACAGAACAACGAGAAGCGCGACAAACCTCCGCATCGCCACCTCCGCGGGGAGCAGGCAGTCATCACCCCGCCATCGTCAGGCCGCCGCTGACGCTCAGGATCTGACCCGTGACGTAGTCGCTCGTCGGCCCGGCGAAGTAGAGGATCGCCCCGGCGATATCGTCGGGAGAGGCGAGGCGCTTGAAGGGGATGGCCTTGAGGAGCGCTTCGCGCATGCGTTCAGGGTTGGCATGGAACAGGGGCGTGTCGGTAGGACCGGGGCACACGCAGTTGACAGTAATCTTGTGGCGGGCACCCTCGCGCGCCAACGACTTGGTGAAGCCAATGATGCCGCCCTTGGCAGCCGAGTAGGGCGTCTCGCCGAGGCTGCCGACGCGGCCGGCGTCGGAAGCCACGAAGACGATCTTGCCGCCGCCACTCTGGATCATCGCCGGAAACAGCGCGCGCGTCAGACGCACAGGCCCCAGCAGATTGATCCCCAGCACCTTGTCGAGGAAGGCCTGATCGGCCTCGATGAAGGGCTGCGTGCGGTCCCAGCCCGCGGCGTTGACGAACACGTCGATCTTGCCGCCCGCGCGTTTCAGCGCTTCCTGGGCGCAAGCGTCGACAGAGGTGCCGTCGGTCAGCTCGAGCTTGATGAACTCGACGGCGTCGCTTCCCGCCGCGCCGATCGTCTCCTTTGCGCCGGCCGCATTGACATCGCATAAGAGGACGCGTGCACCCTCCTTGGCCAGCATGAGCACCGTGGCCCTGCCGATGCCGGAGGCACCGCCGGTCATCAGGACGGTCTTGTATTTAAGCAGCATGGGTTCTCTCCGGGTGTTGAAGGGCTAGCGCCTAGCCCCGGCCAGGAAGTCGGCGACACGGCGCTGCGTCTCGTCGGTGGCGAGCAGACGGCCAGTCCACTCGGTCTCGGAGGCAAAGCCGTTGCGCTCGGGATCGCGCGCGACGCGCAGGCAAACCTTGCAGGCGGCAAGCGATAGCGGATGCAGGCCGGCAACTTTCAGCGCGATCTTCCTCGCCTCCGCCTCCAGCCCGGCGCGCGGAACAGCCCATTGCACCATCCCGAACTCACGCGCCGTCTTGCCGTCGACGACGTCGGCGGTAAGGATGATACGGGCAGCAACGCCTGGGCCAGCGAGCCACGTGAGGCGCTGGGTACCTCCGCCGCCCGGCAGCAGGCCAAGGCCCACCTCGGGCAGACCGATTTTGGCCTCGTCGGCAGCAATCCTCAGATCGCAACCGAGAGCCAGTTCGTAGCCGCCACCCATGGCCGCCCCGCCGATCTCGGCGAGGCTAACCTGCGGCAGATCGGAGATGCGCTGGAACAGCTCCTGGAAGGGCTTCGTCACCTTCGCGGCAGCGTCCATCTTGTCGGCCGCGGAGAAGCGGGTGGAAATCTCGGCAAGGTCGGCACCGCCCGAGAAGACCTTGAGGCTGGAGCGTATGTGCAGCAGGCTCCAATCGCTGCGCTTCGCCAAATCGTCGAGGATGCCGTGGAAAGTCTTGAACATGTCCGCGTTGAAGGCATTCACCGGCGCCCGGTTGAGCGTAACGGTGGCGATGCGGTCGGCAACGGCCAGGCTGATCAGCTCGCTCATCTCGTGGCGGTTCCTCTGGTAGACGCTCAACGTAGCTTCAGGATGCGGAGGTCATTGTCAACGGCTGCGATATAGGATGCAAAGGCGAAGCTGCGTTGCGCCGAGCGGCGGGGTTGGGCAGCGCAATGCGCATTTGCACCGTACCAATCGGCTCCCCTTCCGGGATGGCCGCTTTCGCCCTAAGCTGCCGTAAACGTCATGGGCACTAAACCAGGGAGCGCCAGACCTATGACCTACCAGGCTCCGGTGGACGACATCCTACAGGCCCTCAAGAACGCAGCAGGGCTCGACGACTTGATCGGCCGCGGTCTCCTCGGCGGCGTCGACGAGGACACGATCCGCGCGGTGATCGAGGAGGCGGGCAAATTCGGGGCGGAGGTGCTCGATCCCTTGAGCGCGCCCGGAGATCGTGCCGGCTCCAAGCTCGTCGACGGCAAGGTCGTGACGCCCGACGGCTGGAAGGAAGCCTATCAGCAATTCGCCGCCGGCGGCTGGGGTGCGCTCTCCGCGCCCGAGGAGTGGGGGGGGCAGAACCTGCCGCAGGTCATCGCTACGGCGGCCGGCGAGGTATGGAACTCCGCCAACCTCGCCTTCGGCCTCTGCCCGCTGCTGACCTTCGGGGCCATCGACGCGATCGAGGCGCAGGGCAGCGAGGAATTGAAGCGCCTCTACCTGCCGAAAATGGTGTCGGGCGAATGGACCGGCACCATGAACCTGACGGAGCCGCACGCGGGCTCGGACCTCTCCGCGCTCAAGACCCGCGCCGTGCGGCAGCCTGACGGCAGCTATCGCATCTTCGGCACGAAGATCTTCATCACCTATGGCGATCACGAGCTGACGGACAACATCATCCACCTCGTGCTCGCACGGCTGCCCGACGCACCGCCCGGCACCCGGGGAATCTCGCTTTTCCTCGTCCCCAAGCATCTGGTCGGCAAGGATGGCACGCTCGGCGCGCGCAACGACGTGATCTGCGCCGGCGTCGAGCACAAGCTCGGCATTCATGCCAGCCCCACCTGCGTGATGAAGTACGGCGAGAAGGGCGAGGGCGCAGTCGGCTATCTCGTCGGCGAGGAGAACCGCGGTCTCAACGTGATGTTCATCATGATGAACGCGGCGCGTCTCGCGGTGGGCGTCCAGGGCGTCGCGGTGGCCGAGCGGGCAACGCAGCGCGCGATCGCCTACGCCAGGGAGCGCCGCCAGGGCCGCTCGGCGACGGGCAGCGACGGCATGGCGCCGATCATCGAGCACGCCGACATCCGCCGCAGCCTCATGACCATGAAGGCGCTGACGCAGGCCGCGCGTGCCATCTGCCTCGTCACGGCGCGTGAGACCGATGTGTCGCGGCGGGCGCAGAACCCGGCCGAGCAGGCTGCGGCCGCCCACCGCGTGGCGCTGCTCACGCCCATCGCCAAGGCGTTCTCCACCGATATCGGCTGCGAGGTCGCCTCGATCGGCGTGCAGGTGCACGGCGGCATGGGCTTCATCGAGGAAACGGGTGCCGCCCAGATCTACCGCGACGCGCGCATCCTGCCGATCTACGAGGGCACCAATGGAATTCAGGCCATCGACCTCGTCACGCGCAAGCTGCCGCTCGAGGGCGGCAAGGTGGTGGAGGCCTATATCGGCGAGCTTGGCGCAACGGCGGAGGAGGTGCGGCGCTCCAACCGGCCCGACTTCGGCCGTATGGGCGAGCGCCTCGGCGAGACCATTGCGGCATTGGCGGAGTCGACGCGCTGGATGGGCGGCGCGCTGCGTTCCAGCCCCGAGGCGGCGCTCGCCGGCGCCGCGCCGTACCTGCGCCTGTTCGGGCTCGCCGCGGGCGGCACCTATCTCGCCAGAATCGCACTGGCGGCAGCGCATGACGGAGCCGCGAACACTCAAGCTCAGCAGATCGCGGTGGCGCGCTTCTTCGCTGAGAACCTCGCGACGGCGGCGACGGGGCTCAAGGAGACGGTCATGACCGGGGCGGATTCGGCGCTGGCGCTCTCGGCTTGAGGCGGACGAATGACGGCGCCCGACCGGGGCCACCGACGTCACGCCGGCGAAGGCCGGAGCCCAGGCACCCTTCTCGCCGTCGCTGACCGGCGCGGTGGTTCCCGGCCTTCGCCCGGATGACGGTTCCGGGGCGTAAGGAACAGTGTGGGAGGGGTGCAGATGCCGCTCCATGCCAAGGCCGAGCAGACGCTGCGCAGATGGCATGAGATGGTTGCGGCTCAGGACCTCGGACAGGTGGCCACGCTGTGCACGCGCGATATCGTGTTCCGGTCGCCGGTGGCATTCACCCCATATCAGGGCGCCGAGCTGGTCGCCGCCTTCCTGCAGCAAGCGCTCCAGACATTCGACGACTTCCGCTACCATCGCACCTTCAGCGATGGCGAGCAGAGCATCGTGCTGGAATTCAGTGCCAGCGTTGCGGGCAAGGAACTGAAGGGCATCGACATGATCCGCTTCGACGAGCAGGGGCTGATGGCCGACTTCGAGGTGATGGTGCGGCCGGCCACTGGACTGCAGGCGCTGGGGGCCGAGATGGCGCGGCGCATGGGGCCGCTCCTGGCCCCGAAGCCATGAAGCCTGTTCCCGCCCGAGCCTCCGGGCCAGTGCCAACCTGCCGGATAGACCAGGAAGAGGAAGCGACATGACCCAGGAAGTCGAGATCAAGGTTGCCGATGACGTGCAGGTGATCCGCCTGCTGCGGGCGGACAAGAAGAACGCGCTTACCGGCCCGATGTACGATGCCATGTCGGCAGCGCTCGATGCCGCCGAGAAGGGCGGCGCAATCGCGGCGCATGTTTTCATCGGCTCGGGCGGCGTCTTTACCGCCGGCAACGATATCAACGACTTCATGCAGCGCTCGAAGGACGGCTCGCAGGACGTTGCGCCCTCGCAGATGTTCATCCAGAGGTTGCCCAAGGTGACGCGGCCCATGATCGCCGCCGTCGATGGCCTCGCCGTGGGGGTGGGCGTGACGATGCTGCTGCACTGCGACCTCGTCTACGCCACGCCGGCTGCGAGCTTCCGCACGCCGTTCGTGGATCTTGGCCTCGTCCAGGAGGCGGGATCGAGCACGCTTGGGCCGGCGCGACTCGGCTACGGGCGCGCCTTCGAGCTGTTCGCCTTGGGCGAGGCGTGGACCGCGGCCCGTGCCGCCGAGGCGGGCCTCGTCAATGCCGTGGTGCCGGCCGCGGAGCTCGAAGCCAAGGCGCTCGCGGCAGCAAAGCGGCTGGCAGCAAAGCCGCGCGCGGCCCTGCTGGCGGCCCGGCGGCTGCTCAAGGCCGATCCGGCCGCCATTGCCAAGACCATCGCCAACGAGGTCGCCCTCTACAAGGAGCTGATGCGCAGCCCCGAGGCCAAGGAGGCCTTCGCCGCGTTCCTGGAAAAGCGGCCGCCCGACTTCGCCAAGGCGCGGCGCGAAGGCTAGTCGGACGTCCGAGCGGGCCTATTCGGCCGCCTCCACCTTTGTCTGCGGCGCCTCCACCACGCGCGTGGCGAAGTCGGCGGGAGAGACGATCTCCAGAACCTCGAAGTCCTCCGAGCAGGCGATCTCGCGGTGCTTGATGCCGGGCGTCTGCAGAATCGTATCCCCCTTCCGGATCGTGCGCTGTCCCTGACCCTCGTACTCGAAGGTCGCCCACCCGTTCATGACGTAGACGAACTGGAAGGTGCAATCGTGCACATGCCACTTCTGCACCTCATCCTTCACCTTCTTGCCATTGTGGCGGATGAGGTGGGCCACGAAATCGCCCTTGGTGCCGTCCTTGATGCCGAGATCGCGGTATTCGAAGATTTCGCGTAGTCCGGGCGTCCACGTGGCGTTGCTCGCCTCGTTGTGAACGAAGTCCCACGTCTTGTCGGCCATGGTTTCCTCCTCGCAGCTATTGCCCGAATATACCCATGCACCAGGTGCACAACCAAGCCTCTGGTGCGCCTGCACCAAGGCATCCGAGCCCGCGTTCGAATCACGACCCTGCCCTTCCCGCCAAGCGCAGCGCGGAGCGAGAAACCTGACGAGATGCTTGCCCTTGGGGCCGAGGCGCCGTGAACGCGTTGCGCGCGCTCGCAGCAGCAGGGCAGGAATAGCGACTGATGCTTGCCAAAATGGTGGGGTAGGATGATCTTTGCTAGCAGCACCCCGCCATTGCGGGTCCGGTGACCCTCTCGCCATGCGCCAATCGGTAGATACTCCCTTGCTGAGCCGCTGGAAGGGCCTCGTCCTGACCTTGTCGAAGGACGGGGAACGGACGCCGTCCACGCTTCAAAAGCCTCGGCGCGAGGGCCGAGGGCGGGAGCAGGGCGGAGGCGCACCCGGACTTGCGGCCCGGCTTATGGCGTTGAGCCTGTTAGTGGCGACGGCCGGGGCGCCGGCCCAAGCCAACTGGTTCTCGAAGGTCATCGGCACGGCCGAGCATGCCGCGCCAGGAGCGGCGAAACTCGGGACCAGCGCGCTCGACAACGCGATCCGGCACGTGCGCGCGCTGCCCCCCCGGCCCGACGGCGCTGCGACGCTGGCCGCGCAGGCAACGCAGGAGGGGCACTGGCGCTTCGTCAACAAGGCCGGCGAGACCTACACAGCCGGCACGCCGGACGAGCTGAAGCGGGTTGCCACCGTGCTGCTGCCGGACGCCAAGGCGGACGTGAAGCTGTCGCTCTTCCTCACCGAGGATACGATCTTCCTCTACCGCGCAGCGCTGAAGGATTTGCCGAAGGGTTCCGAGCTCTATGTCCTCGCCGGCACCGAGAGTTATCGTGTGCTGCGGCGGGGCGAAGGCGCCGCCGAGCGGATGTTTGCCGAAGTGCGCCCGAGCCTGCTCGTCGAGCTTGCGGATCGCAAGCGGTTCGAGGAAGCCGTGTGGCAACTTGCCCGTCCGCTCAACAAGTCGAACGTGCGCGTGGTGGCGCTGGAACCGGGCGGACCGCCGCACCTTGCCTCCGTGCCGCGCATGGATCCCGTCAGCAAGAAAGCCCTGGTCGACGCTATCGATCCGGGGAGCCTGCCGGCGGCGCTAGGCTCGGTGCGCGGACAGACCGTGCTGGTGACGGGCCGGGTCGACGGCCGCCTGCTCTACATGCAGCCTTCGAGCGGGCCCGAGCGCAGCATTCTCCTGCCCGACCTCTTCAAGGCCGCCGAGGAGGCTGACGTCAACCTGATCGTGCTGCGCTCGGCCTCGACGCCGCGCCAGCCCGGCGGCCGCAATTGGCTGTGGCAGAAGGTGGAGGTGAGGGGGCTCGAGCAGGCGATGCAGCATGCGCGCTTCGCCGATTTCCTCAACGCGCTGGGCGGGCCGAACAACCGGCTCCTTGTGTCGGCGACGGCGGCGGGCCGGCGCACGGCGCTGGAGATCAGGCCGGCGGGCGCCTTGACGACGGGCACAGCGCCGCGCCCTGTGAGCGATCTGTTCTCCGGCGTCGTCTCCGACCTGACGGGCCGTGTGGTCACAACAGGGCTCGACGGCAGCCTGCGCAGCGCTGAGCGCCAGCAGGAGCTCGACCAGCGACTGATCCCCGGTGTGCGCTCGGACGTGCAGATCGGCTACCTCCTGCTGCTGCTGCTGGGGCTCGTCGGCATGCCGATCTCGCGCGCCTGGTGGCAGCGGCTGTGGCCGCCGGAGCTGGCGAACGAGTACGAAGGTCGCGTCGGCTATTGGGCCGCGCGGGTTGTGCGCGGCAGCGCGTTTCTCCTGCTGTTCCTGCCGCTGACGGCGCCCATCACGGCCCCGCTCAACCTATGCCGGCAGATTGCGGACGCGGCGACCGCGCCGCTGCGCTGGTGGCGCTGGTTGGCGCAGCGGCGAACAGCCGAGAATATCGGGTGAGGGTCTGGTACGACGCCGTTCCTCGTCTATGGGATCAGGCCCTGAAGGAAACAAAGTCAGCGACACCTCCAAGGAAAGCAGGCATGGCAGCGACCATCGAGATCACCGGCATTCGCGCGCGTCCCGCACGCGTTCCCTTGCGCCGGACGCTGAATACGCGCGTCGGCAGGTTCACGCACGGGCCCTTCCTGCTGATCGACCTGGAGACGAAAGGCGGCGGCGCGGGGCGGGCGCTGTGCTTCACGTTCATCCCCCTCGCGCAGAAGATCGTGCCGGTCCTGCTCGACGAGCTGGTCGCGGAACTCAAGGGCCGCAAGATCACGCTCGAAGATGCACCCGCCGCGCACGACGCAGGCCAGAAGCGGCTCTCGCACATCGGCCATGAGGGTTTGGCGCAGATGGCGCTGTCGATGTTCGACATGGCCCTCTATGACGCGCTGGCACGCGAGGCCGGGGTGCCGCTCTATCGGCTACTCGGCGGCCGGCCCGATCCCCTGCCGACCTACAACAGCTGTGGGCTCGGCATCATGGAGCCGGCCGAGGTTGCCCGTGAGGCGCGCGAGCTCATCGCCGAGCATGGCGGTTTCTCCCACGTCAAGCTGCGCATGGGCCGCGAGCGGGCGGCAGAGGAGGTCGCCGCCTATCGTGCCGTGCGCGACGCGGTGGGCCCCGGCGTGACGATCTCGGTGGATTTCAACCAGGGCCTGCCTGTCGCGGACGCGCTTGAGACTTGCCGCGCCATCGACGGGCTGGGACTGGCCTGGATCGAGGAGCCGGTCGTCTACGACGACTATGACACGCAGGCGCGGCTGGCGACGAAGCTCGCCACCCCCATCCAGATCGGCGAGAATTGGTGGAGCTGGCGGGTCGGCAAGGCGGCCATCGAGATGGGGGCCTGCGACTATGTCATGCCCGACCTTCTGCGCATCGGCGGCGTCACCGGATGGATGCGCCTGGCGCACGTGGCAGAGGCCCGGGCGGTGCCTTTCTCGTCTCACCTTTCGCCTGACTATTCGGCCCATGTGCTGGCCGCCACGCCGACCCGCCACTGGCTCGAGTTCATGGACTGGGGCCAGGACCTGCTGGCCGACCCTCTGGTGCCCGTGAAGGGCCATGCGAGGCCGCGCGAGGTGCCCGGCGCCGGGCTCGAGTGGAACGAAAGGGCAATCGCCCCCTGCCTGGTCCGGACCTGAGGGGGCCGGGAGGAGCGTTGCTTTGCGTCGAAAGGCTGCACTGCCTGCGGGCCGCCGATGCTGGCGGCGGGCTCGCGGTTTGGATAAGGTGCGGCGCGCCCAAGTTGGCCACCAGTCCAAACCAGCCGGATGCCATGAGCGACCTTCAAGAGCAGCGCATCAACATGGTGGAGAGCCAGGTGCGTCCGAGCGACGTCACCGACCGGCGCATCATCAGGGCCATGCTGGAGGTGCCTCGGGAGGCCTTCGTACCCGAAGGCATGCAGGCGCTCGCCTATATGGATACGGCGGTGCCGGTCACCTTCCCGGCCGATGGCGCTCATCGACGCTACCTGCTCGCCCCGCGAACCTTCGCCAAGCTGGTGCAACTGGCGGAGATCGAACCTGACGCGGTGGTGCTCGATCTGGGGTGCGCTACCGGCTATTCGACGGCGGTGCTGGCAAAGCTCGCCAAGGCCGTCGTCGCTGTCGAATGCGAGGGTTCCCTGGCGCGGCGTGCCTCGAAAACGCTGCGGCAACAGCATGTTGGCAATGCCGTCGTCGTCGAAGGCCCCCTCGAAAATGGCGCGCCCTCGCATGCCCCCTTCGACGCGATTGTTCTCAACGGCGCCGTGGAGAGCAACCCGGACACGCTGCTGGGGCAGCTCAAGGAGGGCGGACGGCTGGTCGGCGTGATCGCCAGCGGCGGAGTTGGCCGGGCCCAGGTCTGGCGGCGCAACGGCAAGCTGTTTGATGCCCGTCCCGTCTTCGACGCCGGCGCAGGGCCTCTACCCGGATTTGCCCGACAGATCGAATTTACCCTCTGAGCGCCCGCGCGGCGACCCCGCTCGCGTCTGTGGAAACCTCGCAATCCCATTTCCTGTGTTGAAAGTCAGCAACGTCGGCCCTGAATTCTCGGCCGGCAAACCTTGTATTGGCGCTTCGTCGATCCTTCTTGTGAAATAACTGCCTGAAGTGAGCGAATCAGCGGATACCTTTTGAATGCGGCTGAAGGTTTTCCGCCAGGGTGCGCGTGGCGCGGACGGGTAGGGGTATTCGTTCAGCGCTCGAATGAGGGAACGACGTGAGAAGCCACGACAGACGAAGGCTCGGCGCCTTTGCCTTGAGCATGCGCGTAGCCGCGTGCGGCATGTTCTTGTGCGCGCTGGCCCCGCCTGCGCGGGCGGAGACGCTGTTTCAGGCATTGACGGCGGCGTATCAGTTCAACCCTCGGCTGGACGCGGCGCGGGCGACGCAGCGGGCGACCGACGAGGAGGTGCCGCGGGCGCTGTCGGGCTA
>JBFWRV010000110.1:0-13508 GCA_050248715.1 Hyphomicrobiaceae bacterium | reverse complement strand
CGGCGAGGCTTGATCGTCCCTGACGTTCTTTCCCGGGGCACATGTACTGTGTGCCACCCAAGTGCAGGCCTGCGGCTCGCACTGGTCGGGCGCATCCGGAACAGCACCCCCTCGTGAGCCGAGGCACGCGCAGTATCGCACACGCGCAGAAAGCGGGGATAAGCGCCTATCGGCGGCGGTCCCGGCATGCCGCAGCAGGCAACGCCCAACACCGGCACGTGCTCACGTCCCCTGCCCGGACCGCCTGCCACCGGCCCTCAGTGCATCGAGCTTGCGATCGACGAAGTCCAGGCGGTCCTGGCCCCAGAACAGCTCGCCGTCGACGACAAAGGTGGGTGCGCCGAACACGCCAAGAGCCTCGGCCTCGCCGGAGAACTGGCGATAAAGTACCTGCACGCGCTCGCTCCGCTCCTCGCTCAGCAGCCTTGCGCCGTCGTAGCCGTTCTCGTCGGCGACCGCCCGGCGCACCTCGGGGCTGGCGATGTCGCGCTCCTCCGCCCAGAGGGCACGCAGGATGGCGTGCGACAGCGGCAAGGCATCGAGCCCGGCAGCCTGCGCCGCGATCACCATCCAGCCCGCATACTTGTTCCAGTCTGGATCGGTCGGCTGGTGTTGGGGATAGTGCTTCGGCTTCAACACCAGCGGCATGTCGAGGTAGCGGCGCCAGCGGTCCAGTTCTGCCTCGTGATAGCGCCGGCGCGGCTCGGGCCGGGTCCTGAGCGGCACACCTCCCGTTTTGGGGACCACGGCCTGGAAATCATAGGGCTTGAGCGTCAGTCGCGCCCGGTGCCGGCGCACGACGTCCTGCAGCTTCGGGCCGGCGAAATACGCCCAGGGTGACGACAGCGAGTAGTAGCAGTTGAGCTCGACCATGTGTCCGGCTCCCCTCGGGCATGCGTCCTGAGACTGCCAAAGATCGCCGTGCCTGTCCCCGCCGACGTTGCCCGCGCGCCTTCCCGGCCTTCCGGGAGGTAGCGGTCGCAGCCGACCCGCCGGCACGACATCCGGGTTCAGGCCGGCAAACTCCAATTTCATGATATAAATCAATTTCTTACTGACTCACACCGCCGGCCGCGCGAGGCAACCTTCACGATCGCCGGTAACCATCAGCCCCAATATCGCGATCAACATGCCGGAACGCCGGTAGCCTCTACACGTTTGCCACCATTGCAAATGAGGACTGCAGCCGACAGGGGCTTCATGGCACTCCACAAGCGCGTTTGCCTCCACCTTGCTATCGTTGCGTTTCTGGGGGCCGCCCCCGCACTGGCCGAGCAGACCACCGGCATAGCCTCCTTCTACCGCGCCACACCCAAAGGATCGGAACCGCTGACGGCCGCCCACCGCAATTTGCCGTTCGGCACCTTGGTCCGCGTGACGCGCATCGACAGCGGCGCAAACGTGGTGGTGCGCATCAACGACCGGGGACCCTTCATTGCCGGCCGCATCATCGACCTGTCGCGCCCGGCCGCCGAGCATCTCGGAATGATCGGCGCCGGGTTGACGAGGGTGAGGGTCGAGGTGGTGCCGATACCGGCTCCCCGCTTCGTCCGCCAGGGCCGTCTAGCCACCACCTGCGTCGCCTGCGAGCTGCCGCCGATCCTCGACTAGGAGGTCCGCCCACGCCCAGGGCGTCGTCGGCATCCCGCTCACGAGCTTTGCCTGCCTACCCGGAGCGATCCCGCTCTCTTCCGTCCTAGCTCGCCAGGAGGCTCCTGACCGCCGCGCGCAGCGCCGCTTCATCCTCCGGGGATTGCAGCGGGTTGCCGGCACGATGCCCCCACAGCGAGGAAATCGGGCGAAGCTCCGCATTGCGCATCAGCCGCGTCTCGATCTCGCTGTCAGCGAGCGTGAAATAGAGATCGGTGGTCGAGGGCATGATGACCGCGCGCGCCGAGATTGCGCCAAGCGCTTGCGCGAGGTCCCCGTTGTAAAGCGTGTTGTCGGAAATGTCCGATTGATACCAGGTATCGATCATCGACAGGAGGTCCTCTCCGTTGCGGCGCAGGAAATTGCCCTCCCAGGCGCGCACCAGATAATCCTCGAGCGAGGCGAAGCCCGCACCCTCCCAGAGTCTTTCGCGATAGAACGCCTGGCTCATTGCCCATCCGGCATAGACACGAGCGAACGCGCGCAGCGCCCGCACCGGGCGTTCAACGAAGCGCCCATTCTGCCACGCTGCGTCGGCAGTGAGCGTCGCGCGGATGCCTTCCAGGAACACCTTGTTGTGCGGGCTCGTGCACGCCGACGTGCACACCGCGCAAATGCGGGCCACGCGATCGGGGAATATTGCGCCCCAGTGCAGCGCCTGTTGCCCTCCCATCGACCAACCGTAGACCAAGGCGAGGCGCGTGATCCCGAATTTCTCGCGCAGCAGGCGCTCCTGGGCATGCACATTGTCCCAGTGTGTGAACACGGGGGCGCGCCCGAGACCGAACGGCTCGGCCAGATTGCTCGGCGACGTCGACAGTCCGTTGCCGAACTGGTTCGGGATGACGACGAAGTAGCGCCCGGGATCGAGAATGCGGTCTCGCCCGATAAGCCAGTCGATGTCGGTGTGGTGAGCCCCATAGGACGTGGGATAGAGAACGACGTTCGACTTGTCGGGAGCCAGCGTGCCATAGGTCTTGTAGGCGATGTGCGCTTTCGGCAGCGTCAATCCCCGCTGCAATGTCAGCGGCCCGAGATCGAACACCTCATAGTCGGCCACTGCGATCGTCCTCCAGGAGTGCCTTCTCGGCGGCGCGTCGAGAGTCCGGCGTCAGTTTGACCGGCTTGCCCGCGAGTTTCAACACTCGCGCCAGCCGCGGTCGCCGCGTCGAAAACTGACCCCCTGGCGCGACCGGACAGTGGCCAGCCATAGCCTCGCGCCCACAGCCAAACTAACATCGGGCCTGGACCGATAGGTGCTGGCCGCTCATTGGCAAGTCGCGAACGGAAGACACACGATGGCTACTTCGGAAGACCACTCGAACCCGCCGCTGAAGGACTATCAGCAGGTCCGTGCCAGGCTCTTGGCGCTCGACGAGATTGCATTTCTTGACGTGCGCGAAGAGGCTCCTCACGCAGAGGGGCATCCCCTTTTTGCTGCAAACTTCCCCCTGTCGCGGCTGGAGTTGCTCGCCTGCGCAAAGCTGCCGCGACGGGATGTGCCCATCGTGACCATAGACTCAGGTGAAGGGCTTGCAGAAGCCGCGGCCCGACGCCTGAAGACGATGGGCTACACGGACGTTGCCGTGTTCAAGGGCGGCATTGCGGGGTGGAAGGCGGCAGGCGGCGAGCTGTTCATTGATGTAAACGTGCCCAGCAAGGCCTTTGGCGAATTGGTGGAGTCCGTCTGCCACACGCCCTCGATGCCGGCCGAAGAAGTCAAGGCGCTCATCGACTCCGGCGAGGATTGCATCGTCGTCGACGCACGGCGCCTCGATGAATATCGGACCATGACGATTCCCGGCAGCATCAGCGTTCCCGGCGCCGAGCTCGCGCTGCGTCTTCCCGAAATGCTGGGCAACGCCAACACGAAAGTCATCGTTCATTGCGCCGGGCGGACGCGCAGTCTCGTGGGCACGCAGTCGCTCATCAATTTCGGGCTTCCCAACGAGGTCTGCGCACTGCGCAACGGAACGATCGGCTGGACCCTCGCCCGCCAGAAACTCGAGCTCGGCCAGTCTCGAAGGTATCCGGAAGGCGGTGGCGCAGCCGTTGCCGCCTCCACACAGAAAGCGCGCGCCGTCGCCGACCGGGCGGGAGTGAAACGCGCAACCCGTGACGACGTCAGCAGATGGTCCGGCCAGGAGGGGCGCACGACCTACTTCTTCGATGTGCGCAGCCCCGAGGAGTATGAGCGGGGACATGTGCCCGGGTTCCTGCCGATCGCCGGCGGACAATTGGTGCAGGAACTGGAGATGTATGCCCCTGTCCGGGGGGCCAGGATCGTCCTCTGCGATGCCGAGGGCGTCCGCGCAAACATGACCGCATCGTGGCTTGGCCAAATGGCCTGGGAGGTTTTCGTCCTGGATGGGCTCAACGCGGCGGACTTCACGGAGAGCGGCGTACCCGGCCCTAAATTGCCTGCCGTGCCCCGATACAAAGGCGTGAATGCCGCCACTCTTGCAACCTGGCTGGCCGGCGATGGCGGCACCGTCGTGATCGACGTCGCCAGACATGCGGTATTCCGCGCGGGCCATATCCCCGGTGCGTGGTTTGTCATTCGGTCGCTGCTCGCGGACTCCGTGGCCAATCTGCCTGCGGCGGACCGCTACGTCGTGACCTGCCCGGATGCCACGCTTGCGCAATTCGTTGCGCCCGAGTTGGCCGCGAAGGTCGGGGGCGACGTCTACATGCTCGAAGGCGGCAACAGGGCGTGGGTCGCTGCCGGCCACCCCCTGGAGGCCGGCGAAACCCGATTGGCCTCGCCTCCCATCGATCGGTATCGTCGACCCTACGAAGGCACGGATGTCCCTGATTCAGCGATGCAAGCGTACCTGGACTGGGAGTTCGGCCTGGTCGCGCAACTGGAGCGTGACGGGACGCATCACTTCAAGCCTATGGTGATGACCTCCGCTCAGGCGCCCACGGACGTGCCCCGCCACGCGATCCGCCGCAGCAGTACGCCAGGGGTGTGATCGATGCCGTGTCGGGCAGGCTTGCGAAGCCATCGCCGAGGCGCGGTATTCTCCCTATTCCGCGCTGCACAACGGCGTTCAGATACCGTTCAGCTCACTGCCCAGCGTACGCCGCAATGGCACGCGAAGGTGGAACGATGCGATTGATCCTGATCCCTCTCAGCCTGGCCGCTGCCGTCGTGGCGATCCTCACCGTGCTGGCGATGACGCCGGCTGCAATCGAGGCGACGGGCGGCGCGACCACCAGCACCTCCCGGCCCTAGTGTCCTGATCGCGAAATTCGTCTCGTTCTGCCGCAGGCATTGAACGAATTTTGCGATCTGAAGGACACTGGAGAAATCATGATGCTCGTGTGATTCAGATCGAGAAGTCCGTCTCCCATCCTGGCCGCAAACAATGCAACGGCCTTCTCGATCATCACACGAGTGCAACTGCGAGCGAGAACTCCAATTCTCCACCGGAATCACACTAGAATCACTGTTGCGGATCGTGTCATTCGGATCGCAGGCCGATCCCACTTGCCGCACGCTGAGGCGAATTTCGCGATCGGGATACGAGTTGGGCCGCCATCGGAGGAAGCCATGCGCATGCGGGCCTTTGCTGTTGCAGCCTTGAGCCTCCTGCTCGCGTCGTGCGTCGACAGCGAGCGGCTCCGCAGCAATCTCGGCGGTCCAGCACCGGACACGGCGGAGGCTGGCACGGTCGCACGCGCCGCCACACCAAAACCCGAGCCGTCGCCGACCGGGCGCGACGCACCGCGCTGACAAGTCGCTCAGCAGGTCCCCGGCAGCTTACGCTGGAACCGGGCACTACCATTTCTTCCGTTCGATCCGCGCCGCAGGGTCGAACAGCCGCTGATCGATGCTCTCGACGGTCTCGAGGTCCGCCAGCTCGATCCTGGTATCGAGACCCTGGTTGTCCTTGGTGATCCAGGCCTTGACCTGAAGGGTCGGCTTGGTGGCGAGAAAAAGCGTCACCTTTCCCCCGGCCTCGGCGCGCAGATCCGTGAAGACGAGCGAAATCGTATCGGCCGTCTCGGACACCTCCGAGCACTGGGCGTCGCGCAGCAGATCGACATCCTTCTGCAGCAGCGCCCGGAACGGCGTCTGGTTGAGGTCGGTGCGGTCGTCCGTGTTCAAATCATAGTCCTGGACCGCGACGTACTTTCCATCCGAGAGGACGACCGTCCGGCTCGGGGGCGCATACTCGAAACGAAAGCGGCCCGGCCGCGCCAGGTGGAAGAGGCCGCGCTGACGCTTGCCGTCGGCTGCGGTCTGGACGAACGACCCCCTCAGCATGGTCAGCCGATTGAAGTATGCATTGACTTGGCGGACCAGCTCGAGCTGCCGCGGCGTCAGGTTCTGTGCGTTCGCGACCGCCTGCGGCGCCGCACCCTGTACGACGGCGCCCCAAGGCGCGGACTTCTTGTCCTGCGCCGCGGCGCCGGTACCCGTGGCACCGGCAAAAGCGAACAGGGCGCACGCCAACCAGCATCGAACCATTGCAACCCCCGTGATGGCCGCACAAACGCCCATCCCCGCGGCGTTTGTGAGGCGCGTCCATCACGATCCGTTGCACTTCATTGCCGGCGCGGCCCGGCGCCGCATGCCCCGCGCGTTTCCTTGGCGGCGCGGCACGCTATTGCGAGCTGAGCTTGAACGCCGTCGGGATGCGCACCGACGACAGGTCGAGATTGTTGATGAGCCAGATGCCGCCCATGGCGATGAGGCCGGCGACGACGACCTGGGGAAGCGTGCGGATGAAGGCCCCAAGCAGCGTGGCAAAGGCCACCAGCACACGCTCGGCTGCTTCCCAAAGCTCTTTCGCCACCTTGAACAGAGCAAAGACGACGGCCGCGACCACGATCACAAGCAGGATCTGCTTGAACAGTGGCCAACTCTGCCACGGCGATTGCAGCACTTGCGTGACCTGGCCAAGCGACCAGGTCCAGATCATCTGTACGAACTTGAAAATCGCGGCGATGCCCTGCTGCAGGAACTGGACGACCTGATTGACCACTTGCATGACGGACCGGCCTCCTTGCGCCACTCGCGCCCGGCTGCGCGCGTCGCGTTGGCGAACGCGGCGCCTGTGCCGCAGCCGGGCGAAGCGTGAACGCCGCCTTAGCCGCCTCAGTTCCGCCTGCAGACGGAAATGATGACTCAACCGGCCGCGGGTGATCTGCGATCGCAGGCTTGACACCAGGCAGCGGCAGCGCCAAGCTCTTCATGACGCTCGTCGCTTTGGTGAGTTGAGCGTGATCGGTGTGCGAGCTCCACACCCATGCTCCTCCCCTGGGATGCGGCGATCGTCGCAGGATCAACAGCGTGCGGAGGAGCCATGACGCCACCTGACTGTCATCAAGCCCTCACCATCGAGCGAGGGCACGGCTTGGTCGGTCGCGCTCGAGCAAACTGATCAGCGATTTGTCCAAGCCGCTCCACAGCAACGAACCTGCAACGAGGTCGACAACCTCGTAAATCAGCCCGGTCTGTACGACTGGGAACTATCGGAAGTGATAACGAGCCCCGCTTCACATCGAGATGTGGCGGGGCTTTCGTTTTCTGGAGCCCGTCATCCTGGACGCCCGGTTGCACGGGCATGACGGCCGCGCCGGCAGCTCGCCACGTAGGGTGCAAAAGCGAAGCGCATTGCACCGACTGCGCGAGGTTCGGCGCAATGCGGCTTCGCCTTTTGCGCCCTAGAGCCCAAGCCGTCACCGCAGGCACGTCGATGTCAGTCGACCCCGCCGATGTCGGCGAGCGAGAAGCGGTACTTGCGCGAGCAGAACTCGCACGTGACGGTCACGCCACCGTCCGGCTCGCGCATGTCGGCCAGCTCGTCGGCACCGAAGCGTTGCAGATAGGCGTGAATGCGCTCGCGCGAGCACCGGCATTCGGCCGCCATGGCGGAAGCCCGCGCCACCACCACGCCCTCCTCGTGGAAGAGGCGAAAGAGCAACCGCTCGGGCGAGAGCATCGGATCGAGCAGCTCGTGGTCCTCCACGGTTGCAGCCAGGTGTCGCGCCCGGTTCCAGTTCTCCTCGTCGCCTTCCTCCGTCCGGTCGGCATCCTCGCGCTTGCCGCCCTCACGCGGCAGCTGCTGAATCATCAGCCCGCCGGCCCGCCAATGCCAGACGCGGGGGCCCTCGGCGGCAGCCGCACCATAGTGGCGGGCGACTGCCAGGCGGATGAACGTCGGCAGCTGCTCCGACTGGCGGAAATAGGTGTGGGCGGCATCCACCAGCTGCTCGCGGTCGAGCGCGACGATGCCCTGGTAGCGGTCCTTGTCGACGCCCCGATCGATGGTCATGGCGACGTGGCCCTTGCCGAGCAGCGCCCCCTGATCGCCCCGGCCCTTGGTCTCGGCAAGCCCCGCGTCGGCCTTGTCGAAGCTGGCATAGCCACGCAGCTTGCCCGGCGCCACGAAGTCGGCCACCAGGAAGTCGAGCGGCCCGTCGGTCTTGGTTTGCAGGATGAGCTTGGCTTCGCTCTTGAGTGCACTGCCCAGCATGGCCGTGAGCGCCAGGGCCTCGCCGAGCACGTGGCTGACGGGCTCCGGATAGGCATGGCGGGACAGCACGGTGTCCACCACCGGACCCAGCCTGATGACCCGCCCGATCACGTCCGAACGCACGGTGCGGAACGGCAGGACCAGATCGTCCGGCGGCGCCGCCTCCCGTCGGGCGTCATCGGCACTGGGCATTCAGTTCACTCCGAGGCACCACGCCAGGATGGCCTTCTGCGCGTGCAGCCGGTTCTCCGCCTCGTCCCATACGACGGACTGGGGGCCGTCGATGACGGTGGCCGCCACCTCGAGACCGCGGTAGGCGGGCAGGCAGTGCATGAAGACCGCGCCCGGAGCGGCCTTCTGCATCAGCTGTTCGTCCACCGCATAGGCGCCGAGCAGCTGCTTGCGCCTGGAGGCCTCGTTCTGCTGGCCCATGGAGATCCAGGTATCCGTCACGACGCAGTCGGCCTCGCTGACGGCCTCGCTTGGATCGTCGGTGAGGAAGATGTCGGCGCCTTCGCGCTTCGCCCACTCGAGCACCTTGTTCTCGGGGTTGAGCTGGGGCGGACAGGCGATCGCCAGCTTGAACCTGAACCGGGCAGCGGCGTGGATCCAGGAGGCGGCGACATTGTTGCCGTCGCCGGTCCAGGCAATCGTGCGCCCCTCGATCGGCCCTTTCGCCTCCTCGAACGTCATGATGTCGGCGATGATCTGGCAGGGATGCGTGCGGTCCGTCAGCCCGTTGATCACGGGCACGGTCGCATGCTCGGCGTATTCGGCGAGCGTCTCATGCTTGTTGGCGCGGATCATGATCGCATCGATGTAGCGCGATACCACCTTGGCCGTATCGGAGATGGGCTCGCCGCGCCCGACCTGCAAGTCGGCCTGGTTGAGCGCCAGGGTCTGGCCGCCGAGCTGGCGCATGGCCACGTCGAAGGATACGCGCGTGCGTGTGGACGGCTTCTCGAAGATCAGCATCAGCACCGCATTCTCGATGTCGGCGGGCCTGAGCTCCACCGGCACGCGCTTGCCCGCCTTCTTCATGGTGTGGCCCATGTCGACGATGCGCCTGAGCGTGCCGGCGTCGATGCAGTCAAGATCCAGGAAATGTCTCGGAGGCATGGTGGCAGCAATTTTTCCCGATTTACCGGCCGCGTCAGGACGCGGGCTTGGCGAGGCGCTTGAGCGCACGCGACAGACGCTCGACCGCCTGCGCGATCTCCGCGTCCGAGACGTTGAGCGGGGGCAGCAGGCGCACGACGTTCTCGCCGGCGCCGACGGTCAGCAGCTTCTCGGCCGTGCACGCGGCCACCACCTCGCCCATCGGCGGTTTCACCTTGATGCCCGCGAGCAGGCCGCTGCCACGTACTTCTTCCACGACGTCGGGGTTCTCGTCCTTGACGCGGGCCAGCTCCTGCTTGAGGCGCAGGCCGGCCTCGTTCACGCGCTCGAGGAAGCCCGGCTCGAGCACGGCATCCAGCACCGCGTTGGCCACCGCCATGGCGAGCGGATTGCCGCCGTAGGTGGAGCCGTGCGTGCCGGCCACCATCCCCTTGGCAGCCTCGCTGGTCGCCATGAAGCAGCCGACCGGGAAGCCGCCGCCGATGCCCTTGGCCACTGCCATCACGTCCGGCGTGATGTCCGCCCACTCGTGGGCGAAGAGCTTGCCGGTGCGGCCCATGCCGCATTGCACCTCGTCGAGCACGAGAAGCAGGCCGTTGTCGTCGCACAGCTTGCGCAGCGCCTTGAGGAACTGGATCGAACCGACGCGGATGCCGCCCTCGCCCTGCACCGGCTCGACCATGATGGCGGCCGTTTCGGGACCGATGGCCTTCTCGACAGCGTCCAGGTCGCCGAAGGGCACGATGTCGAAGCCGGGCGCGGGCTCGCCGAAGCCCTCGAGGTATTTCTCGTTGCCGGCAGCGGCGATCGTCGCCAGCGTGCGGCCGTGGAAGGCGCCCTTGAAGGTGATGATGCGCGTCCGCTCCGGATGGCCGCCGACAAAATGATAGCGCCGCGCCAGCTTGATGGCGCCTTCGCACGCTTCGGCGCCGGAATTGCTGAAGAACACCTTGTCCGCGAAGGTCGCCTCGCACAGACGCTCGGCAAGGCGTTCCTGGCCGGCGATGCGATAGAGGTTGGAGCAGTGCCACAGCTTCTCGGCCTGGCCCGTAAGGGCGGCGATGAGCTTGGGATGCGCGTGGCCCAGCGCGTTGACGGCGACGCCGCTGGCAAAGTCGAGGTAGCGTTCACCGGCCGTGGAAATGAGCCAGGGGCCTTCGCCGCGTTCGAATACAACATCCTGGCGGGCGTAGGTGGGCATGACGGCGGGCGACGGGCCGCTGGAGGGTTGCGCCGGCTTGGATTTGGAACCTTGCGAACCCTTCACGGGTGACGTGGACATGGCGAGACCTATCTAGTTCGAGAAAACAAAAAGCCGCGCGTCAAGCGCGGCGCTGGATGTGGAACCCGTCAACGGTCCGTCATCGCAGCCGCGCGCGCGGGCGAAGAAAACGGCGTCGCCTGTTGATCGGATAGGTCATGCGGCCACTTATGAGGCGCGCCCCAGATTGTGTCAATGGCGCGTTGCGCGCTGCGTGCGTCCCAACCGCGCCGTCGTCTGCCTCGAAAAACAGAAAGCCGGGAGCCCCCCGCGGCTCCCGGCCTCCCCCCGCCGCTTTGCCAACGCCCCCCGTCGGACAAAGCGAAACCGATGATCTCAGACCGCGGCCTTCTCCTTGGCCTCGGACACCTCGCCGCCCGCGGGCGCTGCGGCCGGCAGAGCGGGCACCGGGACCTCGCGGTCGCGACGGCGCGGCTGCGGCGGCTGGAAGGCGCGCCGGGCGTGGAAATCGCAGTAGGGCAGGCCGGTAATCTTGCTGCGGCCGCAGAAATGGAAGTCCGCGTGCTGGGGATCGCCGATGGGCCAGCGGCAGCTGGCCTCTGTCAGCGTCTGAATGCTCTTGCGCTCGGCAACAGGAATCACGAGTTCCTCGGCCGGCGGCGTGTAGGGCTCCGTGTCACCCAGATAGAGCTGCCGCAGGGCAGGATTGCCGACATTGGCGAAGCGCGGCTTCATCAGGCGCTTGGCAGTCTGGGCGCGCGCCCGCGGGCGGTGGGATTTCATGCGCGAGGTCGTGGCGCGGCCTGAAAGGCCGAGGCGGTGCACCTTGCCGATCACGGCGTTGCGCGTTACCCCGCCGAGCCGACCGGCGATCTGGCTGGCGCTGAGACCGTCCGACCACAGTTTCTTCAAAAGTTCGACCCGCTCGTCGTTCCAGGCCATGCCCTGGTTCTCCCGATGTGCGCAACGGCGGAACTCGGCGCGAGCGCGCAGATTCCGGCCTACTCCGGACAGACCTGGAAAGACCTTCGAAGCGCACTCAAGCGCACGAACGCCCACAGCCAGATCGGCCGACGATCAACGCGAGACTGGAGATGACGCTGGACTACGGAACCGACGCGTAACTCTTCGGAGACTGACGCACTACGGTGCGCAAATACGCGTAATAGTCCGACGGGTACTTACTTGCCTGCCGCGATTACGAGCGGCCGTCCGTGGACAACGGGATTAGATTACTTGCCCTGGAGCCCGGCGTGCAAGCGCGTTAACGCTTGTTAACTGCCCACCGGCCTCCGTAAGTGGCATATTCGCCACAGCTCAATCGAACAACATGTGCATTGCGGGGACGATTTCATTAAGTCGTCAGGCGCGTCCTCCGGGCCGATCCTCGAACGCGTAGCCGGCGCCGCGCACGGTGCGGATCGGGTCGGGATCGGCCCCCCGGATGAGCGCCTTGCGCAGCCGCCCCACGTGCACGTCCACGGTCCGCCCGTCGATGAAGGCGTCGCGCCCCCACACGCCGTCGAGCAGCTGCTGGCGCGACAGCACCCGCCCGGAGTTCTCCATGAAGAATACCAGAAGCCGGAATTCCGTCGGTCCCAGATGGACCTCGCGCTCGCGGCGCATGACGCGGTGCTGGGTGCGATTGAGAACGATGTCGCCGGCGCGCAGGACGTCGAGAATTCGGTTGGGCGCGGAGCGCCTGAGCAGCGCCTTGACGCGCGCCACCAGCTCCATCACCGAGAAGGGCTTCACCACGTAGTCGTCGGCACCTGTGGCAAGGCCCCGCACGCGGTCGCCCTCCTCCCCGCGTGCCGTCAGCATCAGAATGGGCACCTCGCGCAGATCGGCGCGCCGCCGCAGCCGGCGGCACAGTTCGATGCCGGAGAGCCCCGGCAGCATCCAGTCGAGCACGATCAGGTCGAAGCGGTCCTCCGCCACCTGCAGCTCGGCGTCCTCGCCCGTCGCCACCACAGTGGCGCGCAGGCCCTCGGCCTCGAGGTTGTAGCGCACGAGCTCGGCAATGCCGGCATCATCCTCGACCACGAGGACGCGCGCGCTCATGTCCGCCACGTCCGGCATGCCCCCTCATTCCTTCCGGATCAGGATGGAGCTCGTATCGTCTCCCTTGGGCCGGTCGTCGGGCAGCGCCGCACCGTTCACTAGGAAATACACGTTCTCGGCGATGTTGGTGGTGTGGTCGCCGATGCGTTCGATGTTCTTGGCACCGAACAGAAGGTGGGTGCACAGGCCGATGTTGCGCGGGTCCTCCATCATGTAGGTGAGAAGCTCGCGAAACAGCGAGTTGAACATGGCATCGATGCGCTCGTCGTGACGCCATACCGCGAGCGCCTTCTCGGCATCGCGCTCGGCAAACGCATCGAGCACATCGTTGAGCTGCCCCATGGCCAGCTCCGTCATGTGCTTGAGCCCCAGCATGAGCGACTTGGGATGGTTCTCGCCGGAGACGGCAAGGGCGCGCTTGGCGATGTTCTTGGCGAGATCGCCGATGCGCTCCAGGTCGCCGGCAATCTTCAGCACCGTCATGATGTGGCGCAGGTCGTTGGCGACGGGCTGGCGCTTGGCGATCATGAGGATCGTCTGCTCCTGCAGGTCCCGCTCGAGCATGTCGATGGAGCGGTCGCTGGCGACCGCGGCCTCGGCAAGCTTCGGATCGCGCCGCTCCAGTGCGTTGAAGCCTTGCGCCAGCAGTCGTTCGGCAAGCCCGCCCATCTGCGCGATCTTCTTATCGAGCAGCTGCAGCTCCTGATCGAACGCCTTGACGATGTGCTCGTGCATGCAAGCTCCTTCGAAGGCCGTCGCACGACCGGCAGATGGCGTCGCACACCGAGGCTGCTGGACGGTGCCTGCCTCGCGCCCGGCGCCTCGTTCCGCGATCACCTCTAGAGCAAGTTTAGTTCGAATGGAATCGCGGGGGATTCCCAGGCTGCGGCGAATATGATTCATGCTGCCTGCTGGAGTGGAGGCCAGCAGGCATGGCACGAGCTTATTCGCTTGATCTGCGCGGG
>JBFWRV010000109.1:0-13684 GCA_050248715.1 Hyphomicrobiaceae bacterium | reverse complement strand
ACCGACTACGAGATCGTCAGGTGACGGGATTGGGACCGGTGTGGGGGTCGGTGCGCCGTGGCTGCGCGGTCTCACCGGCATCCTGCCGGCATTGCCGCTGGGGGATGCCGGCATTGGCGGGAGGGGCAGCAAGCCCAGGATCGCCGAGGCTGCAAGCCGCGTTTGCATGGTGAACACTCCACGCGATCGGTTGAGAGGCTGCGAGCTGAGGTTGCGGCGGCTCCTGCCGCCGCAACCCGCGTGCCGGCATGTCGCCGGTTACTGGGCCTGCTGGTACAGCCGATCGTAGAAGTCCTTGGCATCGAAGGCGCTCGCGGAGCCGGCTGCAGCAAAAACGGACAGGGCGATGAGGACGGAGGCGATCATTTTCATTGTCGATCTCCACCTGGAGAGGAACGCCGGCGGCACCATGCCGCCGATCATCCGGGAGGGATGGGCTCGCTCGCTGCAGATCGCCGCAAGCGGCCGTATCTCTCGCGCAAGAGGTACGCGCAGCGACCTGCAGCAGCCACCGCCGGGGTTTTCCGGTATTTGCCGGGACTTTCCCGGCAGCTTCCGCATCGCGCAGCACCAGGCCGGCAGACGACCGCAGGCTGCGGCGTTGGACGTGTCGGTTGGGTGTGGCCAACGCCTGCGCCGGCACGCCATGATGCCGCGGCTGCGCACAGTGTGCGGAGGGTAGCTGATGCCGATCACCGAAGCGGACCGCGCCAGGATCGTTCAGGCGATACGCAGCTACATCGCCAAGCAGCGCATGTCGCGGGACGAGTTCGCGCAGCGGGCCAAGCTCGGCAAATCAACGGTCGACAAGCTAGTCGTCGGCATTTTCTCGGAGAAGACGATCCTGCAGATCGAGGCGCAGCTCGAGATCAGCCTGCTCGATCCGGGCACGTCCAGGGAGAGTGCAGCCGAAGAGCTCGGCGGATATTCCAGACAGGAGACACGCCCCTATGTCGGCAATTACATCTTCGCGCGACCGTCCTTCCAGGATGACGGCCTGATCCTGGCCTTCCATATGGAGATCTACTGGGACGGCGAGGCGCGTGCACTGATGGTGAAGGAAATCGGGAGCGGCAAGAGCATCCCTCCGCAATTCGGCAAGGTCTTCATCCCTCGATCCTCGATGCACATCTTCATCCAGTCCAACGAACAGGGCTGGCTGAAGAACGTGATCCTGTCGCAGATCGACGTCTACAAGCGCATGAAGGGGATCATGCTGACGATGGGGAACGCCTTCGCCAATCTGTATACCCCTGCAGCCATGCCCGTGATCATGAACAAGTACGAGACGGTTGAGAAGGACATGCTCGGCAAGATCGATCCGAGTTCGCGCATGTACGAGGAGTACAACCAGGACCTGCTGGCGGTGGAAGAAAACCAGTACGCGCGATGGATCCGCCTCAAGCAGATCTGAGCGGTCGCATGCCTATTCGACGACCGTGCCGGCGCCCTTGTCGCCGCCCGGGCACTTGCAGGGGGTGCCGAGCAGCTGCCGCTTCTTAAGCGTGCAGGTGCTCTCGCCGATACGGCACTTCGCGCTGAACTCCTGCAAGGCCCGGTTCTTTGGCGGCGGGCCGCCAAACGGTCGCTCCTCGACCTGGCGCCTCGGTGCGGCCTCAGGCCCGCCGAACGGCCGCTCGCCCGACTTGTCCTGGGCAATCAGCAGCGTGGCTGACGAGCCGACCAACACCAGCGCCGCGGCCGCAACGAACAGCATCGACCTCATAGTCGCGACCTCGAGAGGGAGCCCCGTTTCGCCCACGCACCCTTACTCTCTGCTGGCAGCAAACCGCGCGCTGGGACGAGTTTTCGCCTGCGTACAAGCTCAGTGCAAAAGCAAAAGAGCATGCGGCGAGGGCGGAATCACGATGGGTTGACGTTTGACCGCGCCCCGCATCGTTCGGACTGCGTCATTGCATGCTGGCCCCAGTCCAAAAGATGCTCCGCAGGGAACAGGTTGTTCCGGCCGGAACAGCAGCACAGCCGCAGATGGTTAACTATGGGGTCAGAATCGATATCCGATGCGATTGCGAGGGTGAGGGCCATGCAGATTCTGAAACCTCTGATTGCCTTGACGATCTTTGCCACTCCGCTGACGGTGCAGCCCGAGCGGGCGGAGGCCGGGCTCGGACGGCAGCTCCTGCGGATGCATCTGGCGAGGAAGATGCACAGTTTCAGGCACCGCCATCACCGCAGGTACGTCTACATCACGCCGGTCGTGCGTCAGCCGCAGGCCTCCTACAGGACGGTGAGACCGACCCCGCGGCGCCCCTACCGGCCCACCGGTCCCGCGACGGCCGCTGCGGCGGCTGCCGCAGCCGCGGATGGAAGCGGCCGGGTCTACGATGCGGCCAGCATGGCTTGGCATGACGGCGGGAACCAGTGCTGGACCGGCACCCAACCCTGGACCTTCAAGACCGGCAACTGGTACTACGGCGGCTCGCGCTGGTACAGGTCGGGTTCCGACTGGCGCAGCGACATCACCGATCCGCCGGCCCCCGTGGCGTGCCACACAATTCCGGCTTTCGCCAAAGTTCAGCCAGCCCCGCCAGCCACGCACGCTCAGCCGCGTCGCGATGAGTTCGAAAGCACGGTGGCGCAGAACGGGCGCAGGGATCCCAAGCGACAGACCGAGAGGCTCGAGCCTGTCGCCACCAAGTCGATACAGGCCGCGCCGGCTCCGGAACGCCCGGCCGCGCTCTGCAAGAAATACTTCCCCAGCATCGGTGGCCTCGCGACCGTGCCCTGCGAAGGCTGAGGCTGGAACGCCCCGGCGCATCCGATAGGTTGCGCCGGCGGTTCTGTGGCCAGCCTCAACTCCGCGGGATGTTCCGGATTTCCTCGGGCCGGATAACGATGGGCCCCTCGACCAGGCTCGGCCTCAGTGCCGACACAGGTTCGACCAGCGACTCCCGCGGCCGCGGGTTCTTGCGCCACCGCCAGCCCTCCCGCCTCGGCACCTTGTCGAGACGGATCGGATAAATGGTGAGCTTGTCGGGTTCGAAACGCATCCGCAGGAAGCACTTGTAGTTGCCGTTGCGCTGAGAGGAGAACAGCCAGTCGTAGTTGATCTTGGCGAAGATGTACGTGAGCATCAGATAAAGGCCGAATATCAGGCCTCCGACCACGCCACCGACCAGCACCATCTCGACCGGATAGACCGCGCCCGCCCAGAACGTGACGGGCGCCAGCAGCAGGGTCGCGGGCGGCCCCGGATCCGAGCCCGGCAGCCACGCCAGTTCCGCCCATTGCGACAGAGCAGGCAGGACGACCTTGTCATTGAACGACACGAAGATGCAGTAAAGCAGCCACATAAAGAGAAGGTGCACGCCGAGGTGGCAGCTCGCCTGTACGGCCCTGTTGAACAGGCCCCGCTTGCGCGTGCGCTTGGATTCCGCAATCGCAAAAAAGGCGGCCCAGATGGCGAACAGGAAGGCGGTGGCCGCGGGACTGTTGATCAATCCCAGCAACAGCAGATGCACGCCTTTGAGGAACAACAGGCCGGTGCTGATCAGGAACTGCCGCATGTCGGCGCTCCAGCTCCGCTCGGCCAGGTAGAAATCCATGAGCTGGAGCGTCCACTCGTCGATCCGGCCGGTTCCCGTGAAGCGCCGATAGCCGTCCGGCCGTTCCACGCCCGGCTCGAGCAGGCAGGCCTTTACGTCCGTGGTCGGAGCGCGATTGCCGTGACGCGCCCGCGGAGGCTCCTGCTGCAGACTTCGCGGCGATCCTTCGGGCGCCGGCGATGATTTCTGCAGGCATTCCCGCAGCGCGCGCGGCGTCTGCACGAGACCCTGCTCGATCTCCATGTGGCGGGGGACGTCGACCCAGAAGTCGACCCGGAGGCTCGCGAACGTCCAGGTCATCAGCCAGTAGATGATGCCTGCGGCCAGGCAGAATTGGAAGTTGCGCTTGGGGAACAGCCAGTTGCCGAGCGCAAGCCGATAGCTCGTGGCCTTGCTCGGGTAGCAGGCGTCCTTGGAGGTTTGCTTCGGCTCGGGATCGGCAGCCGATTTCGCCGGCTCCAGCTTCCGGTCGAGGCGAAAATTCAGGTCGCGCCCCAGCCAGTTGAACTTGAGCTCCCGCCTCAAGTGATAGGTCCCGTGCACGTAGGCGCCGCCGCAGCCCGCCGTGATCAGGTTCATGTTCCCGAGCGTTTCCTTCTCGTTGTAGCGGCTGTAGTGATGGTGATCGCCCGAGAATATTCCGCACAGCTTGGCGCCCCGGCTTATGGGGGCCTCGATAAGGCTCATTAGGTTTTCGCGCGCGAACCGCTCCTGCTCCGTGTTGAGGTAGTACCAGGTGGGCTCGGCGGTGAGGAGGATGAAGCGGTCGCCGGGCTGCATGTGGTCGGCGACGGTGCGAAAATAGTCGAGCTGGCCGGAATCCAGCAGGTCGTTGAGCTGGACGTCCGCGCCCCAGATCCACCAGTTGTGAGGCAGCTTGATCGCAAACGAGCTGCGGTGCTGTCGCGTCTGCCAGTCGCCGAAGCGTACGCCGCCCTCTTGCGCAGACCGCGCCGCCCGCGCACGGCAGAACCTGTCGTCGAAGGCGTTGAGGCCGTCGTACCAGTCGTGATTGCCGGGAATGGCGTAGACGTGGCGCGTCGCGGGCGGAAGCGGCGAGGCGGCCGACGCACCAAGCGTCCGCGGAAGAGCCATCGCATAGGGTGTGAAGGTCTTGCTCTCGTAGGCCTCGTGCGTCGGCCACGGATAGACTTCATCGCCGCAGAAGACCAACACCTTTCCGTGCGGCAGCTCGACGTCCCCCGCCAGCCCGCGAATGCCGCGAATGCCGCCCAACGGTTTGCTCTGCTCGCCGTAGAGCTTCTCGGCGGCGATCATGTAGGCGATGGCATACGTGGAGTCGAAGCCGTCGCCGACATCGGCGGTAAGATCGACCCAGAAAGGCGAGCCTTCGGCGGACTTATCGCTGTAGTCGTAGCGTTGCGCGAACTTGCTGCGGAGCTCCGGATCGGCAGGAATGGGATCGGCAACATGCTGAATGCCGCGCTGATCGGCAAACTCGCCGAAAACGCGTGCCACAAAAGAGCGGTAGGCAGCCAGCATCAGCAGATGCGGGCTGAACCATTTCGTCATCGAGGCGTAGCGGTTGAGGTCCTTCTCCACAGCGCCGACAACTCCCCCCTGGCAACCATCGATCTCGTGTCCTGATCGCGAAATTCGTCTCAGCGCACGGCAAGCGAGGAACGAATTTCGCGATCTGAAGGACACTAGAAAAAGTCAATGATTCTAGTGTGGTTCAGATCGAGAGGTCCGCTTCGCTACCCGGAAGAGAGCTGCGGACGTTGCGATCATCACACTAGGACATGCGCAACCTAGGGTCGGGAAGGATCGATATCAATCATCGTCGTGGCCGGGTAATCGGCCATTGAGCAGCTCATGGAGCGTGTGTTGCAAAAAGATGTCTCGCGCCCGCGCCCGCCGCCCGTCCGAGGGCGATCTGCGGGTGCCAGCAGGGCTGGAAGGGGATAATCTCTGACGCTTTTCGCTGGGGGTCGGAGGGAGGCAAGGGTGCAGAAGCGATCGCTCATTCTCGCGGGCGGCGGCGTCAAGGTCGCGTACCAGGCCGGCGTCATGCAGGTGTGGCTCGACGAGGCCGGCCTCACGTTCGACCACGCCGATGGGGCCTCGGGAGGCGTCTTCAACCTGGCGATGTACTGCCAGGGCCTGAGCGGAAAGGAGATCGCCGACAACTGGCGCAGGTTTCCGGTGCTGCGCTCGATCGGCCTCAACTGGTTCAGCTTCTTGCGCTTCTACTGGTCGGAATCCCTTCTCTCCTACAACAGGTTCCGCAAAAAGGTGCTGCGCAAGCGCTGGAAGCTCGACTGGGAGCGGATCAAGGCCTCGCCGCGGCTCGGCACGTTCAATGTCTACAATTTCAGCAAGAACAAGCTCGAGACGATCGAGAACAAGGCGCTGAGCGAGGACCTGCTGGTTGCCTGCGTGACGCTGCCGATGTGGTTCCCACCCGTGACGATCAACGGCGACCGCTACATCGACGGCGTGTACCTGACGGACGCCAACGTGCTGGAAGCCGTGCGCCGTGGTGTCGACGAGCTGTGGATCATCTGGACCGTCAGCCGCAAGGCGCAGTGGCGGGGCAGCTTCGTCCATACCTACTTCCAGATCATCGAGACCGTGGCCAACGGCAACCTCCAGCGCGATCTCGACCGCATCGAGGCCAGCAACAAGGCCATCGCCGAGGGCAAGAGCGGCGAGTTCGGCAAGTCGATCAAAGTGAACATGCTGGCAGCCGAAGTGCCGCTGCACTATCTCATCAACGTCTCCTCGCCGGACTTCACGGCGGCGGTCGAGCAGGGCATCGCCGACGCGCGCGCCTGGTGCCGGGAACGCGGCATCACGCTGTCCTCGGATGCACCCGGCAAGGGCAAGGACCTGATGGCCCTGTCGTTCCGCGAGACCATGCAAGGCCCGTTCGCGCTCGGCGTCGCCGACCCGGAGGAAGGGCGCAAGAAGGGACTGGCGGAGGGCACCTCGCTTGCGCTCCACGGCGACATCCGCGTCGATGCCTTCGACCGGTTCGTCAACGAGCCGGCGCATGCAGGCGCGCTGACTGGAACCGTCGACTTCAACGGTCCCGGTTTTGCCGCGGGCATGAAGGCGGCGAGCGGCGTGTTCAATCTGTTCAGCCCGAGCAAGGACAAAAGCCTCAAGCACTTCGTCTACGAGATGGCCTTCGAGCATGAGGGCAAGCCCTACTATCTGGCGGGGCGCAAGGACGTGCGCCAGAACAGCGGCCGCCTCTGGCCGGACACGACGACGCTCTACACCCGCCTCCACGAGGGCAAGGACGTCAAGGGGAAGGTGATCGGGGCCGGCGTCCTGACGCTGGGCGTGGCCGAGCTTACGCAACTGCTCGGGACGATCGAGGTGCACAACGCGGCCAGCGACGCCGAGCGGCTGGCCGTCAAGATCCGCTTCGGACGTCTCTTCCTCGGCGAGCTGTGGGACAGCTACGCCCGGCGCATCCCCGGCATGCCCTAAGGAGATGAAGGCGATGGACTTCGACGCAATCGTCATCGGCAGCGGCTTCGGCGGCGCGGTGAGCGCCTGCCGGCTGTCCCAGGCCGGCTACCGCGTGCTGGTTCTGGAGCGCGGCCGTCGCTACGACGCCAAGACCTATCCGCGCCGGGACGACGATCCCTGGTGGTTCAGCAATACCGCACCCGAACTGTGGAACGGCTGGTTCGACATCCGCGTGTTCAAGCACATGGCGGTGCTGTCGCCAGCAGCCGTCGGCGGCGGCTCCATCGTGTACGCGAACCTTTCCGCAGTCCCCCACAAGTCGCTGTTCTACTCGGGTTGGCCCCCGGAGATCACGTGGGACGCCCTCGCGCCGCACTACGAGACGGTCGGGCGCGTCATGAATGTGCAGAAGGTGCCGGACAACCAATGGCCCAAGCGCACGTTCCTGATGCAGGAAGGCGCCCAAGCGATTGGCGCCGGCGACCGGTTCCAAACGCTGGAGGTCGCCGTCAGCTTCGATCCGGAATGGACCTACAATCGCCCGGACCCCTTCAATCCCAAGCACAGCAAGCGTTTCGTCAACGAGCACGGCGTCGAGCAGGGCACCTGCGTGCACCTCGGCAATTGCGATATCGGCTGCGACGTCGATGCGCGCAACACGCTCGACCGCAACTACCTGGCGATTGCCGAGCACAACAAGGCGGAGGTGCGGCCGCTGCATCTCGTGACCGGCATCCAGCCCGAAGGCAGCGGCTACAAAGTGACGTTCGATCACCTGGCGGAGAAGCGGCGGCAAGCGGGTTCCGCAACGGCACGCATCGTCGTGCTGGCCGCCGGCTCGATCGGCTCCACGGAACTGTTGCTGCAGTGCCGGGACGTGGACGGCACCCTGAAGAGCGTGAGCCCGCGGCTGGGCTGCAACTGGAGCAGCAACGGCGATTTCCTCACTCCCGGATTCTACCGCAACCGCGAGGTACAGCCGACGCAGGGGCCAACCATCACCAGCGCCATCAACTTTCTCGATGGCAGCCGGCCGGACGGCCAGACCTTCTGGATCCAGGACGGCGGATTCCCCAACGTGGTCGCCAACTGGCTGTCGCGCGGCACGCGGGCCGGCGATGCGCGCGTGCGCGCCTTCCTGCGGTTCGCGACGGCGGCGACGCGCCGCTATGGGCCGCTGGAGAACGTCATGCCGTGGTTCGCCCAGGGCATCGACGCCGCCAACGGCCGCCTCCTCATGCGCCGGCGCTGGTGGCTCATGGGCAAGAAGATGCTCGATCTCGACTGGGACATCACGGAATCGGCCAAGGTGATCGAGGCCATCATCGACACGCACAAGAAGCTATCGAAGTCGACCGGCGGGGTCGGCTTGGTGCCGCCGTCCTGGAGCGTCGACAAGTTTCTCATCACTCCACACCCGCTGGGCGGCTGCAATATGGGCTCGAGCGCGGCCGACGGCGTCGTGGACCACAAAGGCGAGGTGTTCGGCCATCGCAACCTGTTCGTGCTCGACGGCTCGATCGTGCCGGAGGCCCTGGGCGTCAATCCCTCGCGCAGCATCGCTGCGTTGACCGAGCGCGCCATGAGCCTGATCACGAAGGAAGGGCGGTAGCCAATTGCACGACGCGTAGGGTGCAAAAGGCGAAGCCCCATTGCACCGAACGACGGGCAACAACGGTGCAATGCGCTTCGCTTTTGCACCCTACACCCAGTCTAATGCGCGGCTTCCCAGTTGGCGGCCGCCTTGGCGTCGACGTGCACGGGCACCTTCAGGCGCACCGCCGGCTCGGCCGCCTTCTCCATGACGTGCGCAATCGTCTTGAGCGCCTTGGCGACGTCCTTGTCCTTGGCCTCGAACACGAGCTCGTCATGGACCTGCAGCAGCATGCGCACGTTCTCCAGACCCGCTCCGGCGAGTGCGGCCGGCATGCGGATCATGGCGCGGCGAATGATGTCGGCGGCCGAGCCCTGGATCGGTGCGTTGATCGACGCGCGCTCGAGGAACGCGCGCATCGACGGGTTCCTGGTGTTGATCTCGGGATAGTGCACGCGCCGGCCGAAGATCGTCTCCACGTAGCCGTGCTCGTGCGCGAACTTCTTGGTCGCATCCATGTATTCGCGGATGCCGGGGAAGCGCTTGAAATAGGTGGTGATGTATTCGCCGGCTTCCTGCCGCGGGATGCCGAGCTGGGCGGCGAGGCCGAACGCGGAAATGCCGTAGATGATGCCGAAGTTGATGGCCTTGGCTCGCCGGCGCACCTCGGCGGGCATGTCCTTGATCGGCACGCCGAACATCTCCGACGCCGTCATGGCATGAATGTCCAGCCCTTCGGCGAAGGCCTTGGTGAGCTGCGGGATGTCGGCGATGTGAGCGAGCACGCGCAGCTCGATCTGGCTGTAGTCGGCGGAGATGAGCTTGCTGCCGGCCTCGGCGATGAAGGCAGTGCGAATCTCGCGGCCTTCCTTGGTGCGGATGGGGATGTTCTGCAGGTTGGGATCGGTAGAGGCCAACCGGCCGGTGGTGGTGGAGGCCAGCGCGTAGGAGGTGTGGATGCGCCCGGTCTCGGGGTTGATGTGCTGGGGCAGCGACTCCGTGTAGGTCGACATGAGCTTCGTCAGCTGCCGCCACTCGAGCATGACGTTGATGAGCTTGCGGGCGTGCTCGGGCAGGTCCTCGCTGGCGGCGAGATCGTCGAGCAGGTTGGCCCGCGTCTCCCACTGTCCCGTCTTGGTCTTGCGGCCGCCTGGCAGCTTCAAATTATCGAACAGGAACTCGCCGAGCTGGCGCGGCGAGCCCAGGTTGAACTTGTGGCCAGCCAGCGTGTAGATCTCCTCCTCGAGCCGGGCGATGCGCTGCGAAAAGGTGGAGGTGAGCCGCGACAGGATCGACCTGTCGACCTTCACGCCGGCGCGCTCCATGTCGCCGAGCACGCGCACCAGCGGCCGCTCCAGCGTCTCGTAGACCGCGGCCATGTGCTCGGCGACGAGGCGTGGCTTCAACACCATCCACAGGCGCAGGGTGACGTCGGCGTCCTCGGCCGCGTACTCCGTCGCCTTGTCGAGCGGCACCTGGCCGAAGGTCTTGTCGGATTTTTTGGCGCCGGGGGCGTGCTGCAGCACCTGCTCGAAGGTCATGCAGGTGTGGCCGAGGTGGCGCTCGGAGAGTGCGTCCATGCCGTGCTGGCTGCGGCCGCCATCGAGCGCGTAGGAGAGCAGCAGCGTGTCATCGAGCGGCGCGACGGTGATGCCGTAGCGGGCGAGGACGACGCAGTCGTACTTGAGGTTCTGGCCGATCTTGAGGATCGAGGGGTCTTCCAGAAGCGGCCTCAAGACGGCCAGCGCCTCGTTGATGGGCACCTGGTGCAGGACGCCGTCGCTGAAGTCGAAGCCGCTGCCGGCGCGATGTCCCACCGGAACGTAGCAGGCGCGGCCCGGAGCCACGGCGAACGAGAAGCCGACGAACTCGGCCTGCATGGCATCGAGGCTGGTGGTCTCGATGTCGAAGGCCAGGCGGCCGGCGGCGCGGGCTTGCGCGATCCAGGCCTCGAGGCGAGGCAAGTCGGTGACGGTCTCGTATTGGGAGCGGTCGATCTTGGCTTTGGCCGCGCCGAGAGCCACAACGACGGCGGCCTGGGGCGTGACGCCTGCAGCCCCTGAAAGCCCTGATTTCGCCTTCGCCGGCAGTCCTGCTTTGGGCAGCGCAGGTGTCGAAGAGGACCGCGCTTCCGATCGATCGACCGGCGGCGGGGCGTCGACGCTCAGCGCCTCGGCGATGCGCTTCGTCAGCGTCGCAAACTCCATCTCGCGCAGGAAGCCCAACAGCGTGCCGGACTCCGGATCGCGCACGCCCAGCTGCTCGATTGACACCTCGACGGGCACGTCGTCCTTGAGGGTGACAAGGTCCTTCGACAGCCGCGCCTGGATGGCAAATTCCGTCAGCCTCTCGCGGCGCTTGGGCTGCTTGATCTCACCGGCCCGAGCAAGCAGGGTTTCCAGGTCGCCGTATTCGTTGATGAGCTCGGCTGCGGTCTTCACGCCGATGCCCGGAACGCCCGGAACGTTGTCGGTAGAGTCGCCGGCCAGCGCCTGCACGTCGATCACCTTGTCGGGGGTGACGCCGAAGCGCTCCCGCACCTCGTCGGGCCCGATCGTCTTGTTCTTCATGGTGTCGAGCATGACGATGCCGGGCTTTACCAGCTGCATCAGGTCCTTGTCGGAGGACACCACGGTCACCTCGCCGCCGGCGGCGACCACCTGTCGGGCATAGGTGGCGATGAGATCGTCGGCCTCGAAGCCGTCCTGCTCGAGACAGGCAATATTGAAGGCCTTGACCGCATCGCGGATCAGCGGGAACTGCGGGACGAGTTCCTCCGGCGCCGGCGGGCGATGCGCCTTGTAGTCCTGGTAGATCTCGTTGCGGAAGGTCTTCTCGCTATAGTCGAAGATGACCGCAAGATGAGTAGGGCCGCCGCTCTTCTTGGAGTCCTGCAGCAACTTCCAGAGCATGGCGCAGAAGCCGTGCACGGCGCCCACCGGCAGCCCGTCGGAGGGACGCGTCAGCGGCGGCAGGGCATGGAAGGCGCGGAATATGTAGCCCGAGCCGTCGATCAGGTAGACGTGGCTGCCCTTGATGACGGGCACCGGCTCGCCGGGCGGTACGGAGCACGCGGCAGCGCGCTTCTCGGACTTCCTGGGTCGTGCAGATTGTGTGGCCATGGGGTGCACTATAGGCCGGGCATCGGGAAAGTCAGCCTGTTCGCGACAACGGGGGCAGACCTCTCGCCCCGACGGCTCTCGACTCCCCACCGTTCAGGCGAGGGGTCTTTCTCGTGCTACGGCCGCTCGGCGTCGGGAAAGCTGTCGACGGAGGCGAAATAGGGCTTGACGTCGATGAGCGGCGTGCCGTCAACGCAATCGACATGGCGGACCGTCAGCGTGGTGCCCTGCACGGCTACAAGCTCGACGGCCGAAAGGGCGATTGGGTTCGGCCGCACCGGCGAGCGGAGGGCAAAGGTGCCGCGCGCTTGCCCCAGGTGGGCCGGGACCTGCAGGAGGAGGTCGCGTCGCGCCTCGTGCATCCAGTAGAGCAGCCAGATGTGGCTGCAGCGTTCCAGGTCCCGCAAGCCCTCGGCAAACCGGGGGTCGATCTCGATCCGACCCTCGGCTTGCGACTGGCCGGGGTTCTTGGGGCATTCAGCGCGCGATTTGAACGGCGTGCGGATGCGCCCAATGAAGTAGACCCCGGCATCGAACTCGCCCGGCAGCGGCACCGCGACCTCGCCAGGCCGAACCTTGCTCTCTTCGGTCATGCCGCTCCTCCGCTCGCTCGCGGCGCGGGCCGCGCCGGCAAGAGACTTGCGGCGTTTGCCGGCCAGGGTCAAATGGAGTATTAAGCCGACCTTGGGCACCCGTAGCTCAGCTGGATAGAGTGTCGCCCTCCGAAGGCGAAGGTCACAGGTTCGAATCCTGTCGGGTGCGCCATTTGCGTACAAAACTGCGAACCCCTGGCACGGGGGCGTCGTTGGCCAGAACGGCCTGCTCCAGCACATCCTTGCGGCCGACAATGCGGATCTCGCGGTCGTCGACTTCGACGCGGTCTATCAAGGCGCCCAGGTAGGCCTTGCGGAACGGCATCTCGCCGGATGTCAGCTTCTCGCGCATGGCCTGGCCGAATCGCTCCACCACAATCGGGCTGATGTCCACGGCCGGACGTACGACGGCCCGGGCCCGCCCCAGGGCGGCGCGCGCCCGGTCGCGGTCGGCCCTGAGGGCGGTGATGCGATCTTGGAGAAGCTCGTCGGGGTCGGTTACGCCGTCCTCCACCAGCTTGTAGAGCCGGCGTAGCCGCGCGTCTGCTTCGAAGGCCTCCTGTTCGAGGACCTTGAGACGTTCATCGACCGCCGCCGCCTTTTCGGCCCGGCGGCCGGCGAGCGAGGCGAGCAGGGCGGTGAGGCGGTCGGGTTCGAGAAGCCGGTCGACCAGATGCGTGGTGACTAGGCTGTCGAGCCTGTCCATGCGAATGGAGCGGCCTTTGCATGCCGTGCGGCCACGACGGGCACAGCTCGAGCACGTGTAGTAGCGGTGCACTTTGCCGGTCTTCGAGGTGCCAGTCCTAAGCGTCATCGCCCCCCGGCAGGTGGCGCAGACGGCGAGCCCTGTGAGGAGAATGGGGCCGCTCACGACCCGCGGCGGCGTCACGCGCGGGTTGCGCGTCTTGAGCTGGCTCTGTACCCGCTCGAAGATGGCGGGCTCGACGATGGCCGGCACGTCGGCGAACACCTGCTCGGACGCGCTCTTGCGGCGGCGCGAGCGCGCCTCCACGTGGTTGAAGCGCATGCGGCCGGCGTAGACCGGATGCGCGAGCATGGCGTGCACCGGGCCCAGGCCCCAGGTGGCGCCGCCGCGTGTGCGGTAGCCATGGGCGTTGAGCCAAACGGCGATGGCCTTGACGCCCATCGGGCCTGACCCGCCGTCGCCTGCGAGGAACAGCCGGAAGATCAGCCTGACGGTCTCGGCCTCGACCGGATCGACGGCGAGCCTCTTCTTGATGCGGCTGCCGCGCCGGTCGACCTCGACCGCCTGGAACCCGAACGGCGGCCGGGCGCCGTTCCAGAAGCCCTGGCGGGCATTCTCCTTCATCGAGCGCAGCACGTGCTTGGCGTTCTCCTTTGACT
>JBFWRV010000108.1:0-13728 GCA_050248715.1 Hyphomicrobiaceae bacterium | reverse complement strand
TGAGCGTGTTTGACAAGGACATGCGGCTCAACTGCTGGAATCGGCAGTTCCGCGAGCTGCTGAATTTGCCTGCCGAATTCGGCAGGGTCGGCGCGCCGCTCGACAAGATTCTGCGTGCCTGCGCCGAGCGCGGCGATTTCGGCGACGGTGACATCGACAAGCTGATTGTCGATCGACTCATGAAGTTGACGGTGGCGCATGAGACGTTCCAGGAGCAGTTCGACGGCGGCCGCCGCATCCTCGAAATTCGAACCAGCCCGATGCCGCAGGGGGGCATCGTGACCACGTACTCCGACATCACGGAACGGGTTGCGGCCGCGGAGGCGCTTGCCCGCGCCAACGAGACGCTGGAGCGGCGCGTCAGGGAACGCACGGCCGAGCTGATGGAGGTCAATGAGGCTCTTGCGGTCGCCAAGCGCAAGGCGGACGAGGCCAATCTCGACAAGACCCGCTTCCTGGCCGCGGCGAGCCACGACGTGCTGCAGCCCCTCAACGCCGCGCGGCTCTATGTGACGAGTCTCGTCGAGCGTGCAGAAGGCGGGCAGGAGGCGACGCTGGCACGCAACATTGATGCTTCGCTCGAGGGCGTGGAAGAAATCCTGGGCGTGCTCATCGAGATTTCGCGGCTCGATACCGGCCGGCTCGAGCCCGATATCACCTCGTTCTCCCTCAACGAGATGTTCGGGCGGCTTGAGGTTGAGTTCGCGCCGCTGGCGCGCGAGAAGGGGCTCGACTTGCGCGTGGTTGCCACGCGCGCATGGGTGCGCTCGGACCGCAGGCTGCTGCGCCGTCTACTGCAGAACCTCGTCTCCAATGCCATCAAATATACGGCCTCCGGCAAAGTCCTGCTGGGCGTGCGACGGCGGGGCGGGCGCCTGGCGATCCAGGTCTGCGACACGGGGCCGGGCATTCCGAAGTCCAAGCACGTGCTGATCTTCCGGGAGTTCGAGCGGCTGGAAGAAACCGCAAGCACGGTCCGCGGTCTCGGGCTCGGCCTGTCGATTGTGCAGCGCATCGGCAGGGTGCTCGCGCATCCGACAGGGCTTGAGTCGGTGCGGGGTCGCGGCTCCACGTTCTGGGTCGAGTTGCCGCAGGTGGAGCCGCGTCCGAGCGCGGAGCCGGGCGCGCCCGTCGCCCCGTCGGCTGCGCGCCTGGCGGACCTCAAGGTGCTCTGCATCGACAACGAGCCGGCAGTCCTGCTCGGCATGCAGGTTCTTCTCGAAGGCTGGGGGTGCCAGGTGGTCACAGCCCGGAGCGCGGGCGAAGCCATGCGCCGGCTCGACGAGCGCCAGCTCCAGCCCGACATCATCCTCGCCGACTATCATCTTGACGACGGCACCGGCCTCGAGGCGGTTTCGGCGCTGCGCACGGATGGGCGCTCGCAGGCTCCGGTGATCGTCATCACTGCCGATCATTCGGCCGAGGTGCAGCGCGAGATTCGCATGCTCGGCTATGGATTGCTGCGCAAGCCGCTCAAGGCGGCAGCGCTGCGCGCGCTGATGTATCAGCTCACTTGGCAGCGTGGGGTGGCGGCGGAGTAAGGACTCTCCCCCTTGCTTGCAGGGAGCGGAGCGGGTGGTGAAGCTCCGGCGGCAAATCTCCTGCCGCTTCCTGCCGGGTCACCGCTCTGCTTGAGCCAACGACGAGAGCACCCTCAGTGCGGGCGCGGCCAGTCGCCGGGGGGGCCGATCCGGTTGATGGCGATCACGGCCTGGGTACGGCTGTCGACGCCGAGCTTCTGCAGGATCGCCGACACGTGCGCCTTGATGGTCGCCTCCGATACGCCGAGCTTGAATGCGATCTGCTTGTTCAGCAGCCCCTCGCCGAGCATCATCAGCACGCGCACCTGCTGCGGTGTGAGGGTGGAAAGCCGCGAGACGAGCTCGGCGCTCTCGCCCGCCGGCTCGCTGCTCAGGTCGACGTCGGGCGGCAGCCACACCTCGCCGCCGATGATCCGGCGGATGGCTTCGCGGATTGCCTCCACTGGCTGGGATTTGGGAATGAAGCCAGACGCTCCGCAGTCGAGGCACTGCCGGATGGTGGCGGCGTCGTCGCTGGCTGACACGATGACCACCGGCACCTCGGGATGCTGCGCGCGCAGGTAGATGAGTCCCGAAACGCCGTGCACGCCCGGCATGGCGAGGTCGAGGAGGATCAGATCGAGCTCCTGCGCCGTCGCCAGCGTGTTTGCCAGTTCATCCAGCGACCCGGCTTCCAGAATCTCCGCCCCCGCGAATGCGCCCCCGAGGGCCTGGCGCAGCGCCCCGCGAAAGAGAGGATGGTCGTCAACGATGATGAACCGATGATCCGCCATTCGCCGCAGATGTCCGCTTTCCCGATCGATATCGGCCAGGCCGCCCCGATCGCATCGGAATCTAGGGCATTTTGTCCCGTTGGCAAATGTCC
Source organism: Hyphomicrobiaceae bacterium (assembly GCA_050248715.1). Lineage (GTDB taxonomy): Bacteria > Pseudomonadota > Alphaproteobacteria > Rhizobiales > Hyphomicrobiaceae > AWTP1-13. Next base: position 11,322 of record JBFWRV010000108.1, on the reverse strand, counting down.
CTGAGGGCGGCCGGCCCCGCACGGGAGAGGGCCTTGGCGGCTGCCCTGCGCGCCCGGAGGCCCCAGGCGTTGTGCACATGCTGCCCCAGTAGGACCACGAATCGGCATGATTATGGATAATTCTGCGCGCGACCCTGCTAATCGGGAGCGTTCGCTGGACTCATCCCGCAACCGCGAAGCGAGCCGCACGTCATGATCAAGCGCAACGAGCGCAAGCCCTATTGGCGGCATACGAAGGTGCAGATGCTGGCAAGCCTGCTGCCCTTCGTGCTGGCCATGATCGTCCTTCCGCTGTATGCGGACAGCCTCAATCACAAGCGCGTGCTGGGCGTGCCGCTCGGCTACTTCCTCGCTTGCCACGGGTTCATCGTCATCGCCTTCGTGACGATCGCCGTGTTCGTCAATCGGCAGGCCGCGATTGATCGCTGGCACGGCGCGCACGAGGACTTCTAATGAGCCAGTTCGCCAGTGTGGGCGGCACGGCGCGGAGCGGAATTCTCGATGTGGACAGCGCTTTTCTCGTGATCGCGCAGCCCGGCGTGCCCCCTGGGCGAACCTTGCGACCGGGACGCTGATCCGCATGGCGTTCACCTCACGCACCCGGCTCGTCAATCCCCGGCTCGGAACCTACTACGGCATCTTCACGGCTGCGCTCATAGCCCTCGTGCTGCTGATGATGATGCTGGAGCAGCTGGGTGCTTCCGACGATGTGGTGCGCCTCTCCATATTCGCCGGCCCCATTGCGCTCTATGCCGCCATCGGCCTGCTGTGCAGGGCCCGCGACATCGCCGACTACTTCGTCGGCGGCCGGAGGGTGCCCGCTTTCTTCAACGGATTGGTGCTCGGCGTCGCTGCGCTCGGTGGCGCCGGCTTCCTGGCGTTGACAGGTTCTCTCTTCATTGTCGGCGTCGACGCCATGTGCCTCAGCATCGGCTGGTGCGCGGGTCTTGTGTTCATGGGCGTGCTGTTTGCGCCCTTCATGCGCAAGTTTGGCGCCTACACGCTGCCAACGTTTCTCGGGCGGCGGTTCGAAAGCCGCGCCGTGCGCGTTGCCGCGGCTGCCATACTGTGCGTTCCCTTGTTGCTGCTGCTCATCGCCGAAGCCCGGTTCGCCGGCTATGCCGCCGCCTGGCTCACCGGGCAATCCGAGGGCCTGATGGCGTCCGTGGTCGTCGTGTGCACCCTGTTGATCGTACTCTACGGCGGCATGCGCTCGCTCACCTGGTCGAGCGTCGCCCAGGCCATCACCGCGATGCTGGCGCTCGCCGTCTCGGCCAGCATCATCGCCATACTCGTCTCCAATTTGCCGCTGCCGCAGATGACGCACGGCAACGTGGTGCGCCAGCTTGCGCGCACCGAGATCGCGCGTGGCGTGCCTATCGTGCTGGCCCCGCCGCTGGCCTTCGATCTGCCGGGCCAGGGCCTGGAGCAGCTGGTCAAGCGCTACATTCAGGCGTTCGGCAGCGTCGGCAGCCTGGGCTTCCTGGTGATGTCGTTCGTGGTGGCGGCGGGTATCTCTGCTTCGCCGGCGCTGCTGCCGCGCGCGGGTACAACTCCCGGCGTGCAGGAGGCCCGCAAATCGCTCGGCTGGGCCGTACTCGTCGCCGGGCTCGTGGTTATGACGCTCCCGGCGATCGCGGTCTACCTGCGCGCGCAGATCCTCGAGCAGATCGTCGGGCAAAGCGCGGACCAGCTGCCGGCCTGGTTTCAGGTGCTGAAGCAGGCGGGCATTGCCGGCATCGACGCCCGGGCGCAGATCGTCAAGCTCTCCAACATCAGCTTCGAGCGCGATGCGGTGCTCTTTGCGCTGCCGATCGCCGCGGGTTTTCCCCAGGCCCTCATCTTCCTCGCGCTGGCTGGTGCGCTGGCGGCGGCGATGGCCGCATTGGCGTCGTCCTTGGTGGCCTTCGGCGCCATCGTTGCGGAGGATGCGGTGCACGGTTTGCCGGCCGAGACTCCGGTGGACGGAGCGCGCATCACCACCGCCCGCATCGCCCTGGTCGCCGTCGCGCTTCTGATCGCATGGCTTGCCGCGGCCGTACCGGCCGATCCCCTGCAGCTCTTTCTGTGGTCGCTCACCTTTGCGGCAGCCTCGGTCTTCCCGGTAATGCTGCTGGCGATCTGGGCGAAGCGCACCAACGCGTGGGGCGCGCTTGCCGGCATGGCCGGGGGGTTCTTCGTCACGACCGTCGTCATCCTGTTGAGTGAGAGCGGTGCGGTAGCGCTGCCGAGCGCGCTCGCGGGTGCGGTGGGGCTGCCGGTCGGGCTGGTTGCCGCCCTCCTCGTGAGCCGGCTGACGCCAGCGCCCGGCCGAAACGCCGTCGATATCGTGCGCGAGGTCAGGGTACCCGGCGGGGAAACGCTCTACGATCGCGAGGTTCGGCTGCTGCGCCTCAGGAACCGCGCGCCCGGCTGAAATTGCCGCTCGGTAACTTGCCTTGTCCGGCCGCCGGCATGTAACCATTGCGGCCGGCCGGGGACGGCCCCAGGCGCGGCAATAACGGAAAGCGGCAAGCGATGTCGGCACGCGAGCGGCTCGGCCTCTATCCAGCGATCGAGCCCTATCGCCAGGAACGGCTCAAGGTCGGAGGCGGCCACGAGATCTACTTCGAGGAGTGCGGCAATCCCGACGGCAAGCCTGTGCTCGTCGTCCATGGCGGGCCCGGCGGCGGCTGCAACTCGACGATGCGGCGCTACCATGATCCGGCCCGCTACCGCATTGTCCTGTTCGACCAGCGCGGCTGCGGGCGCTCGGTGCCGCACGCGAGCCTGGAAGACAACACCACATGGGACCTGGTGGCCGACATGGAGCGGCTGCGCACGCACCTGGGGATTGCGCGCTGGCAGCTCTTTGGTGGCTCCTGGGGTTCGACGCTTTCGCTCGCCTATTCCCAGACCCACCCCGAGCGCGTGAGCGACCTCGTTCTGCGCGGCATCTTCCTGCTGCGGCGCGAGGAACTGGCCTGGTTCTACGAAGGCGGCTGCAGCTGGGTGTTTCCCGAGGCCTTCGAGGAGTTTCGCAAGGTCATCCCGCCCGAGGAGCGCGGTGACATGATCGCCGCATACTACCGGCGCCTCACCAGCCCCGATCGCAACGTGCAGATCGCCGCTGCCAGGGCCTGGTCGGTCTGGGAGGGGAGCACGCTTTCGCTGATGCAGGATCCGGAGCGCGTCCGGCTGTTCGGCGCCGATACCTACGCCATCGCCTTTGCGCGCATCGAGTGCCACTATTTCATCAACCACGGTTTTTTCGAGCGCGACGACCAGCTGTTGCACGGCGTAGACCGTATACGCCACATCCCCTGCACCATCGTGCACGGCCGCTACGACGTGGTCACGCCGGCCAAGAACGCGTGGGACTTGTGGCGCGCCTGGCCGCAGGCAGAGCTGCGCATGGTCGCTGACGCCGGCCACGCCATGACCGAGCCCGGCATCGTGCATGAGCTGGTGGGGGCAACGCGCAAATATGCGATGATGGTGCGGTAGCCGCAGGAGAGCCGCCATGGAGCAGAACGAGAAGCTCGATGCTCTCATCTTCGATCTCGTCGAGTGGGTTGCAAAGGAGCCGCGCCTCTATGCTGACGTGATGGATGCCTGGCGGACGTCGTGTCCGAGGCTCACGGTGTGGGAGGAGGCTGTCGATCGCGGCTTGCTGGTCAGTCAGCGCGAACCGGAGCGTGGCGTCATGGTGACGGCGACGGATGCCGGCCGCCGCTTCCTCGCCTCGAGGATGGCGATGCCGCCGGTCGGAGGATGAAGGTCACCATCCTCGACGACTACCACGACACGGTGCGGACGCTGGCATGCTTCCGCAAGCTTGACGGGCATGCGGTCACGATCTGGAACGATCACCTGCAGGATGTCGACGGCCTTGCCGCTCGCCTGGCCGAAACCCAGGCGCTGGCCCTGATCCGCGAGCGGACCAAGATCCGCACGCCGCTGCTCGAACGGCTGCCCAACCTGCGGCTCGTCAGCCAGCGCAGCGTCTACCCGCACATCGATATCGACACGTGCACGCGGCTGGGCATCATCGTATCGTCCGGCCTTCACCCCGGCACGCCGTCCTATGCCACCGCAGAGCTGACGTGGGCGCTGATCCTGGCCTCCGTGCGGCAAATTCCGCAGCAGATGGCATCCCTTCGAGCTGGCAACTGGCAGATTGGCGTCGGCACGACCTTGCGCGGCAAGACGCTCGGGCTCTACGGCTACGGCCGCATCGCTCGCGCCGTCGCCGACTATGGCCGCGCATTCGGCATGACGGTCGCGGTCTGGGCGCGGGAAGAGTCGCGCGGGCGCGCACGCCAGGACGGTCTCGTGGTCGCCGGCAGCAAGGCTGAGTTCTTCGAGCAGTGCGACGTCGTCTCGCTGCACATGCGCCTCGTCGATTCGACGCGGCACATCGTGACCCGGGCGGACTTGGCCCGCATGAAGCCGACGGCGCTGCTGGTGAACACCAGCCGCGCACCCTTGATCGAACCGGGTGCATTGGTCGATGCCTTGCGCGACGGTCGCCCCGGCATGGCCGCCGTCGACGTCTACGAGGAAGAACCCGTGCGTGACATCGCGCATCCCCTGCTCGGCATGGACAACGTCGTCTGTACGCCGCACATCGGCTACGTCTCTCGCGAGGAGTACGAGCTCCAGTTCGCGGACATCTTCGACCAGATCATCGCCTATGCCGCGGGCGCGCCGACCAATGTCGTCAATCCCGATGTGTTGAGGAACGCCCGCCCTCGCCCCTGAGCCGGCCGGGCTTTCTTGCGGCCGCGCGGGCGGCATGGCAACGTGAGGCGACCGATCCCTCACGACAGAGCTGCTTCCATGGAGCTGACCTACTCCGAGACATATCGCGCGCTGCAAAGCGAGGTGCGGGCCTTCATCGGCAAGCACGCCCACCTCTCGCCGAAGCCTGGCGGCGGGCGGCAGAAGCCGAGCCAAAAGGTGCTCGATTGGCAAAAGCTGCTGCTCGAGCAAGGATACTTCGCCCGGAACATTCCGAAGGCCTATGGCGGCTTCGGCCAGCCGCTCGACGTGCTGGAGCTGGCGATCATCGCCGAGGAGATCAGCAAAGCCGGCGTCTATCCCGGCATCATGAACCAGGGCATCAGCATGCTGGTGCCGACGCTGCTGGAGGTCGGCACCGAGGCGCAATGCGCCGAGTGGATCCGCCCCACCATCCGCGGCGAGGTCATCTGGTGCCAGGGCTATTCGGAGCCGGGCTCGGGGAGCGACCTGGCCGCGGCCAGGACCAGCGCCGTTGTCGAGGACGGCCATTTCGTCATCAACGGCCAGAAGATTTGGACGAGCTCGGCGCACTACGCCGACATGATGTTTCTGCTGTGCCGCACCGAGCCCGAGAAGCCCAAGCATCAGGGGCTGAGCTATCTGCTGGTGCCGATGAAGGCGCCCGGCCTCGAGGTGCGACCGCTGGTGACGATGACGGGGCGTGCGACGTTCAATGAGACGTTCTTCACCAACGTGCGCGTTCCGGTGGATCAGATCGTGATGGGGCGCGGCGACGGCTGGCATGTCGCCAACGTCACGCTGAAATACGAGCGGCTGCTGCTCGGCGATGCCAACAAGCTGTCGAGCCGTCTCGCCCGCGTACGCGAGCTGATGGAGCGCAACACGCTCGACGGCCAGCGTATTCTCGACATTCCCGAGTACAGGGATCGCCTGCTGCGCCTGCAGGGCGAGGTGATGGCGTCCAAGTATCATGGGCTGCGACTCCTCACGGAGCAGGCGCGCGGCGAGGATTCGGGGCTCAAGCGTCTGATTGTGAAATATAACGGCACCGTGATCGGCTACCGCCTGTCGTCGCTTGCAGTTGATGTGCTGGGTGCCGCGGGCCTCGCCTACGATCCCCAGGATGAAGCGTCGGAGACCGACGAGGCCACCGCCTGGCACATCGACAACATGTACGACATCGGCCTCATGATCGGCGGCGGTTCCAGTAACATCCAGAAGAACATCATCGGCGAGCGCGGCCTCGGCCTGCCGCGCGAGCCGAAGGCAGCGGCGACGCCGGCAAGGGCTTGAGCCATGGAATTCGCCCTCTCGGATGAGCAGAAGCTGCTGGAGGCGTCGCTGCGCGGCTTCCTTGCCGATCGCCTGCCAATGGAGCGGCGACGTGCCGTTGCTGCCGCGGGAACGGGGCACGATTCCGAGCTCTGGAGCGGCCTCGTCGCCCAGGGTGTCGCGGGCCTCGCGGTGCCCGAGCGGCACGGCGGGGCGGGACTCGGCGTCCTCGATGCGGCGGTCGTCGCGGAGAGCCTTGGCTATCACGCCGCCCCCAGTGCCTTCTCGGCGAGCCTAGTCATGGCGCCGATGGCGCTGCAGGCGGGCGGCACGGAGGCACAGCAACGGGAGTGGTTACCGAAGGTCGCGTCCGGTGAGGTGCGCATCGCCGTGGGATTCGCCGGCGCAATCGGGCAGGCGGGCGCGGCGAATGCGATCTTCGAGGGTCAGCGCCTGTCCGGGAGGGTGCAGGGCGTGCTCGACGGCGGCGGTGCGACGCACGCGCTCATCTATCTCGCCGACGGTCGTCCGGCATTGGTCGCGCTGGATGCGCCGGGCGTGCGCGCGACACTGGTGCCCAGTCTCGACCGAAGCCGGCCACTGCTCGATGTCACCTTCGAGAACGCGCCCGCCGTGCTGCTGTCCGCGGCCAACGATCCTCTCGCCGCCCGCACGAAGGTGCTGGATGCCGGGCGCGTCATGCTCGCCGCCGATACGCTGGGCGCGGCGCAGGCGATGCTCGACCAGGCCGTGGCCTTCGCCAAGGAGCGCGTGCAGTTCGGCCGCGTGATCGGCTCGTTCCAGGCCGTCAAGCACACGCTGGCAGACCTCGTCACCATGCTCGAGCCCTGTCGGTCGCTCGTATGGTTCGCCGCGCATGCGCAGGACGCCATGCCCGAGGAGGCGCGGCTCGCGGCGCTACAGGCCAAGGCGCATCTCGACGACGTGGGGCGGCAGGTGGCAACGCTTGCCACCGAGGTGCACGGCGGCATGGGCTTCACGGATCTGCAGGGCCTGCACTTCTGGTTCAAGCGCATCGGCACGAACCGCCAGCTGCTGGGATCGCCCGAGCGCTGCCGCCACGAGGCCGCCGTGGTGCAGGGCTGGGTCGCGAGCTGATGTCATCCCGGATATTCGCCGAAGGCGAATCGGGACCCAGGGCCGCAAGAAAGACGTTGGTGACCGAGACCCTGGGTGCCGGCTCTCGGGCAGTCGCCTTCGGTCGGCATGACGAGACTACGACGTCTCCGTCTTCACGATGCCGTCGGCGTGCAGGCGGGCGATCTCGTCCTCGCTGCAGCCGACCTCGCGCAGGACGTCGCGGGTGTGCTCGCCGAGGAGCGGCGTGGGCAGTCCGGCCGGATGTTCGGTGTCTCCGAACCGGATAAGCTGCCAGGCGATCCGCATCGTGCCGGCCGTGGGGTGTCGGCGGACGGCGACCATGTCGTTGGCGGCCGCGTGCGGATCGTCGAGAAATATCTCGGCATCGCCCGGTGGCGTCTCGGTGCAGGGAACACCTGCCGCACGCAGCGCCACCAGCACCTCGGCCACGGAGCGCTCGGCGACGATCTTGGCCAAGCCTGACGCGAATGTCGTCGTGTTGGGGTGTCGGCCAGCCGGCGGTGTCGACGCCTCCGGGTCAGGAAATTCGAGCCCGAGCGCCTTGCACATGGCGGGGCGTGCCTCCTCGCTGTCGGCGGCGACGTAAATCCAGCCGTCGCGCCCGCGGTAAAGGCGATGGAACGGCCCGAGCCCGTACTGGTCCTTGTCGGCTAGCGGACGCTCGGGCTTGCCGGCGTAGCGCGTGAACCAGGCGGAGCTCAAGACGATGCCGCCGCTCAAGAGATCGCTGTCGACGCGCTGCACGACGCCTGAGCGGGTGCGGGCATAGAGTGCCATGATGGTGCCGAGCGCGCCCATGGCGCCGTTGGTGTAGTCCGTGGGGGCGAGCTGAGCTGGGAAAACCGGCGGATTCTCGGCCCCGCCCTGCGCGCGGGAAAGCCCCATCAGCGCCTGCGCCAGCGGGTCGATGCCGGGGCGCTTGGCGTATGGGCCGGTCCAGCCATAGCCCGTCATGTGCGTCTCGATCAGCCTCGCGTTGACCTTGGGCCCGATGCCCATGCGCTCGGTGGCGTGCGGGCGCAGGTTGGCAATCAGCGCGTCGGCAGAGGCGGCGATGCGCTGCACGATGCTCCTGCCAGCCTCCTTCGATGTGTCGACACAGATCGAGCGTTTGCCGAAGTTGACGCTGTAGAAGTAGGTGCGCGCGATCGGCCGGGACATGTCGCCGCCGGGGGGCTCCAGCTTGATCACGTCGGCGCCGAGATCGGCAAGGATGCGGCCGGCCGTCGGCCCGGCGATCAGATTGGTGATCTCGAGGATGCGCACGCCGGCAAGTGGTGGAGGGTCGGCGGCTTCAGTGGCAGGAGCTGTCGGGGCAGGTGCATCTGCGAAAGAGCGCAGTTGCAGACCCTGGACCGCCAATGGCGCTGATGCCCTGGGACCGGCAATGCGGCCCGGTGTTGCGCTCATCCGGATCGGCACGCCCAGCTGTACCACCGGCCCGACTCCAGGATCATCCAGCGTGGCCACCATGCCGTTGTGCTGCACTTGCGGATCGCCCAAGCCGTCCTCGGCAAGACGTGCCGGTGCGAACGGAACGTCGGCCGCCTCGAAGGCCGCCGCCCACTCAGCATAGGGCCTCGACTGCAGGATGCGCGTCAGGGTCGCGCGCAGCTCGGCATCGTCTTGCGGCGCGGCGCCGCCTTTGCCGATCTTGAAGCGCGGCTCGGCGATCAGCTCGGTGATCCCCAGGAGCTTGGCCGCGGTCGTGATGAAGCCGATGTGCACGCAGCCGAGCTGCACCCACTGCCCATCCGCGCATGGATACACGCTGTAGAACGGCGCGCTGCCCGAAGGGTGTGTCTGGAACACATGGCGCTCGAGATGCTCGCCGGTGACCTTGGTCTGGTACAGCAGCGCGCCGGCCATGAGAGACGTCTCGACCAGGCGGCCACGGCCGGTGGTCTCGCGCGCCAGCAGGGCGGACGCGATCCCGATCGCCGCGAACAGTCCCGCGCCGACGCTCGGCAGCGGGTGCACGACGTGCACCGGCGCCGGCCGGAAGCCCGGCATGCCCGAGAGCAGGCCGGTGCGGGCCAGCACCAGGTCTTCGGTCGGCGGCTCGTCTTTCCACGGGCCATGCTTGCCGTAGGCGGTGATGGAGCAGGCGACGAGGCGCGGATTGATGCGTTTCAGCCGTGGCCATGCCACAAGGCGCTGCATTGGCGAGCCCGGCGCGAAGTCCTCGACGAGGACATCGGCGCCGGCAATCAGCCGATCGAACTCGGCAGTCGGCGTTCCTGCCGGCGGGTGGGTACCGGCGGCGAGCCCCGCCATCGCCGCCTGCACGTCGAGCGTCGCGCATGCCTTGCCGCGGTCCCATACGACGAAGCCGCCGTCACGCAGATGCGACGTGCCGGGTGCGACGAGGCGCACGACGTGCGCACCGTCATCGCTGAGGAACATTGTGGCCAGCGCGGCCGCCGGCCCGGTGCCGAGGTCGAGAACGACCACTCCGTCGAGGGCGCTGGGCATGCTGGGTCCTTTGGCGCTCGGCGCAGGCGGCGGTGCGCTTTGGGGAGAAGATTCCGATAGGCTCGGATCGAGCTTAGCCAACAATCGCGTGCCGGAAAACCATCCGCCGCGCCGCTACGTGCGGGCCGCGGCCTGCGCCGCCAGCATCCGCTTGGTCGCATCGAGCTCGACGAGGGGATAGGTATCGAAATGGGCGGGGATGATGTCCGCCCATTCATTCAGGATCAGATGCAGCGCGGCGTTGCTCTCGACGTCGAAGATCGCAGCCGCGCCGCGCCCGACCCGGGCGTAGATGTGCTTGCACACGCCGCTCGCCTCGTACTTGCCGATCCATGGCCAGAAGGACTGGCGCGCCTGCGCCAGCTCTGAAGGTCTCTCCGGACGCGGGGTGGAGATGACAAGAAACAACATCGGCCGACCTCCGCGAGGTTAGTTGCCAAGCATCGCCTTGAATTCGGCAGTGGCGCGCTGGCGCGCCTGCTCTGCGGCAGGGGAGGCCGCGCCCATGCCGAAGTAGCCGTGGATCATTCCGGGCTCGCGGTAGTAGGCAACGCGAACGCCGGCGGTCTCTAACGCCTTGGCATACGCCTCGCCTTCGTCGCGCAGCGGATCGAGCTCGGCGGTGCAGACGACGGCGGGAGGCAGCCCTTTCAGGCTCGCGGCACGCAGCGGCGAAGCGCGCGGATCGGAGGCATCGCGCACGTTGGGGATGTAGTGGCCGGCGAAGAAACGCATTGCTTGGTCGGTCAGGAAATAGCCGGCCGCATTCTCCTTCCGCGAGGGATACCTGGCGTTCTCGGCCGGCGATGCGTAGTTGCCCGTGAGGTCCGTGGCCGGATAGATGAGGAACTGCGCGGCCAGCTGCGGCCCGCCGTCTCGGCAGCCTTGCGCTACGGCCGCGGCGAGGTTGCCGCCGGCGCTGTCGCCGGCGATGGCCAGTCGCGTGGGAGCGGCGCCGAGATCGGCAATGCTTTTGGCCGCCCACCGCGTCGCGGCGAGCGCATCCTCATAGGCGCCGGGAAAAGGAATCTCGGGCGGCTGGCGATAGTCGACGCTGACCACCACCGCATCGAGCTCGACGGCGAGCGTCCGCGCCAGCCGGTCGTGCGTGAAGAGATTGCCCGCAACCCAGCCGCCCCCGTGGAAGAACACGACCGTCGGCGCTGGAAGCCTGGCGGGCCGGTACACGCGCGCCGCAATCGGCCCGGCGGCGCCGGGAATGGTGATGTCCGCGATCGAAGCAGGTTGCGGCATCGGTGCGTCCTTGCGGGATTCCGCGAGCGCGATCAGCTCCTCGCGCGCCTTCTTCGGTGTCAGGCCGGTCGCGTCCCTGAGCGGCAGCAACGGCAGGATTTTTTCGAGGGCCGGATCGATGCGCTTCTCCATCAGAGCTTCCTCCATGCACAATCAATGTCGGTGAGGCGCGGCCGGACCTCGGCGCTGGTGAATGGGGGGATCAGGCTCAACGGCCGACCCGCCAGCCGTTCTCGGCCGCGAAGCGCTCGAAGAACGCGTCATCGTAGGCGTCTTCCGGGGCTTGCCGGACCAGCTCATCGAGATGGTGCGCGTCCTGGCCGACGAGGATGCGCCAGCGCTCGGCCTTGACCCCGTCGAGGATGACGGTCGCCGCGGCAGCCGCGGTCATGGGCGCTGCCTCCTGGAAGCGCCGTGCGCGCTCGGCCGCCATATGCTGGATGGCGGCGTCCG
>JBFWRV010000107.1:0-14036 GCA_050248715.1 Hyphomicrobiaceae bacterium | reverse complement strand
TGCCATGGCGTCGCCATCTGCATGAGAAGGCCCACGGCGGTCGATGCGAGCACGGCATTGGCCACACGACCTGCGGGCGCCCGCCGGCCGCGCCGTACCGGCGCGCCTCCTCGGTCAGCCGCTCGTCGGTGATGAGACCGCAGCAGCGCAAGCATGGATGCCCGGGCGTGGAGAGGATGACCTGTCCCGAGACCAGGTATCCGGCCTTGGTCTCATGCACGTCCATGCCGACGTCGATGTAGGGGATCAGATGGCGCCGCGCGAAGCGTTCGAGTTGCTCGCGCTCCTTGAAGGAATCGACCGCGCCGAGAATGACGTCGCAACGCTTGAGCGCATCGGCTGCGTCGTGCCACGACTTGCGGACCTCGATGACCCTCGCAGACGGGTTGAGTGACCGTATGGCTCGGGCCGCGATCGCGGTCTTGAACCGGCGGCACAAGACGTCCAGCAGCGTCCCTCCAACCAGGCGGTTGGTGTTGGTCAGATCGATGCGGTCGGGGTCAACGAGGACGTAGCCGCCGATGCCGATATGCGCGGTCTGCTGCGCAGAGTGCGAGCCGCCTCCACCGATCCCGACAAGGCCGATTGTGAGCTCCTGCAGCGCCTTCTCGCTGTGCGGGCCAAGAAAGCTTTGGCGATCAAGCCGCTTCATTTGCGGCCCCATGTCTTGAGGCCGGGGCCCACCACCATGAAGCTGTCGATGGGCACGGGCTCCTTGCTGCGGCCGAGCCAGACCTGCCCGGTGGCGGCCGTGTCACTTAAGACGATGGCCCCATGAGGGAACCGCGCCGAGACCTTGAAGAAGTCGGGCACGAACTTGCGGTTCTCGCGCAGATCGACACTGCTGAAGCCAGGGATTCCCCAACCGCCATGGGTGTGCACATGGAACGAGGCGTGGGCGGCCTGCATCGACCATTCGAGCGCCTTGCGGATAGCCTCGCGGCCCATCATGGCGCCGACGCTATGATCGTTGAGATAGTCCTCGTCGGGCACGGGGCGATAGGCCCGGGCAAGCGCCACGACGTCGTTGCCGATGGCCGCGATGCCGGTGGAAATGAAACCGACACGCTCATGCGCGAATGCATGGGGCCGGATCAGGTCCGCGCGGATGCTCTCTAGCAGATCGGCCGTAATCTTGAAGCGAACCTTCATGCTACTGCCCTCAGGTGCGCGCAGAGCATGGCGGGCCATGGCAGCGTCGCCTGCACGTTCTGCCAGGACGGTGCCCACCAATCCCGCTCGACGACGCGGTGCCGGTTCCAGTTGGCGCCGCGCCCGGCGATCTGGTGTTCGAAGAACAGCCTGGTCGTGTAGCCGCTATGCGGCCCCGGGTGGAGAAGCAGATCCATCTCGAAATCGGAATCGGCCGCGCGGAACGAGAACTTCCGGAGAAGGACGGCAGGATTGCCGCCCTCCTTCAGAAGAACGCAGTCACCGTGCAGCGCCTGCAGCGCGGCAAAGCCATCCTGCCCGGCGCTCATGACGAGCCACCGCAGGGGACCTGGCTGATGAAGCGCATGCCCTTCTTCACCCGGATTTTCTCGCCGGGCTTCAAGGGGACCAGCTGGCCATGCTCGTTGACGACATCGAGCACATAGCCGTCCTCGACGCCAAGGATCTGCAGAAGCTGCTCGGTGGTGTACTTGCCGCGCGGGATCTGCTTCTCGACGTCGTCGATGTAGACCGTGACCGTACCCTTGCGGGTGCGCAGGTGTTCGATCTCACCTTTGTCGAGCATCACGACATCGCCTGTCTCGAGTTCGAGATCAGGCTTGTTCTTGCGCTCGAGGACGAAGACCATGTCATCGTCCAAGCCGGTGATGTCACGGAGCTTCTCTTCCGCAATCGAAGGAGCGCCCCAGACGTAGCCGCGATCGTCGATCGTGAAGTTGAAGGAACGGTCGCTCGCGAAAGCCTCGAAGACAAAAGGCCCGCTGCGACGGAGATCGACTTGCTCGTCGAGACCGATGAGTTCGGCGCCGTGCTTCAGGATGCGGATCAGGATGTGGTCCGAGGCCGGGTCGAAGCCGCCAGCCGAAAGGAGCTGCCGTCCCGTTTCTACGGGGTCATGCACCTGCAGCGCCTGGCCGTTGATCGTGATGTTGAAGGCCCCCGCCGCGTGGGCATTGGCCAGTTCCGCGGCATCTGCGCCGCCCTCTCCATGTGTCATGCCAGTTCTCCTTGTCCGGCCTTCATGGCCTCCACTTGCTAAGATAACGCGGCGTGCTTGAAATATCAAGCAACTTCTCTTAGCAGGCTTGACGGACCAAGCAGATTCCCTTAAAATCACCAGCTGAATCAGAAGGTTCGAGGGGGCTTGCGTGGCGGGAAAGAAGGACGACGGGGAAAAGAGGGTGACGCTCGGTCAGCACCTCGCGGGGATTCGGACGGAGCGGAAACTGACCCTGCGCGAGGTGGAGGAAGGAACCGACAAGGATATTTCGAACGCGTACTTGTCGCAGATCGAAAGCGGGAAGATCAAACAGCCATCTGCGAACATTCTGGGCAAGCTCGCCGAGTTCTACAAAATCGACTTCCTGCACCTGATGGAGCTGGCGGGCTATGTGTCGCCCGACGAAAAATCCGGCAGCGGAAAGAAGCACGCTCGCGGCGTTGCGGCACTTTCGGAGCTTAACCCGACGCCAGAGGAGCAGGCTGCCCTTGTGGACCACCTCCAATACCTGCGATGGAAAAAGAAGCGTGGTGATAAAGGCTGATTGCGCCCTGACCCCGAAGCGCTCCAACAGATCGGAGGCCCAATGGCGTGATGAAGATCGCCACCTTCAACATCAACAATGTGAACCGCAGGCTGCCCAATCTCCTGCAGTGGCTTGCGAAGGCCGAGCCGGACGTCGTCTGTCTGCAGGAACTCAAATGCACCGATGCGGAATTCCCGGCCGAGGCTATTCGCGAGGCCGGATATTACCCGGTGTGGAAGGGCCAGCGCACCTGGAACGGTGTCGCCATCCTCTCGCGCGCTTCCGAACCTGTCGTAACGCGAACCTCCCTTCCCGGCGATCCATCGGATGATCAGTCGAGGTACATCGAGGCGGCGATTGGCGGCATCCTTGTCGGCAGCATCTACCTGCCCAACGGCAATCCGCAACCGGGCCCCAAGTTTGACTACAAGCTTGCTTGGCTGAGGCGTTTGCAGGCGCACGCACGCAAACTGCTGAAAGAGAACGTGCCCGCCGTCCTGGCCGGCGACTACAATGTCGCACCGACCGAGATGGACATCTATCCGACAACGTCGTGGGACGACGACGCACTGGTGCAGCCGCAGAGCCGCGCTGCCTATGCCAAGCTCTTGTCGCAAGGGTGGACGGATGCCCTACGTGCGCAGTATCCGGACGAGCGCATCTATACCTTCTGGCACTATCTGCGAAACCGGTGGCAGCGAAACGCGGGGCTCCGTCTTGATCACCTGCTGCTGAGCCCTGCTCTCGAGAACCGACTCAAGAGCGCCGGTGTCGACCGCGATGTCCGCGGCAGGCCGGGAGCCAGCGACCACGCGCCCACATGGGTGGTACTCACGGGCAAGGGACGGGATCGAAGCGGTCGCGGCCGAACCGGCAAGGCCGGCCCGGTGTCACGCCGCGTCCGGACCAAATAGTTCAACCGTCCCTCATTCCATCGGGACTCATGCCTTTTTCCGCCAGTTCCTTGAGAGCTCCCGGCGTCTTTGCGAGACCGGCCAGCCCCATGCCGCGCAGCACATGCGGTGCCTTCGTGAACTGGATGTTGTCGTAGTCGACGATCTCGATGCGGTTGCCCCACGGATCGAGGAAATCGAGAAACTTGCCGGGCAATGTTTTGACGCCGGCGGCTTCAAGCGCCGAGCGAACCGCCTCCTTATCGTTGACCACCAGTCCGAAATGGCGGCCGTCGTCGGCCGGCTGCTTGCGACCGCTCTGCAGTGCAAGAAACTGGTCACCGAGATCGATGAATGCCATTCCCTCGCCCCTGCCCCTCAGCTTGAAGTCGAACAGGCGACCGTAGAACTCCAGTGCCTCGTCGATGTCACCTACTTCAAGAGCGATGTGGTTCAGTCCAATCGCGCGGGCTTTGCTGGTCTTAGCCATGGTGGTTGTCTCCAGATGTCCTGTAGTGAATGTGGTGCCCACCAGACTGCCCGGCAATGTCGAGACATGAGTAGCGTCCGGAAGCGTCAGCTTGGCCCAAAGGGACCGTCGACGAGCCGTGCTAGAATGCGCGGCACCAAGCCAGCGCGCCTGGACGAGGCCGGATGCGGGCTACCAAGGATATAATGAAGACAAACCTGCTCAGCGCCTGCCGCGAGACCGCGCGCCGGATCTTCCGCATCCAGAGCCTGCATGTGGAGCAGGAATCGGCGATGCTGGCTGTCCTCAACGGCCGCGATGCCTTCGTGGCGCTGCCGACCGGTTTTGGCAAATCGCTTATCTATCAGGTCCCGGCCATGATTGTTGAGCGGCCAACCGTCGTTATCTCGCCGCTGATTGCCCTCATGACCGATCAGGAGCGCGCGCTCAAAAAGCGCGGCGTTCCGGTGATTGCGCTACACAGCCGGCTGCGGGCAACCGAGCGGCGCGTTGCGCTTGAACGGCTCACGAAGGGCGGCCGCCTCGTGGTCCTTACGACGCCCGAGACACTTGAGTCAGCTGCAACTGCTCCCTTGTTCGAACGCGCGCGACCCGCGCTTCTGTGCATCGATGAGGCGCATTGCATTTCGGAATGGGGGCACGATTTTCGGCCGTCCTATTTGCAGCTCGGCAACGCCCGCAAGCGTCTGGGAAATCCGCCGGTGCTCGCCCTCACTGCAACGGCAACGCCGCGGGTTCGCGAGGATATCGCCGAGCGGCTTCGGCTCGACAACCCACGTGTGATCGTAGCACCGGCCTTCCGTGAGAACCTTGGCCTCACCGTCGACATTGTGCCCGGCGCGGCGAAGTTCCCCGCAGCTGCCCGGCGCATCAAACGCCTGCAGCGGCCCGGCATCATCTATTGCGCCACCACGACGGCGGTGGATGAAGTATCCGGCGCCCTCGGGCGCGCGCGCATCCCCGTGACGCGCTATCACGGGAAGTTGCGGGCTGCCGACCGTGATACAGCGCAGCGCCAGTTCATGAATCCGTCCAGGCGCCTGATCATGGTCGCTACGACCGCTTTCGGCATGGGCATCGACAAGCCAAACATCCGCTACATCCTGCATTACCAGGCTCCAGGATCCCTGGAGCAGTATGTTCAGGAGATTGGCCGCGCGGGACGCGACGGCCGCCCGGGCCAATGCATTCTCCTGTTCGACCCCGCCGATCTTGAAATCCACGAGCATCTGCAGGCGCAAGGTCGCCCAAGCGTGCGGCATCTGGAGCGGCTTGAGGCCGCCCTCACCGCGTGGTCGGACGAAGAACGCGCCCCGACCGCCGATACGCTTGCGTATGCGGCTGGCGTGCCAGCCAGGATCTGCGAGGTGTTGCTCTCGGATCTTGAAGAGGCGGGATCCGTCGAACGGGACCGGGATGGCAACATCGCCATCGTTGTGCCAGCGGAGACGTTCAGGACCGATGTCCGGGAACTGGTAGCGAAGCTCAAGATCTTCCGTTACGAGAGCGAACGGCGCCTTCGCGTGATTGCCGACTACGCTCACTCCATGGAATGTCGCAGTGTCTTCATCCGGCGGTATTTCGGTGAGGAGCATCCACCGCGCTGCGGGATGTGCGACCGCTGTCGGGCCGATGGCGTTGTGGTCGAGCGTGCGCGGCGCCCTCCACCGAAGCCTCGCTCCGAAGATGGTGCCAGCACCCGCGACAGGCAGCGCCCACCTGCCAGGAATGCGCGACGGCGACGCCAACGCGCAGACCCACGAGAATAGATGGACCAATGCCAGCGAACTCATCCGTTACTGGACCTGAAATGCTGACCCCAACTGAATCAACTGACGTCTTTCCATTCGACAACAGCTACGCGCGGCTGCCTGAACGGCTGTTCGCGCGCTTGCTGCCCACGCCCGTTGCCGCGCCGCGCCTTATCCGTCTGAATGAGGCACTCGCCCGGTACCTCCGGCTCGATCCGAAAAAACTCGCCTCACCCGACGGCGTTGCGGTGCTCGCGGGCAACCGGGTGCCAGAGTTGGGCGAGCCGCTCGCGATGGCCTATGCGGGTCACCAGTTCGGAGCTTTCGTGCCGCAACTTGGTGATGGCCGCGCCATTCTTCTGGGAGAGGTTGTCAATGCCGATGGCGCGCGGCGTGACATCCAGCTGAAGGGCTCAGGTCCTACCCCGTTCTCACGCAATGGCGATGGCCGGGCGGCGCTCGGGCCTGTTCTGCGCGAGTACATCGTTAGCGAAGCGATGGCCGCACTTGGCATTCCCACGACCCGGTCGCTGGCGGCTGTTGCGAGCGGCGAAACCGTCCGCCGTGAGGTGCCTTTGTCCGGCGCCGTCCTCACCCGCGTCGCCTCCAGCCACATCCGCGTCGGCACTTTCCAGTACTTCGCGGTCCGCGCGGACACAGATGCGCTACGCAGCCTCGCCGACCACGTGATCGCTCGCCATTATCCGGAAGCGACCGGTGCCGCAAACCCCTACCGAGCTCTGCTCGGGCTTGTGATAGGTCGACAAGCCGATCTCATCGCCAGATGGATGCACGTTGGTTTCATCCACGGCGTCATGAACACCGACAACATGTCGATCGCGGGGGAGACCATCGACTACGGGCCCTGCGCTTTCATCGACAGCTATGATCCCGCAACCGTGTACAGCTCCATTGATCGCGTCGGCCGCTATGCTTTTGGCAACCAGCCGCGCATCGCGCTGTGGAATCTCGCTCGACTGGCGGAAGCGATCCTGCCGCTCCTTGACGACGACAAGGACACGGCCGTCCAGAGCGCAACCGAAGCGCTCGACGGTTTCGGCTCACGCTTCGAAGCGGCTTACACCGAGGGCCTGCGCCGCAAACTTGGCCTGCTTCAGCCACAGGCCGGCGATCTGTCGCTCGCGCAAGGCCTTTTGGACTGCATGGCGCAGAACAACGCCGACTGCACGTTGACTTTCCGCGGCCTCTGCAAAGCAATCGCGCCCCTTGAGGCTGACGCCGATGTCCGCAACCTGTTCAGCGATCCGGGCGCCTACGATGTGTGGGCCGGAACATGGCGACGCCGGCTTGCCGAGGACGGCGCGTTCACCGTGCAAGAGCGCATGTCGGTGATGCGCGCGTCCAATCCAGCCGTCATTCCGCGCAATCATCTCGTCGAGGAAGCGATCTCGGCTGCCGTGAGCAAGGGCGATTTTGCGCCGTTTGAAGAACTGATCGCTGTGCTCGCAAGGCCCTACGAGGACCTGCCGGCAACCCAGGCCCGGTATGCGCTTCCGCCCCGGCCCGATCAGGTTGTGCGGCAGACGTTCTGCGGGACCTAGAGAATAGGCTTGCCGCCAGTCACGGCGATCGTTGCCCCGGATACGTAGCTCGAAAGCGGGTCTGCCAGCATCACAAAAGCGGTGGCCAGCTCGGCCGGCTGGCCGGGCCGCTTCAAGGGCACCTGCTTGCCGAAGTTCTCGACCGTGTGCTCGGGCAATGTCGAGGGGATGAACGGCGTCCAGATAGGACCAGGCGCGACTGCGTTCGCGCGGATGCCCTTATCCGCCAGCAGCTGGGCGAGGCCGGCAGTGAAGTTCTGAATGGCGCCCTTGGTGGTTGCGTAGGCCAGCAGCGTGGGATTGGGCGCATCGGAATTGATGCTGGCGGTGTTGATGATGGCGCTCGCAGCCGCCGCCGACCGAGGTCCCTCCGACTTTGCGGACCCGTTGCTGACGCCGGGCGTCGGCGCCCGCACCGTGGAATCCCTCGCCATGGTCGCCGAGGTGGTGCACGGCGCGCCGCACCGTTTCGCCGATCCGGCTCGCTTCTCGTTGGCGCATGGCGGCAAGGACCGCCATCCCTTCCCCGTGCCGCTCAAGGTCTACGATGAGACCATCCGCGTCCTCAAATCCGCCGTGCAGAAAGCCAGGCTTGGACAGGCCGAGGAACTGCAGGCGCTCCGGCGCATCGACGATCAGGCGCGGCTTCTCGAGCGCACCGCAACCGGCCCGTCGCTCGAAGTGTTCATCGCGGGCGAGCGCCGCCGGTCGCCGTCGCTCGACGGCCGATCGGTATTCGGCTGGGAAATTGATCTAGTGGGTGAGCGCGCGGGCTGAGGACATTGCCACCTTCAACATCAACCGCAGGATGCCAAACCTTCTGGCAATGGCTCGGCGATGCCGAACCTGACGCGGCCGCGCCTGCAATGCCGGCACGGTGTCACGCCGCGTCCGGATGCGTTAGCCCGTTCTGGCGGTCTGGCTCTGGGCTCGCCGCTAGAAGCGCAGCGGGACTTTGCTCCGCTTAAAGTCTATCGGCTTGTCGATTAGGGCGAGCCGAAGCTTTTGAATGCCGTCGCGGGGATGCCAAGCGTCGGCGAGCATCCAGTGGTGCTTCATGGCATCCTCCGCGTAGATGACGTGCACGGCGTAGGGCCCAAAGTAGTGGCACCAGTCCAGCCAGACATGCTTGCCTTCGACCTGGTCATGAATGTGGTCGGGGCTAGCCCGGCCGATGGTGGTCGGCCATGACGGCGGGGTGCAACCGAACCGGAGATAAAGGTGCGGATGGGGTCTCCCGGTCATGATGGCCTTCGCGGCATTGGCCAGATTAATTGGCATCGGCGTGCCTTCGTGCTGGGCCTGCACGACCAGGCAGCCGAACTTCTTGACGAAGTAGAGATGCAGGTTGAGCAGTTGCTGGGTGGCATCCGGGCCAAATATCTGTCGCGGGCGCAGCACCATGCCGGGCGACATCACCGGCTTGCGCGCCTTCATCCATTCCAGCAGGGCCATAAGGGCCAAGTCATGCGGTTGCGTGCGGCTGCTGTTGCAGGTGCCGCAGAGATCCTTGATCGGCTTCAACAGACCGGTGTCCGGCCCCTGGACATGGCGGTTCTTCCGGGTCCTGGAGTTGAAGAAGAAAGGGCTGCCCCTCGCCGGCTCGCCCATGAACAGGCGAAGCACCGATTGGTTGGTCATATGCTCAGCGGTGGTGGCGATGTCGCCGCAAATCCAGCAACGCGGTGCAGAGGGGATGGTCATGCCGCCGATATGGGCGGCGGTCGGCGGGGAACCAAGTCGCGCCGCCAAATATCCACAACGGAGTCGCTAGCGCGCGCGATGGGACACCGTTAGCAATTGAGCGAATCACCACTTGCTCAATTGGGCATGCGTCGGTCATCCCCGGACACAGCGCAGCGCTGAGTTGAGGTTCCCGTAGCGGTCGTTCTTCGCCCCGTCGCTGAAGCGCTGCGCCCACGCGTGGTATTGGAGGCGCGCGGACGACCAGTACCACCCGGCCGGATTGGCTGTTCTTCACACACGCAAATCTGTCCTCCGGCGATCATGACCAGTCTACATCCCAGCGGCCACCAATCGCGATCGTTCCGCGCCACGGATCGAAGCCGTATGGGCCGAGACGCTTTTCGCGGCTCGAGCGCGAATGGATCAACGGCGCGCTGCACGCCGTGGTCCAGCTGCAATCCGATGGACCGAAGGGTCTGCTCGAACTGCGCACATAGGCCCGGAGCATCGACCGATTGCGGGTTCCGGGCCGACTCGGCGCTTGGCCGGGGCATCGGCCGACACGATATTGGTATTGAGCAGATACACCGGCCAGAGGTTCTCGCCGCGCAGGGCACGGGCGGGCTTGCGGGACCGCTCGGCAATGTCATCCGGCTCTCGGGGGAAGGCCAGCGGCAGGTCGGCGAAGCTCGACACCTTGGAGATGCGCTCCCACTCCTCGAAGGAGATAAGGACAGCCTCCTTGCGACCGTGGCGCGTGATGACCGTCGACTCGCCGGCAATAGCCCGGTCCACGACGGCCGAGAGGGTCGCCTTGGCGTCCTTGAGCTGGGGTTCCTTCATGGCGGCATTCCTTATATGACTACCGATAGGCATGCATTCCTCCCGAAGGTCAAGGACAAGCGTTCGCCGGGCAGAGTGGCCATTGCTGGGGCTCTTGATCTGGGGGCCAACTTGGGGAGGTCCTTCATGGCGCTGGCGGCGGCGGGTTTGCCAGCGAAGAGCGCTTCAGAACCTCCTCCCAGTTGGCAAGCTCGTCAAAAATCTGGTTCGACTTCTCTCCTGAGAGGTCCACCAATTAAATCAACGACTTAGAAGCATCCCTCGTCAGTCCCGACTTTTCTGTCACGCACGGGAGCGTGTTCAGGCGTGTTCGCGAGCGTTTTTCCATGTTCGCTCGCTCCGACGCGTGCGTGACGAAATTAGGGGCCGCGGATCACTGGAACCGGGCCAGGTGTTCGGCGACCTTGGCGTCGAGCGCCATTCTCATCGCTGCATGAATTTCGGCCTGATGCTGAGTGTAAGGTCCCGCCTCCTCGAGCAGCCTGACAGGGCTGGGATCGTCTTCGAGCAGCGGCGCATAAACGAAACCGGTCTTGGCCTGCAGCACCTCAACCGCAAGGACGGCGACGCCGGGCTGGTTGATGGTCATGAGGTCGTGACGGAAGCTCCACTCGCCCGTCAGAAGATCATTCTCATCCTCGTAGGTCGTCCCACCTGTAGGCACAATCGGCTTCCAGCTGTGAGAAAGGGAGTGCCATTTGTAGAGATGGCCTTCAGGTCTTGCGACAAGGGAGAGCGGAAAGCCTCCGACGCCCACGTCGACATGCACCTTGCGGTCGGTGAAGGCGGCGATGAATGCTAGCCTGAAATTTTTGGCGTCTTCTTTGCCACCGTCGGCAGGTCTGTAGCGGCGCTCAACCTCCGGAAGGATGCTCGGGTCGCCAATGAGCGAATGTGCTAGTGGCTCAGAGGCGCGTCCTTGCCATACCCGCCTGAGTTCCGGTTCAGGCTTGTGAGCGGCGACGATGAAGTCGATGTCCGATGATGTATCGGCGGACGCCTGCCGCAGGTGCTCTACTGCCGCGTCTGGACCGCCGTCTTTCAGGATGGAGACGGCCCCTCGGATGGCGTCTAGGGCTTGGTTAGCATGCCCGGCATAGGCGACTGAGAAGGCGGGGCCCAAGGTCACAATCTTGAGCCTGCCAGGAATGGCATTGCGTGTGCCGCTAGCTGTCCGAGATCATGGTGTCGGAGACGATGCAGATTGTATCTGCGAACTGCTTGGCGATGACGACGGTCAAATAGCACCTTCCTGTCTGGCCGGGCCGTAAGCGCAACCGTTAACGCTGCTTAACCGACAAGGTCGAGGCCCCGGTCCAATCTCGGCAGCTCAATGCGATTCGCGAGCGAACACCATGCGCTGCCACTATCTGAGCGACCTTCATCTTGAGTCCCAGGGCTTCAATTGGCGGTTACCCAAAGGGGACGTGCTGATCATTGCGGGGGATCTTTGTCACGCAAGTTGCCTCGATCCTGCGAGAACCGACCGGTACAGCGTCGACCAACGGTCTCGCGTCTATCGCTTTGTCGATGCGGCGCTAGCCAGTTTCAAAGACGTCCTCCTGGTTCCCGGCAACCACGACCATTATGACGGGATCTTCGACGATACGGCCGGCCTGCTAGCTCGTTACCTGCCCGGTGTGACGGTCCTCGACAACCGGCACGTCGAGATTGGCGGCGTCCGGTTTTTCGGCACAACGCTTTGGAGCGATTTCGAGGGACGCAGCGCAGACTGCATGGACGCCGTGAAACGACGTGTCGGTGACCTCTTCTTCGTAAAAAAACGGGATCTCGACGCAGACGGAAAAGAGATTCTGCGCAAGTTCGCGCCGCGGGACGCCCTCGCGGCGTTCGACGCATCGGTCACGGCCCTTCGCGCATGCCATAGCTCAGCGGAAGGCAGGCAGATGATCGTCATTTCGCATCATCCGCCGACGCGGAAGGGTCTGAACCCGCGCCATAGCGGCAATGGCCTCGATGGCCTTTATGCAAGCGACCTCGATGAAGCGCTTGAGGGTTGGGAGGGCGTCAGTCACTGGGTGCATGGGCACACGCACATTCGGCGAACCTACCGGGTAGGCAACACCGTCTTGATGGCAAATTGCCGGGGGTTCGAGGGGAAGGACGCATGCGCCAGGACGTTCGCGGGCGCTGCCCGCTTTGAAACGTAGATCCAAGGCTAAAGCTCGCGGCCGAAATCCTTGCCCTGATTCTTGGCTCGCCATGCCGCCATACGCTGCTTCACCTCGGCTGCGCGGCCGGCATGGTCATTGGCAGGTACCTTCTGCGCTTCCGCCGCCAGTGAAGCCTTCGCCATCTGCAGGGTGACCCCGCGCGTGACCGCGTACTGGGCGTCGCGCTGCTGGGTCCGCTCCGCGGACTGTTCGGCCTTCAGTCGGTCCACGCGCCCGGCATGCTGCGCCCAGATCCGGTCGCTATAGACGTGGAGTTCGGCCTTCTCGATCTGCGCCAGTTCTCTTCGCTCGCGCGTGTGGACAGCCTCGATGCGGGACAAGAGCTTGCCCGGCCGACGGATCAGTTCGACGGCAGTCCGCAAGGAGATGGGTTTGCCACGGCCCAGCCGCTCGCGTTGGCCGATGACGAACACGGCCCGCTCGAACACCGTCCATGCGTGGGCAAGGTGGCGCAGTTCGCGCTTCTGCACGCGATAGAGATCGCGCCAATGCGGCTTGAATTGCTTCTTTACGCCTGACCGGGCGTGGTCGACCGCGGCTTTCGTATCGCGGTAGAGAGCCTTGAAGGCCTGATCGTGCCTCTCGCGCATGGCGGTGCGTTCGACGGCCAGGGACACGTCCATCTCGGCCCGGAGCCGTTTCATCCGGTCCTTGAGTTCCTTGATGGTGAACCACTCGCGCCGGCTCGGGCCTTTGTACTTCACCTGTACATAGGGGACCTTGCCGGCGGAGATGCCGTGTTCTCCGACCTTGCTCAAGTCCCCCACCATGAGCAGAGCATTCGCCTGCCTCGCCTTGGAGGCATTATCGCGCTGCCGGTTGTTCTCGACCCGCTGCTCGCAATGGATACCGTGCTCGCGTTCATAGCCCTCGGCCCATCGCGACAGGCGTTCCTTCGTGTATTTGAGCGGTGCGGTCATCCCGGTCTCGGGATGGATGGTGTTGACCACCATGTGGACGTGCAGATGCTTCTTGTCGCCGTGGGCGGCAATGACAGCCTGATGGTCGCCAAGTCCGATGGCGTTCAATGCCGCTGTGACAGTTTCCAGCATGTGCTGGGGTGTTGGGTTGTCGGTGAGGGCCCAGGAAAGGGAGACGTGCAGAACGGGCTTGGTGTTCTTTCGGCCGCGCGCATCGTGGCCGGATTGTTCTTTGAGCGCCGCCTGGTCGCGAGCGGTCGCGAACATCTCGAACCAGGCGTCGTCCGCCTGCGAGATAAGATTGCGTGTTTCGGTCCAGAGGACCCGTTCACGGGAAGTCGTCTTTGGATCGTGCAGAATGTACGCGCACGCTCCTTTGAAAGACATCCCGCGCTTGTGAAGCCGGGGGACCATCCGATCCAGCCTTCGCTTTGAGCGCGTGAAGTTTTTGGGACAGCAACTCATCGCCGAGCAGCGCGGTCAGAAGCTGGTTGACCGAGCGGAATGCGAACATGACGTCGGTTGGCAGGTTGCTGTTGGTGGCGTGTGCCACCTGGTTGATGTTGTTGCCGATGCGACGCAGCTCGGTGAAGAGGGCAGGGTCCATGGCCCGGTAACTCGGCCGGGTTGCCATGTCGACCTTGCCTTCGAGGACCAGACGCTCGCACAGGCCCGACACGGTCAGGCCAGCTCGCGAGCCTGCGCCGAACGATGGTTGTAGCCCTCATCCGTCAAGCGGATGCAGACCATGCGGCTGCGCGTTGCCTTCGCGTGTGTACGTCGTCGGGGCACGTATTCGCCTCATCATCGTTGGGTTCGGGGCGCGCGAATGCGCGACCTGACCGGAGGGGTCCAGGGGAGTGCGGAGCACTGGACTGCATCCCTGATCTGCTACCAGGCGTGAGGAGCGAATCCGGCTATTTCCGAAGTCTCGTTGGGAGATGTGGAGATGGCACGGAAGGGAAAGTCGACGGAGGAGATCATCGCGTTCTTGCGT
>JBFWRV010000106.1:0-14743 GCA_050248715.1 Hyphomicrobiaceae bacterium | reverse complement strand
GGTCGTGCGGGTTGGTTCGGATGTCAGCGCAGCGACGCTGCGGCGGGTGATGTCGGCGTTACGCGGATGATTGGACCGTCGTCCGGGGTGCGGGTGTGGCTGGCGACCGGGGCGACGGACATGCGCCAGCGTGCGGCGCAGATCATCAGAGAACCCGGTGTGGCGGCGCTGCATCTCGCGCAGCACGCTGATCGGCCGCAACCCTGGGCTGGCCAGCAGCATCGGCACGATCTCGCTCTCCCAATACTCTGCCAGCGGGTCGGGGCACCGGCACGCACGCGGTGTCCGCTTCTGGGAGGGCATGCGGGGATCGGCATCAAGCCGCCCACCGGTGCTGGTGCCGAAGCCGGCTTTGGCCGCGGCGGTCTCGCGGCTGTGGGTTCGTCGGACGTTCATGTACAACTTCGCCTGCTGATCGGTGATGTGTTTGCCGGGCACGGAGGGATCTCTTCTGGGGAGTTGAGAGCCCCGCCATCCCGGCACGCGTCACGGAGTCGCAGGCGGTCCCCTCACCGGAAACCGCGCCGACGCCGGGGTCAACCTACGGTCGGGCTACGCCCAACCTCTGGCCGACCCCGGCGTCATCCATCCTGATCGACGCTCGCATCCATCCTGTTTGTCGCCGCGCACCCGGGAGGCGGTCAAAACCCCGGTGGGTGCGCCCGAGGGACGGATTTCGGGGGTGAGTCCCCGCCGCATCGGAGATCATCCCACCGCGGCAGCGGTCCAGGCACCGCTCCGACCAACGAGGTTGTTGCCGGAGGGGTTGGGCGCTGGCTACCCTTCGCTCCCAGCCGACGAAATCGGCAGCCATCAGAGGAATGGTCGATGGATACTCTCCAGATCTCGGCGGAGATTGCGAAGGACCTGATCCGACTCGGCGCCCTCAGCTCACGCGAGCTTGACAATTCGGATCTCGAGGATGGTCAGGTCCACCGTCTATGGGTTGATGAGTTCGCGAAGCAGGGCATCGAGATCCTGGAAAGCACTCGGCGGACGATCCTCGAACTGACCAAGTCGGCATCTGAGGTCCAAGGCGGCGTTTTTCTTGATAGCATCGACGTGTTGATGCAGGAGTTCCAGACCTCCTCCCTGCGCACGACGCAGCCCACACCGGCAGCAGTGCGTTTGTTGCTTCATCGGATCATGGGCTTTCTCGCAAGCAGCTTTCGCGAGCTAGCCGAAATAGCACTCGCGCTGGGCCATGCGGAGCTGCGCAAGCAGTGCCAGTATGCCGCGAAGGCGATTGCGAGGCCGGGCCGACGAGACGTTCCGTATGCCGCACCGGATGATTATAAAAAGTACCTGCGGATCTTCGCGGAGCTGAGTGCCGCAGCTGACCCGATGGTGCAGCTGCTTATGCTCAGCGAGGCGAACTCCGTCCCGCGAAAGCCCAGAGCTCCACCGCCCCGTGAGCGTGGCCGGGACGAGCCCGACGTCGGCAAGCCGGATTTGGAGATTTCTACGCCCATCATCCCGGCCGGCATTCTCGATGAGGCGGAACCGCGTGCAGATCGCACCTACCGGGTGTGGTTTGGGACCAACCGTGCTCCGTTGCAGCCGGCCGATCCAGCGCTTGGCTTTTCTTCCGTCATCGATCTGAACAAGCTTTATTTGGGCTCTTGTCTGGTATTCGTGCCACAAAGTCACATTGAGGGTTCCTTGGGGAGCTCCTGGGTCCGGCGGACGTTCATGCTGCGTGCCGACGACAGATTGCGGCTCACATCCATCCGTGTGCTCGAGCGGGAGATCTTCCAGGAGAGGATCACTGCGGAGATGGCTTCTCGCCCGAAGGGCCGGTCGGCACTCGTTTTCGTCCACGGTTTCAACGTGAGGTTCGAGGACGCCGCGTTGCGAGCCGCGCAGCTCGCGTGCGATCTTACGGTCGATGGCGTGACGGCCTTTTACAGCTGGCCGTCGGCCGGCGAGGTTCGCTACTATCCGCGCGACGAGGAGACGATCCGTGCCACGACCTCGCGGTTCCTCGAGTTCCTGGACACGTTGCTCGAGATCCATGGCCTAGAGCGCGTGGACATCATCGCGCACAGCATGGGCAACCGTCTCGTCGCCGCTGCATTGAAAGAGCTCGCCTCATCGGCGAGGCGCAACTGCATCGGCCACCTCGTGCTCGCCGCGCCAGATGTAGGCCGCGTCGAGTTCACTCCGATGGCGCGGCACTACACCGCCGCGGCGAAAGAGGCAGTCACGTTGTACTCGTGCGCGCACGACCGTGCGCTCAGGATTTCGTCGAAGATTCACGATTATCTTCGTATCGGCTACGAGCCTCCAATCTACATCCATGACGGTATCGACACCATTTCCGCTACGCGTATCAAGATGGACCTGCTCGGCCACGGCTACTTCGCGGCTTCGAAACCGCTGATCGCCGACCTCAAGAAATTGCTTTGGGCAAACCTCAAGCCGGCACAGCGAGGCTTAGTTGCCTTGCCGGATGAGGCTACGCCGGAATACTGGGTGCTGAAAGCCAAGTGAGGGAACTATGGCCACGCAACCGTTTGCGCAGCTGGGAGCCACTCCGCAGATCAAGAAGATCTCGGGGTATGCAGTGGCGCTGTCGCCGATGGCGAAAGTCGTCGCCGACTGCGGCAAAGTAGATAACCAGTACTACCTACGACTCACGTCCTACGAGACCGGCTCCGAGATCGCTCGTCACCCTCTACCTCACGGCGCGCATACCCTGGAGTTCTCCAGTGATGGTAGGCACCTGCTCGTTATGCCGGGCGGCAAGGGAAACTGGTCGCGGCTGCTGATCTACGCTGAGCCTTGGACATCGTCTCCGATCGTCGATTCCGAGAAGCAGCTGTATGGCGCCTATCATGGTGCGTGGATCGACCCCCGAACGATCGTAATCGCGGGAAGGATCGCGTTCGGCCAGCGCTGCATCGGCCTTCTGACGATCGACGGCGGCCGTCTCGACGTTGTGCACGACGAAGCCA
Organism: Hyphomicrobiaceae bacterium; assembly: GCA_050248715.1. GTDB lineage: Bacteria > Pseudomonadota > Alphaproteobacteria > Rhizobiales > Hyphomicrobiaceae > AWTP1-13. The sequence continues at coordinate 11,786 of JBFWRV010000106.1, read as the reverse complement.
TCCCGGAAGCCGAGGCTTTCGGAGAGGACTCACTCGACACCGGTGCTTGCTCGCGCGCCGGGCGTATCGCATTCGGGACTGGATATGGACGCGGATTGCATGTGTATCGACTGGCAGACGATCGCCGCCGCGTGATCGTCGAAGGGCACTTCGCCGGCGTCTACAGTGGCAACTCGTATGCCATGGCGGTCGATGACAGGACCGATTCGATCGTATGTGCCTACGATAAGGGGCTTACGCTGTTCGATTCGAGAGGTCGCAAGGTGGCCGCTCTCGGCCCGCTCTACTTCAATGGCCACTACTCAGCCCCGGGGTCGATCAGCTGCCGCTCCGGCATTCTCGCTTTTCATGTCCACGCCGGGCGGGGTGGTCCTGAGTGTCGCACCTACGCCATCGACAACAACCGACTCGTACTCTGGTGCACCTACCCGGCGCAAGGGTGGCATAATGGCTGCGATGTTCGAGTAGAGGGTGACCGTACGCTCCTCGCAGTCGAAGAAGAGGACCGCACACGCGTGCTCGTGCTCACAGATTTAGACGTGCTGCGGCTGGACGCCGAAGATCCCGAGCAGAGGCGCACGGCAGTGGCCTCGGTTTGGTCGCGACGATACCTGCCTGCGCGCGACGCGCTAATGCGCCGAATCAATGACGAGAACGAGGCAGAGGACATTCGAGACACCGCTGTTCGCGCACTCGCGGACATGGGAGATGCACTAGCAATTCCGCCGTTGATCCGAACCATAGGCGGTCAGCCGCCACCTGCGCTTGCCGATAGCCTGCTGTCCGCCCTGCAGCGCTTCGACCCTGATGAAATGATTCGAACGGTCCTCGAGTGCGCCCACCGTCCCTCGGTAACGTACAGGCGCGGCGCGCTACGAATATTGGCGAACCTTCCCGAAGGGCTTGATGTCATCGACTCACTTGCGCTGGCGCTGACCGACAGCGACCGGGAAGTGCGCCTGATCGCCGCTCGAGCACTGAGCCGACGTGCAGCCATTAGCGCAGCACCCGCACTCCTCGGCGGTCTCGACGATCCTGACCCGGAAGTGCAGCTGGCCGTGCAACAAACCGTCGTTGACGTGCTGCGCGCAGCCGGCGCGTGGGATGTTTCGGATACAATCCTGAGCGCGCCGCTGGACATGGGAGCCTTCGCGCGAGAGATCATCGCGAGCGGTCGGATGACCGGCTTCACAGAAAAGGATGCCTCGCCCGCCTCGAAGCTGCTGGGACGTCTCGCGCATGCCTGCGTAACGATGGAAACGCCGGAGGTGCTCAACGCGATCGAATCGTTGACCGATCCTGCGGACATCGCTCTTGCGGTCGCGGTGATTGTTGGCGACGCGATGAGAAGCGCTGAGCGGTGGTCGGCGGCTATCAGCGCCTATAGACGTGCGGCAGATATCGCGGCCTCGATCGCAGCGCCGGCCATTGAATGGCGCGCGCTGTTCGCCACAGGCGAATGCCTGGCCGCGACGCAGGATGACCGCTCCGCTTGGGATTGCTATCAGCGCGCCATGAGGGTGATCGACCAGTTGTGGTTCGCACTGCTAGAAGAAGACAAGCTGCAGCGATTCTTCCATGAAAAGGCGCGGCTCTACGATCGTGCCGCGCTATGTGCCTTGAGGCTTGGCTACGACGCGTTGGCGTTAGAGTGCAGCGAGAAGTCCAAGACGAGATATCTCGGCGACCTGATCGCCCGCCGGCAACGCGATCCGGAGCGCGTCCTGGATCCGGAGCTCCGCGAGTACTGGCGCAACACCGGTACTCTGCGCGATGTTCGCGTCACGGGCGGCACACCCGCGAGCGACGCCAGTGAAGAAACGGAGATCGTGGCCGTCGGACGACGGAAAGATGAGGGTGAGACAAGGGAGCCGGGCTCGACCGCTCTCGTGCCGAAACATCTGGCCAGCTTCGAGCAACACTGGGATGCTCTAAGAGGAACGGAAGCGCACGAGCGGTTGTTCCTGGTGCGACGCGTCTGGTCCAAGGTGGCGGCGTTACAGGCGGATGCGGCAGACGGCGCGCATGAGTGCGCGTCAGATCTCTATGACGCCATCGAGGACCTGCGGCAGGTCATGGAGTCGAGCGCGGCTCGAGCCAGCGCCTCAGCGCATGCCGACGTTCTCGCTCGCTTCGACGCAGCGCTGTCAAATCTGCTCACGTTCGGAGACGGAGAGCCGCGCTTTGCAGGAGTAGCCTTGGGGGGGGACGATGTCCCATTCTGGATCTCGCAAATGCTCGATCCCTCCAAGCATGTCGAGAGCACGCTCCTGCTGGAGGCCATGCAGGAGGCGCTCGACACGTCGCTCCATCGCCGTCCTGTGCTGGGCGTCAGAATGCAGACAACCGGCGCTGCCATGGGCGGCATCGTGTTTGCAACGCGTCGGCAGCCCAGCGTGCCCAAGAGAGCGCGCGACTTGACTACGGTGATCCAGACCTCGTCACAGCGCTTCATCGAGACCCGGTGGCGTTACACGATGATGCTGGCACGTGGAGATACGGTTGCATTTCGTGAGGTGGCTGACTCAGTGGCCGGACGCAGTGACCACGCTCACTTGCAGTTCACCGTCACGGACGAGGGCACCATTGCTCATCTCATTCGCGGTCGGCAGTCGCAAGAGCGAAGCCAGGACGCGGCTCTGCGGCCGGCGCACGAATTCGAGACGTTCATGCTGCCGGATGTTGATGACGCCATGCTGCGCCGGCTGCTGGTTGGAGGCGAGAATAGCTGGTTCGCAAAATACGGAGTTCGGCGCAAAGCGCAGGGGCGTCGCGCGTGGCTGAAAGCTATCAATGACACGCTCGGAGACTTGCACGCACGGGTCGTCGCACCGCTCGCGGCCGGCCTCAAAGGCTTACCGGTGCGCCGGCTGCAGATCGTGCCGCATCGTGGCCTTCATCTTTTTCCTTTTGCGGGCATGTACCGAAACGACGGCCCCGTGGGCCGGCGATACGTCATCGACGACTACGAGATCGCATATGCGCCGAGCTCGACGCTCCTGCGTATTTGCAAGGAGCGTTCGGCCGACAAGGCAGTGCGCCGCACCCTGACAGCCGTCGGCAACCCGACGGAAGACCTGCAGTTCTCACCCATGGAAGTCGAATGGATCGCCGCACCGTTCGCAGAAGCCGATCGGAGAATCCTGCTCGCGAAGCAGGCATCGGCTCGTGAGCTGCGAGCCCTCACAACGAACTGCTTCTTCCACTTCGCCGGCCATGCCTACTACGACTGGAACAGTCCTATGGACTCGGCACTGAGGCTGGCGAACGGGCATCGCTGCACGGTTGGCACACTGTTCGACGAGGGGCTGTGGTTGTCCGAGACGATGCTTGTCGTCCTCTCCGCATGCGAGACGAACATCACGGACCCACACGACCTCGCGGATGAGTACATCGGGTTGGCGGCCGCTTTTCTGTTTGCAGGCGCGCCTGCGGTCGTCTGTACTCTCTGGGCTGTAGACGACATGGCGACCATGCTGCTGATGGGGAAGTTCTACCACCTTTTGCTAATCCGCCCGGATGCGGACGCGGGCTACTTGAGCCCTGCCGCTGCCTTGCGCAGCGCGCAGTTGTGGCTGCGTGGTCTCACCGCCCAGCAGGTGATCGATGAGCTAGGCGACAAACGTCTGCAGGACATCAGAGTATCGGTTGCCAAGGGCCGAACCTTCGCCAGTCCGCTTGGATTGTTAGGCTACATCGTGGGCCGGGCTATTAAGCCCGACGATCGTCCCTTCGAGCACCCGTACTACTGGGCGGCATTTATCGTCGTCGGCGATCATGCGCCGCTTGCCTCTGCGGCGAACGTAGCGCCCTCCTGAGAACGCGCTTCAAGATGCCCGCAAACGGCGCCCGGCGCCGCGTGTCAGCGTGGTGCATGGATCCGCCGGTAGCGCCCGAACCCGGACCGGGGTAGCTCGGGTGTTTCCCTATCAGCCCGGATGCTCGCCTTGCCCTTCAAGCTGAACCAGGACCGCCGCCATCATATTCCGCGGCAACGGCATAAGGTCACCAACTGGCCGGCCTACGACGCCAGCTTGCGCCAGCGCGGGAGCTTGACGGTCTGGTTCACCGAGGAAGCGATCGCCGCCTGGGCGGCTGAGCCTCGCACGACACGAGGCGGCCAGCCCTGGTATTCGCCGCTAGCGATCCTGACGGCCCTGACGCTGCGCGCGGTGTTTCGCCTCGCCTATCGGCAAGCTGAGGGTCTGATCGGTTCGATCATCGGCCTGCTTGGTCTGACGCTGCGCGTGCCGGACCACACCACGATGAGCCGCCGTTCTGCGACGCTGGTGGTGCCGCAGCCTCAGCCGGCCACCGCCGATGACGGTTCCCAGCCCTTGCACCTGCTGGTGGACAGCACGGGGCTGAAGCTCTGTGGCGCCGGCGAGTGGCTGCTCAAGAAGCACGGCGCCAGAGTGCGGCGATCGTGGCGGAAACTGCATCTCGGCATCGACGCTGAGACTGGCCAGATTGTGGCTTCGGCGTTGACCAGCAAAGAGGCCGATGACGGCGCCCAGACCGGCGCTTTGCTCGACCAAATCGCGGATCCTGTGGCGTCGTTCACTGGCGATGGGGCCTATGATCAGGATGCTGTTTACGCCGCGGTTGCTGAACGCCACCCTGACGCGGCGGTGATCGTGCCGCCACGCACCACGGCCGTGCCAAGCGGTGAGGCTGAGGTCGCGCCGACACAGCGCGACCGCCATCTCCAGTGTATCGCCGAGAAGGGCCGCATGGCCTGGCAGCAAGTCTCCGGCTACGACAAGCGCGCGAAGGCCGAAGCAGCGATCGGTCGATGGAAACAGGTGATCGGTGACGGGCTTCGCTCACGTATGGACGGACGTCGTGCGACCGAAGTTGACGTTGCTGTGCATGTCCTGAACCGCATGTTGGAGCTGGGACGCCCGAGCTATGTCCGCATTGCCTGATCCCAAACGTGGGTGGGGGTCATTGTATCTACACACCTGATCCATGCACCACGCTGAAAGGGATCCTCACTGAAGAGTTGGGCGATGCGCGTGGCCAAGCGCGCCGGCATGCGGAAGGCGAAGGTGGCGCTCGCGCGCAAGCTTGCTGTTGTCTTGCACCGGATGCTGGCTGACGGAACACCGTTCATGGCCGAGAAGGCCGCGGCCGCCATATAAAGAGGAGAGATCGCGTATTCGGGCGACCACAAGACACCAGTCGCCCGGAGCAGGTCCCGTTGCCGGGACGATGGATCCGGTCAGGCCGCAAGTGCGGGAGCAGCTCGCAAGATGACTGCGCGTCGTTAGATTGGTCGACCGATCCTCATCAGACCCCATCAGGTGGCGGCCTCGCGCCGACCCCGGACAGAAGCAAGATACCGGCGACAGGATTACGCTCGAAAGGGATTGACACGGAAAGGCCCGTTACAGAAGTCCGCATTTCTCACACGCTGCGTTCGCCTTTGGCGATAATGCCATCCAGGCGTCGAGGACATGTTGAAACGCTCCTATCATCGGATCTGGTCTCCATGGCGCGCGGCTGTCCCCTCACCGCATCGAGGCGGTGTTTGTGGTGGAGATGTTCCTCGAGTTTGCCGGCCAGCACGGCCAACACCGGGTCGTGGCGCAGTTGGTCGTGGTCGTTAAGGTCTTCATAGCCGAGCGCGATGCCGGTGACGCGCTGCATCGCCAGGGTCTCGACCGCGTGCTCGGTGTAGGCAGGGTCGCGGCTGTCCTTGAAGCAGGCAGCGAGGCGCGGGTCAGGCCGAGCACCTTGTTGGCTGCGTCCAGCAGCAAAGCGTCGGCGTCGGATGTCATCGTACCGCCGTCGAACGAGGCGACCACCGCACGACCTGCGACGGGTGCAAATGCACCATATCGCGTGAGAAGTGCGGGTTAGTCGCTCACCGCGGCGAATGAGTCGCGAGGCCGGATGCAATAGCAATGCCTGCCTCGCCTCGCTATGCTGACCATCGCTTCCTGATTACGATCGCCAGCTAGGCAGTGTGGCGGTGTTTCTTTATCCGCTCTCCATGCGAAAGGCGAAGCAAGCGGAGACGACCTGCTTTATCTTTTGCTGAGGAAGGTCCGGTCGGGCATTTGCCCGCCAGATCTGATGCAAGCTGCGCCACGTCGGAGGCAAATGGCACGTCAATTGACGGCCATCGAAGTTGTCGGATAAGCAATGGCTGAGGCGCACACTCGATCAAAATGAAATAAAATTGCCCGGACCGATATGATGTTCCCGTTGTGCCCCATGCTGGAAGCAACAATGTCTCCGTATGGGCTGCAACGATCCGCCCCATCTGTATGGAAGGCCAAAGCCGGGCCGTTCAGGGGTAGTTCGAAGCCACCAGCATTGCCACTCCGGCGTAGACACTAGTGCGGCCAGCTTCGTATGTGCGCATCAGCTCGATGGTTGTCGATTATGGTTGCGAGGTCTCTTAACGTAACGCTCGGACCTCCGGGCAACATTATAGGTGTTGCGGGCGACCCGACTGTCCGAAATCTGGATTCGTGCGGGCTGGCATCAAGCACGCAGATCAATCCGCCGTGATTTGCAGCTTTTAAACTCATGCGCGCGTTTGAGAAGTTGATATTACTTGTTACGATTATTGGGCTGATGAGATTTGTCGTGGGTAGAGCAGGCTCATGGGCCTCCTGCCGCAGGGATCCGGAGACGCGTTGCATGGCTACCGAGCCGCTGGATACCACTCAGGCGCGAGATAATAGTCAGGACTCACAAGGATCCTCGTCTAGCAGCAAGCCCGCGGAGGCTGCTGAATCCCCCGCCGTCGGCCCCTCCGATGCAAATCAGCAACAGGCCCCAGCGGTGGCTCCCCAGGGCCTGGGTGAGTCAGCGCGGAAACAGAGGACGCAAGCCGAACGGCTTACGGCGCGCGCGCAACAGACACCAACGGAGATCCTCCAGGGGCTACGTGAGTCAGCGCGGAAACAGAAGACGCAAGCCGAACGGCTTACGCAGGATAGCGCTCAGGTTGAGAAGGATATCGCCGAGCTCGACTCGCTGCTGAAGGAGCACAACAAGGCTGCGGCGTCAGCGTCGGAGCAGGCGTCACGCTGGCAGAGGGAGCTTGAAGCTGCGGAGGCCTTCCAGAAGAGTCGTGCCAAGGGGGTTGTTGAAGAGCTTGGTGAGGAGCGCAAGAAGGCCGTAATTGCCGCGCTCGGCGATTACCAGGCTACGGTTGGCGCGCTTCACGTCAAGGTGGCTGAGGCGTTAAGGTGCTACCTCGCTGTCCAGACAGAGGTTGCCCAGTTGCAGGCTCAACATGATAGCACTAAGGCCGCACTCGCAGTACTACGGCAACACATGACTGACACCCAAAAGGCGCAACAGACCCTGGATGAGCGACGTGTGGCCGGCTTTGCTACGCTGCGCAAGCAGATCGACAGCACGGTAGCACCAGAGCCGACCTACGCCAATTTGCTGTTTCTTCGCACCGACCTCGACGGCGTACAGGGCAATCTGGCTCCTGCACCGGAGGACGCCGAGGCGACTCCGCCTGCTGCTAAACAGTCGAAAGTCAATGAGGACGCGCCCGCGAATCCTGAGTCTAAACTTGACTTTGACGAGATGTGGCGGCGCCTCAGCGAGCAAAAGGAGGAACTGCGCAAGCGGCGCAGCGATGCGAAGGCAGCCAAGGATGTGCTAGACACGAAGCAGGCTGAACTTGACACCCTGGTGCAACGGCGGCGTGCCGACATTCTGAAGAAGCTGGAGCCGCGCAGCTGAAGGCGATCTGACCGAGGGATAAACCATTGGGATCTGATCTCTAGTTCGGAGGCATTAGACCAGGACAGCGCGCCAAATGTGGCAGCGGACCACGGAGTAGCAGAGGAGGCATAGGCATGGCGCCTTTCCGTGAGCCGGAGATTATCATTGGCAGTAGCAGCCAGCGCGAGATTCTAGGGCGCCTAGAGCGGATCGCGCGGACCGATGCAGAGATCCTGATCACCGGTCCAACCGGGGTGGGCAAAGAACTCTACGCCGCCTATGCCCATGCCCGCAGCCGCCGTAGCACCGGACCCTTCGTCGTCGCGAACTGCAGCAACCTGGGAAGCGACCTGCTCGAGAATGAGGTCTTTGGCCACGCGCGAGGTGCCTATACCGGCGCACATGCAGCCGGCGAGGGGCTCGCTGCGCGTGCGGAGGGCGGGACGCTGTTCCTGGACGAAGTAGACGCGCTGCCGCTTGTCTCCCAGGCAAAGCTTTTGCGTTTCATTCAGCAGCGGGAGTACCGGCGCTTGGGCGAGCCGCACCCACGCCGCGCCAATATTCGTTTCGTCGCGGCCTGCAATGCGGATCTCACCACTTTGGTGCGCGAGGGTCATTTCCGCAGCGATCTGTTCTTCCGCTTGCGTGTGGCCCCTGTGGCGATCCCGCCTCTCGCTGAGCGCCGCGACGATATTCCTCCTCTGGTCGAGTATTTCCTCGTACGCAGTGCTGAAGAGTACAGTGTCACCCCGGCGTGCCTTTCGTCCGCAACGCGCGACTGCCTGCTTGCGCACGACTGGCCGGGCAACGTGCGCGAGTTGGAGAATTGCCTACGCTATGTCACCTGTCTGCAGCTCGATCGCGAGGTGGAGCCGGAGGACATGCTGCCCTGCGGCCTGGGTGCGTTGCGTGTCAGCGCCGAACCGGCGTCGCTGCGCGAGGCGAAGGGGCGGCTGGTGGAGAATTTCGAGCGTGACTATCTTGTCGACGCACTCCGCCGCGCCAGTGGCAACGTGGCCGAGGCGGCCCGCCAGAGCGGCAAGCACCGGCGGGCGTTTTTTGAGCTAATGCGGAAACATGGAATGACGGGCGGTCAGGCCGTGTGATATGAGGCAACATCGGGTGAGTGCCTACGTTTCGACACATCGGCTTACGCGCCTTCAGAAAGGGGGCTTTACGGCCCTTCCTCAAGCGCGCCCAGAGGGTCACCGAACAGGATCGCTCCGAAGCTGACGCATTCGTTGCCGAGGGCTCCGGGCCCGACCGGGCCGCAAGACACATAACGGAGCGACATGCCCTCCGTGACCTCCCCAAGCCCGGCATATCCCAAGGCCCTGACGAGCCTCTCGTGCAGCGCGAACTGCGCTTGCGAGAATGGGCGTCCGGACTCGCCCGCGAAGAATGGCATAATCGCAGAGGGATGGTGGAACGGGATCATAAAGTGGTGCAGCACAGCAAAGGCGGGAGCAAGCTTCGAGATGCGTACACTTGTGGACAATTCGACCGCAACTGGGGAGTCCGACAGGCCGGGCAAGGCAATGATCCATTCGCAGGACGGCCACGGCCGCGTGGGGAACGCACCCCTGACTCGATAAGTTGGTTCTGCCAAGATGGCCTCGAACTCTGCTGGCAAGGACAGCTTCGCAGCCGCCGCAGCGCGCAGCAATCGTGGCCCCTCGGGACCCAGGACCGCGTCAACGGCTCTTTCAACCGTGCGAACTACGTTTGGCTCTGGCATTGTCATCATCGCCCTCGACACCATCCGATGTGCAAACCTTTATCTCACCCTCAGGTCGTGGTCACCGCTCGGATCCGCAGGATCTATCTGGTCCAGCTGGAAGTTGTACTCCCCCAAATGTTTCCCGGACGGGCTGCAGCGTTCGAATGTGCCGTGTTGCGTGTCCACGCTGTACAGCTCGCCCGAAGGTGCGCGATAGATGCTTCGGTCGTTGAGCTTGGAAAGGCGACCGTCGTACTCCCAGCCGTAACGGTTAGCGAAGCGCTGAGCTGTACTTTCGACGAGTGCTACCCGTTCATTGACCGGGAGACGGCGGACCCGCTCGGCGAACTCGCGTGGATTGAAGTCCACCGCACCGGAGCCGGGCTGAAGGGCCTCGATGTCAGAACTGAGGTCAGCAAGGCCCCGCTCAGTCGTCACGATATCGTCTCGGAGAGGAAGGATGTCTTGCGGATTTTCGCGGAGCAGAGCGTCTATCGCTTCGACGTCCCCTTTCAACGTCCTCAACCGCTGCTTAACAATTACTTTGTTGGTGCCTTCAGGTAGACTCTCTGCCGCTGCCTCCATCTGCCGAAACCGGTGTCGGAAACCGCGCGCCTGACGTTCGAGCAGCGCCGCTTCCGGATCGAAGTCAAGCCGGACGATTTCCGTGTCAACTTGGGTCTCGAGCTCGCCGATCCGTTGCTCAAGCTGCTCTATCGCGGTTTGTTCGGAGTTGAGACTGGCTTCATCCGGGACAGCTCTTGCCCGTCCGGCGAGGCGATCCGCCTCTGGCATCAGCCTATTCGCCTCAGCGAGCAATTCTGCCCGGCGTGCCGAACCTTCGGGCAGCGTCTCAGCCAATTCCTGCAACTCGGCAAGTCGAGTCCTCAGTCCTTCGACATGCTGAATCTTAGAGAATCGCGCCGCACCGACGCTGCCACCTCCTTGGTCCTCAGGCAGTGGAGCAACATCCCCACTTGGCTGCTCGGGTGGTGCCGGCGCAACTTCAGGCGCTTCCGGCTCGCCGCGCCGCCCCCAGCGGGCCGCCCACTCGCGGACGCGTGTGATCCCCTCACGCGCCGCCTTGTAGAGGCCAACCGCGCCGTTCCTGATCTCGCCCCAAAGCCCACGCGCGTTCTCGGTAAATGCCTTCCAGGAAAAATTCCGCCATCCACGGAAGATGCTGGTCGGACGGGCCCAGCCGCCGGGGGGACCCTTCATTGCCGCACGTGCACCGAAGACGATGCCGATCGCCGTTACCCAGCCGATCACGCCGCGGCGCACTTGCTCCCCCGCGCTCAGCTGCTCTCCGGTCACAATGTCCGCACCGGTAAAGGATTCAGCGATGAAGGTAATGCCCGTCGCGTCGGACAGCGCGAGCAGCACGAGGAAGCCCGGCCCCGCTTCGATGCCCATCTGCGCGAGCTGCACGCTCCTCGTTTGGTACGCGGAGATGGCCGAGTACACCAGGAAGGCTGCGCCCACCACGAGCATAGCCGCGCCGAGAGTTAGGCCGAAGACGAAGGCCACGACGAGCGCGACGGCGACGAAAATCAGGAAGCCCAGGACGAGCTCGCCGATCGCGGTGAGGAGCCCTTCCCACCACGACGCGCCGGCGTCCTGGGCGGCGGCCTCGGCGCGGGTCCCGGCGTCATCGGTTAGCGGCTTGACGGCCTCGGTGATCGCTTCTTCCGTCGCGCCCCGCATGTCCGCACGGACCCCGTCGTTGGTGAGGGTCATCTCGCTGCGTGCCCGCTCGACGTTCGCGTCGATCTGGGCCAGTGTCTCGGTCCGGAAGCCTTGCTGCTGCTCAGACAGGGTAGCAATGGTCTGCCGACCCTGCTCGGCGTTGCCTGCCATTGTCTGGCTGGCCGCCTCCCCAGCGCGCTGCACTGCGCCCTTGGCAATCGCCCATGCGGACTCCGCAATCGATGCGAATCCTTCGGCAACAGACGCCGCGACGTCCGCAAGCATGTCGACACGCGCTGCAGCCGAGGCCGACAGCTGGGCTGCTCCCGTCGTATGGATCTTGCTAATCGCGCCGCGCGCCGCTGCGACCACGTCCGCGATGCCGGGCAGGTAGGGTTCGTCCTCGGCCCCCACCACCGCCTCGGCCTCCTGCGCTGTGGCATCCATTTCGGTCGCGATGGCCGCAGCCTGAGCGTCAATCTCGCCCGAGGCCTCTACTGCCGCGGCCTGCACCTCCGCAGTTGCGGGCTCGCGCGCTGCCTCGATGCGGGCGATGGCGTTAGCCTCACCTACTTCAAGCGCCGCGAGTTCGGCCTGCAGCCGTCGGCCGAGCGCCTCGGCCGCCGCGGCTCGGCCTCTCTCGAGTGCCGCCGTCGCTCCGGCCCCGCCGTCCTCA
>JBFWRV010000105.1:0-15499 GCA_050248715.1 Hyphomicrobiaceae bacterium | reverse complement strand
CGTCATCGCCTCCGGCCTTGCCCGCGGCATCGATGCGGCCGCCCACGAGGCCGCACTCGCGCACGGTACGGTGGCCGAGCTCGCCGGCGGGCTGGACAACGTCTATCCGCCGGAGAATGCCGACCTGCAGCGCCGGATCGGCGAGCGGGGTTGCCTCGTCAGCGAGATGCCGCCGGGCTTCGTGCCGCGCGCGCAGGATTTCCCGCGCCGCAACCGCATCATCTCCGGCATCTCGCTCGGTATCGTCGTGGTGGAGGCAGCGCGCCGGTCGGGAACGCTGATCACGGCGCGGGCCGGCGCCGACCAGGGCCGCCTGGTCTTCGCTGTCCCCGGCCATCCTCTCGACCCGCGCGCGGAGGGCACAAATCGTCTCATCAAGGACGGCGCCACCATCGCCACCGACCCGCTGGACGTGCTCGAGGTACTGGCCCCGATGCGCCCGCCCGCGCCGCCCGCGGGCGGGCAAGCCATCGCCGGGCCGCGGGCTGCCGCAACCCTGATACCTGCCGGCGACCTGCCGGTGCTGGGCGACCGGGACCGGGAGCGGCTGCTGGCTGCCCTGGGCCCTGCGCCCGTCGACATCGACGCGCTGGTGAGGGCGACGGGCCTGCAGGTGCGCACCCTGCAGATCGCGCTGATCGAGCTGGCGCTGGCCGGCCGAATCGAGCGCCACGGCCAGCAGCTTGTCTCGCTGGCCCCGGATGGGGGATAGGGTCGGGCGCCCTCTACCGCCCGCCGCGTCTTCGCCGTTCGGCCTCCCGATGGGCCCGTCCGAGCAGGTCCGACAGCGTCCTGCAATTGGTTTGCTGCGACATGATCCGCAGCTCCCGCAACATGGCGGCGATGTATTCCAGGCGGTCGCCGGGCGATGCCTTGGGCAAGGGGGCGGCGGTTCTTTCCGAGTAGGTTTGCCCAGCCTGGCCGTTGCCGTATCCGCTGCCTCGCGTGGCGGTCATGCGCCTTGTCCCCTTGCACTCCGAGCCGATCTTCATATGTAAGCCCCCGAAATCTAACGAATTGCAACTAGTACTGCATTTTCGCAGATTAGCGCGGGCGGACGTCGGAGTTTGACATACCCCACCGGTTCAACCATGTTCTCGCCGCCTGAGAACAGACCGGGGGCGCAGCGGCTCCACCTGGGCTACGGGCAAAAGCGACCATCATGAGCCTTCACGCATGAACGTTGTCATTGTGGAATCGGCTGCAAAGGCCAAGGCGATCAACAAATATCTGGGGTCCAGCTACCGCGTGCTGGCGTCCTACGGGCATGTGCGCGACCTGCCGTCGAAAGACGGATCGGTCGAGCCGGACAACGATTTCCAGATGCACTGGGACGTGGATGGCCGCTCCGCCAAGGTGATGAAGGAGATCGCCGACGCCGTAAAAAAGGCCGACAAGCTGATCCTTGCCACCGACCCCGATCGCGAGGGAGAGGCGATTTCGTGGCACATTCTGCGCATTTTGGAGGAACGCAAGGTCCTGAGGAAGGGAACCGCCGTCGAGCGGGTGACCTTCAATGCGGTGACCCGGCAGTCCGTGCTGGATGCCTTCAAGGCTCCCCGGAACATCGACGCACCCCTGGTTGAGGCCTATCTGGCCCGCCGGGCGCTGGATTACCTGGTGGGCTTCACCCTTTCCCCCGTCCTGTGGCGGAAGCTGCCCGGGGCCCGCTCCGCAGGCAGGGTCCAGTCCGTGGCGCTCAGGCTGGTGTGCGACCGCGAGGCCGAGATCGAGGCCTTCAAGACCGACGAATACTGGACCATCGAGGCGACGCTTGCCACCGAGAAGGGCGAGGAGTTCCCCGCCCGCCTCACGGCCATAGCGGGTAGGAAGCTCGAGAAGCTCGACCTCAAGGACGAGGCCTCCGCCACCGCGATCAAGGCGGCCATCGAGAAGGGCGACTTTCGCGTCGTCCGGGTCGAGAAGAAGGCGGTGAAGCGCCATCCGTTCGCGCCCTTCGCCACCTCGACCCTTCAGATGGACGCCTCGCGCAAGCTCGGCTTCTCGGCCAAGCAGACCATGCAACTCGCCCAGCGCCTTTACGAAGGCGTCGACATCGGCGGCGAGACCGTGGGGCTCATTACCTATATGCGAACCGATGGCGTGACCATCATACCCGAGGCCATCAACGCCATCCGCGGGCTGGTTGCGCGTGAGTATTCGCAGAAGTTCGTTGCCCCGTTCGTTCGCGAGTACAGGACCAAGGCGAAGAACGCGCAGGAGGCCCACGAGGCCATCCGCCCGACCGACGTTACCCGCCGCCCCCAGGACGTCTCGCGCCACCTCGATCGCGACCAGGCGCGCCTCTACGAGCTGATCTGGAAGCGCACCGTGGCGAGCCAGATGGCCTCCGCCGAGCTGGAGCAGACGACGGCCGACATCGAGGTGGAGGGCCGCGACGGGAAGCTCTACACGCTGCGGGCCTCCGGCTCCATCGTGCAGTTCGAAGGCTTCCTCAAGGTCTACGAGGAAGGCCGGGACGATCGCGTGCGCGTTCTCGAGAAGGGCAAGGAGGACCACTCCGAGGACGACGACGGCCGCCGGCTGCCGGCGCTCGCCGAGGGCGATCGCGTCACCGATCGCGCCATCGAGGCCGAACAGCACTTCACCCAGCCGCCGCCGCGATACTCCGAGGCGACGCTCGTCAAGCGCATGGAGGAGCTGGGTATCGGCCGCCCCTCCACCTACGCCTCGACGCTCGCCGTGCTGCAGGAGCGCGACTACGTCAGGATCGAGAGGAAGCGGCTGATCCCCGAGGACAAGGGCCGGCTCGTCACGGCGTTCCTCGAGAGTTTCTTCCGCCGCTACGTGGAGTACGACTTCACGGCCGACCTCGAGGAGAAGCTCGACCTCATCTCCGACGGCAAGCTCGAGTGGAAGGACGTGCTGCGCGACTTCTGGCGCGATTTCATGAACGCGGTCGGCGAGATCAAGGATTTGCGCGTCGGCGAGGTGCTGGAGGCGCTGAACGAGATTCTGGGCCCGCATATCTTCCCGCCCAAGCCGGAAGGCGGCGACCCGCGCCAGTGCCCCAATTGCGGTGAAGGGCGGCTCAGCCTGAAGGTCAGCGGCAAATACGGTGCCTTCATCGGCTGCTCGCGCTATCCCGACTGCCGCTATACGCGCCAGCTGTCGCAGCCCGATGGGCCGGCCGAGGCGTCAACGCCCGACGGCAAGCTGCTCGGCCACGATCCCGAGACCGGCATGCCCGTGACGTTGCGCACGGGCCGGTTCGGGCCCTACGTCCAGCTCGGTGAAGGCAGCAAGGACGAAAAGCCGAAGCGCGCGTCGATCCCCAAGGGCGTCGATGCCAACGCGGTCGATCTCGAGTATGCGCTCAAGCTGCTGTCGCTGCCGCGCGAGGTTGGCCTGCATCCGGAGTCGGGCAAGCCGATCACGGCGGGACTGGGACGCTACGGTCCCTTCATCCTGCACGACGGCACCTACGCCAACCTGGCGTCGGTGGAGGAGGTGTTCGACATCGGCATCAACCGCGCGGTGGTTCTGCTGGCCGAGAAGAAAGCCGGCGGCGGCAAAGGCCGGTTCCAGCGTGCTGCGCCGACGGTGCTGAAAGAGCTCGGTGAGCATCCCGAGCAGGGCGGCAAGGTGCAGGTGCTGTCGGGCCGCTACGGCCCCTACGTCAAGCACGGCGATGTCAATGCCACGCTGCCGCGCAACAAGGAGCCCGCTGCCCTCACCATGGAGGAGGCGGTGCAACTCATTGCCGAGCGCGCCGCCAAGGGTCCCTCCAAGCCCAAGGGCCGGCGCAGCGCCAAGTCCGGCAAGAAAGCGGAGGCTTCCCCGCAGGCCGAGGCCAACGGCAAGGCGACGTCCGCCGGCAAGGCCAAGACCGCCAAGGCAGCATCGGCCAAGAAGGCGCCCGGCAAGGGCAAGGCCAAGCCCAGGGGGAAGACGGCGGGCACCCGAGAAGCGGCCGAGTAGACGGAACCTGCAACACGGTGGCGCGCAAACCCAAACACGCCCGCCGCGAAGCGGGGCTGCCGAGCAAGCAAGATATTCTCGACTATGTGCGCACAGCAGGGGCCAAGGCCGGCAAGCGCGAGATCGCGCGCGCCTTCGCCGTGAAGGGCGGCGACCGTATCGCGCTCAAGTCGCTGCTCGCCGAGATGGCCGAGGAGGGCCTGCTATCCGGCAACCGCAAAGGCTTCAAGGAGCGCGGCCATCTGCCGCCCGTGGCCGTGCTCGACATCGTGGCGCGCGATCCGGACGGCGAGCTGATCGCGGAGCCCGTCGTCTGGGAGGCGGCCGACGGTGCGCGGCCGCGGGCGCTCGTGCTGGCCAAGCGCGGCGGCGAGCGGTCCGGCGAGCCGGCGCTCGGGCAGGGCGACCGCATCCTGGCGAGGCTGACGCGGCTCGAGGACATCGATATCGCGGGCTGCCGCTACGAGGCGGAGCCGATCAAGCGGCTGCCGCGCGAGCAGCGCCGCACGCTCGGCATCTTCCGCACCAAGGCGGGCGGCGGCGGCCTGATCGATCCCGTCGACCGCAAGGAGCTCAAGGAATGGCCGGTCGCCAGGGGCGACGAAGCCGGCGCCAGAGACGGTGATCTCGTGCGCTTCGAGCCGGTCCGCGCACACCGGCTGGGCGCGCCCCAGGCGCGTGTCGTCGAGGCCCTGGGCAATCCCCAGGACGAGCGCAAGATCAGCCTCATCGCCATACACACGCACGGTATTCCCGACGAGTTCCCGGCTGCGATGCTGGCGGAGGTCGAGAAGCTCAAGGCGCCGAGGCTGGACGGCCGGGTGGACCTGCGCGGGCTCGATCTCGTGACCATCGATCCCGTCGATGCGCGCGACCACGACGACGCCGTCCATGCCGCGCTGGATGCCGACCCCAGGAACAGCGGCGGTTTCATCGTGCACGTGGCGATCGCCGACGTCGCCCACTATGTGCAGCCGGGCACGCGCCTCGATCGCGAGGCGCAGGTGCGCGGCAACTCGGTCTACTTTCCCGACCGGGTCGTGCCGATGCTGCCCGAGCGGATCTCCAACGACTTGTGCTCGCTGAAGGAGCACGAGGAGCGGCCCTGTCTGGCCGTGCGCATGGTTTTCGATCGGCACGGCGACAAGAAGGGCCATACGTTCCTGCGGGCGATGATGCGCTCGGCGGCCAAGCTGTCCTACGAGGAAGCCCAGGCCGCCATTGACGGACGGCCGAGCGCCAAGTGCCGGCCGCTCATGCCAAGCGCGCTCGAGCCGCTGTGGAGAGCCTACGCCCTCCTCGCTGCCGCGCGCGACCGGCGCGCGCCGCTTGATCTCGACCTGCCCGAGCGCAAGGTCCTGCTCGATGCGCGGGGTCGGGTCGAGCGCATCGTCATGCCCGCGCGTCTCGACGCCCATCGGCTGATCGAGGAGTTCATGATCCAGGCCAATGTGGCCGCCGCCGAGGCGCTCGAGGTCAAGCGCGCCCCTGTCGTCTACCGGGTGCACGATGCTCCGTCAAAGGAGAAGCTTGCGGCGTTGCGGGAGTTTCTCGAGAGCCTCGGCCTCAAGCTGCCGGGTCTCGGGTCGCTGAAGGCCGGTGACTTCAACCGCGTGCTCGAGCGCGCCAAGGCGCTTCCCGTCGCCGATCTCGTCAACGAGGTGGTGCTGCGCTCGCAGGCCCAGGCGGTCTATGCGGCGGCAAACCTCGGCCATTTCGGATTGAACCTGCGCCGCTATGCGCATTTCACCTCACCGATCCGGCGCTACGCCGATCTGCTGGTGCACCGCTCGCTGATCCGCGCCCTGGGGCTCGGGCAGGGAGCTCTCCAGGACGCCGAGGCGGTGCGCCTTCCCGAGATCGCGCAGGCGATCTCCGAGGCCGAGCGCCGGGCGATGGCAGCCGAGCGCGAGACCATCGACAGGCTGGTTGCGGCCTATCTCGCGGACAGGGTTGGCGCCGAGTTCGACGCGCGCATCTCGGGCGTGGCGCGCGCCGGCCTGTTCGTGCGACTGCGCGACACGGGCGCCGACGGCTTCGTACCCGCCGCCACGATCGGCAACGACTACTACCGCCATCACGAGGATGCCCACGCTCTCATCGGCGACCGGACGGGAGAGGCCTACCGGCTGGGCGACGAGGTGCGCGTGCGGCTGGTGGAGGCCGTGCCCTCGGCCGGCGCGCTGCGCTTCGAGATGCTGTCGGCCGGCAAGCGCGGGGCGGGGGCGGGCGGGCTGCCGAAGGGCCGCCGGTACAACCGCCATCGCGGTCGCCCGCCCAGGCGGTAACGCACGCCAGCCCATCGGCGCAGCCGGCTTGACGCGGTCGGCCGGGACGTTGGACGGTGCCGCAATAATCGGGGAAATGAGACGGTCCATGAGCCTAGATCAGCCGCAGGCGCCGAAGACGGCCAGCAAAGTGCGTGCGCTGCGTCCGCGCGACGCCGCCACCTTGATCATCGTGGATTCCTCCTCCGGCGAGCCGCGCGTGCTGCTCGGGCGGCGCCGCATGGACATGGTCTTCATGCCGGGGCGCTACGTATTTCCGGGGGGACGCGTCGATACGGCCGACAAGCAGGTCGCGGTCGATGAGGATCTGCGCGGCATCGATCTCAAAAAGTTGATGGTCAGCATGAAGGGTGCGGCCAGCGTGGCCCGGGCGCGCTCCCTTGCGCTTGCTGCCGTGCGCGAGACTTACGAGGAGGCGGGGCTGCTGATCGGCAGTCCGCTCGGCTCCGGCGCGGCACCGAAATCGCAGATTTGGCAGCCTTTCTTCGCGGCCGGCTACCGGCCGGCGCTCGGCCGCCTGCGCTTCTTCGCGCGTGCGATCACCCCGCCCGGCCGTCCCCGCCGCTTCGATACGCGGTTCTTTTGCGTGGAGGCGGACGCCATCGCCCACAAGGTCGCAGTGGCCGACGGCGAGCTGTCGGACCTCGAGTGGCACTCGATCGCCCAGGCGCGGACGCTCGAGCTGCCCAACATCACCCGCGTCGTGCTCGAGGACCTGGGTGAGCGCATCGCGGGCGGCGGATTGCAGGCGGGCGACATGCCGGTGCCCTTCTACCACCGCCGCAACGGCAGTTTCAGGCGCGATCTCATCAGCGGCGCCGAAGTCGATCTTGACTAACAGCGGTCGCTGGCTAGAGTGCGCGCCAGCACCGATTGCACCACCCCTGAGAGTGCCCGACGCCATGGCCAAGCCGATTACGCAGAAGATCAAGCTGTTGAGCACCGCCGGGACGGGTTTCTTCTATGTCACGAAGAAGAACCCGCGGACGGCAACCGAGAAGCTGTCGTTCAAGAAGTACGATCCTATTGCCCGCAAGCACGTTGCCTTCAAGGAATCGAAGATCAAGTAGGCTTCGCCGCGCCGATTTTTTTGGCGCATCGTCAGCCTTCAGTAAGCGCTGTGAGAGATGAGCGGCCGGCGGGCGAGTCCCGCGCAGCTTCGGTGCGTGCCGTTGCGGCGGAGCTGGAGAGATACTTGCAGTAGGGCTGCAAGGGTGGCCGCGTCCGTGACTGACATCGGCAGCGGGGTAGAAGTCCGACCAGTCACGGACGCAGGCCTGCTAAGTCATGGACCAAAGAGGGCGTTGGCCAGACCCAGCGTTCGATCGTCCTTATGCGGCATCACTAGAGGAGGCCACTCCTAGCCGCTTGGGACGATCACACCTCACGGCGTCAGGAGATGCGGCGGACCTGACAATCGTGAGGATTCGGATTTGTTGCTGAAGGCGCACAGGTGCGCCGAAACCCGCTGTTGAAGTCCTCCCGCCTCTTTTTCCCCAGGCCAAGCAAAGCAGATCGCCCCGCCTTTGGCAATTGCTTTCCTTTTTAGATCAGTTGTTTGGGGCTGCTTGAGCAACCGCTGACTCACCTCCGTCGCTGTTCCTGTGGATAAAGAAAATACAAATATTCCAATAGATTAGCCTTGGGGACCTGCGGCCAGAAATCTGACACCGACTCGCACGATCCGCGGCCGCACCGGGCCTGCTTGCAGCGGCGGCCCGGCATTCATCCAGCCGTGAACGCCCCAGGAAGTCCGAAGGCTCGGCCGGACGGTTTTTAGGCACCCCCGGACCTTTGCGGGGCGCGCAGGTTGCAATGGCGGACCTCGCGGCTGCTGCGGCTAGGCCGCGTCGGCGACCACGCGGTTGCGGCCGCCGCGCTTGGCAACGTAGAGCGCCCTGTCTGCGCGCTCGAAGAGAGCGTCGATCGTATCGTGCTCGATTTCGAGGGTGGCGACGCCGACGCTGGCGGTCACGTCGAGCAGCGCCTTCTCGTCGGTCCGGAACGGCTCGCGGGCGATGCAGTCCCTGAGGCGCTCTCCGGCCTGGATTGCCGGCGCCAGCTCCGTATCGGGCAACGCGATGATGAACTCCTCGCCGCCGAACCGGCACAGCAGATCAATGCCGCGCGTGTTGCCGCGAAAGCGGGTGCCGAGCTCGCGCAGGATCCTGTCGCCCGCGGCGTGACCATAGGTATCGTTGATGACCTTGAAGTTGTCGACATCCACCAGAACGATCGAGAACGGCCGGCCGGTCGCGACGGCCTGCTCGGCGAGCGCCTTGAGATGGGTTTCCATGTATCGGCGATTGTGCAGGCCCGTGAGCGCGTCCGTGACGGCGAGCTCGACGGTCTCTTCCAGCCGGTCGCGCAGGAAGTCGGCGTGGCGCTTGCGCTTCACTTGCGTGCGCACCCGCGCCAGCAGCTCATTGCGGTCGAGCGGCCGCGTCAGGTAGTCGTTGACACCCATGTCGAGCGCCCGCATCAGGCGCGCTTCCTCCCCCGGCTGCACGAGCACGATGATGGGAAGGTGCCGCCCCCGCTCCAGCGAGCGCACCTGGCCGCACAGGCGCAGGCCGTCGGCTTCGGCAAGACTGAGACTGACGATCAGCACGTCCCAGGGCTTCTCGTCGCCGAGGTGGAGCAGCGCCGCGTGCAGGTCGGGTTCTATCGTGACCTCGTGCATCCTGCCGAGGCAGTCGCGCACGCGGCTGGCGACGTGCGTCTGGTCCTCGACCAGCAGAACGCGGCCGCCCGTGTCCGCCGACGCCCAGGCCTCGCCGGCCCCGGCAAGGGCGCCGATGCGGGCACAGGTCGCCTTCCGCAGCATCATCTCGTCGTTGAGGGTCTTCAGCCGGGCGAGGTTCTTGACGCGCGTGACGAGGGCGACCTCGTCCACGGGTTTGGTGAGAAAGTCGTCCGCGCCGGCCTCGAGCCCCTGCACCTTGTCGGAGGTCTGGTCCAGCGCCGTCACCATGACGACGGGCACGTGCATGGTGCGAGCCGAACTCTTGATGCGGCGGCAGACCTCGAAGCCGTCCATCACCGGCATCATGACGTCGAGCAGCACCACGTCCACGCGCTCGGTGCTGAGCAGGCGGAGTGCTTCCTGGCCGGAATGGGCCGTCAGCACGTCGAAGTACTCGGCCGAAAGCCGCGCTTCGAGCAACTTGACGTTGGTGAGTATGTCGTCGACGACCAGAACGCGACCAGTCATGAGCACCTGCTGAACGCTACGAGCCGGCGGCCCTCATGCTTCTCCAAGGTACCGGCGCACCGTCTCGAGAAACGTCCCGATCGATATCGGCTTGGATATGTAGGCCTCGCAGCCGCCCTGCCTGATGCGCTCCTCGTCACCCTTCATCGCGAAGGCAGTGACGGCGATCACGGGAATGTCGCGCAGCTCATCGTCGTCCTTCAGCCACCGCGTCACCTCGAGGCCGGAGACCCCGGGGAGCTGGATATCCATGAGAATGAGGTTCGGCCGCTTCGCGCGCGCGATCTCGAGCGCGTCGATGCCGCTGCGCGTCTGCAGCGTCGTGTAGCCATGCGCGTCCAGAAGGTCGTGGAAGAGCTTCATGTTGAGCTCGTTGTCTTCCACGATCAGCACCGTCTTGGCGACGTGCCCCACCTCGGACCGCCGGCCCGCAACGGTTGTGCTGCTTTCCTGGTAGGTCATACCCGCGGCAAGCCCGGTTTTGGCGCCCCACTCTTGCACCGATTCGATGCGGGCCCAGCAACCGAGTTTGCTTCAGAACGCCTACCAACTGTTTAAGATGCCAAAGCACCGGAAGAGCCCGAATCGGGAGCGAGCGATGCGGAAGCCTGCAGGCAAGCCTCCGAGACTCGACCGGGATGCGGCCGAAGCCGTTGCATTGCAGGGACTTAGCTTCCTGCTGGCGGAGCAGGCCCGGGCTGCACGATTTCTTAGGCTTACCGGAATTGAGCCCGACGAGATGCGTGCCCGCGTCGGCTCGGCGGAGCTGATGCTGGCGGTGCTCGAGCACCTGAGCGCGGACGAGTCGCTGCTGCTCGTGTTTGCCGCCGAAAGTGGCATTGCGCCGGAGGACATCGGCCGCGCCATAGCACTTCTCGATGGGCCGCGCGCATGACCGCCGCGGCTGGCAGCGTCGCTGCGTTGCGGGTCGGTATCGACCTCGGCGGCACCAAGATCGCCGGGATCGTGCTCGGCGCGGACGGCGTCGTCGTGGGCGAGCACCGCATGCCTGCACCGCGGCACGATTACGCCGCCACCATCCGTGCGATTGGCGATATGGCGCGCGTCCTCGAGGCGCAGGCGGGCGCACGGGGCAGCATCGGCATCGGTATCCCGGGCTCCGTAGCGCCACGCAGCGGGCTGGTGCAGAACGCCAACTCGACATGGCTCAACGGCAAGCCGCTGCAGCGCGACCTCGAGGCCCATCTGGGGTGCGCGGTGCGGCTCGCCAACGATGCCAACTGCTTTGCCTTGTCGGAGGCCGTGGACGGCGCCGGCGCAGGATTTCGGGCGGTGTTCGGCGTGATCCTCGGCACCGGATGCGGCGGCGGCCTCGTATTCGATGGCCGCGTCATCGACGGTCCCCGCGGTGTCGGCGGGGAATGGGGTCACAATCCCCTGCCCTGGGCGACCGCGGATGAGCACCCGGGGGCGCGTTGCTGGTGTGGGCGCCACGGGTGCATGGAAACGTGGGTCTCGGGGACCGGGCTGGAGGCCGACCACGCGCGTGCCACAAGCGAGCAGGTGGCGGGCGAGGAGATCGCCGTGCGCGCAGCCCGCGGCAATGCCGCTGCGCGTGCCTCGCTCGATCGCCATGCCAGCCGCCTGGCGCGCGGGCTGGCGCACGTCATCAACATCTTCGACCCCGAGGTGATCGTGCTCGGCGGCGGCCTCTCGAAGCTCGCGCACCTCTACGAGGTGGTGCCGGCACTCGCCGCTCCCTACGTCTTCGCCGACCCTGCCGAAGTCGTCGTCAGGCCGCCGCGCTGGGGGGATGCGGGAGGCGTGCGCGGCGCCGCATGGCTATGGGGCGGACCTTGACGGCGCGGGGCGACATCGAATCCGGACGATCGGTTGTTCGCGGGTCGTCGTGTCCGTATAGACGGGCATCCGCGACACCGGCCCGGGGATGACGCACCAACAGGCCGGCAATCCGCATACCCCCAGGTCCCAGCGGCCTACTTCGCCTCGCATTTGCTGGGCGGGTGGAAGACGATCTCCTTGATCTCGCCCTCGATGGCGAACTCGCCGTAGTCGATGAAGAGCTTGCGGCTGACGCCATTGGCGAAGAACAGAAAGCTCAGCTCATAGACCGGCACGGCATCCTTCATGTCGGAGCCCGGCTCGAAGTAGCCGATGGAGACCGGCCAGGCGGCCACGCGGTCGAGCTGCTCCGCATTCTTGACCTGGGGCAGGTTGCGGATGCTGCCGGGACGACGCTGTCCACCGATGAAGGAAACGGTGTCGTAAACCTTCTCGCCCTTCTCGGAGCCGTCGTAGAGATCGGCCCGGAAGACGGTCTTGCCGGCCTTGGCCGCCTCCAGCAGGGCGATGGAATGCTGCACAGGGAAATAGGAGCGCGCCGGTACGGAAAGGTCCTTCTTGGCGGGCTTCGTCAGCTCCACTTTGATGTCGTCGGCCGTGTTCGGCCTTGCCGCATCGCCGGCCGTGACCTCGGTGGGCTTCTCGTCGCGATACTGGCTGGAGTTGAAGCGAAAGCGCTTGCCGGTGCCTTCCTCCCAGCTCGACGAGCGCAAGTCGGTGACGACGGTCGTGCCGCCTTCATTGGTCATCTGGGTGACGAAGCGCATGTTCTGCGTGTAGCCCTCGCAGGCCGAGCCGGTCAGCTCGTAGACCATGCGGCCGGAGACGGCCGTCACCCCGGTGCCGCCGCGGGAGGAGGCCATTCTCATCTCGTAGATGGCGCGATGGGGCGCCAGCACCACACCCCCGTTGGCGGCCCAGGCGGAACCGGCCGGCCATGCGGCCGCCAGCGCCAGGGCGATCGTCGCAGCCGCGTGCGGGCGGTTCGCGGGGAGGTTGATCATGTTTGCCTTTCTTGGGCCCGAGAGAGGCACTTCTAAGGCCGCCACCCTGCAATACCGCAACCGCAGCGAATTCTCCAGCCAGGGGTGGCCGCAGCGAACAGACATGTGGCAGAAACCCCAGGCAAAGGGTGGAAACGCGGGGGAGGCGACACGAGGCCGTGCCGGTGTTGGGGGGCGCGCACCCTCGGTCCCGGCCGCGGCGCAATTCCGGTTGCAGGTTCCGACCGGAAGCTCAGGCCTCTATCGCCTCAGGCGCGGGCCAGCAACGCCGGCAGCTCGGCAAGCGTGCGGATCTCGCGATCCGGCATGCCGGGCAGGCGTTCGCGCCGCTGGGCGTATCGGTTGCACCACACGACGCGCATGCCGAACGCGGAGGCTGCATGCGCGTCCCATGCATTGGAGGACTGGAAGGCGATGGCGGAAGCCGGCACGCCGAGCCGGTCGACGACGAGCTGGTAGACGCTCGGATGCGTCTTGAACACGCCCACCTCCTCGACCGACAGGACGTGATCGAGAACGCCGCCGAGCTGGGCGTTCGCCACGACGTCCGCGAGCATCGACGGCGAGCCGTTGGAAAGGATTGCCGTGACGAACCCGGCCTCCTTCAGCTGCCGCAGGACCTGCGGCACCTCCGGGAAGCAATCGAGCGTGCGGTAGAGGCTCATCAGTCGCTCGCGCACGCGGGCGTCGGCGATGCCGAGGCTTTCCAGCGTGAAGTCGAGGGCATCGCCGGTCACCTGCCAGAAATCGGCGTGCCGTCCCTGGAGCGAGCGCAGCCACGTGTACTGCAGCTGCTTGTCGCGCCACAGCGCGGTGACGGCGGCCGCCTTGTCGCCCAGCACGTCCGAGCAGCGCGACGCCGCGGATGCGAAGTCGAACAGCGTGCCATAGGCGTCGAACACGCACGCCCGGACGCGGATTGCCTCAACCATCACGTCCCTTTCTCCCAGCCGATACGTGGCGTGCTGCCGATCGTCCGAATGCCCCGCAGTTCCAGGGAATTCCCCAACTTCCTTAGCATGGGCGCGGCCCGACTTCACGTGCTGTTGATGGCAATCGGCTTCAAGGCTGGTCACGTGCCGGTGACGGGCGCTGCCCGGCGGCCTATCGTCTTCCCACATCTACGGGTGCGGCGACATCGCCGATGCAGTGCGTGTCGCTGTGGCCAGACTCCGGCGCACGCCTTCGCTTGCCAGGGGCTCACACGTTCGTGATCCAGCGGGTTCCAGAGACCGAAGTGCGCGCGGTGGAATCGCGCAATGATGGCTTCCCGATCGAAGCGCTACGCTCCCGCGACTGCGCACAAGGGAGGGCACACAGCAGCGTGCGCCGGACGCTCGCAAGATTTCCCGGCCTGCTCCGCGATCGACGCCTCTGGCTGGTGGTGGGCGCAGTGGCCATCATCGCCATCCTGCGTGTGACAGGATGCGATCGCTACCTGTCGCACGAGGTGCTTGGTACGCATCACAGCGTGCTGATGGAGTTCGTCGGCCAGCATTCAGTGGCGGCGTGCGCCATCTACCTGTCCGTCTACGTAGCGGTGGTTGCCTTCTCGCTGCCGGGAGCGTTCCTTCTCACCCTGACGGGTGGATTCCTGTTCGGGCCGGTTGCGGGCACCGTGCTGACCGTGGTGGGCGCAACCACGGGCGCCACTCTGGTGTTCCTGTTCGCGCGCACCGTCTTCGGCGGCTCCTCCCTCGACCGCTTCGGCCCGCAGGCGAGGAAGCTGGCCGAGAACATGCGCCGCAACGCCTGGTCGTATCTGCTGGCTCTGCGTCTCGTCCCACTGTTCCCCTTCGTCCTCGTCAACATCATCCCGGCGTTCGTCGGCGTGCGGACGCCGACGTTCCTGCTGACGACGCTGGTCGGCATCATTCCGGCAACGGCTGTGTTCTCGCTCGCGGGCGCCGGCCTCGGAGCGGCGCTGGAGCGCGGCGAGAAACTATCGCTGTCGATGATCCTCACCCCTGAGATTCTGCTCGCCCTTGCCGGGCTTGCTCTTCTGGCGCTCGCCGCCATACCGTTGCGGCGATGGCTCGAGCAGAAGAACGGCGAGACGAGAGGCGGGTAGCCGGCGGCGGCCGCCCGGGCCGGATCTGCCCTATCGACTACCTGACGGACCCGGCCGCCTTGGCCGAGGGGGCAGAGATCGTCTGCGACACCCTCTATGTCGTGGGCGGGCTGTACGGCAACAGCCTCGCGCTCGATGCCATCGAGGAGCTGGCGGCGGCCGAGTCATCGCCGGTGACGATCGTCCTCAATGGCGATGCCCATTGGTTCGATGCAGAGCCGGAGATGTTCCGGCAACTCGATGCCAGGCTGGCGCGCTATCGCGCCACCGCGGGCAATGTCGAGTTCGAACTCGCCCGGGACGCGGACATCGGTGCGGGCTGCGGGTGCGCCTATCCCCCTCACGTGAGCGACGCGGTCGTCGACCGTTCCAACGCGATCCTGGTCCGCCTGCGTGATGCCATGCGCGCGACTCCGTCCGTGCGGGCGCGCTTGCGCGCCCTTCCAAAGACGCTGGTCGCGGACGTCGGCGGCCTGCGCGTCGGCATCGTCCATGGCGATGCTACCTCGCTGGCGGGATGGGGTTTCTCCCGCGAGGCCCTGGACGATCCGGCCGCGGCGCGATGGCTCAACTCGATCCGCATGGCCTCGCGGGTCGACGTCTTTGCCTCGACCCACACGTGCGGGGCGGCGATGCGGGACTTGCGGCTCCCGTCGGGGCGGCTCGTCATCGCCAACAACGGCGCTGCGGGCATGGGCAATTTCGGCGGCGATGTGCGCGGCCTGATCACGCGCATCTCGACAAGGCCCTCGCCGCATGAGGCCCCGTATGGGGTGACATTCGGGGCGGTGCGTGTTGACGCGCTGCCTGTGGCATTCGACCTGGAAGCGTTCTCGGGGGTCTTCGACGACATCTGGCCGACGGGCTCGCCGGCAGAGCTCTCCTACCGCCGGCGCATCCATGGTCTCTCGGGCGAGGGCGATATCAGTCTGGCCCGGCCGAAGCATGGTGCCGGCGACGCCTTCGGTCTGGTTTCTGAAATATAGCCAATTCAATGTGTTGATGTGTCATATTGGTGTCGCTCGTCCGCGCTAGAGCTTGTTCAGGTCAAATGGCAGCATATCCGGCGTTGGCGAGGTAGTTGGCGCACTCTTGGGGGCTGAAGTGGTCGAGCAGGTCGCCGATCCTGCGCCAGGTGGCTTCAAGGGTGCGTTCG
>JBFWRV010000104.1:0-15508 GCA_050248715.1 Hyphomicrobiaceae bacterium | reverse complement strand
GGCGTAATGACAAATTCTCGGCGCGCGCAAGTCTCTATGCCAACTCCTCAAGGTGACCGAGGAATTCGATGTGGTCTTTAGTAGGTAGCGGGGCCGAAGAATAATAGCGATGCGCCGAATACGGCGCGAAAATTCTTCGCTCGATACGGAAATCAGCCAGCAATCCAGCTAACCTAGGAGGCAACTTCTCCGGGTCAGGCTTGAGCGTCATGCCCCCCAAGCTTGGGCGCTCTTCGATCTCGTAATAGCGCTTGAGAAGAGACCCGAATGTACCGAAAATCGCCTTATGTTTCACGAACAAGGTATCGAGATCAGATTGCAATTCGACAATTAAATTGCTCGTGTATATTTTTTTTAGTGGCGATTTGACGCGCTGCAATCCGAATTGCTTTCCCCCCTCGGCCAACAGATCCTCCAGAAAAAGATCCGCACTCTCTGTGTCCAAACTATCGATAAGCAGGCCGTGCTGATGTATCTCGAATTGAGCGATCATTTTCCCGTTCGGCGAACGCCCGCGCTCAAAACGAATTTGCGCCTGGTCTGGGGTTGGTGGCTTTACACTCAGAAAAGAATATCTCTCCTGAACCGCAGAAATCACCTCGACGGCATAGAGCCCCTGCGGAGGAGCAAGCTCTAATATATCAATGAGCAGCGTGAGCCGCCCGGACTCCGACGCGACAACCCTCATAGACCCATCCTGCTAGTCGATCGCTTTTGTCCACTGCCAGTCATCGGCATCTGGTTAAACAGTCTATCGTCATAGGGCTTACGCGGCCCTTGCTGACCGCGCCCACTCAGCCACTCCTTAGGCTTCTTCAAAACTGGAGGATCGATTGACGACTCCTTTTCGGGTGTATTCTCTGAATTATCATCCAGGGATACCTCAGCCAGTGGTCGCAAGGGGTGGGCCACGCCGGCTTTGTCGTCGTCCGGTTGCCCGGCAGCCTGTTTCGATCTGGACAACGTGTTTTTGCTGACGTGGTCCTCGCCACTCTCATATCGCGCGATGACGTCTTCAGCTTTGATCAGCGAAATAACAAGCTGCGCATCGAGGGCGTCCGCGATCTTGAGGAGTGTTTCCAACTTCCAGTTCGCCTCATCAGATTTCTCGAAACGAGAGATGGCCGATTGCTTCATCTCCGCGCACTCGGCAAGTTCTTTTTGCGTTAGATCCCGGTCTTCACGTAGAGAGCGAAACATATCTGGAACGGTGACCTCAAGCTGGGCGCGGAACCATTGCAAGCGAAACTCGCGCTGGTTCAGGCGCTCTCTCAGCTTCAAGTCAATGGATCGCAGCATCGCTCATCTCCTGGCCTCCGGCCCTGACAATTTTTAGGCGCCTGCGGGCTTCGTTGACCGCAGATTGGTCTCGTTGCTTCTTCTTAATGAAGCAGAGCACGACGACCACCGCCCCGCGATGAAACCCATATAGCACTCTGTTGGCTTGAATCTTGAGCTCAAAGAGACCGTCTCCTAGCGGGCGCACGTTTCGCCTGAGGCGAGGTCCTTCCTGAGCAAGCTTCTCCATCCAAGTCAGCAGCTTGGCTTCCCCTTCGGCGCCCCGCACCTCGGAAGCAAAGTCGGACCAAGCGCGCGGCCACTCTTTCAGGTCGAAGGACATATATCACTTGCACGTTATTTTTTCAATGCCCCAACACTTGCGTTAATATAACATGTGCGTTATATAATGTCGAGCCGCTAAGCATGGTGAATCATTATGAACCGCCTCTCAACCCAAAAGCGAGTCCAAATCCTCGCCATGCTCTGCGAAGGCTCGTCCATGCGGTCGATCTCGCGGGTGTGCGACGTGTCGATCAACACGGTGGGCAAGCTGCTGGAAGACGCCGGGAAGGTCTGCATGGCCTTCCATGACGAGAATGTGCGGAGTGTGAAGGCGAAGCGGGTTCAGGTCGACGAGATTTGGTCATTCTGCGCGGCCAAGCAGAAGAACGTCGCCACGATGAAGAAGCCGGTCGACGGCGCTGGCGACGTCTGGACGTGGACGGCGCTCGACGCGGATACGAAACTGATCGTGCAGTGGTACGCGGGCGACCGAACCGCAGAGACCGCGAACCTTTTCATCGGTGATCTGGCGAGCCGGCTCGTGGGCCGCGTGCAACTCACGAGCGACGGGCTCAAGGTTTACGTGGATGCTGTCGAGGGGGCCTTCGGTGCCGATGTGGACTACGCCCAGCTCGTCAAAATCTACGGCTCGTCACCCGAAAGCGCTAAGGGTCGCTACAGCCCGGCCGACTGCACTGGGGCGATCAAAAGCCCGATCTCAGGCCGACCTGACCCGGCTCACATCTCCACCAGCTACGTCGAGCGCCAGAACCTCACCATGCGCATGCACATGCGCAGGTTCACGCGGCTGACAAACGCCTTCTCGAAAAAGTTCGAGAGCCACGTCCACATGGTGGCGCTCTATACCGTTTGGTACAACTGGGTGCGCATCCACAAGACGCTCCGCACCACGCCAGCAATGGCAGCTAACCTCACCGATAAGCTGATGGGATTTGAGGATATCGTTGCGCTGATCGATACGGCGGCGCCACCCGTGGGACGGCCTAAGAGCTACAAGAAGCGCGACAAAGCGCCTCAAATTTAGATTTGACGGGAACGAATCTAGAACATATGAACCTCATTGCGTGGAACCTGCCACAGGTTGCACGCTTTTGGTGTCTATAACGTCTCGTGATCATTGAGGTCTCGAAGCGAGTCTGAATCTGTATAACTGGAGAGGGAGGGTGCCATGGCAAACGTATTTGACGTTGCGCGCTACATCCTTGCCCGGTTGGGGGAGCAGGGGGTACTCCCGGTCACGACGTGGAAGCTTCAGAAGCTGGTCTATTACTCGCAGGCATGGTCCGCCGTGTGGTCGGATGAGCCACTGTTTGGCGAGCGTATAGAGGCGTGGGCAAATGGCCCCGTCTGCCCCGATCTCTATGCAGTCCACCGTGGCCAGTTTCAGATTTCGCAACTTCCGGAAGGGCGCGGTGACGCGTCGGTTCTCACAGCCGACGAACGCGAGAATATCAATCTCGTCATTGGGCACTACGCGCCAAAGGCGGCACAGTATCTTAGCGAACTCACTCACGCTGAACGACCTTGGATAGTCGCGCGCGAGGGATTGAAACCCGGAGAACGCGGGTCGAACGAGATTAC
The DNA here is from genome assembly GCA_050248715.1 of Hyphomicrobiaceae bacterium. Lineage (GTDB taxonomy): Bacteria > Pseudomonadota > Alphaproteobacteria > Rhizobiales > Hyphomicrobiaceae > AWTP1-13. The sequence continues at coordinate 12,343 of JBFWRV010000104.1, read as the reverse complement.
GGTTGAATCGATGGTCGAATACTACGGCAGCATTGCGGATGCCTCGGGGGACGAAGCGTGAAAAGCGTCTAGCGCGTGCAGCAGAAGCGCTAGACGCCTTCCAACAAAAAAAGTTGCGACAGCTTGAAGACCCGCACTCGTTCAAGAGAGTAGCGGAATTGGCTGGCGTGAATGTTTCCAAGACGATCGTTGAGCCGGTTCTGCCTCGAAATCGGCTTATGGAATGGACGCGCGAACAAGCCGACATCGCCGGAAGCTGGGAGTGGGGTCCACGATCGTGCTTAGATGAGGCGTGGGAGGATGAGCTTCAACCATTCCTCGTGGAGTACGCCCGCAAGACCTGGCTAGAAATATACGACGAACGCACTGGGCCGGCTCATAAGCGGCGGCAGAAGCATTGCGCGTATGATGTCATTCAGATTTGCGATGATGCTCAGTATCGACTCCTGGAACTTGGGCGAGACGACATAGACGCAATTTTTAGGTTCCGGCTCGCAGGTCCGAAGCGGCTTTACGGCATACAACAGGAGCACGTATTCTTTGTGCTTTGGTGGGACCCTTTGCATAAAATATATGAGATGGAGCCGGACTAATTTCAAACTGAGACACTACCGATCGGTCGGGGGCCTTCCGCGACGGGTCCGGGCGCCCTATGTTTGGGGTGAAAGGAGCCACCCCATGCTCGATCTGAATACGGATAAGGGCCGGTTCGTCTCAGCCGCACTGGCCATGGCCGCTGAAGCACCCTGGGCGGACGTGACGCTGTCCGACATCGCTTCACGTGCAGGGTCGACACTGGTTGGCTTGAAAGCCCATTTCTCGTCGAAAGGGGAGATCCTTGCGGCGTTCACCGATCTTGTGAACGACGAGGTTCTGTCACGTTCGCCAGCGCGCGAAGTGGGCCAGGCGAAACGCGATGCTCTCTTCGATGTGGTCATGAGCCGCTTCGACGTACTCCAACCCTGGAAGGCGGCGCTGAAGTCGATCATGGAAAGCAGAGCGCCCGATCCGAGCTGCATCGCCCAAGGTCTCGCGGCCAATCGATGGATGCTCGAAGCCGCCGGGATCGGGACGGGCGGGCTCGACGGCATGGCGCGCGTTGCGGGGCTTGCCGCGGTTTATGGCGCGGTGTTCCGGGTCTGGCTCGACGACGACGATCCCGGTTCGGCGCGAACGATGGCGGCACTCGATCGCCGGTTGCGACGCGGCGAGCGTGTCCTGAAACGGGCCGATGACGTCGCGTCCGGCTTACGCCGCGTCGCGGGCGCGTTCTGCGGCACGGCACGAGGAATTCGCTCGCGCGTTGACTCGGCGCGGGAGCGTGGTACGCGCGGCGGCGGCGCCGAGCCCCGTGACGAACCGTTGGCACCTTAGGCGCGGGGCCCGAACGGGTGACACTGGCGACGGCTGGCCACAGACGGCCGGATAGGACGGCTGGGAAATGAGTATAGGCGAGGTGTCTGGGCAGATCGGGTTCGATCAGTTCATGGCTGTGGAGGTGCGTGTGGGCACGATCATAGCCGTGGAGGCGTTCCCGGAAGCTCGCAAGCCGGCCTACAAGCTGCGCATCGACTTCGGGGCGCCAATCGGAATCAAGAAGAGTTCCGCGCAGATCACGAAGAACTACCGGCCTGAGACGCTGCTTGGCCGGCAGGTTGCCGCAGTCGTGAACTTCCCGCCGCGCCAGATCGGCAAATTCATGTCGGAAGTTCTGACACTCGGCTTTCCGGACGCTGACGGCGAGGTCGTGCTGATGGGACCGGACCGACCCGTCCCCAACGGCGGGCGGCTTTACTGAGCGACGCCGCTCGGCTCGCGGCGCAATCTCGGTTGCGCTGCTTTGGATGTGTGTTGGGCCACCCCCAGCGCATCTTTCACGCTCGCAGGTGAAGTCGATCAGCGCGCCGCGATGTGCGCTGGTCGCCGCGAAGTCAATTGATGCACCGACACAACGCAAAACGGCCAGCCCGTAAAGGGCTGGCCGCGATAGTGTTGAAAGCTCTCTGGATCAGAAGTTGATCCGGGTGCCGACGATGACCGTCTGGAAGTCTGCAACGCCATTTGCGCCGTTGTTCAAGCTGGCGTTCGTGCCGGTGAAGCCCGAGGCATCAAGCGAGAAGTTCTTGTAGGTCGCGAACAGCTCCATCGCTGCAGCGTCGATGTGCTGCGTGATGCCAACGCCCCACATGTTGACCGTGCTCGAGGACGAACCAGTAGCAAGAGTGTTGCTCACGTAGCCCGTGCTGTTGGTAACCCCGCCCGTCACAGAGGTATTGGTGGTGTTGCCGAGGAATGCCGCCTGCTCGAGGCCACCCTTCGACTCCAGGTACTCGCCGAACAGCACCGTCTTGCCGACGCCGAAGAAGTTCTGCGAAATACCACCGGAGACGTACCACCAGCCCAGATCCGGACCATCATAAGAGGTGAGCGCGTTACCCGGGGAGTTTTCGCCGTCGAGCTTGCGAATACCACCCGCGCCGGTGACGAACAGGCCCGTCGGCACGTGCAGGATCGAGGCCGAACCCTTGATGTCCGACGACTTTACATCGCAATTGCCGTTTGAAACGACATTTGTCGTCCCGTAGGCGCCGGCGTTGTCTGCGGGCGTCGTCGTCGACTTGTCGCGACACAACACGCCCAAGGTTCCAGTGCCATCCTGGGAGGGAGCGTTGAACTCGGTGTCTTCCTGGTAGCCGATTCCGGCTGCGAGGCGGAAGCCGCCGAACTCGCCTGCATAGCGCAGGGCGACATCCCAGTAGTTGTCCTCCGCCACAGCCGCTTGCAGCGTGAAGCCGACAAGCGTCGGAGTTTCGTACAGGACGTGATTGCGGCGGGTCGTGTCGAACGACTCGTGCCCACGGATAGCGGCGCCCCAGTTGGCGTTGGTATTGTTCGCCAGCAATCCGTTCCCCGAGCGCAGCAGGAAACCACCATTATAGAGTGCCGCGTCGGGCGTTGCGGCTGAACTCTTTTGACCAAGATCGATCAGGATCAAGTTGTCAGTCGCTGTAGATCCATGGCCGATCTTGACCATGCCGAGCTGCTTGTGGCGCAGCCAGACGGTGGTGTCGCGAAGCAGCGGAGCACTCGCGCCGCCGAGGTCGTCACCGCCGTTGAGCTGGTTCATCGAACCGATAGCGTTCTGGTTGACGCCGAACTCGTAGGTGAAGCCCGCGGTAATCTGCGGAGTGATCTTCGCATCGCCCGTGAAACGGAAGCGCGAGAAGATGTTGCCGCCATCGCCGATGTAGGTGTCCGACTGGCTGCCGTCGTCCCACCACATGATCTGGTGGCCGATGTGTCCAGAGATCCTCAGGCTGACTTTCCGGTTGCCTTTGCGAACGGTCGTCGCTTCGAGTTCAGCAACCCTCTCTTCGAGGTCGGCGCAGCAGTCGCCCCCAAAATCCGCGGCGTTCGCATTGGCGAACAGGCCGGCAGCAGCGAGCATCGCCACAGCGCTAGCCGACTTGAGCAGTCCCCCATTCATACGTACATCTCCTGACTAACGCTACCCCAAGCAACTTGCTACTTGAAGCTAGGTCGCTACTAGATGGTCCCACCGCCGACGGCCGATCAGCCACTGTGCTTGCGATTGCCTGATACGGCCATCGACCTCGTCCGGTGCGCTAGACTTACGGAAGGGTGATGGCCCTGTTAAGGAAAAAAGAGCGAATTTCCCCAGTTCGACCTCGTACTGTTGCGCAATTAACACCATGATTCGAGTCGAGCATTGTTTTTGCAGGAATTTTTGATTCAACTACTGTTGTCGGCAACCGTCGCAATTCGTCCATAAGAGGCTTTTTTCGGCCCCTAGGTCGCCTTTTTCCGGCTGCGACGGAGGCTCGGCTGCACGCGAGCATGTTCCTGATAACGGTGCGCGAAACGCGCTGGAAATCCGCCGAGCGATCGGTGCCGCGATGCAATGTGGCTATTGTGCACACGCGATCGTGCCCGGCTGGCAACAATTTCGGGGTTGCGAACTCGACGGTAAGGTGACCCGACCATCAGTGCCTGGAGGCGCGCTCGAATGACCGATCGCTAGTCACTTGCGAAAGACTCGATATTTCAAATAGCGCAGAAATGCGGCAGGCCGTGCGCCGCAGGTTACCGTGATGGCGCACGAGGAGGCAGACGATGTTGGACACGGTGGCCAGGCGGCGCAGCGAGGCGGGCATCAGCCGGCCGCCGATCGCTGTCGTAGGGACCGGGCTCGCCGGGCTTTCGACCGCATTGGCGCTGGCGGAGCTCGGCGTCGAGACGGTTCTGGTCGGGCCCCGGCCGACCGCCGCCCGAGCCTCCCTGGATACCCGTTCGACGGCGCTGTTCGGCCCGAGCATCGATTTGCTGGATCGTCTGGGTGTGCTGCCGCGACTCGAGCCGCCGCCCGTCCCCCTTGCCGGCCTCCGCCTGGTGGATGCCACCGGAAGCGTCTTCCGCGCCCCGGAAGTGCTTTTCGAGGCGAAGGAGTTGGGGGTTCCGGCATTCGGCATGAATATCGAGAACCATGCTCTGCTGGCGGCCCTTTCCGGCCGGACGAGAGCGTCGCCGCGTGTCGTGTGGCATGAGGCATCGGCGGTCTCCGTCGGCGCAGGGGGGGAGACGGCAAGCGTGGAGCTCGCGGACGGGACGCGTCTGGAAACGGCGCTCGTCGTCGGCGCGGACGGCGAGCGATCACTTTGTCGGAAGGCGGCCGGTATCGGCGACCGAAGTCGACAGTACCCGCAGGCCGCAATTGCAGGGCGTTTCCGGCATCAGCGCCCGCATGCCGCGGTATCTACGGAGTTGCACCGCAGGGCCGGCCCGCTGACGACGGTGCCGCTCGCAGGAGACTGGTCGAGCCTCGTCTGGGTCGAGAAACCGGATGTGGTCGACGGCCTGCTGGGCCTGGATGACAGAGCCTTTGCCCGGAAGCTGGAGGAGGCCCTCGCAGGAATCCTCGGCCGTGTGCTATCTGTCTCGCCGCGCGCGAGCTTTCCCCTGTCTGTCGTGACGGCCGACAGGCTTGGTGACCACCGCATCGCGCTCGTCGGAGAGGCGGCACACCGCTTGCCACCGATCGGCGCACAGGGCCTGAACCTGGGCCTCAGAGACGCGGCTTGGCTGGCCGAATTGGTCGCTGATGCGGTGACCGCGGGTGGCGATCCTGGCTCGCAAGACGTGCTGGACGCGTACGATCGAATTCGCCGCAGCGATGTGGTCAGTCGTACCGCAGCCGTCGACGCATTGAATTGGTCGCTCGTCGCCGACTGGCTTCCCGCCGATTTCGCCCGTGGCGCAGGACTAGCCGCCCTTAAAGCCATCGGCCCTCTAAGGCGCTTGATCATGCGGGAAGGGATGTCGCCAAGCGGTGCGTTGCCTCGGTTGATGCAGCCAAGGGTGTCAGCTGAAGATGGCTCCAAGGCGCGGGCATGAGGCGGCTCCACCGTTTCTGACGGTTACGCGGGACGGCGGGGATTTCCCTGTGTGAAACCGCCCGCTGCGGCCGACTGCTGGCTTGACGGGCCATCACGCGGTTGCAATGGCATCGGTTCAAATTCCCATGCCGCCAGCACTCCGGGAGGTCGACTGCCATGGGCCGCTTGCAAAAGGGCAGTTGCGAATAGATGGCTTCAGTGTTGGTCGATGTTCGCTACAGGCTCGAATACGCACTTCTGATGCTGCTTGTCGGCATCGTGCGACTACTGCCGATCGACGTTGCTGCCGGCGTGTCGTCGAGGGCCTGGCGCATGATCGCCCCGCGCCTCAGGCGGCATCAACGGGCGCTCGACAATCTGGCCATAGCCTATCCGGAAAAAAGCGTGGCCGAACGCGAAGCGATCGCGCGTGCGATGTGGGCCAACCTCGGCCGGGTCATGGCCGAGACAATGGCCATCGACCGCTTGATCCGCGATCCCGGGCGTATCCGCATCGCCAATGCCGACGTTTTTGCGCGCTACAAGGACAAGCTCGGGCCGGCGATCGGCTGCTCATTGCACATGGGCAACTGGGAACTGGCCATCTGGCCACTTGTGGTCGCCGGCGCCAATCCGGCGGCGGTCTATCGAACGGTCAAGAACCCGTATGTTGATGCGTATCTTCGCCATCAGCGGCGCGATCTTTATCCGGGCGGACTGCTGGGCAAGGGGAAAGTGGATGGAAACTGGGAGGAAGGCCAGCGTACGGCCAGGCAGATCACCGATTTCGTCCGTCACGGTGGACGCCTGGGACTTGTCTGCGATCTCTACGACAAGAGCGGACTGCCGGTGCCTTTCTTTGGGACCGACGCCAAATCCGTGATGATTCCGGCGATGATCGCGCGGCGGTTGGGCGCGCGGATCTGGCTTGCGCGCTGCCTCAGGATCGGCAACGAGAGCCGTTTCGAAGTCGATATCAAGGAATTGAAGGTTCCTCGGTCTGCCAACCCGGGCGACGACGTCAAATGGGTCACGGCTGCCATGCAGCGCGAGTTCGAAGCGTGGATACGTGAGACGCCGGAGCAATGGATGTGGTCGAACCGCCGATGGTCGTAGATCAACCGGTCAGTGAGGTGCGTGCCAGCCTTCGGCATCGAATGGAGTATTCGGCGCTTCGGTTGGCGATCGTGCTGTCGCGTCTGGTTTCCATCGAGCGGCTTGCCGGCATCGGCGCGAGCGTCATGAGCGTCGTCGGTCCCCGGCTGCGCCAGCACCGTCGCGCCCTCGCCAATCTGGCCGTTGCCTTCCCCGATCGTTCGGAGGGCGAGCGCCGGGCGATCGCGCACGCCATGTGGGCGAACATGGGGCGGACATTCGCGGAGACGCTCGTTCTGGACCGCCTTCTCCTCGACCCATCCCGCATCGAGATCGCGGATCGTGAGTTGTGGACAGCCCGCGCGGCAGAGGCCGGACCGATCGTCGGCTGTACGTTGCACATGGGCAATTGGGAACTGGCCATCTGGCCACTCGGCATCTTTGGGCGTCCTCCGACGGGCGTTTACAAGCCTTTGGACAACCCACTCATCGATGCCTGGCTGAAGGAGACCCGTCAGGCGCTGTTTCCCGGCGGTCTTCTGGGCAAGGGTGATCGAGAGGACAGCGACGGCAAGGGGCAGCGAACGGCGCGCAAGCTGATCGATCGGGCGCGATCAGGTGGTGCCCTCGGGTTCGTCGTTGATCATTTCGATCGTCGCGGCGAGCCGTTGCCGTTTCTCGGTGGCACGGCCCGCTTCACGACCGCCCCGGCGGGTATTGCGCGCCATATCGGAGCCCGCGTCTGGCTCGGGTGCTGTCTCCGCGTGGGGACAACAAGCCACTTCACTTATGAGGTTCGCTCGGTTGATGTGCCGAGGACCAGCGATAAGAAAGCCGATGCGACGGCACTGATGAGCGAGATCTTTGCAGTCTTCGAGGGGTGGATCCGCGAGCATCCGGAGCAGTGGATGTGGTGGAATACGCGTTGGGTGGACACGCGCGCAGGTGATGTGTCTCCAGCGGTACGGGCTGTCCTCCCGGTATAGCGCATCATTCCGGCAAACGAAGCAGCGGCAATTTCGGCACGGTCTTTCGCAGTGCAGCAAAGCGGGTTAGAAGGCAGTATATCCCTGCAGTTACGCTGAGCATTGCCCATGAACGCCATCCGCACGCCCGCCAAGTTCTATGCGCCCCTCGCGACCGGCGCGCCGGAGCCTTACCGAACCTTGCCCGTACGTTTGGAGCGGATGATCCATTTCGTGCCGCCGCACAACGACAAGATCCGCGCGCGGGTGCCCGATTTGATCCGCCAGGTCGACGTGGTTCTCGGCAACCTCGAGGATGCCATTCCGGCCGATCAGAAGGAGAACGCGCGCAACGGCTTCGTTGCCATGGCGCGGGACAATGACTTCGGCGCTACGGGACTTTGGACGCGCATCAATTGCCTGAACTCGCCATGGGGTCTCGATGATATTCTTGCGATCGTGCCGGCCGTCGGCGCAAAGCTCGACGTGATGATGCTGCCCAAGGTCGAAGGGCCGTGGGACATCTACTATCTTGATCAGCTCCTTGCGCAACTCGAGGCGAAGCACAAGATCGCGAAGCCGATCCTCATCCATGCCATCCTGGAGACGGCCGAAGGCGTCCGCAACGTAGAGGCGATCGCGGGTGCCTCGCCGCGCATGCACGGCATGAGCCTTGGTCCGGCTGACCTTGCGGCCTCCCGCGGCATGAAGACGACGCGCGTCGGCGGTGGGCATCCCGACTATGCGGTACTTTCAGACATCGCCGCGGGCGCGGATGCGGGGGCTCCTCGCGTCGCCTACCAGCAGGATCTTTGGCACTATACCGTCCAGAAGATGGTCGATGCGTGCCTGATGTACGGGCTCAAGCCGTTCTACGGTCCGTTCGGTGATTTCTCGGATTTGGCGGCGTGCGAGTCACAGTTCCGGAACGCATTCCTGCAAGGCTGCCTCGGGGCTTGGTCGCTGCACCCGACCCAGATCGGCATCGCCAAGCGTGTGTTTTCACCGGACCCCGCTGAAGTCGCGTTCGCTGCAAAAATCCTGGCCGCCATGCCGGACGGCACGGGCGCCGCCATCGTCGATGGTAAGTTCCAGGACGATGCAACCTGGAAGCAGGCCAAGGTCATAGTCGACTTGGCCCGGCTGGTCGCTGCGCGGGACCCGGAGATGGCGAAGATCTACGATCTCGGCTGACCCAGCACCACTAGTGCTGCGGCACCGTTACGAGGCGCGTCGCATGCCATGCTCGGCCTCTTTGAGCAAACGCCGATTGCGCAGGAACCACGCGACAGAGAGCAGCTCGATCGCGAGTACGATACAGAAGGCGGTGCGATAGCCTGCGGGGGCATAGCCTCCGGCGTCCGCCTGGGGGTAGAGGTCGATCACCCAGCCGACCGCCGACTGCACCAGGAACGCGTAGCCGAACATCGGCAGGTTCACCGCGGTGTTCGATCGTCCGGAGAGGCGGGCGCCGAAATAGCTGGAAAGCCACGGGTAGGCGAGAACGGCGGTGTGACCGGTCATGGCAAAGATCGACCACGACAAGACCGCCGGCACCGGCGCATCGAGGATGATCGCCGCCAGCGACAGCAGATGAAGCGCCAGAAAGCCCAGGTTTACGTCGAGCAAGCTGACGCCGCGCCGCGTCAGGCGATCAGCGACCACACCGCTGCCGATGACGCCGATCAGGAAGGCGACGCCCATCATCAGCAACGCCTGGCCGATGCCGAAGCGGTCGAGGCCCGCTACATCGCGAAACCAGGGCCCCGCCCATAGGGTCTGCAGTGCGATATGCGATCCGGCGGGGATCGCAAGCACGGGGACGAGGGCGAGGAATACGGGAGAGCGATAGATGCGGCCAACGTCGACGACTTGCTCCTTGAATGTGCTCGGCGGCGCCGCCTCTGTCATCCGTTCTGGAACGATGAAAAAGATCATGGCGGCGACCGAGAGTGTCACCACGCCGAGCCACACGAACGCCATGCGCCAGCCAACGACCTCGACCAGCCATTCCGTCGGAGCCGAAGCGGAGATGACGCCAACCGCGCCCAGCGACATCACGCAGGCGTTGGCGAGCGCTCTGCGCGCTTCCGGTACCCAGATGACCACTGCCTTGAAGCTCGCCATGAGGCCCCCGGCGAACCCGATACCGATCACCGCCCGCGCGGCAGCGAGGCTGACGGTATCCTGGCCGGCCGCAAACAGCAGCGCACCCACGCCGCCTGTCGCGACGAGGGACGATTGAACGCGTCGCGGGCCGAAACGATCGAGGAGGATACCGAGCGGGAGTTGGAACAGGGCGAACGACAGGAGATAGGCTGAAGTCAGGAGCCCGAGCTCCGATGCGGTCAAGCCGACGTCTCGCACCAGATCGGGCGCGACGACAGCATTCACGGCCCGATAGAGGTAGGAGAAAAAGTAGCCGAGACCGAACGGGCCGAGTGCGGCCAGCATCAGCAGCAGTCCATGGGCGTCGGCGCCTTGGTCCGCGCGTTTCCGCATCTTTCGGCAGCTCTCCGGAATGCGCGGCCGTTGTCGGCCTGCTGCCGTAAATTCAGGCACGGCGGGGCGCGCTCGTCAATCGCGGTCACGCCTGCTAGTCAAGGGGCCATCAAACTCAGCGTTTTGCCGCCGGAGAGACCGCCATGCCGCCGCTCGTCTATCGCCCGCTCGGAAAAAGTGGGCTCAAAGTCTCTCCGATCTGCGTTGGCACCATGATGTTCGGAGGGCCGTGTCCTGCCGACGAGGCCGAACGCATCGTGGCTCATGCAGCCGATCGGGGCGTCAATTTCATCGACACGGCGAACACCTACGAGAAGGGGCGGTCCGAAGAGGTCACGGGCCGCGCCATCCGGGCCACGCGCGATCATTGGGTGCTGGCAACCAAGCTGGCACAGCCGATGGGACCTGGGCCCAACGACAGGGGGCTATCGCGCGTCAACATGATCCGGGCGACGGACGACTCGCTGCGCCGCCTCGGAACCGACCGGGTGGACATCAGCTACATTCATCGTGTCGACCCCACGGTGCCGTGGACCGAAGTCGCGCGGACCTACGGCGATCTGATCCGGGCCGGCAAAGTTCGCTATTGGGGACTGTCGAATGTCCGCGCCTGGCATATTCCCGTGATCGCTGCCGCGTGCGCGGACGTCGGTGCGCCACCGCCGGTGGTGCTACAGCCGTACTATAACATCATGACCCGCCAGCCGGAGGTCGAACTCTTGCCCGCGGCACGGGCATTCGACCTCGGCGTTGCAACCTATAGCCCGCTGGCTCGCGGCGTCCTGTCGGGCAAGTACCAACCGGGCAGCAACGCGCCGCCTGATACCAGGGCGGGGCGCGGCGATCGTCGCATGATGCAGACGGAATGGCGCCCGGAGTCGCTCGCCATCGCAGACACCCTCAAGCGGCATGCCACGGCCAAAGGAAGTACCCTCGTCGGGTTCGCCGTGGCGTGGGTCCTGAATAACTCGGCGGTGACATCCGTGATCGCGGGACCCAGGACTTACGAACAATGGGCGAGCTATCTGGCGTTTCTCGACTATGCCTGGACCGCGGAGGACGAGGCCCTCGTCGACACGCTGGTGGCGCCGGGCCACCCGTCGTCGCAAGGCTACACGGACCCAGAGTATCCGGTGGAAGGCCGATTGCCCCGAATCTCGTGAGCCTTCTGACGCCGCACCGGGGATCACGATTCGGTGAAATCGCACGCAAATGCCTGAATTGTGGGCTCGGAATTGCCGTGCAGAACCTCAATTTTGCGCAAGAGTCTGTTAATTGGAGCCGGAACTAACCATGAACATAGTGCCGTTCGTGGCGCGTGAGCAACAAGTGGCCCATTTCCTTCAGAGTTTCACGCCGCAGAGTTTGCCCGCCCATCGGCTCTGCACTAAGCCTTATCACCAGTCGAGTCGTGCGGTGGTTCATAAGACGAGCCAGTCGGTCACCGGGTCGGGGTTCGAAGTGTAACCATTCGAGCCGGTCGCAGAAGCGCAGGAAGCATAGCCCGGCGCCAATCGCGAGACCCCCCGCACGTAGTTCTCCAGCGTTCGTAACAGTTGCTTTCGCGTCGTTCGCGTCTCTTCGAGGCGGCGTGCGCTTCACGCGCGTGCGTGCGGTCTCGCAGGGACACGGAAGCTAACGCCGGGCTGCGCGTGCTGCTTCCTGCACGAGAAAAGAACTGGAGAGACCTAGAATGAAAATCACGACAAAGTTCGCCATCGCGGCGGCAGTCACAGCCCTCATGGGTTCGACTGCTTACGCTGCGGATCTTGGCGGTTCCTGCTGCGCAGACCTCGAGGAGCGGATTGCTGAGCTCGAGGCCACGACCGTCCGCAAGGGCAACCGCAAGGTTTCGGTGAAGATCTCGGGCTTCGTCGGCCACAACGTCATGTGGTGGGACGACGGTTCTCAGTCCGATACGTACATCGGCGACGGCGGTAACATCTTCTCGCGCTGGCGTTTGACCGGCTCGGCGAAGATCAATCCCGACCTCGAAGCCGGCTTCACCTACGAGTTCGGCGTGAACCGTCACTCGATCTCCGGTGCCAACCAGGGCAACGGTGCTGTTGCCAACGGTGCGGGTCAAGGCGACGACGGTGGTGAGTGCACCGATAGCTGCCTCCGCGACTCGACGGTCTACTTGAAGCATAAGCACCTTGGTATGCTGAAAGTGGGTCAGGGCTCGTCGGCGACCGACAACCTCGTGCTGATCGATCTGGGCAACCGTTCTGCGGCCGGCACGATGGACATCGGCCTCTACAATGGCGGCTTCCAGCTCCGTAACAGCGCGGGTGTGTTCCTGCCGGGCTCGTGGGGCAACGCTGTCCGCGGTCATACATCGTTCGATACGTTCCGCACCAACCATGTCCTGTACGAGACGCCGTCTCT
>JBFWRV010000103.1:0-16039 GCA_050248715.1 Hyphomicrobiaceae bacterium | reverse complement strand
GTGGCCTATAAAATCCAGGAAGATGCGCAGGGCGGTCCAAACGCCGCCCTGCGCGACCGCCTCGAAAAGCTCGGCGCCGAGCTCCGGCGGGACGGCAAGATCAAGGTGAAGCGCGTGCCGGGCATCAAACCGGGCACGACGCTTCTGCGGGAATGGCAGGGAGAAACCCACAAAGTCAGCGTGGCCAAGGATGGGTTCTACTACCGAGAAACCTGCTATCGCAGCCTCTCCGTCATCGCCCGCCTGATCACCGGTACACGTTGGTCGGGCCCCGCCTTCTTCGGCGTGAAAGAGCGGGCATGACCAAACCCCACATCAGATGCGCCATCTACACCCGTAAATCGTCCGAGGAGGGTTTGGAGCAGGATTTTAATTCGCTGCATTCCCAACGTGAGGCCTGCGAGGCCTACGTCAAAAGCCAGCGCCACGAAGGCTGGGTAGTGCTTCCCGCCAAGTTCGATGATGGCGGCGTCTCCGGCGGCACGATGGACCGCCCTGCCCTTCAGCGTCTGTTGGAAGAGATTCGCAACCACCGGGTCGACGTGGTCGTTGTCTACAAGGTCGACCGCCTGACCCGGTCACTGGCGGATTTTGCGAAGATCGTCGAGACGTTTGACGGACACGGCGTCTCATTCGTCTCGGTCACCCAGCAGTTCAACACCACCAGCTCCATGGGACGGTTGACCCTGAACGTGCTGCTCTCCTTCGCCCAGTTTGAGCGGGAGGTTACCGGCGAGCGCATCAGGGACAAGCTGGCGGCATCCAAGAAGAAGGGCATGTGGATGGGCGGCAGCGTTCCCCTCGGCTATGCCGCTAAGGACCGTACGTTGGTCATCCTGGAGGATGAGGCCGAAACCGTGCGCACGCTCTACCGGCTGTACCTGAAACACCGATCCGTGCGTGGCGTTCGAGACGACGCTGAGCGTCTTGGCCTGCGGAGCAAGACCGGCGGCGTCATTGAAGCCGGTGCGTTTTATACGCTGCTCAAGAACCCGGTTTATATCGGCCGGATCAAGCACAAGGAGAAGACCTACCCAGGCCTCCATCCGCCGATCGTCGACCAGAAGACATGGGATCAGGTGCAGCAACTTCTGGAACAGAACCGTGTGGACCGGAAGAACGGCAAGCATGCAAAGCACCCCAGCCTTCTCGTCGCCAAGGTCTTCGATGACGCCGGCCATCCCTTCACGCCCAGCCATACCGTCAAGAATGGCAAACGGTACCGCTACTACATCGAGCGCGGCGACGTGCCGTCATCGCCCGGCCGGCGGCTTCGCCGCAAACGGATAGCCGCGGGCGAACTCGAGAGCCTGGTGATCGGAGCGCTGCAGGAGTTCTTGCGGTCGCCGCCGCGCGTTGTTGAGACGTTGTCCCTGGGTCAGGCTTCGCCTGAGGACATCCGCCGCGCCACCGCGGCGGCCGCCCACGTGGCCGAACAGCTCCAGCCCGAGATGCAGGACGGTCGAGAATTGATAGGGTCTTTAGTGACCAAAGTAGCGTTCTCGGAAACAGAGCTTCGGCTCGAGCTCAACCGTAGCATGCTGGAAACTACCTTCGGCGTCTGCGGCCCGGCTTCCAATACCGAGAAAACGCCGCACCTCGTCGTGCCGGCCCGGCTCAAAAGAAGGGGGATCGAACTCAAGTTCGTGATCGAAGGAAGTGCAGAGGCGTCAGCTCAGCCGGATCCGGCGTTGATCAAGGCTGTGGTCAAGGCGCGCCGGTGGTGGGAGATGTTGCTCAACGGGGATGCCGCCACGCTCAATGAAGTAGCCCGGCGCGAGAACACCAGCGCGCCTTATGTGCGCCGGCTGCTGGAGGTCGCCTTTCTGTCTCCGGACATCACCGCAGCGATCTTGGATGGTCGTCAGCCAATCAATCTGACGGCTGAAACGCTGACGCGGTCTGAGGATATTCCCGAGCTATGGGATGCGCAGCGGCGTCAGTTTGGTTTCTACGCCCGATCCTAATCGTGACTGCCTTGCGCCCATATCGGCCAACAAAGTGCGTTAGCCGCTCTCCAGAAGCGGACAGCCCTCGTAATACGTCCGAGCTACATAACAATGGGGTCGTGGCATTTGGTTAAATCACAACGGTCCATTACCACCGCCGATGCTCTTCTGTGGTGGGATATGGGGGGCTCGATGCTCCACGGGTCAACGATAGCTTCACCCCCAGTTTCCGTGCCACACCCCGAATTTCCAGCCATGCGCTAGTTAGGTTTTTTATTGTAAATATAGATTTTGTCAGATATATGATTCGATATCCTGACATGGAGACCGTGTATGACTGATGGTCCTTTCGCAAATCTAAAACTTGGAAGGTGCTGGAAGCGGCTTTCCGAGGCGATGCAGAACGATGCGGCATCCCCACAGGAGTGTGGTGCTTTCGCTTCGGATGCGCTTGCTCGTCATCTTGTCACTTCGGAGAACGTCAAAGCGCTTCAAAAAATCGATGCGCACATTGGCCGCGGTCAATTGGAACTCGATCCGCTTGGTTCGATAGAAGCTATTTTCGATCAGTGTGAGAGGACGCCCTTCCTAGATGCGCTTCAGAAAGAGCTGCTGTTCCGCGCCGCCAACGGTACGCCTCTTGGCGACGCAATCGAGCCGGCACTTGACGCCGCTATCGACACTCAGATCGGTGAAGCCCGAAACCGCTTTCACGAAGAGTGTATCCGCATGCAGGAGGCAGGTGAGCTCAGCCGAAGCTCGGTGGAATATGTTTGGGAAAAGATCGATTTCGCCTTCGACGCAGTGGAGAGCGCGAAAGTTCGTAACGCTCTGGTGGCGGGCAGGAAGGATGCTTTCGAGGCGAACTTGGGCAAAAGCGACGACGTCGACGAAGGGATGGTCCGCTTGTGAACGCTCACCGGAATGATCCAGGGCGTTCCGTTGCGACGCTGCGCGTTGTCGAGGCAGGCCGTAGGCAGCATGCGGTTCATCTCGATCGGGAGACCATTGCGGAAGTCGGGAAAGAAATCGCTTTCGTGCCTGATGCTCTGGACACCTACAACTATGAAGGATGGAAGCCAATCCACCATGACCTTCTCGTAGTAAGTGCTGCGGTCGAATATGCCGATCGTTGTACCGCTAGGCGGATCAGCCGGTGGACCCGCGATTTCAATATCACTGTGCCCGTCGTCGAGATTGGGACGTGGCGGCAGCCGGAGGTACAAGTGAGCCTTCGCGCAGTGCTCCGGCAGCTCACGGGTGACGATTGGCAATTCAACTTTGTTCCTTGGCAGGGCCCGAGCATTGTGGGGGCACGACAGCGTTTGCTTCCGTTCGGAACGGAGCGGAGCTTCGTGATCGCCTACAGCGAAGGGCTGGATTCGCGCTGCGTTGCGCAGGTGTTTGGGAACGGAAGTGATGGCGTTTGTGTTCGCCTCACAAAACATCGCCATGCTTTAAAGGCGGGTGATGAACCTTTTGACCAAATACCGTTTAGGGTCAACGTACCCTCGGCGCGAGAAAGCAGCGTACGTTCGCGCGGTTTCAAGTTCGCCGCTATCACTGCCATTGCCGCGCACTTGACCGGGTTGACTAGGATCGTGGTCCCCGAAAGCGGTCAAGGCGCGCTTGGTCCGGTCCTGTTGCCCCTCCACAACGTGTATTCGGACTACCGGAACCACCCGACGTACTTCCGCAAGATGGAGAGGTTCATCAAAACTGTGCTGGGACATGACGTCCGCTATGACCAACCGCGCTTGTGGAATACGAAGGGCGAGACCATCTCGGCCTATCGGCTTGCCACGAACAAAGCAGTCGACGAGCTGTTCGAGACCCGCTCGTGCTGGCAGCAGCGTTGGAACGCGAAAATGGACGGCAAGCTGAGGCAGTGCGGCCTTTGCGCTGCATGTCTCCTTCGCCGGATGAGCATGCATGCCGCTGGAATAGAAGAGCCGGAACACACCTACGTCATCGCTGATCTCACTGCCCCGGTCTTTCGGGATGCTCTTCCAGACCGGGAGAAAGTTCGCCTGAGCCGAACGATGGCGGAATACGGAAGCGTCGGGGCTCGGCACCTCCAGCAGCTTGCTGACATGGCAGAGTTACCTGATGCTGACTTGGCAGTTCATACCTTCGAAATTGCACGTGCAACGGGGGAGACGCAGGATAACGTCTTGAAAAATGTCAGAAACATGTTGATGACCCACGCGAAGGAATGGCGCGCCTTCATGGCCGCCCAAGGAGAACAAAGCTTCTTGAGAAGCTGGACGCAGGGAGGACGCCATGGCCGATCTGAATGAATTGAGTGCCCAGGAAATTGGTCGTCGCCTGCGCCTGGCCAGGGAGAATGCTAGCATCCGTCAAGACGAAGCCGCCGAGGTGATCGGAATGTCGCGCCCAACCCTTGTGTCCATTGAAAAGGGGACTCGGCGCGTGCGTATTCAAGAATTGCAACTTCTTGCGCGGCACTACGGAGTTTCCGTCAATGGCCTCCTGCGTCGGGAAGCGGTTCACACCGATCTGGTTCCCCGTTTTCGGAAGATGCGTGAGACGGAAGATGGATATACGCTCGAAGCCATCGAGCTGCTGAATGATCTGGTGAAAGCCGAGGTGGAACTCGAAAACGTCCTGGGGATCGAACGGCGGCGCCACTACCCGCCGGAGAAAGGGATCAACGAGGGCGACGTTGTGCAACTTGCCGAAAAACATGCGCAAGTGCTTCGCGACTGGCTCGGACTCGGTGCAGGTCCGATCGGCGACATCTTTTCGGTCATCGAACTCGATCTCGGGATCCGCCTGTACCAGCGACGGCTGTCCCCAAAGTCCAAAGTCGCCGGCTTGTTTGCCTATGACGACGCCGTCGGTGCTTGCATCCTCCTGAACGCTAATCATCCGCTAGAACGGCGGATTCAATCCGCTGCTCATGAAATCGGACACTTCGTGGGAGCGCGCCGGGTTCCCGAAGTGTTGGAGGACGACGAACAATTCCTGTCCCGCGACGAACGCTACGCCAACGCCTTCGCCCGCGCATTCCTGACGCCACGCAAGAGTTTCTCGGAGAGCTTCAAGCAACTAACAGCCGGCGCCGACATGCTCACCCGTCGTCACGTTATCTTACTGGCGCACCAGTATAATATCTCCCGCGAGGCGTGCGTGCGCCGCCTCGAAGAGTTAGAGCTTCTGAGAAAGGGGACGTGGGAATGGCTTAAGACGAAGGGGGGGATCAAAGACTATCACGCACGCGAGGTGCTTGGAGACGCCGCAAAGCGGCTGGATGTGGCCAAGACCGACGCTAGTCGGCCAGTATCGCACAGGATGAGCCTCATGGCGCACGCGGCCTGGAAGCGTGGGATCATGTCGGAAGGGCAGTTGGCCGAGTTGCTAAAGATGCGCCGCGTGGAGGTACGCGAGTTGATTGACCAGATCGAGCTTGAGGAAAGCGTGACCGATGACCTTCTCAAGCTCCCTGGCTAACGATCGAAGACCGCTAGTTCTCGACACAAGCGTGCTGATTAACCTGCACGCCTGCACCTACGGCAAGCGCGTGTTGACGGCCATTACGAATGAAATCGTCGTGTCGGACATCGTGGCGGGGGAGCTGGAACACGAGACCAGTCGGAAGAACGGAGAATATATTTTTCTTCGTGATCTCATCGCGCGCAGCAAGGTAACCATCGTCGGTATGACGGACGCGGAGTACGAGATATTCGCCACTCTATCTGGTGGCTCCCCTTCTTTGGACGACGGGGAGGCCGCGACGATTGCGATCGCGGCAGGTCGGGGGTTCCGAGCCGTCATCGATGAACGCAAGGGTCGCGCCCGGGCAGTGCAGCTGCTCGATGACGAGGAACCCGGCTGGTCCCTTGACGTCCTTCGGCATCCAAGAGTCGTGCAAAGCCTTGGCGAGCATTTGGCCGCTGAAGCTTTGTTTCTGGCGCTGCGCGACGGGCGAATGCGAATTCCCGCGGAAAGCGACAATGAAGTCGTTGGATTGATCGGCCGAGTGCGCGCGCTTGAATGCTCTTCCCTCCCGAACTTCAAAGACCTATTGCGACAAGCGGTGCCCTCGGCACCGCCACAGGCTGGCAAAAGCAGAACGACCTAGAATAAATTCACTCTACCGCAAGCCATTTCTGTCACCGGATTGGTGATCCGGGGAAAAATAAGCACAGATTGCGCAGCCGTAGTTCACCGCCGCGCAGTTTCTGGCCCGCCGTGAGTGGTCAGAACAAGCATCTTATGTCTGCTAAACTGCATCGCTTTCCACAAGCGTACCGACCGGCTTCGGCCAAATTAGGTCGTTCAAAATCCGCACCGCCCAATGACCGCAACTGGCCGCTAGCGGCCGGTCGGCTTAATGGCCCGGAGCGGTGAAAATCGACATGTTGGCTAGCTATCAATCTGTATCTTGTATGGTCTGTTCGCATGCGAGTTTGAAGAACAGCTGTGTATCGCCTTCGGGGAAGTGTCGGATTCCAGTTAGAATTCAAAGCCGTCCTTCGGTGTAGGATGCGCACCAGTCGCTAACTGAACTATCCGAGCAGAGCTTCCTCGAAGGCACGCGAAGCTTGTTTTGAAGTAACCACCTGTAGAACGGCCGGAACAGAGCAAACCGCCTGGATCGTATAAGGGCCCGGATGCTTCCAGGTGCTGAACCGGTCGGCCGCCGCGATATAGATTTTTGCGCTGAGGCGATCGAGGAGATCGGGATCGAAGCTATGGTCCGACCCATGATGCGGTAGCGTGAACGTCACCACCTCATCGAGCAACTTACCATAGTGTGTCGCGAAAGCCGCCCGCCGCTCCTTGCTCTTCAACGCGGCGTCGCCCGTGCCGAGCCAGGCTAAGCGCGTATCTACGCTCGCTGACCCATAATGGACACAGCCGTACTTGCCCCTCATTGCCTTAAGTGTTCTCGGGGAATTGTGACGTGCGGGGCCTGAGTAAAGGCATAATGACGTAATGTTTAGATCACCTGTGACCGTCGCATAGGCAATACTTAGGCGGTCCCGATTGGTGGTGACTAGCGCCTTAACATTGGCGGGCACGGTGAGCCATGCCTCGATCTTGTGACGCGCGATCTTACATTCCTTGGAGAGCGCACTCAGAAACTCCTTCCTCTGCGCGGCGACGCCTGGGTCGATATAAGGCGCCAAGAGCCAGCTGAGGTGGTGATCGCGCACCCCAAAGGCGACACTGTCATCGACGATCAATTGCTGCGTGCCTGTAGAGCGATCCTGAACCGATTGGTTGGAAGTCTCGACCGCGCCACGCCCCACAAGTTTCCACATTGGACTCCGCTCGCGCACCTCCCGGCCATACACCGCCGGCCCACGCGGTCCCTCAAGAAGCGGCTCGTCGTCGTCAGGCGTGCGTCCGTCGGGTCCGCTGCCGCGAACAAAGATAATCTGGCGTGGACCAAAGCGGCCCAGTGCGGTCGCCGGATCAACAATGAAATCCCGATAGAATTCATCCTCCGCAGAAGCTCGATCTTCAGCAGCTGTTCGCGAGAACGCGATTAGGCGCTCAATCACATCTATCAGCGGCAGAACGATCGTGTCGACTTGGACCCCTTGGTTCTTGTCGAGTAACTGCGCCAGGCCGTTCACGTGATCGGCATGGACGTGGGAGAGGAATAGGATGTCAAGCGGAGCCTTCGCACCGCGACGCTTCAGATAGCCGCGAATTTCTCGCTGCCGAGCCGCCACATAGCGATGCATCGCGCCGCAATCATAGACATAGCTAAGTTCACTTCCGTCATCGAAATAGATTTCGCCGGAGTGATAAAACCCCTGTCCGACACTATGCTGACGACGACGATTCCTGATTGCCAAATGCCCCTCCCTAAACTCTTGGCGAGACGATAATCGAAGCGCGACGTCAAGTCGCGCTTAGGTCTGATTGATCCAGCACCGATTGCGCTGGCATCGCACACAATGACCATGCATGGTCACGCAAGGGATTGGGGAGGCGCCAGTGCAACTGGAATGCATTCAGATTCGCAATTTTAAAGGATTACGTGAGGTCGAATTACGGCCTGGCACTTTCGGATGCCTCGTCGGCGAGAACAATGCCGGCAAATCCTCCGTTCTTCAGGCGATTGTGGCCGCCCTGTCTCGTTCGGGACAGCTGCCGCTCGCGCTCCATTATGATCCGACCGCGCCCATCGAGTTTACATTCACCCTCATAGGCGTAACCGACGCGCACCTGCGTCGACTAGTCGAGGAACATCGAGCAAAGGTCGCGGAACTGGTCATCAACGAAAGATTGACCCTGATCGTCCGCTACCCACCCGACCAGAGATGCGAAACTTGGGTCATTAGGCGCACGCCGATCGATCCGCGGTATCACGACGAGACGATTGCCGGTGTCGTGGCGGGCAAGCGGGGGCCGGCCGTGCGTGCCGCCGTCGCCGAGGCATATCCCGAATTCGTCGATGGACTCGAGGCGGGCGCTAACATTGGTGCGGCCAAGGCGCATCTGGCCGCCAAAATCGCAGGATTGCCTGACGAACAGTTTGGAATGGTACAGGGCGCATTACCAACCGGCATGGGGTCCTCCATTACCAGCTTGTTGCCCGAACCTATCTACATCGCTGCAGTTAAAAACCTGCACGACGATCTTAAAACTACTCAGTCGACGCCGTTTGGGCGTCTTCTCGGCCTGCTACTCGAAGAAATGCGACCGGACCTTGATCAAATTCACCAGTCGCTAGAAAACCTCAATCAAATGCTGAACCGCACGAATATCGGCGGAGAAGTCGCCGACCGGCGGCATCCTCGTGTGCGGAGTTTAGAGCAACGTATCGAGGGGTTCCTTCGGGACAATTTTCCGACTATTAAGCTTGAACTCAATGTTCCACCACCCGAACTGCGCGCGATACTTAACAGCGCGCAGGTCTTCGTCGACGATGGCTCACGCGACCTAGTTGACAATAAGGGGGACGGGATAAAGCGTTCGCTGACATTCGCGCTCCTTCAGACCTATGTCGCCTATCGGGAAGAGGTGGCGAGGGTGGAGGTCGCCGAAGGCGATGAAGAACCTGCACGGCGGCCGCTGATGTTTCTGTTCGAGGAACCGGAGCTCTATCTGCATCCACGGTCGCAGCGCGTCCTTTTCGATACGTTGGCAAAGATCAGCGACGAAAACCAGGTTGTGGTCACGACCCATTCGCCGTTGTTCTTCGCGCCCGGGGTCACCGCGAGTTTCGTCCGCGTAGCCAAGCAGCCTGCCGACCCCAAGCCGATTGGGCGACTGTATCCGATCACACTTTCGCTTGAGCCGGACAATGCCGAGGTGTTCCGGCTGGCGCGTTTCGAGAATACCGACGCGGCTTTCTTCAGCCGACGCGTCGTTCTGATCGAAGGCGAATCCGACGATTCTTTCTGTAAGCACGTGGCGAAGCTGCTCCAGCCTCAATGGTGCTTCGACACGCATGGCATCGCTCTGGTCCGCGTGTCAGGCAAAGGCAATTTTAGAAAGTTTCGCAACTTCTTCGAGGCATTCGGCATCGAAGTGAAACTGCTTGCTGATGTCGATGCGCTGTTCGACGGATATCAGCATCTGGGCGCGCCAGCAGCACTGATGGAGAACCGAGACGCTGCAATTCGGCAGATCGATGCTCGCATCGAAGCCTTGGCAATCCCGGCTGAGCCATCAACTAGCCAGATCACCAATCGAGTCCGGAGTGCCGGCTGGCGGACCAGATACGAGCAAGCCAAGCAGGCATTGAGACAGGTTCAGTCAACCAACGCGGTAGACCCAGGGACGATCGCATTGATCGACGGTCTCTTTACATGGGAGCAGGAGATAGCGCGCGTGAAGGCCTGTCGCGAGGATGCTCAGGCGCGCGCCGCACTAACGCCGCTGCTCGACGGATTGCGTGCAGCGGGAATCTGTGTCCTGTCACGCGGCGCCATTGAGGACTATTATCCCCCAGGCGCCGAAGGCGATCAGAAGCCTCAACGCGCCATCCACGCCATATCGCTTCTCAATGATGCCGCTGACGTGGCACAAATCAGCACACCCCTCGTCGATGGGCGTGCCTGCGAACTATCCGAAATTTTCGCCGAGTTGTTCGCGCCTGCAATAGTCGTCTAAATTCAAATTTGGAGCCTGATTGTGACCTTCAAATTTCTTCATGCCGCCGATTTGCACCTCGACAGCCCACTACTTGGACTCGCCAGCAAGTCTGCCGACTATGCCTCGCGCGTCGACCGAGCTTCACGCGATGCGTTCGAGAACCTCGTCGCGGTCGCGATCGAGGAGGGCTGCGCCTTCGTCCTATTCGCCGGCGACCTATTTGATGGGGAGTTGCGTAACTTCGAGACGGGACTGTTCTTCATTGACCAGATGCGCCGCCTAGATGCTGCACGTATCCGCGCGTTCATCATCCTCGGCAATCATGACGCGGAGAACAGGTTCGCATCGAAGCTGGCGCTGACCGACAATGTTCACCTCTTCGGAGCCCGTCGAGCAGAGTCAGTCAAGATCGAGCCGTTGTCGGTTACGATCCACGGACGGAGCTTCCCGCAGCGCGACGTCACAGAGAATATCGCCCGGGACTATCCCGCAGCGGTGCCAGGCCATTTCAACATCGGACTGCTACACACCGCTTGCCAGGGAAGCGAAAGCTACCATGCGCCTTATGCGCCCTGCTCGCTCGAGCAGCTCGTCAACCACGGCTATGACTATTGGGCGCTAGGCCATGTCCATAACCGTGCTGTGCTCAACGAGCATCCCTACGTCGTCTATCCTGGCAATCTCCAGGGGCGGACACCCCGCGAGACGGGTGCCAAGGGCGCAAGCCTCGTTACGGTTGAGGACGGCCAGGTTACCGAGATCATCCATTGCGAACTCGACGTTGTGCGCTGGGTGACGGTCAAGCTCGATATTACGGGAAGCCTTACCCACATGGAGTTAGTTGAGCGGCTGCGTGACCCGATCGAACGCGCCCGCGTCGAGGCCGGAGACCGAGCGATCGCTACGCGCATACACCTGACCGGCGTGACGGACCAACATCACCGGTTACTGCGCGAACCTCATGCGCTGCGCGAGGACATCGCAACACTGCTCGCGTCCGTAGCCGGTAATATCTGGTTGGAAAAGGTGAAGATCGCCACGAGCGCGCCACAGGCGCCCGAGGCAACCGACCCGACCGTCGCCGGGCGGCTGGCCGCGGAGCTCGATGGGCCGGAGAGCAGGGAGAAGCTGGCCGCCCTGATTGAGGCCGGCATAGCCGAGGTCCGCGCCAAGATGCCGGCGGGCGCCCATGCCGATTCGTTTTTCGAGACCTTACGCGGGGAGGCACCGGAGCGCGCCAGGGCGCTCGCCCTTGCACTGATCAGCGACAGGGAGGCGGACGATGCGGCTCGCTGAGCTGATAATCGAGCGCTACGGCGTCTTCGCCGAGCATCGTCTGCGGATTCCAGATGGCGCCGGCCTGGTCATCGTCCACGGTCCTAACGAGGCGGGCAAGAGCACCTGCCTCGAGGCGATCTCGGACTTTCTGTTTGGCGTTCCAGCTCAGACTCAGCGTGGATCACTGTTCGGCTATGACGGCATGAGGATCGGTGCGACCCTGGTCGACGCGAAGGGCACTAAGCTGACGCTATGGCGCCGGAAGGGCCGAGGCCACACCCTCACAGATGCCGCCGGAGCGCCGCTCGACGACGCCGTACTCGCGCAGCTGCTCGGCGCAACCACGCGTGACCGCTTCCTGAGCCTGTTTGGGCTCAACCATGAGACTTTGCGTTCGGGCGGATCGCAGCTGCTTGCGGCCGATGGCGATATCGGCCGGTTGATCGTTGAGGCCGGGGGTGGCCTCAGATTGCTGATGGCTCGGCTTGACGCCGTAAGCCAAGAGGCCAGTCGGCTGTTCGGCCAGCGAAAGAGCATGGACCGGGCCTTCTACAAGGCGCTCGAAGAGTTTCAGGAGGCGGACCGTGAGGCGAAGGCTAATGCTGTCACCCGCGACGAATATGAGCAGCATCGCAAGGCTGCCCTCAACGCGCAATCCCGGCTTGAGCAACTGCGGACCGACCGGCAGACGGCGGGCGCAGACATCTCGCGGCTGGAGCGCCTGATCCGCGCTGCGCCGCACATCACCAAGTTAGAAGGGCTCGTGCGTGCGCTTGAAGGAGATGCGGATCTCGCGGAACTGCCCGACGATTTTCACGAGCGCGTAGTAAGCGCCCTCAAGCAGCGCCGGGATGCGGCCGCGGCGCTCGAGGTTGGCCGGGTTCAGCGCGACCGGCTCGCCACGCAACTCGATGGCCTTACGGTCGACGATGCCCTGCTTGGGCGCGAAGCCCGGATCCGCGACGTTGCCGAGCAGGCCGTCCATGTACGGAAGGCCCGCACCGACCGTGAGAACCGGCGCCGCGACCTGGAAACCGCGCAGGCTGAGCTGATGACTCTGCGCCGGATGCTGAACCTGCCGGCCGGCGAGGATCTCGCAGCGCGGATTCCCGACCAGAGGGCTCTCGACCATGTCCAGTTGCTCGCCAACCAAGCCATCGAACGCGGCGCCTCACTGACCGAGGTGCGTAAGAGAGCCGTCGAGCTCGACGACCAGCTAAAAGTGCTCGAAGCGCGGCTGCAAGCCGCCGTCGCCAAGGGGTTCGACCGGCCCGCCAGCCATGCGCCGGGCCAGTTTGCAGCACTGGCAACGCAGGATGCCTCCGCCGCGGCGGCACGCGGCAAGGCCAGCGCCGCGATTCACGTAGTGGCTGAGATGGCCTTAACCCTGGGGTTCGAGTCTCTGGACGCGCTGGTCGCTTTTTCCTGCCCCGGTGTCGACGCAGCGAGCGCCGAGAAGCAGTGGCATGAGGCGATCGAGGCTGAACGGGCGAACCAGGTTGCGGCCAAGATTTCCGCCGAAGCGGGCGTCCGGTCGGCACGCGATTTAATCGCGCAGCTTGAAGCAGCCGGGCCGGTGGCCTCGCCGGCCGCACTCGCCGAGGCGCGCGAGGCGAGGAACCAATCCTGGTTGCCGCTGCGGACCGCCTATCTCGTTGACGACCTGCCGCAGGAAGAAACGTCGCGCCATGAGCATGTCGAGCGGTTCGAGGCCGATCTGCGTCAGTCGGATGATTTGGCGGACCGTCGTGCCGCGGAAGCCGAGCGCTCGGCAAGGCTCGCCCAAGCCAACGAGAAGCTCGCGCAGGAGCTTAGCGCGATCGAAGCCTCGGAAGCCATGCTTGCGCAAATCGACGACCGGCGTGAAGTTCGCACCACAGCGTTTCGCGCGGCCTTTCCCGAGGCCACGAGACGCTTCACTGAGCTTGGTGCTCTAGTCGAGTTCACCGAGCGCCGCGGACGCACCATCGAAGCCCGGGAAGCCGCGCGTCAGCTAGTACAGGAAGCCGACCGCCTCGAGACGGAGCTGGCGCCGCTTCGGCTCCTCTTCAGCCAGGCCTGGGCAACGAGCGGCATTGCGGCCGCGGCCGACGAGCCACTGGCTACGCAGGTACAGTCGCTAACCGCACACCTAAGCTCCCATGAGGCCGCCCATGCCGAATTCGTTCGCGACGCGCGCGAGATCGAAACGCTGAGGCCAAAGGCAGCGCGGGCTGCTGCCGAGTTGGCGGCACTGCTCGACGCAAAGCAGGCCTGGCAATTGGAGTGGCCGCTTGCGCTCGGCGCCCTGGGCTTAGACGCAGAGCTCGCCCCGGATCGTGCCGGCCAACTGGTCGGCGAATGGAGGAGCGCGCGCGCCACACTCGGCACGATCGAACAGACCCAGAGGCGTCTCACGCGCATGGACGATGACGAGACAAAGCTAAGTGAAGCGGTGGCCGCGCTTGGCACCGAGCTTTCACTGAAATTGCCCGAGGACGCGGCGGCCGCGGCGGACCAGCTCATGTCGCGCTGGCAAACGCAGGACGGCGTCCGGCAGCAGCGGGCGGCGCTGGCCCCCGAGCTCCACGAGGCGCAGGCTAATCATCTTGCGCTTGAGGCTGCCGCGCGCGATGCGCAGACGGCGGTACAGCAGATTGCCGACGGCGCCGGGACTGCAACCGATGACGACACCTTGGCGGCGATCGCCGCCCGCTGTGCCGCGCGCGCCGAGAAGATCTTGGCTTTGAAGCAGGCGGAGAGGTCTCTGGCCGACGTCGGGGATGGCCATGACGCCCAAACGTTGGGCGAACAGCTAGAAGGCCGCGACCTCGACGCGCTGTGCGGTGCGCTCGAAGTCGCGAAAGATCAGCGGACAAGGCTCGACAATGAGATTGAGGCGGCAATCGTCGCGCAGAAGACCGCACAGGATGCGCTCGAGAGATTTGCCACTGAATCAGGCGTTAACGAGGCCATCGCCGCGCGGGAGAGTGCGGTAGCGCGCATGCAGTCCGTTGTCGAGCGCTATATCGAATTGACGGCCGCTCGCGGCCTCATCGCCCAAGCGATCGACAAGATCCGGACCGAGCAACAGGATCCGCTTGTGCGGCGGGCCGGACAGCTATTCGCACTTACCACGCGAGGCGACTTTGCCAGCATCGAAGCGGACATCGACGATCGGGGGCAGCCGGTCGTGATAGGGCGACGCGCGTCGGGTGAACGCATTCCGGTCGCTACAATGAGCGATGGAACGCGCGACCAACTCTTTCTAGCGTTTCGCTTGGCCAGTCTCGAGAACCACGCCGCGTCGACCGAACCGCTGCCGTTTGTAGCGGACGACATTCTCGTCCATTTCGACGACGCGCGAAGCATAGCCACGCTCGATCTGCTTGCGAAGTTCGGCGAAACCAACCAAGTACTATTGTTCACGCATCACGAGCGAATCCGCGACGCAGGCCGGGCACTGGAGGCCAACGCTCGCGCCAGCGTAGTTGAGCTGGATGGTTACACATGAAGGCAGGCAATATCCACTTTCAGGAGTGCGGTCAGCAATTTTGAATGGCGAGAATGGGCGCTCAGCGGACTTGCCTAAACACCGCCGAAACGATGCAGTGGCAAGCGAACCGAGGACTTGCGATGCGGAGAATTTCTCACACGTAGGTGCCTGGGCATAGGGGCAAGTCTTCTCTGTTTTGCGGCACTATCGCCCGGGTAGCCGCTAAGCGGCCGAAATCTCGCGACAACTCTGGGAGGCTAAAACGCCTAAAAACATAATGAAAGCAATAAGTTACCCATGGCGGTCGACACAGTCTGGAGCGAACCGCTCTCCACCATTTTCCCTGATAACCGGCAAAATACAGGGAAATTTCGCAGTTCATGCGGAATCAGAGGTTTCCAATGGCCCCCAAGCCACTGGAACATCCATGTTATTTCCACAAATTCCCTGAATTCAGAACAGGGAAGCAAAGGTGCCCGATCAGGGAATTAAATCTGGCAAACAACGAACACTTGTAAGCGTCCGGTCGTCACACGCTTGCCGGGCTGGCCCTGGAGCCGACCTCCTTCTCACGGCTGAATCTGTGAAGGGAGAAGTGATGTGCCGAGGGTGGCAGCGACTAAACGGTTGGAACTGGAGAGTTTCTGGCGGTCCCATCTGGATGGCTGGCGGCGTAGCGACTTGAATCAGCGCGAGTATTGCGAGCTGCATGGTTTGCCGCTGAAGCGGTTCGGGAACTGGCGGGCCAAGTTCAAGGACGACGGTGCGGAGCGGCCGCCAAAGCTGCTTTATCGTCGTGGCGGGGGCCTTAACCATATGGCTAGCCATATGGTTAATAGGGAAATCGAGCCGGTCTCGACGGGTTACGTGCCATCGGCGCTGGCGATGCCACCGGGGGCACGCCGGCGGTTCAGCAAGGCGGACAAGAAGCGCATTGTCGCGGAGGCCGATCGACCCGGCGCGTCTGTGTCGGCCGTCGCACGACGGTATGGGATCGACACGCGGTTGCTGTTCCGTTGGAAGCACGCGCTGGGACTGGTAGAGGAATCCGCAACGACGTTCCTGCCGGTTATGATTGCGGATGAACCTTCTGCGGCGGCCCTCACTGCACCATCTGTGCCCGGGCCACCGATCGTCGTGGAGCGACCGCCTGGAATCGAGGTCGAGCTGGCGGGCGGCCGCCGGGTGCGGTTCGACCGTGATGTCGATCCCGAGACTATCCAGCGTCTGGTCGCCCTGCTTGAGGAGCAGCACC
>JBFWRV010000102.1:0-16196 GCA_050248715.1 Hyphomicrobiaceae bacterium | reverse complement strand
CTCGAGGGTCGCCCGTCACCCGCGGGCGTGGATTGAAACATCACCAACAACATCCCGACCGTCGGCCTCGTGGTCGCCCGTCACACGCGGGCGTGGATTGAAACAAGGTCGGCGAGCGCACGATCGAGCATGTCCTCAAGTCGCCCGTCACACGCGGGCGTGGATTGAAACGGGAGTGCTCACGACTGGTGGAGACAAGATGATCGTCGCCCGTCACACGCGGGCGTGGATTGAAACACCCTGGGCCTCTCGGGTTACATGTCTAACCCGTGTCGCCCGTCACACGCGGGCGTGGATTGAAACCCTTCTCCCAAGGCATCGCGCATGATGGATGCCCGTCGCCCGTCACACGCGGGCGTGGATTGAAACCTGTAGGTACGTGACTTGCTCACGTCCACGCCCCGTCGCCCGTCACACGCGGGCGTGGATTGAAACGCCTCGCCCTGATCGGCGTTGGCGCGGCCTCGGGGTCGCCCGTCACACGCGGGCGTGGATTGAAACTGCTACTCCTCCCTGATGTCCGACACGCCGCTGAGCGTCGCCCGTCACACGCGGGCGTGGATTGAAACACCGCCGGCCAGCTCGAGGTGATCCGCGCATGCGGTCGCCCGTCACACGCGGGCGTGGATTGAAACGTGTGCATTACGGACAACCCCGAGGCGATCACGGCGTCGCCCGTCACACGCGGGCGTGGATTGAAACGCGCTCGATGCGCTTATTGATCCAGGCCGCGAAGGTCGCCCGCCAGGCGCGAGCAGGTTGATGATCGCCACGCCCGACGGCATTCACCGCGCTTGTCCGAGCGCGACGTTCCGCTCCGCTGCAGCCTGCCGCCCCTACGCAGTCTCATGAGCAGGCTTGAGCACCTCGCGAAAATCCCGAGGCTTGAGGGCGATGCTGGCCAGAGTGTGCCGGTCGAGCGCGTCGAGAAACGCCGTTAGCGCCTCGTTGAGAACGCGCGGCAAGCGACAGCAGCCCGTAATGACGCATTGGTTGCCCGTGCCGAAGCATTCGACCAGCGCGAAATCCGGCTCGGTGGAGCGAATCACGTCGCCTATGCGGATGTCGGTGGCGGGCTTGGCGAGCTTCAGGCCTCCCGCGCGCCCCCGGATCGCCGTCAGATACCCAGCCCGGGTCAGCGCATTGACGACCTTCATCAGGTGGGCCCGCGAGACGCGGTAGGACGCCGCCATCTCCTCGATGGTAACGCGGCGGTCGCCCGCCGCGTGCGCATACATGAGTACGCGAAGGGCAAAGTCGGCGAACTTGGTCAGCTGCATGAAAGGCCCTGCGTCAGTATGGATTAGATTCATCCTTGACACATCTTATTGCCAGGAGCAACCTCCTATAAGATGCATTGAATATGTATCTATTGGAGGCAACCATGCTCCAGACGCTGGAACGGACGAGCCGCGATGCCCACGATACGATCACGACCGCCGGGTCCTTGAAAGCCGCGGTCCGACGCACCGAACAGGACGACGGGCTTCTTGCTGATGCGGGGCCGATCATGATGGCGGCCTACGCGGTGGCCCTGATGGTGGCTGTTCTCACGTTCAAGGGAAGCGTCGAGGCTCTGTTCGCGGTCGCAGTCAGCATCGGCTTCGCCGTCATGTTCTTCGCGGTGCCGCTGCTGTTGCTGCGGGTCCGCACCAGGCACGATGCCCGCTGGCAGAAGCGGAAGAGAGGGAGCAACGACGAGGTTGATACCTTCACGGGCATCGTCAGCCGTTCCGAGGCCGTGCTTCACATGCTGATCGTGCCATTCGCCGCGAGTTCCGCCTTCATGGCATTCGCTGTGATCTGGGTGCTCGTCCGGCCATGAGGCACCTATGACCTACGTCGTCACCGAAAATTGCATCAAATGCAAATACACGGACTGCGTGGAGGTCTGTCCTGTCGACTGCTTCTACGAGGGCGAGAACATGCTCGTCATCCACCCGGATGAATGCATCGACTGCGGTGTTTGCGTGCCGGAATGTCCGGCCGAAGCCATCGTCGCCGACACGGAGCCGTCGGCGACGGCACACTGGCTCGAGATCAACCGCACCTATGCGGGCCTGTGGCCGAACATCGTGTCCAAGAAGCCGCCACTACCCAACGCGGAGGCCGAGAACGGGCGCAGCGGCAAGGCAGCCGAGCTGTCGCCCGCCCCCGGCCAGACCGAAGACGTCACGTGACAGGCATTCGCGCAATGCGGCGCCCCGGGCTCGTCCGCACCAAATGCGTATCATTGCCCGCGCGCGACGCGGTAGCAGCACGTCGCACCTGAACCGTGTCTGGCGGAATTGCGCAACCGCCGCGCCAGCGCCTTCAGGCCTTCGACCAGGACCGCGGGTCGGACAATTGCCGATATGGAGCGGGCGAAGGGAATCGAACCCTCGACACTCAGCTTGGGAAGCTGAACCTTCCCGAGCAAAATCAGGGTGATAATAGCAAAACCGACCATAATCGGCCCATTAAGAATCAAACGGTTGCATCGGAAAAACAAAACCCGACCCCGCGAGGTCGGCCATGAATATCTCCGATGCCAGGAAGGCCAATCGCGCAACGCCGATCCACGTGTGGCGGGATGCGGTGAAGTGCGCAGCGATCCCGCCGCTCACCAAGCTCGTACTGCTGACGATCGCCACGCACCTCTCCTGCGTCGGCGAGGGCTGGCGCATCACCTGCAAGCAGCTGGAGCAGGAGACGGGCCTGGCCGCGCGCTCGCTGACGACCCACATCGCCAAGGCCGTTGCCGTTAGGCTGCTCGAGCTGAAGCGCCATCACGGCGCTAGCGGCCATCGGATCAGCACGATCTACACCGCCGTCCTGCCCGGTCAGGAAGGCGCGTCGAACGAAGAAGGCGACCCCAGCCTAAGCGCAGGAGATGCGTCTAGGCCGGGGGGCCTAAGCGCATCTGGTGCACGCCTAAGCGCATCTGGTGCGCCTAGACTAAGCGCATCTGGTGCTGGACAAGTATCTTCCCCTGTTAGTACTTCCCAAGGTCCTTCCCAAACTCTCTCCCCCCAAGCGCAGCCGTCGACACCACCGGCATCCGCCGGCGGCGAGACCGAGACGGCGTTTGGTTTGTGGAATGATTTGGCATGGAAGATCGGGCAGCAGCCAGCGAAGCCGACACCGGGCCGAACGCGCCAGCTGGAGCGGCTGCTGCGGAACGAGGGTGGCCTCGACGCTTGGCGCAACGCGCTGGCGGAGGCCGAGCGCTCCGGCTTCCTGCGGGGTGGGGGACCCAATGGCTGGGTGATCACCCTTGGCTGGCTGCTCAACCCCGACAACTTCCTGAAGGTGCTGGAGGGCAATTTCCGCGACAAGGACAGGTTCGGGAGCTTCGGGCGTCGCGGCCGAGAGGCGGCGCTCGCCATGGACGAGCTTCGCGTTGCGTCGGACACGAGCTCCGCATCGGCCGCGCCCAGCGCCACCGAGAATCCAGCCGAGGCCGCGCGCGCCATCGCGCCGCCAATGGCAACTGCCAGGCTGACAAAGGTCGCAACTGTGGTGATCGACCGCGCCGGCCAACCAGCAGAGTTCGTTCGCCACCTTGCCGCCCTGCGAGCCAGCGGCGATCCCAGCGCGGAATCCGCCGACAAGCGGGGATGGCTGCGCACCACATTGCGTGTGCCGGCGTAGAGCCGAGGAAACGGCAATGACCACGATCGAGAGCAAGTCTTGTTCCGCCTGCGGGCAAACGAAAGCGTGCACCGAGTTTTTGCCCAGCGCGCTGCACGCAGGCGGGCACACGGGACGATGTCGGGCCTGCATACTGCGCGCGGCAGCCGACGACCGGCGTGCGCGGGAAGCGCGTGGGCGCGACCGGATAGACGGCAGGTAGATGCCTATCACCGAGCGTGCGCACATCAGCCTGACCGCGAGAGCTCTGGCCGTGGAGGGCCTGTGGGGCGCCAAGGCGATCGCCAGGTTCCTCGGCGTGTCTCAGGACACCGTGCGCGCCTGGGCGCGCGACCCCCAGGTGCCGATCTTCAAGCCGCCCGGCAGTCGACGTTTATTCGCCCTTCGCAGCGAGTTGCTGCGTTGGCTTCGTACAAGCGTTTAGGTCGCGGCCACAAGACCATAAAGAACCCTACAAAACCCCACTTGGCCCTAGTTCACGAATCACCGCGCGCCCCGGCATACCCTGGGGATGCGAATGTGGCCCCTACGTCTATTCGAACGGAAGTCGCTGGCAGCGCCCAGCGAGGAATTGTTGGCCACGTTCGGCATCACCGGCACGGCAGGCGTTCATGGCACGGGCGCGCTGCATCAGCCCGCGGTTGCCGCAGCTGTGCGCCTCATCTCCGAGAGCGTAGCGAGCCTGGACATCGGCCTGTTCGAGCGCGGTCCTGATGGCAGCGTCGAGGAGCATCCGGCACTCGACCTGTTGCGCGGCCAGGCCAATCCCTGGACCAGCGGCTACGAGCTCACCCGCGACCTGGTCGCCGCGGCGCTTACCTACGACGCCGGCGGGCTCGCCTTCGTCAACCGCGTCGGCGGCGAGGTGCGCGAGATCGTGCACTACGATCCCGGGCAGATCGCCGTCGCCTACGCGGTGACGCGCGAGCCTACCTACACCCTCGGCAGTGAGAACCTCTCCGCCGATGCCGTGCTGCATCTCCGCGGACCGTTTTCGAAATCCCCGACAACGCTTGCACGCGAGGCCATCACAGCTGCCGCAGCGATGGAGCGGCATGCGGTGCGCCTGTTCCAGAACGGCGCCAGGCCTGGTGGTGTCATCGAATTCCCGAAGGCGCTCGGCGATGAGGCGCTCAAGAAGGTCCGCGCCGCCTGGCGCGCCGCGCATGAGGGCGCCGAGAATACCGGCCGCACCGCCATCCTCTGGGACGGCGCCAAGTTCGTCGCGGCCACGTTCAACTCCGTCGATGCTCAGTTCGAGCAGCTGCGCCGGTTCCAGCTGGAGGAGATTTGTCGGGTGTTCGGCTTGTCGCCCTCGATGATCGGCGACCTGACAAAATCGAGCTACGCCAACGCGGAACAAAAGAGCAAGGAATTTTTGAGCTACACGCTCGAGCCGTGGCTCCGCGCGCTGGAAGCCGCATTCAATCGCGCGCTCCTCAACGAGGACGAGCGCTCCGAACTGACCTTCCGCTTCGACCGCGACGATCTCACCCGCGCCTCCCTGACGGAGCGCGCCACCGCAATCAGCTCGCTGATCTCGTCACGGACGATCAGTCCGAACGAGGGCAGAGACTGGCTCGGCTTGCCGCAGCGTGACGGCGGCAACGAGTTTGCCAACCCAAACACTGGCGCCTCGCAACCAGGCGCAGGAGACACAGCATGACGGACCTCGCAGACCTCACCGCACTGTTCGGCAACATTGAGGACCAGAACCGCGGCGCCGAGCTCGAGCTCCGCGATCCCGTGACCGGTGCCCCGACCGGCATGAAGATCCGCATCGCGGGCCCTGACTCCAAGATCCAAACGCATGCGCGCCAGCAGGCGCAGGACGAGCTCGCCGACCTGTTGCCGGAGTACAGGCGTCGCGTTGGCCAAACGATCAAGGCCAAGGACCGGGAACGTATCTCTGTCGAGATGCTGGCCAGGTGCGTACTGAGCTGGAATCTCCAGCAGGACGGTCAGGACGTGCCGTGCACTCACGAGACCATCGTCCGGGTTCTGACGGCTGCCGCATGGGTCCGCGAGCAGGTGGACGAGTTCGCGGGATCTCGCACCCCGTACTGGAAGACACCCGCCACGACGCCGAAGACCAAGAAGGGGGCCAAGTGAAAACCACACGCATCGAGCTCAAGGCCGAGCTTTCAACCGACGACGCCGGCGCCATCACCGGCATCGCCTGGCCCTACGCGAAGCCCGACCGCGTCGGCGACATCATCGTGAAGGGCGCATTCAGCGCCCCAGGGCGGATGCCGATGCTGTTCGCTCATGATCAGTCGCAGGCCGTCGGCATCTGGGACGAGATCTCGGAAACCGATGACGGCCTCACCGTGAAGGGCCGCCTACTGATCGACGATGTCGCCCGCGCCCGCGAGGTCCGCGCGCTCGTCAAGGAAGGCGCAGTGACTGGCCTATCCATCGGCTTTGTCACGCGCAAAGCCAATCCCCGAAAAGGAGGAGGTCGGACGATCTACCGCGCCGATCTCCTCGAGTGCAGCGTCGTTCCTGTGCCCATGCACCAGGACGCCCGAATCACATCCGTGAAAGGAAAGACGATGACGACCAAGGCGAAGAAGGCAGACGAGGTGGTCGACGACACGAGCGACGAGACCACCATCGAGGACCGCGTTGCGACCCTGGAAACCGATGTCGCCAGCCTGAAGTCCGATGTGGCCGCAATCCGTGGCTCATCCGAGGAGGCTTCGAAGGCCTTGGGTCGCATCGAGACCAAGCTCAACCGTCCCGGCACCGAGAAGAAGAAGGACGACGCCACGGCCGAGCGCAAGGCCTTTGCAACGTACTTGAGGTACGGCCCCCAGTCGCCCGTCGAGGAGATCAAGACGCTCGTCGTCTCCGGCGATCCGCAGGGCGGCTACTTGGCACCGCGCGAGGTATCTCAGGAGTTTATCAGGAACCTGGTGGAGTTCTCCCCGATCCGCGCGCTGGCAACCGTGCGCAGCACGACCGCGGCTTCGGTCTCGTATCCGAAGCGGACTGGCGTGACCAACGCGCTATGGAAGGGCGAGACCCAGGCGGCGGGGAGCTCGGAGCCCGCATTCGGCCAGGTCGAGATCACGGCACGTGAGGTCAACACCTACACGGACATCAGCAACCAGCTGCTCGCCGACAGTGGTGGTGCCGCGGAGGCCGAGGTCCGCTTGGCCCTCGCCGAGGATTTCGGTCAGAAGGAGGGGCTTGCCTTCGTGAGTGGCAGCGGTCCGCTGGAGCCCGAGGGCATCATGAGCAGTGCCGGTGTCGGTTACACACCGACCGGCAACGGTTCGACGCTCGGCAGCGATCCGGCTGACCTTCTGATCACGCATTTCTACAGCCTGCCGGCGACGTATCGGCAAAAGGCGACGTGGTTGATGAACGGCACCACGCTGGCCGCCATCCGCAAGCTGAAGGACGGCACCACCGGCGTCTATCTGTGGCAGCCCGCCTATGCCGCAGGCCAACCCGAGACGATCCTGGGCCGCCCCGTGGTCGAGGTCGTGGATATGGACGACGTGGGCGCAGCGGCGGAGCCGATCCTGTTCGGCGACATCGCGACGGCGTTCAGGATCGTTGACCGCCTCGAGCTCTCGATCCTGGTTAACCCCTACATCCTGGCCACGAACGGCGTCACCCGCATCCATGCGACCCGCCGCGTTGGCTCAGCGGTCGTGCAGCCCGCCGCGATCAAGAAGATCAGGTGCGCGAACAGCTAACGCACGCCACGGCTCAACTCTGGAAAAGGACTGCCACCATGAGAGACCTCGTCAACAACATCGGACCCTACCAGGCCCTCGCACCTGCTGTGTACAGCGGCACCTCCGCCGGCCTGGGCGTCGACCTGCAGGGATTCGAGAGCGCAACGATCGTGATCGAGACCGGCGCCATCGTCGGCGCCGGCAACTACACCGCCTCGATCGAGGAGAGCGACACCGGCCTCGACAGCCCTGAGGACTTCGATGCGGTGGCTGCGGGCGACCTCATCGGCACGCTGCCTGAGACGCTGGAGGAGTACTCCACGTACAAAATCGGTTACAGGGGCCACCAGCCCTATGTGCGCGTCGTTCTGACGAAGAACAGCGGCACCAGCATCGCGG
This sequence comes from Hyphomicrobiaceae bacterium, assembly GCA_050248715.1. Classification (GTDB taxonomy): domain Bacteria; phylum Pseudomonadota; class Alphaproteobacteria; order Rhizobiales; family Hyphomicrobiaceae; genus AWTP1-13. The sequence goes on along the minus strand of JBFWRV010000102.1, from coordinate 8,472 downwards.
TCGCAGCCACGGTCGTGCGCGGGCATCCGCATGAGGCGCCGGTCGCCTAGAGCTCAAGGGGGCCAAATCTGAGGCCGACGCGGCCAGGCCGATAACGCGAAGTGCTCTCCCCGCCCCCGTGGGACACATGCAGGGGTCAAGGGCACAAGGTCGAGGGCACCGGCGCTTGTTGATGGGCGCGCAAGGGCCCGGCATCAGTGGGCGGACGCCTGCTGCTGCACGGCGGCGGTCCCGGTCATCCGATCGGGCCGCCTACCACTTCCACCATCGGGACGGGAACAATGCCTACACGCGCAGCCCGTATCTGCTCATGTGGCCGTCGCGTCGCCAGCGGCGAGCGTTGCCCGTGCCAGGTGCAGCGCGACCGTGAGCGCAAGGCTCGGCACGATGCCAATCGGCCATCAGCCCGCCAGCGCGGCTATACAGCGACCTGGGACCAGACACGGCGTGAATTCCTCCGCGTGCACCCGAACTGCAAACGTTGCTCGAGCCCAGCAAGCGTCGTCGACCACGTCGTCCCGCATCGCGGTGACATGCGGTTGTTCTGGGATCGCGCCAACTGGCAATCGCTGTGCGTGCCCTGCCATTCCCGCGCCAAGCAGGCCGAGGAGAAGCGCGCATGAGGTTCCCAGGGCAAGGCATCGCAGGCAAGGCTCGCGTGCTCGTCGAGATGTTTGACGTCGATGCCGCAATGCTCAAGGACGGCGCGACCCAAAGGGATGCGGAGCACCAGCTATGGCAGATCGAAGCACTCGAGTTGCTCTGTGAGATCGCGGAGGAAGGCAAGCCTGATCCCTTCGACGACTGCGATCCAATCGAGCCAACCGGGGGTGGTCAGAAAGTTTCGAGCGCGCCCGGGGACCGGCGGGGGGTCCGCGACACAAGATTTCCTGAAAATGGAGTTTCGCGGTGATCCTGACCCTCGAGGAGATGAAGGCGCAGCTCAACGTCACCGTCGACACCGACGACGCGCTCATCGAGCGCAAGATCGCGGCGGCTCAAAGCTACCTTGAGGCTAGCCTCGGCTACGCGATCGAGGAGCGCTACCCGGAGAACGACGAGGTTTCACCGCCGGCGTCGACCGTGCCGCCCGCGCTGGTGGAGGCCGTCGCCCTGTTGGCCGCTCATCTGTACGAGAATCGCGAGGCGACGCTGGTTGGCGTCTCTGCTCAGGAGCTCCCCCTCGGGGTCTGGAGCATCGTCGACGCCTTCAGGGATTGGAGCTGGAGCGATGACGACGAATGACGGCGGGCTCGCCAAGTTTCAGCGCCGGATGGCGGCCATCCCCAAGGCCGCACGGCTAGCCGTAAGGCCTGCGCTCGAGCGGTCGGCGGAGGAGCTCGCTGAGACCATGCGCCGCCTGGCGCCGGTCGACGAGGGCGACCTCAAGGAGTCGATCGCGGTCACCCCGCCAGGCGGCACCACGCCGGCGTATAGCCAGCCAGGCGGCTCGCGCGTCGCCGGCGAGACCGAGATCCTGATCACCGTAGGCAACACCGATGTCCGCTACGCGCACTTGCTCGAGTACGGCACCACGAAGGCCCATGCGCAGCCCTTCTTCTGGCCAGCCTATCGGCTGCTGAAGAAGAAATTACAGGGCCGCATCAAGCGCAGTGTGGCGAAGGCGATCAGGGAGGCGAAATGACCGCGTCCCTCGCCGTCCAGAAAGCGGTGCGCGCTCGGCTCGTCGCAAGCAACGGCGTGACCTCGCTTGTGCCCGAGGAGAACATCCTGGACACCAACCAGCGACCGGCACCAAGCCCATCGATCCTGCTCGGCGAGGCCCAGGATGTCGACGCCAACCGCACGCTGGCACGGGACTTCACCAGCGTCTTCCTGACCATGCACATCTGGCAACGCGAGCCGTCGCTCGTGGGCGTCAAGATGATTGCCGGCGCCGTGCGTCGCGCGCTCGGCCGGCTGACGCGTCTCGATCTCGATGACGAGGACTTCGTCTGCTGCGACTTCCGGTTCGAGAGCGCGCGGTTCCTGCGCGATCCCGACGGCGAGATGGCGCACGGCGTCGTCACCTTCGTGGCGCTGATTCAGGAACGGTGGAGTGTCGAGATATGAGATCAGGCAAGCTCGACCGCACGATCACGATCCAGGCGTTCACAGCCGACGTGGACGACTACGGCACCCCCGCGCCGACCTGGTCGGATGTCGCGACTGTGCGCGCCGAGCTCATCCAGGCCAGCACCGTCGAATTCATTCGCGCCTTCGGTGCGAGCGACGAGAACATTGTCATTTTCCGCATCCGCTGGCTCGCCGGCGTCACGACCTCACACCGCGTCGTCTACGACGGCCAGGGTTTCAACATCAAAGAGCTCAAGGAGATCGGCCGGCGCAAGGTGCTGGAGCTCCGCACCGTATCGGTCGGTGAACTGGTGGGGTCGAGTCCATGAGGGGCAGGAAGCCAGCAACCATCGATTCCACCGATGCGATCACCCGCGTGAGCGCGGCGCCCACCTGGTTGTCCGTGTCCGCGAAGAAGGAGTGGCGTCGCGTGATGCCGATCCTGGTCGCACGCCGGATCCTGACCCATGCCGACCTCGGCTCGCTGGAGAACTACTGCATCGCCACCGGTCGTGTCCGCGACCTGGAACGTGCGATCCAGCTTGACGGCCGCATCGATCCGGTGCTGGCCCGGCTGCAGGACAAGGCAATGTCGAGCGCGCGGCAGCTGGCCGCCGAGCTCGGCCTGACGCCCGTGAGCCGCAGCCGGCCGTCGACACGGGGTGAAAGGGACCTCGGGGAGGACAATCCCCTTGCCGCGTGACACCTACCCCGCCTGGCTGTTCGACGACTCGCCGATCGACGATCCCCTCGGGCGCGGCGAGCGTGCCGTGGAGTTTCTGCGCCGGCTTCGCCACCCTAAGAGCACGGCGCCGGGCCGGCGGTTCCGGATCGACACCTGGCAGGAGCGGGTGGTGCGGCGCATCTACGGGCCGCGCAACCCTGACGGCACCCGCGTCGTTCGCACCGTCGTTCTCCTGCTGCCGCGCGGCAACCGCAAGACCACGCTGGCCGCGTCCCTCGCTCTGCTGCACACGATCGGCCCGGAGCGCGTGCAAGGCGGTGCCGCGATCCTGGCGGCCGGCGATCGCGACCAGGCCGGCATCGCTTTCAAAGAGGCTGTCGACATCGTCCACGAGGACCACCGCCTGGTCGAAGCCACCCGCGTTTACGATGCCTTCAATTCGGCCAAGAGGATTGTCTATCCGCAAGCTAGCTGCCACCTCGACTCCATCAGCAGCGATGGCCGCAAGCAGCACGGCCGGACACCCGCATTCGTGTTCGCTGACGAGCTCCACGTGTGGAAAGGCACCGAGCTCTGGGCGGCGCTGAAGTCGGCGCTTCCGAAAGCCCGCGGCTCCCTCATGGTGGTGGCGACGACTGCCGGTCGCGGGCAAGAAAACATCGCCTTCGAGATCGTCGACCGTGCCCGCAAGGTGGCGCGCGGCGAGATCGACGACGCGACGACGCTGCCGATCCTGTTCGAGACCTCCGCAGATGCGGACTGGCGAGACGAAGCGATCTGGCATCGAGCCAACCCCGGTCTGGAGCTCGGCTACCAGGATATTGACGGCCTGCGGCAGCTTGCACGTGAGGGCGAGACGAGCATCACCTCGCGTGAAACCTTCCGGCAGTTCCATCTCAACTGCTGGTTGGATCACACGACCGACCCGTTCATCGAGATGTCCGTCTACGATCGCGGCGCCGCTGCGATCCCCGAGGACATCGACGGCCTGCCCTGTTGGATTGGGGTCGACATGTCGACCACGACGGACCTCACGGCCGTGGTGGCGTGCGTGCGCCGCGACGACGACTTCGTCATCCTGCCGCATTTCTTCGTTCCGTCCGACAATCTCCGCGCGCGCGCAGATCGCGATGGCGTCCCATACCCCGCCTGGGCCGAGCAGGGATTCATCACCGCGACGCCGGGCAACGTCGTCGATTACCGCGCCGTCGAGCAGGCTATCCGCGATCTATCCGAGCGCTTCGATGTCCGCGAGATCGGCTTTGACCCCGCCTACGCGCAGCCGGTGATGGGCCCGCTGACCGATGACGGGTTCCCCACGGCCACGATCCGCCAGGGTTGGGTGACGCAGTCGCCGGCGCTGAACGAGCTCGAGCGCGTCATCCGATCGGGTCGCTTCATCCACGGCGGCCATCCCGTGCTGCGGTGGTGCTTCTCCAACGTGGCGATCCACACCGACTCCGCTGGCAATCGGACGATGCACAAGGGCAAGTCGACGGACCGCATCGACGGCGCCGTGGCGTCGTGGATGGCGGTTGCGCGTGCCGCGGCCGACGAGGGTGCGTCCATGTACGCCCGCGCCGACTGGTCGACCGACATGGCATTCATCTAAGGAGCAACGACGATGGCTGACGATACCGAACGCCTGATAGTCGCCCTCGAGGCTCGCATCCGCGACTTCGAGAAGAACATGGAGAAGGCCGAGCGCACGGGCTCGGCGACTTATCGCAAGCTGCAGGACTCGTCGCGTCGTGCCACGGCGCAGATGGAAGCCGACATGCTCCGGTCGACTGCGCGCATCAACACCATCCTCGCCGCATCGTCGACAAAGATCGGCGCCTTCGCGAAGTCGGTCGCGCTCAGTCTCGCTGGCGCGGCCGGTGTCGGCATCGGCATCCCGGCCGCCATCAACGCCGTGACGACAGCAATCACCGACCTGGCGCGCATCGGCGACCAGGCCAAGAGCCTGGGGATCACCGCCGAGGCGATGCAGGAGCTGCAGTTCGCAGCCCAGAAATCCAAGGTCAGCGTCGATGCCCTGAGTGTCGGCCTGACGGAGCTCAACAAGCGGGCCGACGAGTTCGCGCTGACCGGCAAGGGGCCGGCGGCAGAAGCATTCCAGCGGATCGGCATGTCGCGCGCCGAGGTCAAGGAGCGCCTGGCCGATCCCGCCGCCATGCTCGGCGAAATCATCAACCGCGTCGGCACGCTCAACTCGGCGGCTCGTGTCAGGGTGCTGGACAACCTGCTCGGCGGCAATGCCGGCACGGAGTTCCTGAAGTTCCTGGCGCAGGGCAAGGACGGACTCTCGGTGCTGCGCCAGGAAGCGCGGGACGCCGGCGCTGTTCTGAGCTCCGACGTTATCGAGCGAGCATCCGAGATCGAAAAGCGCTTCGGCCTCCTCACAAACACGGTCGGCATCAAGCTCAAGGGTGCCATCGTCGAGGCTGCGGACGCCATCGATCGTCTGCTGCGCCGCCTGCCCAACGCTGAAGTTCCAGTCGCCGACATCGGCAGGCGGTCCCTCGAGATCACGCGCGAGATCATGGCGCTGGAGGCGCAGCTATCGCAGGCTCGCGCGACCGCCGGCTCGGCCGATGCCCGCGTTGAGCGTAACCACATCACGCTGCTCGAGAAACGCATTCAGCTGCTCAGGGAGGAGGACGAGCGACTTCGTGCACGCGGCGCGGCGGCCGTCGATGACCTCGAGCGTCGCCAAGCCTTCGATCCCAGCAAGGGCGGCTCGGGCTTTCCCGTGGTCGATCCAGGCTGGAAGGCGGCACTCGCCGGCGCGCAGGCTCGCATCGACATGGCGCGACTCGAGGAGCAGGCGCTCGGCATGACCACCGAGGCCGCCAGCAAGATGCGCTTCGAGCAGGAGCTCCTCAACGATGCCAAGCGCCGCGACCTGGAGCTCAGCCCCCAGCAGCGCGCCGAGGTCGCGAAGCTCGCCGCGGAGTACGGCAAGGCGACCGCGTCGCTCGAGCGCGCCCGCGAGGCACAGCAGCGGCTCGAGGAGGTGCGAAACGAGGCACGCTCATCGTTTGCAGGCTTCGTGTCCGACCTCTCGAAAGGCGTCAGCGCCGTCGACGCCCTGACCAGGGCGCTGACGCGCATGGCGGACAAGCTAGTCGAGATGGCCTCAAACAGCCTCTTCGACTCGATCTTCGGCAAACCCGGGAGTGGCATGCTCGGCATGTTCGGCCAGACCATCGGCGAGTCCGGCATCGGCAGTGGCGGCACCACAACCGTGACGCCTGCGCTCTTCCACCAGGGCGGCGTCGTTGGCCGCGATGGGTCGAGCCGCAGCGTGCCGGCGTCCGTGTTCGCCGGCGCCCAGCGCTTCCACCGTGGCGGCATGCCGGGGCTCAGGTCCGACGAGGTCGCCGCGATCTTGCAGCGCGGCGAGATCGTCCTGCCGAAGGGCATGGGCATGGGGAAGGCGCCTCAGACCATCGTGCAGATCATCAACAACAGCAGCGCCAAGGTGGAATCGCGACAGGAGCCTGACGGCCAGGGCGGGCGCCGCACCATCGTCCAGATCGACGAGATGATGGCGGCCGGCTTCAACCGGCCGGGCTCCCAGAGTGCAGCCGCAGTGCGCAACGCCGGTTGGATGGCACGCGGGTGATGCGCCAGGCCCGGGACCGGGCACTTGCGCGACGGATCCACGTCGCAAGCGCTATGGCCCTCAGGCTGGTTTCATGTGGAACGCGCGAAACCCGTCGAAGGACAAGCCCTCAACGCCGTTGACAGGGCCCGGCGAATATGCCAGTACTAGCATAAAACAACATCGCTCAGGGAGGCGGAACACTCAGAAGACCCTGCGTATTGTGTTGTCTTCGGTGTCTCGGAGAAGCGTCAAGCGCGGGGGTTTTTGAGGGAATTCCGTCAATGAAAAAAGTCCATTGGATCGGGTCGAGTAAGAAGGATGTAAGTGCGTTTCCGGAAGAGGTGCGACGAGAGGTCGGCTTCACCATCTGGGTTGCCCAGACAGGTGGGAAGGCCCTTAACGCCGTGCCTCTGGTGGGATTCGGAAGTGCGAAGGTTCTGGAGGTGGTGATCGATGATGACGGCAACACATATCGGGCTGTGTACACAGTCAAGCTAGCCAAGGCGATCTATGTCCTCCACGCGTTTCACAAGAAATCTAAGAAGGGTGTTGCAACACCACAAAAGGACATGGACTTGATACGAACAAGGTTGAAAGCGGCGGTCGAGCATCACCGCGAAACTTATGAGCAACGGCAGAGAAAGAGCGTGGCAAATGACACATGAGCCACACGACAAAGATCACGTGGTGAGCGACAGCAGCGGCAACGTCTTTGCCGATATTGGACTTCCCACGGATGAAAAGGAGATGCTGAAGGTTAAGATCGCAGCGGCGATAACAAACCTGCTGCAGAAACACGACATGACACAGGCGGAGGCGGCAAAGATCATTGGCGTCGATCAGCCCAAAATTTCAAATCTTGTGCGCGGACGACTGCGCGAGTTTTCGGTGGACCGCCTGCTGTATTACCTTGTCATGCTCGGATTCAATGTGGACATCCGCATTAGCCAAGCGACGCTGAACAAGCGCGGCCGGATTCGCGTGGCCGCTTGAGGATTTTGGCCTAGCTGCTATCGCGTGGTTCTCCCAAAGCCGAGCATCCTGCTGCAGCACGCTGCTGCGTCTCACACGACTGTCCAGGGCGCACCTGCGCTCCGTCCGCGCCCTGGCTAGAATTGCCGGAAGCATCAGGGCTTCACGTTCCACCTGTCCTATGAACCACGCGGATCTCGTCGAACGACCAGCCCTTGTCCACACATCCCTTCAGGATGTCACTCACCACTAAAGGCAAGTTGTCCTTGTCGATGGGGGTCTGCGGTGGAAGTGGGATATCCGTCTCGATGACAAGGACTACGTGCGAAACTCCATCGCGCACGTCCGTCTCTAGACTATAGATGTGGTGGTCTACCGTCATTTGCCCCTCCCTTTCGGCTTGCTCTCAGGCGGCGGCCAGTGCCCAGCCGCACGCGCCGCCTCGGTAAGCAGCTTCTCAATGAGCGACGTCAGCGACCTCTGATCGTCGTCTGCTGTCTTCTGCGCTGCCGCCTTCAGAGCCGGCTCGACATAGATCGCGATTGCGGCCGTCTTGATTCTTTTGACCATAGTGTCTCGACATTGTCTTGACATTGAATCGTCTAGACATTATTACGATACTGTCAATAGGCATGCAACCCCGTGAAGGAGGGTCACGTCATGATTGCCTCGAACAACGGGCGGTTCGCCGAGTTCCTCGACACACAAGCCGAGAACCTCGGATACCTGCTCGCGGCGCTCCGTAGGCGCCGCCATCGCACGTTGCTACGGAAAGCTCGCCGCGAGGCGAGGGAGAAGCGGGCACTACAGCCCGTCGCAATTGCGGCCCCGGTCGCACCGCCGGCGCCGATCGCCTTGGTAGCCGTCGACGCACCGGCGGGCGACAAGGTCGTAAGCTGGGTGCAGGAGTACCGTCGCCGGCACGGCCGGGCCCCGCAAATTAGAGAGGTGCAGCACCAATTCGCCCTCTCGAAATCGACGGCCTGGCGCAGGATCAAAAAAGCGTCGTGACCAGCACCCCCGGCACCGCAATGGGCCGGGGGTTTTCTGTCCCAGCATCGAGTGCCAGTGTTGAGACTTCCGTTCCAGGCGGTGGTTCCAAGGTTGAAACCGCAGTTTCAACGCT
>JBFWRV010000101.1:0-17382 GCA_050248715.1 Hyphomicrobiaceae bacterium | reverse complement strand
ATGTCGAGAGCTTCAATGGGCGGCTGCGCGATGAGCTGCTCAACGGGGAGATATTTACGACGCTCCGCGAGGCGCAGATCGTCATCGAGGAGTGGCGCCGGCACTACAATCGCGTGCGTCCGCATTCTTCGCTCGGTTACAAGCCGCCGACGCCGGAGGTTGTGGCATGGCCGGCCTCGCCAGCCGTTGAGAGCGCTCCGCCGGCCACAGCGTCGCGTCCGCGGCTAAACTAACTTTGCTGATGGACCACTCGATGCGGGCCCCTCAGTGCGCTCCCGCCAGTGCACATCACACCGAGGTTATGGCCTCCTCAGGCACATCCGTGCAGCCTATAGAGGCCAGGCAACGACGCGTGACATGGTACTCGGAGCGCAAGTTGAGCGTGCCGGGGATATAACGTGGGTCGGATAGGCCGAAGGGCATATCGTCGGACCACTGCCTAGCGTAGGATGCGGTTTTGGCTGCGGCCCGTCATCGGCCTCTCAATTGGTGCACTCCATGCGGTCTGACGCTTCTGCCAGCTCTGATGAACACCCTGGTCGCAGGGTCGAGGAGTTGGAACGTGAACTACAGAGCACGAGCCAAGAGCTAGTTGAGGCCCGAGAGCTGCAAGCAGCAACCACGGATATCTTGGCTGCAATCTCAAGTTCACCAACTGATCCGCGTGGCGTCTTCGCAGAGATAGCAGCGAGCGCAGCTAGGCTGTGCGATGCGTATGACGCAGTGATTTTACAACTTGAACAGGACGGGCTTCGAACCGTCGGCCACTTCGGACCGATCCCGCCTCCGGAGTTCTTGCCGTTGGCAAACGACACCGTGATGGCGCGAGCAGTCACTGAAAGGCGGTCAATCCAGGTCGCGAACTTGCAGACCGAGGATATCGAATATCCCACCGGTAGAGTCTACGCACTCCGATTTGACTTCCGTACCCAGCTCACCATACCGCTGTTGCGTAACAACGACCCCATCGGTGTCATTGCCATCCGGCGTCGCGAGGTGCGCCCGTTCACTGATCGTCAGATCGATCTTCTCAAGACGTTTGCCAGCCAAGCCGTCATCGCGATCGAGAACACGCGGCTATTCGAGGAAGTGCAATCGCGCACGAGGGAGCTGCAAGAATCTCTAAATTACCAATCGGCGACGAGCGAGGTCTTAAGCGTCATAGCGCGAGCGCCAAGCGACCTGCAGCAAGTGCTCGATGCCGTTGCGGAGAGTGCTGCTCGGGCCTGTATTGCAACAGAGGTCCGCGTCTTCCGCTTGGAAGGTGACAAGCTTCGCAGAGCAACTCGTGTGGGGCGTCCTGACGTGCTTGGAATTTCACCCGATCTGCCCTTAGGGCGGGGATCGGTTTCTGGCCGTGCGATTGTGGACCGCCGCACTATTCATGTTGAGGATTTGGCCGGAGAGATAGAATCCGAATTTCCCGACGTCGCGGCAATGCAAAAGGCTTTGGGCCACCGTACAACGCTAGCCACTCCATTGCTTCGGGATGGAGATGCTCTTGGAGCAATACTCGTTCTTCGTACAGAGGTTGCACCGTTTTCCGATAAACAGATCAGGTTGCTTGAGACTCTTGCCGACCAGGCTGTCATTGCCATCGAGAACGCGCGGCTGTTCGAAGCGGAGCAGGCAAGCAAGCGTGACCTTCAAGAATCACTACAGCAGCAAACGGCGACCGCCGACGTACTCAAGGTCATCAGCCGCTCGACCTTCGATCTGCCGGCGGTGCTCAACGCGCTTGCCAATTCGTCGGCGAGGCTATGTGAGGCCGATGCGGCGCAAATGTTGCGACCGACGGGTGAGCAAGACCGATACTATTGCGCCGCGAGCTACGGTCACCCGCCCGAGTTCAATGAATACGTCACAACCCTCACATTTCCCCCGGGACGCGGGAGTGTAACCGGCCGCATCTTGTTGGAGGGAAGGCCCGTCCATATCCTCGATGTTCTGGCCGACGCAGAGTATTCATTGGGTCAATCTCAAAGCTTAGGTGGGTTTCGGACCCACTTTGGAGTTCCCCTTCTGCGCGAAGGAGCTCCAATCGGCGTCATTCTGCTATCGCGCAGCGCGGTCCGTCCCTTCACTGACAAGCAAATGGAGCTGGCGACCACCTTTGCCGACCAGGCGGTGATTGCCATTGAGAATGTGCGCCTCTTCGAGGAGATCGCGCAGAAGAGCCGAGAACTTGAGATCGCCAGCCAACACAAGTCGCAGTTCGTCGCCAACATGAGCCATGAGCTGAGAACGCCGCTCGCCGCCATCCTGGGTTACGCAGAGCTGATGCAGGAGGGCTTCTACGAGCCGCTGGGCCAGAAATCGATGGATGCGCTGGCCCGCATCCGCTCCAACGGCAAACACCTGCTGGGGCTCATCAACACCGTTCTCGACGTAGCCAAGATCGAGTCCGGACAATTCAGCTTGAACCTCACGGAATATGCACTTGAGACCATCGTGGAGACCGTGCGTGCAGCAACCGAGTCCTTAGCCGAGAGCAAAAAGTTGGCTCTGGCAACCGATCTGGCGAAATCCTTGCCCGTCGGCTTTGGTGATGATCAGCGGCTCACACAGGTGCTTCTCAACCTAGTGGGTAACGCGATCAAGTTCACCGATGCTGGCGAGGTGCGCATCATCGCCAACGCCACGAACGGCCACCTCACCGTTGCGGTAACCGACACGGGTCCCGGTATCCCTGCCGATCAACTGACCCAAGTCTTCGAGCAGTTCCATCAGGTCGACAGTTCCAACACTAAAGCGAAGGGCGGCACTGGCCTCGGGCTCGCCATTTCCAAGCAGATTGTCGAGATGCACGGTGGTCGTATTTGGGTCGAGTCTACCCTCGGGCAAGGTTCGACCTTCCGGATAGAGCTTCCAGTCCGCGCAGCAACCGGAGGCGCGAGGTGACGAAGCGCATCTTCGTCGTCAAAGACCAGGAGAACCTGCGGGGCGGAGATGGTCGGACGATGATCCAATGCTCGCAAGCGGTGCGTGGGCCAACCGTTACCGCTCGCCCTATAGACCCCTTCCGCTCGGTGGGACAATGACAGAAGTCAATCGGCACCACATGTTGAAGTCGAAGACTCTGATCAATCCGGTTCCACACCAAATCGTGACTGGAGAGCTGGCGAAGAGGACCTACTCAAGCCGGCGTCCAAATCGGGGCTCTGCTTGAAGCTGCAAAGCCTTTGACATCAGTGCGGACCTGGGATGGCGCGATCCGCGTGCGCAAGGGCAAGGCAGGCTCTGTGATCATGCCGCGAGTGATTCGTGCTGTCGGGTAGGCGCTGCAGCCTATTGCCGAAACCATATTCCTCGATTGTACAGATGCGGGGGTGGTCTGGATAGGCAGCCGCGGATAGGGGTAGTAGTTCCGGTAATAGTACAGGTTCGGATCGAAATAGTAAGGATTGCCGGCAGCAGCAAAGGTGGGGAGATTGTTCGGATAGCTATAGACAAAGGGTTCGGCTGGACAACAACCGTTTCTGCCACGGCTAGAGACTGGAATGATGGCGTCGGACCTAATTTCGCTAGGCGCAGATCCGAAGTTACCCAAAAATCCGGCTGAGATTTCCGTCGGCTGCAGGGGGGGCCACGAGCCTATCGCGATTGCTAGAACGGACGTTCGGCGCATAACGCATCGCCCCAAGATTAGCCAAGGCGGCTTTCACATCGTCACCGCGTGGCACAGAGACAGATCAAGATTGCGCGGGTCGACGTGTGCAAATCCGCGGTCCCACGATGCGTCGTCATCCAACTAAGTCTGGTCGGATCATTGTTACCCGGCAGTTAATCCTTGAGCACAAGACTGTGAGACATGCGCTCGGTTTAACACAGGCGCGTGCCACCAACTCCTTCCAGAAGATCTCGGCGAAGGTGCCGACCCGGTCGCGCACGTGGTTGAAGACCTCCACCTTGGCGTTGGCGCCGATGGCATCGGCGGGGTCGGCCGCGGCCAGTTGCCCGGCGATCTCAAAAGGGCCGCCGCACCAAACGATTCGTCCCGACGGTGGCAGACCACCTGCCGCATAGGCGAGGCGAACGCCCACCTCGGCAGCGCGGCGATCGGCCGGCTCGCAGGAGAGATGCAGCCACGTCCAGCGGGCGAGATAGTCTTCGAGAGCATCGATGGGTGTGCCATTGACGTATCTAGGGAATTTGCGCCGGCACTTATGCTAACCACTCGGTTCATATATGCCGCCTTTATGAAATGACCGGCTTCCTCCATCTCGATTTCATATGCGCTGCTGAGCAAGTATCCGCCGCTGCAATGTTGGGGGCCGTGCACGTTGGCACCGATCATGGCCAAACGTGCCGGACCGGCTCGACTGCGACCCGGATGGGGCGCGCGCATAAGGATGGAGCTAACCCATGTTGGACCTGATCATGCTGGCCATCGGCATCGGCTTCTTCGCGGTTGCCTTGGCGTATGTGGCTGCCTGCGAACGACTGTGAGGAGAGCCCCATGTTTGTCGAATACGTGCTCGGAGGTGTCGTGACCGCGGCGCTCCTCGTCTACCTGACCTACGCGTTGCTGCGGCCAGAAAAGTTCTGACTCCGGTTCTGAAGAGGCACCCGTGACGATCAATGGCTGGATTCAGATTGCGATTTATTTCGCGGTCCTCACCGCGCTCGTTATTCCCCTGGGCCGCTACATGGCTCGCGTGTTCGAGGGCGAGCACACGGTTCTCTCGCCGGTGCTCGGACCCGTCGAGGCATTCCTCTATCGCGCCTCTGGCGTGAACGACAAGCAGGAGCAGCACTGGATCACGTACACGGTGGCGATGCTGCTGTTCAACGCCGCGGGTTTTCTCCTCGTCTATGCCATTCAGCGGCTACAGCACTTGCTGCCGCTCAATCCTGCGGACATGTCGGCAGTTCCCGCGGACCTCGCCTTCAATACCGCTGTCAGCTTCACGTCCAATACCAACTGGCAGAACTACGGCGGCGAAAGCACCATGAGCTATCTCACGCAGATGATGGCTCTCGCCACCCAGAACTTTGTGTCCGCGGCGACGGGCATTGCGCTGGTTCTCGCGTTGATCCGCGCCTTTGCGCGCGCCTCGGCCAGCACCGTGGGCAACTTCTGGGTCGATCTGACACGCTGCACGCTCTACGTGCTGCTGCCCCTGTCGTTCATTGCTGCGCTGTTCCTCGTTTGGCAGGGTGTTCCGCAGAATCTCGGGCCCTACGTCGATGCGACCACACTCGAGGGCGCCAAGCAGACGCTGAGTCAAGGACCGGCTGCCTCTCAGATCGCCATCAAGCAGCTCGGCACCAATGGCGGCGGCTTCTGGAACGCCAACTCGTCCGTGCCGTATGAGAACCCGACGCCGCTCAGCAACTTCCTCGAGGTGCTCTACATTCTGCTGATCTCGACGGCGCTGACCCACACCTTCGGCCGCATGGTCAAGGATGAGCGGCAGGGCTGGGCGCTCTACGCGGCCATGTCCGTCGTCTTCCTCGCTTTCGTACTCTTTGTCTACTGGGCCGAGTCCGCTGGCAACCCGCAGTTCGGGGCCCTTGGCCTCGACCCGGCCAACATGGAAGGCAAGGAAGTGCGCTTTGGTATCACCAACTCGGCGCTGTGGGCGATAGCGACGACGGCTGCCTCCAACGGCTCCGTCAACGCCATGCACGACAGCTTCACGCCACTCGGCGGAATGATGCCGATCATTCTGATGCAGCTCGGCGAGATCATCTACGGCGGCGTGGGCTCGGGCCTCTATGGCATCCTCCTGTTCGTTATCGTCGCCATGTTTGTGGCCGGCCTGATGGTCGGACGGACTCCTGAGTATCTCGGCAAGAAGATCGAGGCCAAGGAGGTGAAGATGGCCATGTTGGCGATTCTCGTCCTGCCGCTGATGATGCTCGGTTTCACCGCGATCTCAGTGGTCGCTCCGTTCGGCCTCTCAAGCATGCAGGATGCGGGGCCGCACGGCTTCAGCGAGGTGCTTTATCTCTTCACCTCTCAGAGCGCCAATAACGGTTCGGCGTTCGCAGGCTTCACCGGCAATACGCTCTGGTACAATACCACGGGCGGGCTATCGATGCTGGTCGGCCGCTACTTCGTCATCATCCCGATGATGGCGATCGCGGGCTCCCTGGTCGCCAAGAAGACCGTGCCGGCCTCGGCGGGCACTTTCCCGACGCATGGGCCCTTGTTCGTCGGCCTGCTGGTTGGCGTGATCATCATCATCGGCGGCCTCACCTTCTTCCCCGCGCTGGCGCTCGGACCTATCGCCGAGCATTTCGCCATGCGCGCGGGCATCGTCTACTGATCGAGCTCATCGGAGTTTGACCCATGGAAAGCTCCACGCTTCGCAAGCGCCCAGTCTCCGCGCTTAGCGACTCCAAGATCATCGTGCCGGCCATTGGCGCGGCCTTCGCCAAGCTCGACCCTCGGGTGCTCATCAAGAACCCCGTCATGTTCGTGGTTGAGGTGGTGGCTGCGCTCACCACCATAATCCTGATCCGTGATCTGGTGACAGGGGGTGGGAACTTGGCGTTCACCTTCCAGATCGTGCTGTGGCTGTGGATTACCGTGCTGTTCGCCAACTTCTCGGAAGCCGTTGCCGAAGGGCGCGGCAAGGCCCAAGCCGACTCGCTCCGGCGCACGCGCACGGAGACCCAGGCCAAGCTTCTTTCTGTCGCCAACTCCCGAGACTACAAGCTTGTGCCGGGGACCAGTCTGAAGGTCGGCGACATTGTGCTGGTCGCGGCCGGCGACTACATCCCCTCTGATGGCGAAGTGATCGAAGGGGTGGCGTCGGTCAACGAGGCGGCCATCACTGGCGAGTCGGCACCCGTCATCCGCGAGGCCGGGGGCGACCGCTCGGCTGTGACAGGCGGCACGCAGGTGATCTCGGATTGGATCCGCGTGCGCATCACATCTGCATCCGGCTCCACCTTCATGGACCGCATGATCAAGCTGGTCGAGGGCGCCGAGCGGCAGAAGACTCCGAACGAGATCGCGCTCAACATCCTGCTCATCGGCATGACCATCATCTTCGTGTTCGCGACGGCCACCATCCCGAGCTTTGCGATCTACGCGGGCGGGCCGATCTCGACCGTGATCGTGGTGGCGCTGTTTGTGACATTGATCCCGACCACTATCGGCGCGCTGCTCTCCGCCATCGGCATCGCCGGCATGGACCGCCTGGTGCGCTTCAACGTGCTGGCCATGTCAGGCCGGGCCGTCGAGGCAGCAGGCGACGTCGACACGCTGCTGCTCGACAAGACCGGTACCATCACGCTTGGCAACCGGCAGGCGACAGAATTCAAGCCCCTGCGCAGCGTCAGCGAGCAGGAGCTGGCCGATGCAGCGCAGCTCGCTTCGCTGGCCGACGAGACGCCGGAGGGACGCTCGATCGTCGTGCTGGCGAAGGAGAAATACGGTATCCGCGGTCGCGACATGAAGGAACTCGGCGCGAAGTTCGTGCCCTTCTCCGCGCAGACGCGCATGAGCGGTGTCGAGTTCGGCGGCACATCGATCCGCAAGGGTGCGGTTGATTCAATTCTCTCCTACCTCGACGGGAGCAAGGTGGCGGTTAGCCGCTCCGCTGCCGCCGTCGCCCTAAAACCCGGCGTCAGTGTGGAGGACGCGCGCGAGCTCAAGGCCATCGCCGACGGCATCGCCAAGTCGGGCGGCACGCCGCTGGCTGTGGCGCGCGACGGAAAGCTGCTCGGCGTCATCCATCTCAAGGACATCGTCAAGGGCGGCATTCGCGAGCGCTTCGCGGAGTTGCGGCGCACGGGCATCCGCACCATCATGGTGACGGGCGACAACCCCATGACGGCCGCAGCAATCGCCGCGGAATCCGGCGTCGACGACTTCCTGGCCCAGGCCACGCCGGAAGACAAGCTCAAGTTCATTCGGGACGAGCAGGCCAAAGGCAAGCTGGTGGCGATGTGCGGCGACGGCACCAACGATGCGCCGGCACTCGCCCAAGCCGACGTCGGCGTCGCCATGAACACCGGCACGCAGGCGGCGCGTGAGGCCGGCAACATGGTCGATCTCGACTCTAACCCGACCAAGCTCATCGAGGTGGTCGAGATCGGCAAGCAGCTGCTGATGACGCGCGGCGCGCTCACGACCTTCTCGATCGCCAACGACGTCGCCAAGTACTTCGCCATCATCCCGGCGATGTTCCTGGCATTCTGTCCGCAGCTGCAGGCGCTCAACATCATGGGGTTGGCGACGCCGCAGAGCGCCATCTTGTCGGCCATCATCTTCAATGCACTCATCATCGTTGCGTTGATCCCGTTGGCGCTGAAGGGCGTCGCCTATAGGCCGATCGGCGCCGGACCGCTGCTGCGCCGCAACCTGCTGATCTACGGCCTCGGCGGCATCATCATCCCGTTCATTGGCATCAAGGCCATCGACGTCATCGTCACGGCCCTGCACCTCGCTTGAGGAGTGACAAGAGATGAAAGAGCTTCGTCCTGCCCTCACCTTGGTCGTGCTGTTCACGATCCTCACTGGGCTCATCTATCCGCTGGCCGTCACCGGCGTGGCTCAAGTTTTGTTTCCACGTCAGGCCAACGGCAGCCTCGTAGAACTCAACGGCAAGGTCGTCGGCTCGTCCTTGATCGGTCAGGTCTTCAGCGAGGACCGGTACTTCCAGGGGCGGCCCTCGGCCACAATGGGACCCGATCCGAAGGACCCCTCCAAGAGCGTGGACACGCCCTATAATGCCGCCAACTCCAGCGGCTCGAATCTTGGACCGACCAGCAAGGCTCTGATCGAGCGGGTCAAGGCTGACGTCGAGGCCCGCAAACCCCAGAACCCCAATGCCAAGGTACCGACCGACCTTGTCACCGCCTCGGGCAGTGGCCTGGATCCGCACATCTCACCGGAGGCGGCCTTCTTCCAGGTGCCCCGCGTCGCCAAGGCGAGGAACATGCCGGAGGATCGGCTGCGCCAGCTTATCGGCCAGCATATCGAGAGCCGCACCCTGGGCTTCCTGGGTGAGCTCCGCGTCAATGTCCTTGCCCTTAACATGGCGCTGGATCGTGCACCGGCGCCATGAGGCAACGGCGGCATGGTGGATCTTCTTTGATCGATGGCGGATCAGCACAACGGACCTGAACAGCGCCCGTCGCCTGAGGCTGTCCAGAAGCTCGCAACATGGACCCCCAATCGGCGTCCAAAAATGACCCCTCGATCGCGTGAGGCTGTCAGCTGTTGAAGCCTGTATTTGTGGGGCTTTCAGGCGAGCTGGGGAGTTGGCGAGCGGGTCGGGAGTGATGGTGCTGCGCGCGGTGTAGCGGGGTCAGTCACCGGCGCCGATGCACAGTCAAGTGGTATGCGAGCCCGTTCCACACCCACATGACGCTGAGAATTCCCGCAGCAGAGCGGCCCTGCCGGTCGATGTCGCGACACGATCGCCAACCGGCTCTCGAGGATATAGCGGACTCAGCGCGTCTAGGTTGACTGTCGACCTGCGGACAAGCACAGCCTTTTCATAATCCAGATTGGGGTTGAGTCAGGTGGCGGGCACGTGACGATTGCTGGATCTAATCATTATGTCGTCGGGCCTCCGCATCCGGCGTACGTGAAAAGCGGATTCCAACCCGGCAGCGCAATCGAAGCTCTGGAGCGGACCGAAATCAAGGCCGGTTTCCTTTTCGATGATCTAGATACTGGATTGAATACCGCTGTCGACGAGTTCCTGCGGTGTACAAGGTTGCAGGCCGTCGAATACGCGCTCCTCAGCCGTGAGGTCGTCGAGCAGATCGCCGTGTTCGATCTTGAATGCTGCCGCTGCGATCTTGCTGGATGTCTTTTGGAAGACGGCGACCTTCCAATACTCCACGGCAATCTTGTGCGGCCGTTGCGACGCTTCTTACCGTAGATCTCCGGATCGCTTGCCGGCATAGAGGTCCGGTGAACACCGTCATCCGGCTTAGGGTCAGCGAGAGGAAATCCATCTTCCGGATCCGCGCCGAGCATCGATACCGGCCAGAGCGCCTCAAGCCTCGATTTCGATAATGGTCCCTGCCCGGGCAGCAAAATCCAGCGCGTAGGCGAGCTCTCCCGTCGTCTCAGCGTGCACATTGAACAGCGGTTGGCCGCGATCAATCTCGTCGCCAAGTCGAACGGCCATTTGAATACCCGCCGCCTTAGCTTCCGGAGCTCCTGCGAGCTTGGCGAGGCGGGAGAGCTTGCGGTTGTTGATATGTACGACACGGCCGGCACGCCCCGCGGTCAGCGGATGGACATGCAGCGCTTTGGGGGGCGTGCGGAGCCCCCCCTGCGCTTCGCATATCGCCTCGAACTTTGACCACGCCCGACCGCTCGAAAGCGTCTCGAGCGCCAGGTTGACGCCCTCCCCGGTCGCGGCCTTGCCACCAATCTCCAGCGCGGCCCCGGCCAACGCCGCCGCTCGTCGACGCAGATCGTCGGGTGCACCGGACGTGTTCTTCAGGACGGCGAGCACGTCCCACGCCTCCAGTGCCGGTCCGATGCCGCGACCCACAGGTTGAGCGCCGTCGGTCTGGACGCAGGTCGTCGCAAGGCCAAAGCGCGTGGCCACGCCGGTGAGGCGAGAGGCAAGACGACTAGCGGCATCCTCGCCGCGCACCTTGGCGGTCGGACCGACCGGGATGTCGATGACGACATGGGTCGAGCCCGCCGCGATCTTCTTGGACAGGACCGATGCGACGAGTTGGCCCTCGGTGTCGACATCGAGTTCGCGCTCGATCCGCACGAAGATGTCATCAGCCGGGCTCAAATGAACAGCACCACCCCAGGCGATGCAGCCTCCCTCTTTCTCTACGACACGCCTCAGAGCCGCGGTATCGAGCTCGACTGGCGCCAACGTTTCCATGGTATCGGCGGTGCCGGCCGGCGAGGTGATGGCGCGCGAGGAAGTTTTGGGCATCACCAGCCCGTTCGCGGCCACAATCGCGACGACGATCGGAGTGGTCCTGTTACCAGGGAGGCCGCCGACACAGTGCTTGTCGATGACAATCGGCGCGTTCCACTGCATCCTCTCGCCGACATCGATCATGGCGCCAGTCAGGTCGGCGGTCTCATTCTCATCAAGTGGGAGCGCGGCGCTGGCGGTGAGGAACGCGGCAAGATGGACCTCGGTGTAGCGCCCGGCCGCCACGTCGCGAAGGATTTCTCCAAAGGCCTGGGCGCCGAGGCGGTTACCGTAGATGCGCTGGCGCACACTGGCGAGAGAATCGATTGCGGGCGCATGGCTCACCACCACCGCGTCGCCATCGCTCAGGCCGAGCCGTTGCCAGGCGGTCTCAGAGAGTCCGACCTCGTCGATAGCGATCAACCCATCGCCATCAACCTGAAACAAAGTCGCCTGAACATCTACGCTACCGTTCGAGACGAGCACCCGCGAGCGGGCAGACAGGCCCTCCGAACGACACACGTGACAGTCGGTGCGCATCACGATCACGGCCTGGTGCTGCGTATGCAGTCGAATGCGTCGGACTCGAAGCGTCGGCTGAGGCGGGATGGGGAGGCGGTCTTGCGTCATAGCTCAATTGCCTGGTCTCGACGCGGAACCACCGCATCCCATCCGAGTTCGCGGTCAATGCGAACGCGCAAGGCTTCGGAAGCTGCATCCTCTCCGTGCACGATGAACACACGGGAGGGCGGACGCCGGAAACCCGACAGCCATCGTATCAACTCATTGGCGTCAGCATGCGCCGATAGCATCGATAGCTCCTCGACGGCGGCCCGGACCGGAATCCATGAGCCATGTATCTTGGTCTCTTGTGCGCCCTGCAGCATCGCGCGGCCGCGCGTGCCCGCCGCCTGAAAGCCAGAGAACAGGATCGTGTTGCGCAAATCTGGGGCGAAAGTCTTAAGGTGATGGAGGACTCGACCGCCGGTCGCCATGCCACTCGCCGAGATCACCACCTTTGGATAGACGCTTGCCGTAATGATCTTCGAACCTTCAACGTCGCGGGTGTAGGTCGCGATCGCGCAGACCTCCTTGCATTGCTCTGGGGTCAGCCGATGATCGCGGCGGTGGGCATGTAGGAGGTCGGTGGCATCGATCGCCATCGGGCTGTCAAGATAGATAGGCACCTGGGCCAACCGCCCCGCCGTCTTGAGCTTCCAGAGATGGTAGAGCAAGGACTGGGCGCGCCCGACGGCGAAGGCAGGTATGACCACGGTCCCTCCACGCACGACCGTGCGCTCGACAATGCGACCAAGCGCTTCTGTTGGGTCCGCTGGATCGTGTACGCGGTTGCCATAGGTCGACTCGATAACGACGAAGTCGGCCTCTGGTACCGGAGCAGGATCGGGGAGAACCGGATCGTCATAGCGGCCGAGATCGCCGGAGAAAGCGATGCGACGCCCCTCCCAGTCGATCTCGACGGTCGCAGCACCAAGAATGTGACCGGCATGCCGAAAGGTCAGCGTCGCCCCGAACGGCAGCTTGATCGGCTTGTCGAAAGAAACGGGCGAGAAGAATTCGAGGCTGCGCTCGGCGTCCCGGATACCGTAAAGTGCAAGAGCCGGCTTATGCTTGGAATATCCCTTCCGATTCGCGTACTCGGCATCCTTTTCCTGAAGGTGGCCGCTGTCCTTAAGGATGAGCTCCGCCACATCGCGCGTCGCTGCTGTCGCGTAGATCTTTCCTCGGAAGCCATCACGCACGAGCTTTGGAAGATACCCCGAATGGTCGAGATGGGCGTGCGTCAAGATCACCGCGTCGATGCTCGACGGCGCAACTGGCAATGGCGCCCAGTTCAGGTCACGCAGGTTCCTGAGACCCTGAAACAAGCCGCAGTCGATCAGGATGCGCTTGTCCCCGTTGGCGAGGAGGTGCTTCGAGCCGGTGACGGTGCCGGCACCGCCGAGGGAGGTGAGTGTGAGCATGTCATCCTTCAAAGCGTGAGGGCCGAAAGATCGGTGGGATTGCCTCTCCCATGGATGGCGCTGCATTCGGTTGTGGTGAGGAGATCGTCGCGCGCCCAGCCGGCCAAGGGCGCGGCCGCGTCGATCAAATGTGCCCTGGAGCAACGGTTGGCGAACAGCTTGCCGGCGACGTCGAGCGTGCCGCCTCGGCTGATGTAGCCGCGCGCAGCCGTTCGCTTCGGTCCGCCATCGAGCCGTCGCAATATACCGAGCATCAGCTCGGGCCGCGTGTGTGAAACGATCAATCGCGGGACATTCGGAGGGAACAGCCCCATCAGCATGTCGTCCGCCGCGACGAAGCGCGTCTCTATCGGATCGCGTGGAACGCGAAAGCGGCCGGGCTCGCTCAGAGCGGTCACCAGCACGCGCCGGCCGTGCTTCTTCAGACGACGGGCGGCCTTGAGCGCCTCCTCGAGTTGATAAGCGCCGATCGCGACGAGCTGCAGCTCCGCCTTGTCAACCTCTCCGTCTATCTGGGCAGCGCCGTCAGTGACGAAACGCGAAGCTGCGTCACCACTCAAGCGATGCGGCATGTCTCGCTTCGAGACGATCACACAGGTCACTTGCCCGCGCCCCTCGTACACCGAAGCCATTGCAGCGACGGCGCTATTTGCGTCGATCGGCAACAGGACGCGCGCCGTGTCCGACATTTCGCCGAGGAGCGCCTCGCCGACAGTTGGATCCTGGTGCGACTGCTCGTTCTTCGAGTTCTCCCAGGTGTGCGACATCACGACGAGCGGCACAGAGCTCCAGCCAGGCTCTTTGCCATCCTGCCGTTGCCGGCGGGCGAACACAAACTCCTGACGCGGCCCGCCGAGCATCTTCATCGCGAAGGCCTCGTAGCTGACGATCAGGTTGATACCTCCCTTGTTGGCCAGAGCGGCTCCGGCAACTGCCTCCTCGTTCAATGCCGTGATCACGCTTCCGTCGCGAGCCTCGGCCACACCTGTCTCCGGCGCATTGACGCGATGGCACAGCCGCTTAAGCGTCGCGCCCATGTGGTTGGAGCTGAGTTCGTCCGCATTGCCGACCCGGACTCTCAATGCAGGATTCGCATCGACCAAGCGCACGAACCACCGGTCGAGGGCATGCATGGCGCAATCCGGCGGCGCGTTCATCTCAGTCCATTGCGGCTCCGGCAGATTTGGCGTCGGCTGACGGCGGGAAGCAAGAGGGTGTCTGCTTTCCGGAGCTCTCTTCTGTTCCTGATGAATCGAAATGGCGGCAACGGCTGTCTCGATGTCGCCGGGTGCGACGAACAGAGCGCGGGCCGCATCGTTGAAGGTATTGCGCGCTGCTTCGTCGCGATAGGGGTTAGCAGCGAGAGGCAGGTTGTGGGCCGCGTTGGCCCCGGCGCCAGGGAAGCCGAAGCCTTTTGCGGTCTCGGCAATGGCGTAGGGGACAGAGCCGGGATAGGTCCGATCCGCGGTCTCGGCAAAGCGACCTAGGCGCTCTTCCGCCGTCAGGATTGCCCAAATGAAAGCAGCAGGGTCGCGGCCGTCGATGATGAAGGGATCAAAACCGTTGAGCCGGAGATGATCTACCAGCCAGTCTGCACCGCCCCGCTGCGCGATCTGAGCACGTTCCTCGATGCGTCGACCGTTGAGAATCATGATCGGAACAACGAGGCCACTGTCCTCTGCCCTCCACCAGCGCGCCGTCCAGTCCGAGCCGCGCTGTTCCTCGAACGCTCCATCACTCAGAAACGCGACCAGGCTCTCTCCCGGAAGCGGCGCATGGACATATTGCACCTCGGCGAAGCCGAGATAGCCGCCCTCCGAGATCGCGCCGGCGGTGCTCGGACCGGCATGGCTGCCGAGCGGGACCGCCGGCCGGCCTTCGGCGTCGATCGCGTACGAATAAAAATCGGCGGCAAGCTGGGACAGTCCCTTCTCGCTGCGGTCGTATCGCCCCTTCTGTGCGTCTGAGACATCGCCAGTGATCGCATTGATCGCTTCAATGGCGGCGACGCAATGGCCTTGCCCCATCAGCCGGGATCGGGTTGTGGCCGAGATCGCATTGACGGTGAGATAGCCGACAAAGGCCGACACCATATTCAATGATCCGCCGGTATGCCCTTCAGGGACTACCTTGAAGGCTTCAGCGGGCAGCGATGCTCCAGGCAGATCGACACACTTCGCATAGCTCATGTGGACAACCGTCCACATCCCCGCGTTGGTCAGACGACGGTCTGCAGCAGCGAGATGGCCGCAAAGCTCATCTTGATCCAGCCTGACCGACTGCGCGAAGGTCTGGATGCGTTCGATCGCCTCATCGCTATGAATGATCCGCCCGAAGCCAGCCCGCCAACGCTCGAAGGCTGATGATGTCGTAGCGGCCATACGCTGTTGCCTATCTTGGGCTCGTCGTGCTCTTTGCATCAGATGCGCTATCCAACCCCGCCGGCCCAAGGCGGTGGATCGCTCGCGGGAAACGAGTCGATACCGGCGCGCTCGACGATGTCGAGCGGCTCGGGTGGACGCCGATGGCGAATCATTTCTGCCTCGGGAGTGTCCGCGGCGGCTATCGCATCCGCGATCAGCGGGGCGAGGCCGATCGCGTTGCTCGGGTGACTGACGGCATCGGTCGAGACGATCCTGCCGCAGAGCGGCGTCAACCGCTCGAAAGAGTCGCCGGCGAATATGCCATGCACGACTGCAACATCCGGACGGGCAAAACCCTGGAGGGGCAGCTGGCGCGCCGCTTCGATGAGCGTATTGCCAGACGAGGCTATATCGTCGACCAGCACAGGCTGAAGGCCATTCCATTGCGAAAGGTCCGGCAGCTCAATGTCTACATCGCGATCGCCATGGCGAACCTTGCGCAGCACCGCGTGCGGCGCGCCGATCCGCGCCGCGATCGCCGACACCCACTGCTCGCTTTCCTCGTCGGGTCCGATGACTAGCGGCTTAGCGATTGACGCCATGATCCAGTCCGCCAACAGCGGTGCAGCGTGCAGCGTGAGCGCCGGGATATCGTAGAGCGCAGACAGTGCCGCGTAGCGGTGCAGGTGCGGATCGACCGTGACAAGGCGATCAAAACTCGATGAAAGCAGTCGCGCGAACGTTCGTGAGGTGACGGCCTCGCCCGACCGGAAGCGCCGATCTTGCCGCATATAGGCGAGATAGGGAGCGATCAACGTGACCTTAGAGGCGCCGAGGGATCGCGCCGCATCGGCGACGAAGATGAGCTGCAGAAAGCCTTCATCAGGACGAGCAAGGGTTGAAACCAGAAGAGCCCCCTTTCCAGCCACATCGGATGCAAGGCGCACATAGGTTTCACCGTCCGGGAAATGGCGGCTTTCGATGCCGCCCAGCTCCCCCACGCCAGCATCCGCAAGACTTCGCGCAATAGCGTCGTTCCCCGGCAGCGCCAGAATGATGGGCTTAGGACGATCGTTGGGAGGAGAGACGCGGGCCATTGATTTGTCTTTTCTCGATCTATTCTCGACGGTGGCAGGTACTCATGGGCCGACTCTGTCGTTTCGTCCGCCAAGGGAAGCGACATACCTGATAGGGCCGCACGGAGAGCCAATTCTTTAATGGAGATCAAGTTCTGGGTTGTTCCATCAAAGGGAGCTTCCAAACGCAAACTTGATTTGAGTTAAAGTTTGAGCCGTTCCTGAAGCGCATCGTCGGCGTCAAACGGCGCTGACGTGGGATCATCGTTGCCGAGAGCTATCTTGGCCTTACGCTCACCGTTCGCGTCGATCCCCAGATCGCAGATGCCCTGACGCGCCGCAATATTTCCTTCTCCGGACAGCCCACGCCTGGCCTCTTCGAAAACCTGCTGTCGTGGCTCATGCCGGCCGCGATGTTCGTACTGATATGGATGTTTCTGCTGCGTCCAATGATGGCCGGTCAGTATGGCGGGATGAATGAGCATCGGCCGGAGCCGCGAAGGTTTATGCTGAAAATGATGTGAAGGTTAGATTTGCCGATGTTGCCGGTGTCGATGAAGCCAAGCAGGAACTCGGCGAAGTCGTTGGGTTCTTAAAGAATCCGGCAACCTACGGCCGGCTTGGCGCCCGCATACCGAAGGGCCTGCTCCTCGTTGGACCGCCTGGAACGGGCAAGACGCTACCGGCGCGCGCCGTTGCTGGGGAATCGGGCGTTCGGTTCTTCTCAATCACCGGCTCCGAATTCGTCGAGATGTTTGTAGGGGTTGGAGCCTCGCGAGTGCGCGACCTTTTCCAACAGGCACGTGAGCAGGCACCCGCCATCGTTTTCATCGATGAGCTGGATGCGCTCGGCCGAGCGCGAGGCATCGATGTGCCTAGCGGCGGGCATGATGAGAAGGAGCAAACGCTCAATCAGCTGCTCGCAGAGATGGACGGTTTCGATCCAGGAGTCGGCATTGTCGTTCTTGGACTGCCCCACGCTGCGGTACCAGGAGTTAGGTTAGAGTCCGGCCGCTATTGGCCAGCGTCTGGTCTGACCGGAGCGCAGCGTAGGCAGAGCAGACGCTGGCGGCAAGATCGTCTCGGGTGCCGG
>JBFWRV010000100.1:0-17497 GCA_050248715.1 Hyphomicrobiaceae bacterium | reverse complement strand
CGAGGCGCCAGCCCCCTCAGAGGTTCTGCGGCTTGAACCAGCGCCAGAGGCTCACTTCCCGGCCGGCGACCATGAACAGCCCGTCGCCGCGATAGTGAATGGTACGCGGCACCTTGGGCGAGACGGCGACATGGGCCTTGACGACCTCGAGGATGAAGAGCCCGTACTTTGGCACCATCCCCGCATCGATGACCTTGCACTCGAAGCTCGAGTAGCACTCCCCGATGAGTGGCGCGTCGACCTTGGCGGCCCGCAGCGGCGTGAGCGAGAATTTCTCGAATTTGTCGACGTCGGCCCCCGAGCAGTTGCCGATGCCCACCACCTCCTTGGCAATATCGAAGGTCGGAATGTTGATCACGCATTCTCTGCTGGAGCGGATCATGCCGAAGCTGTGGTTCTCGTCCCAGATATAGCAGCCGATCAGCGATGGCTCGAAGCTCATCACCATGTGCCAGCCCATCGTCATTATGTTGCGCTTGCCCTTGCACGCCGAGCTGACGAGCACGATAGGCCCCGGCTCGAGAAAGCGGCGGATATTCGAGACGGGGAAATCCTTCTTGTCGAAGATCCTCACGCGAACCTCCCGCAAGGCTGATTGCAGGCTTCGGCCAATTCTGCCGTATTCCGACGCGAGCCGGGCTATGCTGAATTGGCTATCGAAACGGAGCCCGCGCGTCTCGGCAATCCCCGACGCCGGCGGTTTGCTTGCGAAAGCGAGGAGCTATGGCGACGGCCAAGGACCTGCGGCGCATGGCCCTCGCGCTTGAGGGCACCACCGAGGCGCCGCACTTCGACCGGGCGGGATTCAAGGTTGCGCGGATTTATGTGACGCTCTCGGCCGACGGCAAGACTGCCAATTTCAAGTTCACGCCGGACGAGCAGGACTTCAAATGCATGATGCTGCCCGAGGCCTTCAGCCGAATCCCCAATGCCTGGGGCCAGCAGGGCTGGACGGCAGCCAGGCTCGCCGGCTTGAGCCGCGCCGATCTTGAAGCTGCGCTCGATATGGCCTGGCGTCACGCCTTGCCGAGAAAGCCCGGCCGCTCGGCCCGTGATCCCCAACACGCCCGGGACGATACGTCATCGCAGGGGCGCCGCACGCGCCGTCAGGGCGTGGCGCGCAGCTCGACGCGCCGGTCGAGCTGATAGGCATCCTCCGACGACATTCCCGCGCGATTGGCATCGGCAAAGGGCTCACGCTTGCCCATCGGCAGCAGCACCAGCTTGCCCTGGTATCCGGCCTCGCGCAAGAACCGGGCGACCGACTCCAATCGCCGCCGCGACAGCTCCATGTTGTACTCGTCGGAGCCGCGGTTGTCGGCATGACCCGTCAGGGTGATCGTCTGGAGGTTGCGCTGCTTGACATACTCCGTCAGCGCCGACGCGATCCTGCGACCATTGTCCGTGAACGTGTCTTCGTCGTAGATGAAGGTGATCGGAGCGGGCGCGCTCAGGGGCCGCGCGGGTTTGGCCACCTTCGCCGCGGCGGGAGGCGGCGGCGGGCTGGCGGCAATCTTGACGCTGACGCTTTGGCCGGCCGCTTCTGTCCCTTGGCCGCCCGACTTCGTCTGCAGCGACAGCTTGAGGTCGCCGGCCGGGAACCAGCGCTCGATCACACTCGACCATTCACCCTGATCGTTCGCCGTCGCGGTGGCGACGGGCTGGCCGTCGGCGAGCACGGTCACGCGCGCGTTGGCCGGCGCGCGGCCTGCGAACACGGACGCGCCCTCGGGGTCGATGCGCACGACATCGAATTTCGAGCTCTCGCCTGCGGCTGGTTGCCGTGGCGCTGGCGCAGGCGGCGAGAGTGCAGCCGTCCTCGCCGTACCCGGTGCCGCGCTCTCCGAAGGTTTGCCAGCTGTTGCGGGCTTGCCCTTCTCCGGAGGCGTGCGCATGGCCTCGTCGGCAGCAGCCCCGGCCGGCTGCACTTGCGGCTGGGCGCGGGTCGATTTCGCATCGAGGGAGGGCGCAGCCTGCGTGGCGGGCTTGGCTTGCGGCGTGGGTGAAATCTCGGCAAAGAGCATCCATGCCCAATCGGGACGCGCCGCAAATATCGCGCCGAGGAGGACGACGATGCCTACTGCCAAATAGCCGTTGAGCTCCCTGCGACGCAAAGGGCCGACCTCCACATAAGGTGTTGCGTTTCGCGCTCTCGAGGAACACCCTGATTATACGGGCTTACCCCACGGTTGGCGCAAGTCAAAATCGTCGAGGTTAATTTCACGGGATTGCGGCGCCCTCGGCCGCAATATGCTGGCGGTGGAGGATGCCCTCCTGCCAAGATTGCAGGCAGCGAAAGCACAGGGAGGGAGCACATGCGATTTACCGATCAAGGCGTGCTGGTGACGGGCGCTGCCAGCGGCATCGGAGAGACTGTGGCGCACGGGTTCGCCCGCGAAGGCGCAAGCTTGGCCGTGGCAGATCGCGATGCCAAGGGCGCGGAACGGGTGGCCGAGGCGGTGCGGAAGGCCGGGGGTCGTGCCCATGCGTTCGAGGTCGACGTGACCGATCCCAAGGGCGTTGCCGCCTTCGTGGAGGCGGCAGGCAGGCGCCTGGGGCGGCTCGACGTGCTCGTCAATTCGGCCGGCGTGCGCGAGATTGCGCCCGTGCTGGAGCTTTCGCTCGAGGAATGGAACCGCGTGATGGGGGTAAACATCACGGGCACGTTCCTGTGTTCGCAAGCCTTTGCGCGCGCCGTCCTCGGCAAGGGTAGCAAGGGCGCAATCGTCAACCTGGCGTCCACGCTGGGCGTGGTCGCCGCCCCGAACCGGGCCGCCTACACGGCTTCCAAGCATGCGGTCGTGGGCCTCACCAAGGAGATGGCGATGGAACTCGGCGACAAGGGCATCCGCGTCAATGCGGTGGGCCCGGGCGTGATCCGCACGCCGCTGACCGAGCGCTATTTCCAGGATGCCGAGAGCGCCCAGCGCATCAAGGACCTGCATTCGCTCGGGCGCTGGGGCGAGCCTGATGAGGTCGCCAAGGCCATCCTCTTCCTGGCCTCCGAGGAGGCCAGCTTCTGCGTCGGAACCATCCTGATCGTCGACGGCGGCTGGACCGCGGGCAAGAAGCTTTGATGGCCGATATGGCGGCGGTAGGCTAGTGTCCCGATCGGGAAATTCGCCTCGGCGCACGGCAAGCAGGGAATCGAATTTCGCGATTTGCAGCACACGAGCCGGGCCAATGACCCTCGTGTTGCCGGCTGCCGCCAATTTCAGGAGAAGCTCGCGATGATGTCTGTTCGGATGTTCGGCGTAGCCGCCCTGTCCTGCGTCGTGCTCGCGCTCGCGGCAGGCCGCGCGGACGCTCAGGCCAAACCGGACGAGGAACGCGTCGACCTCATCGTCTCGCAAGCCGACGAGAACCGTCGCTCCCTGCGCGGCTTCCTCTCCGCGGTCAAGGCGCGCATCGCTGCGATCACGGGGCATGCCTTGCCGATGACACGCTGCGAGAAGTGGTCGGTGCGCAAGAAGGACCTCGAGGCGATCAAGAAGGAGGCAGCCAAGCGAGGCGTGGTGGTCACCCAGCTCGGCGCCGACTGGCAACAGCTGATGCGGTTCACGGACGATGCGCGGCTCGACGAGAAGCAGAAGGCCATGATCGAGCGTGCCAAGGCCTCGAAGGCCACGATGGGCGTCAAGGTCATGGTGGCGCCGCCGCCGGCGGTCCTCGAGCACGCGCTGACGGCGGACGCCAAGGCCCCGGCGGGGAGCAAGGACCCGGCCAGGATCACCGTGGCGTTCTCCGACAACAGCACCATCACCATCGTGCGCACGAGCATCGACCTCAGGCCCGACATGGTGATCTGGCGCGGCACCGTCGAGGGAACGGAGGACCAGGTCACGCTGATGTGGTGGGCGAACGGCAAGATGACCGGCACCGTCCAGGGCTCCGGTCGTCCGAAATCCATCCGCCACCTCGGGGGACGGCTCTATTCGGTGGTCGAGATGGGCGAGGACCGCATGCCGCAGGAGCATGCAGCCATGCCGCAGCGCATCCGCGCCGCGGACCCGACGCTGCGGGACGATCCCCTGGTGCAGCAGGGCGACGCCAGCGCGCTCAGGCGCAAGGTCGCAGCTGCGGCGCCGGCGCCGAAGGCGATCGCGGATCAGGCCGCAAGGAAGGCGGTCGCCAAGGCAGCACCTCCTTCCAAGGACGTCACCATCGACGTGATCGTCGCCTACACCAAGAAGGTGGCGAGCCACTACGGCGACGTGCGCCGCGAACTGGTCGATCTGTCGATCGAGGAGGCCAACCATTCATTCCGCACGAGCAACCTCGGCAACGTCAAGCTGCGGCTGGTCCACGCCTACGAGACTGACTACGTGGAGGACGGCGCCGCGCACTTCGACCACGTGTGGCGCTTCGCCGACCGGGGCGACGGCTACATGGAGGAGATCTATGGCCTGCGCAACAAGCACAAGGCCGACGTCGCCGTTCTCATCGTCGACGACCAGGAGGGGTGCGGCCTCGCCACGCGCGTCTATGCCGATGCGGACGAGGCTTTCGCCGTGGCGCACCACGAGTGCGCCGCCACCACCTACACCGTCGCGCACGAGATCGGGCACATCATTGGCGCGCGCCACGATCTGAGCCTCGACACGATCATGACGCCGTTCCCGTACGGACATGGCTACGTCAACGGCACGAAGTGGCGCGACATCATGAGCTACCGGGAAGCCTGCGGCGGCTGTCCGCGCCTGCCCGTGTGGTCAAGCCCCCTGGTCCAGGTCAAGGGCGAGCCGGCCGGGACGCCCGATCTCGACAATGCGCGGGTGATTGCCGAGCAGGCAGCGCGCGTTGCCGCGTTCCGGTGAGAATGGCCGTACGGCGGAGGGCTTGCAGCCGGGTTCAGGTCTCAGGGGGCTCATTTGAGCAAGATTGTTTGCCAGGTCGCCGGAGCGGTGCGCAGCGTCCTCCTTGACCGGCCCGACAAGCGCAATGCCCTCGATGCGGAGATGATTGCCGGATTGCAGGCGGCCTTCGCGGCGCCGCCGGGCACGCAGGAGCGCCTGGCCGTGATCCGCGCCAGCGGCTCGGTATTCTGCGCCGGCCTCGATCTCAAGGAGCGCTCGGCGCGGCCGGCCGGAGCCTCGCCGATCGAGGCCATGCTGCACGCGATCGAGACCTATCCCCTGCCGGTTGTCGGCGTCGTGCAAGGCGACGCCATCGCCGGCGGCAACGAGCTGGCGCTGCATTGCGACCTGGTCGTTGCCAGCACGGCCGCCCGCTTCGGCATGTCGCTCGCCCAGATCGGCCTGGCGCCGAGCTGGTTCCTGGCCAAGAAGCTGCTGGAGGTCGCGGGCCCGGTCACGACGCGGCGGATATTGCTGCTCGGCGATCCGCTGCCGGCCCAGCGGCTCTATGATCTCGGCGTCATCTCGCATATTGCCGCGCCGGCCGATCTCGAGCGCGTGGCGGCCGAGGTGATCGGCCGCCTCAGCGAGAACGCGCCCTTGTCGCTCAAGGCCATGAAGGCGCTGATCGTGCGCGAGATGGCCTTCCGTGACCAGATCGCGCATGAGGACGTGGACAAGCTGGTGGAGGAGGTGCGCCGCTCCGAGGATGCCCAGGAGGGCATGGCCGCCCGCCTCGCCCGCCGCAAGCCCGCGTTCAAGGGGCGCTGACGACCATGGCCATCCGCATGGACAAGCCCTGGGTCGAGCTGACGGCGGAGGCGGTGAAGGCGCTGCCGGGGCAGCTCGGCGTCTATCAGCTGGGCGACGCGGGCGGGCGCGTCGTCTACATCGGCTTTGCCGGCGGACGCAGCCTGTTCGGCCTGCGCAGCGAGCTTGAGCGGGCATTGCGCGAGCGCCCTGCCGGCGCCGTCCGCTTCCGCACCGAGGTCAACCAGCAATACACGTCGCGCTACCAGGAGCTGCTGATGCTGCACGTGGCCGATCACGGGGCGCTGCCGGTGGCGAACGCAGTCGATCCGCCGGTCCGGCTGGGGCGATTGAGTCCCTTGTGACGTCATGCCCGCGCAGGCGGGCATCCACGCCATCGGCGACCGTGCGTGGAGGGTTGCATGGCTCCCCCGCCTGCGCGGGGATGACGCGGGAGTGTCATACCACACATGAACCTCGACCCCACCGAAGAGCAGCGCCAGATTGTGGCCACCGTGCGCCGGTTCGTGCGCGAGGAGATCGTGCCGCTGGAATCCAACCTTGATCCCGATGCCAGCGAGCTGCCGCGCGAGGACTTCGAGCGCCTCACCGCCAAAGTGCGGGAGATGGGCTTCTGGGGGCTCGACATCCCCGCCGAGTATGGCGGCGCCGGCGTCGATCTCGTCACGCGCACGCTGATGGCCGTGGAGATGTCGCAGCACCGCGCCGGCCTCTACGTGCCCTGCTACGGCGTGTTCGGCTCGGCCGGCCTCGCCCAGCTCTACGAGGCGACGGAGGAGCAGAAGCAGCGCTATCTCCACCCCATGCTGCGCGGCGAGAAGCGAGGCTTCTTCGGCCTCACCGAGCCCTCGGGCGGCAGCGATCCGGCGCGCGCCATCCGCACCCGCGCGGTGAAGGACGGCAGCGACTGGATCATCAATGGCTCCAAGGTGTTCATCTCCGGCGCCGACCGGGCGCACTTCGGCCTGGTGTTCGCGCGCACGGATGCCGCGAAGGGCCGCGGCGGCATCACCTGCTTCATCGTCGACACCGACATGAAGGGCTTCCACGTGCGCCGCGTCGTGCACACGCTGCGTTCCTCCCACTACGCCACAGAGCTGCAGTTCGAGGACCTGCGCGTGCCGGCCGCCAACATCCTGGGCGAGGTCAACAAGGGCTTCGCCATCGCCAACGATCGCCTGTCGCGCCAGCGCATTCCCTACGCGGCCGCCTGCATCGGCGTGGCCGTGAAGGCGCAGGAGCTCGCCATCGACTACGCCAGGCAGCGCGAGACGTTCGGCGCGCCGCTCGCATCACGGCAGGCGGTGCAGTGGATGATCGTCGACAACGAGATCGACATCCGCACCAGCCTGCTGCTGACGCTTGCAGCCGCCCACAAGGCCGACAGCGGACAGCCCTATCGCATGGAGGCCGGCATGGCCAAGCTTGTCGCCAGCGAGGCCGGCGGGCGGGTGGTCGACCGGTCGATGCAGATCCACGGGGGCTACGGCATGACCAAGGATTTGCCCTTCGAGCGCTGGTACCGCGAGATGCGCATCCGCCGCGTCGGGGAGGGCCCGAGCGAAGTGCAGCGCCACGTCATCGCCCGTGACCTGCTGGGTGCGAGCTTGCGCTAATGCCTCCCCTCCCCCTTGCGTCCAAGCGGAGCCTGTCTTCGCCAAGACGAGGGGGCGGTGCCCCGTCATGCCGCCGAAGACGCGCCTCCAGCATGCGGGGCGGGGAACGCGGTGGTGCACTGGGAAGGAAGCCGCGGATTTTCGAGTTGCGCGCAATTGCATCTTTGGCGAAGAACTCATCATCAACGCGCGAAGGGTCACTCACCATGAATACACCCAAGGTCGGCGTCATCGGGCTCGGCTCGATGGGCGGCGGCGTCGCCAAGTCGCTGCTGCGCGGGGGCTTCAAGGCGCGCGTGTGTGACGTGCGGCCCGAGGTCGTGAAAGCCCTCGCGGATGGCGGCGCGGTGGCATGCGCCAGCCCGGCCGAGCTCGGCGCCGACTGCGACGTCGTCATCGTGCTTGTCGTCAATGCCGAGCAGACCGAGACCGTTCTGTTCGGCGAGCAGGGCGCGGCGGCGGCCATGCGCCGCGGCAGCGTGGTGATGCTGAGCGTCACCGTGCCGCCCGAGTACGCCGAGCGACTGGCGGCTAGGCTCGGCGAGCGCGGCATCCTGATGCTCGACGCGCCCGTGTCGGGCGGCGAGGCGCGGGCCGCAAGCGGGGAGATGACCATCATGGCCTCCGGCCCGGCCGAAGCCTTCGCCGCCTGCGAGCCGGTGTTCGGTGCCATCGCGCAGAAAGTCTACCGCCTGGGCGAGGCGCACGGCACGGGCTCCAAGGTGAAGATGATCAACCAGCTGCTTGCCGGCGTGCACATCGCTGCCGCGGCGGAGGCGATGGCGCTCGGCATCAAGGCAGGCGCCGACCCGCAGGTGCTCTACGACGTGATCACCAACAGCGCCGGCAACTCGTGGATGTTCCAGAACCGCGCGCCGCACATCCTGGCCGGCGACTACCTGCCGCGCTCGGCTGTGAATATCTTCGTCAAGGACCTGGGGATCGTGTTGGAGGCGGGCAAGCGATCGACCTTTCCCCTGCCGCTGACCGCCGCCGCGCACCAGATGTTCCTGATGGCAGCCGCCGCCGGGCACGGGCGGGAGGATGATGCGGCCGTGATCAAGATCTTCCCCGGCATCGACCTGCCGAAGCGTTGAGGATTGCCCCATGCTGCTCGGCTGCATCGCTGACGACTTCACCGGCGCCACCGATCTCGCCAACATGTTGGTGCGCGGCGGCATGCGCACCATCCAGACCATCGGCATCCCCGAGGCGCCGCTGGCGCAGGAGGTGGACGCGGTGGTGGTGGCGCTCAAGTCGCGCACCATCCCCCCCGCCGATGCCGTCTCCCAGTCGCTGGCCGCGCTGTCCTGGCTGCAGAAGGCCGGGGCGAAGCAGATCTACTTCAAGTACTGCTCCACCTTCGACTCCACGCCCAAGGGCAACATCGGCCCCGTCACCGATGCGCTGATGGACGCAATGGGCGCCGATTTCACCATCGCCTGCCCGGCGTTCCCCGAGGCTGGCCGCACCATCTGCCGGGGCTACCTGTTCGTCGGCGACATACTACTCTCCGAGTCCGGCATGAAGGACCATCCGCTGACCCCCATGACGGACGCCAATCTCGTTCGCGTGCTGCAGCCGCAAACGCGGCGCAAGGTCGGCCTCATCCGCTACGACACGCTGGCGCAGGGCTCCGCTGCAGTGCGCGAGCGCATCGCGGCGCTGCGGAGCGAGGGCGTCGGCATCGCCATCGCCGATGCGCTGTCGGAGCCCGACCTGCACCGTATCGCCGAGGGGTGCTCCGATCTGCCGCTGGTGACGGCAGGCTCCGGCGTCGGCCTCGGGATCGCCGAGCATTGCCGCCGCAGCGGCAAGCTCGGTCACGCGGCATCGGCGGCCGCGCTGCCCCGCGTTGCCGGCCGCTCGGCCGTGCTCTCCGGCAGCTGCTCGGTGGCTACCAACGGCCAGGTCGCGAGCTGGATGCAATCGCGGCCCGCGTTCCGCATCGATCCGCTGAGCGTCGCCGCGGGCAAGCCGGTTGCCGAGGACGCCCTGGCCTGGGCAAGCGCACGGCTGGCGGCCGGACCGGTGCTCATCTACGCCACGGCCACGCCGGACGACGTCAAGGCGGCGCAGCGCGAGCTCGGCGCCGAGCGTGCCGGCGCACTCATCGAGAAGACGCTTGCCCGCGTCGCGCAGGGGCTGGTGCAGGCAGGCGTGCGCAAGCTGGTGGTGGCGGGCGGCGAGACCTCTGGCGCCGTGGTGGGCGCGCTCGGCGTGCGCGCGCTGCGCATCGGGCCGCAGATCGATCCGGGCGTGCCGTGGACCGAGAGCCTGGACGCCCCGCCGATCGCACTGGCGCTCAAGTCCGGCAATTTCGGCAGCGCGGACTTCTTCGCCAAGGCGCTGGCACAGGTGGAGTAGGCAAGCCCATGCAGCAAAGCGCGTTGCGCGACGAAATCTGCGAGCTCGGACGCTCGATTTTCGAGCGCGGGCTGACGCATGGCTCGACCGGCAACATCTCCGCCCGCTGCGGCGACGGCTGGCTGCTGACGCCGACGGGCTCCAATCTCGGCCGGCTCGATCCCGCCCGCCTGTCCAAGCTCGACTGGAACGGCAAGCTCATCTCGGGCGACCCGCCCTCCAAGGAGAATTTCCTGCACCTTGCCATGTACCAGGAGCGCACGCGCAACCAGGCGGTCGTGCACCTGCATTCGACCCATTCGGTGGCGGTGTCGGTCCTGGAAGGGCTCGATCCTGACGACCTGCTGCCTCCGCTCACCGCCTACTACGTCATGCGCATCGGCACGCTGCCGCTGGTGCCCTACTACGCGCCGGGCGATATGGCGCTCGCCGAGGCCGTACGCCGCTATGCCGGCAAGCATCATGCCGTCATGCTGGCCAACCATGGCCCCGTCGTTGCCGGAACGAGTCTGGCGGCCGCGGCCGACGCGGTCGAGGAGCTCGAGGCGACCGCCAAGCTCCACCTGCTGCTGCAGGGACAACGCGTGCGCGCCCTGACCCCTGAGCAGGTCGCCGACATCAGGAAGCGGTATCCAGCGGGATAGCCCGCTCTCCGCACCCGGCGCCGCCGGGCGAGCGTGGAGGCCCTGCCGGCTCGAACGGGTCCCGCCTCACAAGGAACCGGCTTGTTGTCATCCCCGCCGGAGCGCGAAGCGCGCAGAGTGGGACCCTGGACCGCGAGCACCGTTGCTCGCCGCAGCCTGGGTTCCGGACATTCGCCTTCGGCCAATTCGGGGATGGCAGGGAACAGGATTGATCGGAAATTGCTCCGGCCTAGGCCAATGCCAGCTCCCGGTAGCCTCCGCCTGCCACCTCGTCGGCGCGGGCGCGATAAGCCGGGGCGCTGCCGCTGTAGCGGGCCAGGATGCGCGTCTGCTTGCCCTCGACGTTTGAGTTGATGCCGGTCATCCAGGAGTCGACCTCGTTGGAGAGCAGGCCGCGTCCCGCCTCCTTGACGTAGTCGGTCCAGTCCTCCACGGCCTCCGGGCGCGCATCCGCACGGGTCAGCTTGCGCTCGCGCATGTAGCCGATGAGGCCCGCCACCCATTCGACGTTGTATTCGATGCTGCGGGGGATGTTGCCCAGCGCCGTGTGCGGGCCCACCAGCATGAACATGTTTGGGAAGCCCTCGACCTGTATGCCCAGGAAGGTCTTCGGCCCGCCGGCCCACCTGTCCTTCAGCTTGATGCCGCCGGCGCCCCTGATATCGATGCGGTCGAAGCTGCCGGTGATGGCATCAAAGCCCGTCGCGAAGACGATGATGTCGAAGGCGTACTCGCGCTCGCTGGTCTTGACGCCCGTGCGCGTGATGCGCTCGATCGGCGTCTCCTTGATGTCGACAAGCTCCACGTTGGGCTGATTGTAGGCCTCGTAGTATCTCGTCTCCATCGGCACGCGGCGGGTGCCGAATCCGTGATCCTTGGGGATCAGCTTGTCGGCGACCTTGGGATCCTTCACGCGCTCGCGGATCTTGCGGGCCATGAACGCGCTGATGACCGCGTTCGCCTCGCGGTTGGTGAGCATGTCGCGGAAATTGCCCTGCCACATGCCGAAGCCGGGCGTGGCGTAGAGCTTTTCGAGGAATGCCTCGCGCTCCTGCGGAGTCACCTCGAAGGTGCCGCGCGGGTCCGGCGTATGGATGAAGCAGGCATATGTCTCCTGGCAGCGTCGGAACATCTCGGGGTAGTTGGCCTTGATCCTGGCCTGCGACGCGGCATCGATCGGGCCGTTGTGCAGGGGCTTGCACCAATTCGGCGTGCGCTGAAAAACCGTGAGATGCCCGACGGTCTTGGCGATCTCGGCTATTGCCTGAACGCCGGTGGCGCCGGTGCCGATGACGGCCACGCGCTGGCCGGCAAAGCTCACCGGCTCGTGGGGCCATGTCGCGGTATGGAAGCGCTGGCCGGCAAACGACTCCACCCCCTCGATGCGCGGCATGGTCGGTGCCGACAGCGGCCCGACGGCAGTAACAAGAAAACGGGCGCGATGCTTGCTGCCGTCCTCCAGGGTCACGTCCCACGCCCGATCCTTCTCCTGGTAGTGTGCGGCGGTCACCCGGGAGCGGAACTGAATATCGCGGCGCAGGTCGAACTTGTCGGCGACGTAGTTCAGATAGCGCAGCGTTTCCGGCTGGCCAGCGAAGTGCTCCGACCAGCTCCACTCCTCCAGCAGCTCCTGGGAGAAGGAGTACTGATAGGAATAGCTCTCCGAATCGAAGCGCGCCCCCGGATAGCGGTTCCAGTACCAAGTGCCGCCAACCCCGGTGCCCGCCTCGAACACCCTGACCCGCAACCCGAGCTCGCGCAGGCGGTAGAGCTGATACATCCCGGAGATGCCGGCGCCGATGATGATCGCGTCGTAATCCAGCACCGGTGACGCCTGGGCGCGGCCCTGCGGTTCAGTCGAGACGACCATTTCTGTCCCTCCCTTGATGCGCCCCGTCCTGCAGGTACCGACTGGCTCCGAGGCAGGGTAGCAATGGAACCGGGCAATCGCCATGCAGAATGTACGGCGGGAGCCGACCTCAGGCCCCTCGTCCAAACAACCAATGGCAAAACCGCGGGACGCCTTTCAGAAACCACAACGTGCTGGAGATCACCAGGAAGGCGCCGACACCAAAAAGCAGTGTGGCGATGGTGGGGTGGGACTGCGCCGCTGACTTCAGGGAGGCGATGCCGATGGCGAAATGGGAGAGACGGTGCGCCGACCCCTTGAGCGCATCGGCGAGCCCGGGATGGTGGTTGCGCCAGGCCCTGTACCGGTCAAGCAGCGTCGGGTCAGGTCGCCTATCAGAGGTCACAACAGGTTATCTCGCCATGGGAATCTCCAGAACTGACGCTTCTCTAGGAGATGCCCGGCATCCGCGCTGTTTCCGCGGCAACAGGCTCTGCTCTATCGGCCCTCGTCCCGCCGCCATCCTTGGGCTTGCCGCAAGAATCCAGCCGGGCAGAAACGCCGGCGCATTCGGTCGAATGGACAGTCGGGCCGAGCCCCGCCACCACTCCCCGGCATCCTGCCGCTCCGGCCGCAGGGCACCGGGCTGCAACCCGCAATCCACACAGGACTGCGCGGCGGCTACGGAATAGCGGGGGCATGAAGGCATGGGCAAGGGCCCTGCCGGCGTGCCATCCTGGCGCGACAAGGATCGGGTTCAGGGGATGGAAATGGCGACCAACAAGAAGAAGTTGCTGATCACGCAGTCGATGGCCAAGGTCGGCTGGGACCTTTTCAATGAGCGCGGCGACATCGAGGCCGTGCAATTTCCGAACACGATCACGACGGCGGATTTCCGCGCCTTGCTCGCACAGCACGCGCCGGTCAATGGCGTAGCGCTGGGCGTGACGCCCTTCGGCGACCCCGAGATCGCAGCTTCACGCGAGATGCATGTGGTAGCCCGGATCGGTGTCGGCTACGACGCCGTCGATGTTCCCGCGCTCACCCGGAAGAAAATCCCCCTGATGGTGGCGGGCACCGCCAACTCTCCCTCGGTTGCCGAGCAGGCCATGTTCATGATGATGACGCTTGCCAAGCGCGGCGCCGAGCTCAATGCCATGGTCCAGGCCAACGAATGGAACAAGCGCATGTCGGCGGTTCCGGTCGACCTCTTCAACAAGACCGCGCTGATCGTCGGCTTCGGGCGCATCGGCACGCGCAGCGCCAAGCGCTGTCAGGCCATGGAGATGAATGTTCTGGTCTATGACCCCTACAAGCCGGCGGCCGAGATCAAGGCGGCGGACTGCGAGCCCGTGGCCAACCTGGACGAAGGCCTGGCCAAGGCCGACTTCGTGACGATTCACTGCCCAAAGACGCCCGAGACCGTCGGCATGTTCAATGCGGCGCGGCTGGCGCGCATGAAGCCGACGGCCTACCTCGTCAACACGGCGCGCGGCGGCATCATCGACGAGCCGGCCCTGCATGCGGCGCTCACCTCGGGCAAGCTCGCCGGCGCAGGCCTCGACGTGTACGAGAAGGAGCCGGTGCAGCCGGACAATCCCCTGCTCAAGCTGTCGAACGTCGTCAGCGCCCCGCACATGGCCGGCGTGACGAAGGAATCGCTCGACCGCATGGGGCTGCAAACCGCGAGGAACATCCTCAGCGCGTTGGATGGCAAGCCGATCCGCGAGAACGTGATTAACCAGGAAGTGCTGAGTTGAGGTCTCGTCCCGGCCGGGGATGGTCGCAAGGGAGGATGCAATGGAACTGCGAATGAACGGGCGCAACGCGCTGGTCACCGGCGGCAGCAAGGGCATCGGACTCGCGATCGCGCGCAGCTTTGCCGAGGCCGGCGCCAACGTGGCGATCGTCGCGCGCCAGCAGCAGGGCCTCGACGAGGCGAGGGCGGCTATTGCCGCCGCTGCCAAGAATACGAAGGTCGTGACCGTGGCGGCCGATGTCGGCACGGCGGACGGTTGCCGCAAGGCCTACGACGCCGCTCACGCCGCGTTCGGCCAGCTCGACGTTCTGGTCAACAATGCCGGCACGTCGCAGCGGGGGCCGTTCGTGGAGATCAGCGACGAGCTCTGGCAGCACGACCTCGATCTCAAGCTGTTCGCGGCCATCCGCCTCTGCCGCCTTGCCTTCCCCGGCATGGTAGCGCGACGCTGGGGCCGCATCATCAACATCCTCAACGTCGGGGCCAAGGCTCCCCAGGCCAACGGCGCGCCGACGGCGGTGTCGAGGGCTGCCGGCATGGCCCTCACCAAGGTGCTGTCCGGCGAGGGCGCGCCGCATAACGTGCTGGTCAACGGCCTGCTCGTCGGCAACATCGAGAGCAACCAGTGGGTCGTGCGACATTCCAATGAAGGCAAGGGCCGCTCGCTGCAGGACTTTTACGGCGAGATGGGCAAGCGCATTCCCATGGGGCGCGTCGGAACGGCGCAGGAGTTCGCCAACATGGCGCTGTTCCTGGCCTCGGACGCCGGCTCCTACGTCACCGGAACCGCCATCAACATAGATGGCGGCTTGACCCCGGTCGTCTAGAGTCTGCCCGGCCGCGGCGGCGCCGATTTGCGCCCTGGCTCAGGCACCAGGAGCTATGAGCGCGAACGTCAACGACCTTGTCGAGCTGAGCGTGGATGCTGCCGCGGCAGGAGAGCGGCTCGACCGCTTTCTCGCCTCGCGGCTTGAGGGCTTCAGCCGCTCGCGGCTGCAGGCGCTGATTCGCGCCGGGCGGGTGGCCTGTGCGGGTCGGACCGTGCAGGACATCGGCCGCAAGGTGAGAGCCGGCGAGGCCTGGGCGGTCGCCGTGCCGGCGCCGGAGCCTGCCGAGCCCGGGCCCGAGGCGATCCCGCTCCGTGTCGTCTACGAGGATGACGACCTCATCGTCATCGACAAGCCCGAGGGCCTTGCCGTGCATCCCGGGCCCGGCCATGCGACGGGCACGCTGGTCAATGCCCTCATCGCCCATTGCGGGGCGAGCCTGTCCGGCATCGGCGGGGTGATGCGGCCGGGTATCGTGCATCGCCTCGACAAGGATACGACCGGCCTGCTGGTGGTAGCCAAGAATGACCGCGCCCACCGCGGCCTGGCGGAGCAGTTTGCCGCCCACGGCGCGGACGGCAGGCTGGAGCGCAGCTATCTGGCGCTCGTCTGGGGCACGCCGGATCGCAAGCGCGGCTCGGTTGCTGCCTCGCTCGCCCGCAGCAGCGCCAACCGCACCAAGATCGCGGTGGTTGCCGGCGAAGCGGGGCGACATGCTGTCACACACTACGAGGTGATCGCCACCTTTCCCGCCGCTGCCCGCGATCCCGTCGTCAGCCTCGTGAAGCTGAGGCTCGAGACGGGCCGCACGCACCAGATCCGTGTGCACATGGCGCACATCGGTCACCCCG
This sequence comes from Hyphomicrobiaceae bacterium, assembly GCA_050248715.1. Taxonomy (GTDB): domain Bacteria; phylum Pseudomonadota; class Alphaproteobacteria; order Rhizobiales; family Hyphomicrobiaceae; genus AWTP1-13. Next base: position 1,957 of record JBFWRV010000100.1, on the reverse strand, counting down.
TTCTCGGCGACATGACCTACGGCTCGGGCTTCAAAGCGAGCGCACGCAAGCTGCCGGACGCGGCACAAGCGGCGCTGGAAGCCCTGGGGCGGCAGGCTCTGCACGCGGCAGAGCTGGCATTTCTGCATCCCGCGACGGGCAAGCGCTTGCGCTTCTCAGCTCCCATGCCCGCGGACATGGCACGTCTTGCTGCTGCGCTGGGCGTCGTCGGCGAGCTGGCGAAGGCTGCGCCGAAGCGTCGCTGATTGCGACACGCCTGCAGGCGCACGGCGGGTCAACTCAGCACATTACGAATTGTTTAGGTTAGGGCGCAGACGGATAATTGCTGCCAAATCGTTCATCAACTAGTCCGTGAACGCGTGTTACTGGTGAAACACGGCAACGTGGTTTGTAGTTTAACATGCGCTTGGGCACTCTGCCTCCATGCCGTCAAGGCTTCGTGCCCAACTTCATGACGGCTGTACGAGTCGATTCCAAGGGGCACAAGGAGCAGCAGCGTTTCGGCAAGCGGGCCGTTGCTGAGAAGATCGAGATGGCAACCAGAGCACTTCCCTCCATTGTCGCCGGCGCCGGCGGTCTCTCCCGCTACCTGGAGGAGATCCGCAAATTTCCGATGCTGGAGCCGAATGAGGAATACATGCTCGCCAAGCGCTGGCAGGAGCATCAGGATTCCGAGGCGGCCCACAAGCTCGTGACGTCGCACCTGCGGCTCGTCACCCGCATCGCCATGGGCTATCGCGGCTACGGGCTGCCGATCGGCGAGGTGATCTCGGAAGGCAACGTCGGCCTCATGCAGGCCGTGAAGCGTTTCGACCCCGACAAGGGCTTCCGCCTGGCGACCTATGCCATGTGGTGGATTCGCGCTTCGATCCAGGAGTACATCCTGCGCTCGTGGAGCCTCGTCAAGATGGGCACCACGGCTGCGCAGAAGAAGCTCTTCTTCAACCTGCGGCGCATGAAGGGTCAGATCAAGGCGCTGGAGGACGGCGACCTGCGGCCCGACCAGGTGAAGCAGATCGCGACCAAGCTCGGCGTGCCCGAGGAGGATGTGATCAGCATGAACCGCCGCCTCGGCGGTGACGCCTCGCTGAATGCGCCAGTCCGGGCAGCCGACGCGGAGTCCGGCGAGTGGCAGGACTGGCTGGTGGACGAGACCCCCGGCCAGGAGGAACGTCTGGCCGAGTCGGAGGAGCTCGCCCTGCGCAAGAGCTACCTCGCAAAGGCCATGTCGACCCTCAACGATCGCGAGAAGCGCATCTTCGAGGCACGGCGGCTGGCGGAGGAGCCGGCGACGCTCGAGGACCTGTCGGCCGAGTTCGGCGTCAGTCGCGAGCGCATCCGCCAGATCGAGGTGCGCGCCTTCGAGAAGGTCCAGGCGGCCGTGCAGAAGTCGGCGCGCAAGGACGAAGGCGAAGGCGCCCGCGCCGGAGCCTAGTCCCGGCACCGGCGGTCAGGCCGACCGGCAATCGCATCTACGGCAATCCCGGCACACGCTGCCGGGATTTGCTTTTTTGCGGGCAACGCCGGTCGGGCGGGTAGCGCGCTAATCGGGCGCGGTTGCCGGAAAAACGTGAGGCCGAAGACGCTATCGCGATCTTCGGCCTCGAATACCAAGTCACAGGCGATTGGGGAGGTCCGCTGCTCTGCCCTGGTGCCCAGCCTAGGCCGGCGCCGGACCGATCCCCGCACGCTTTAGCGGCGAGCGCGCTTCTTCGCAGGGGCGCGCTTGGCGGCCTTCGCCGGCTTCTTCTTGGCCTTCGCCTTCGACTTCACAGCTGCCTTAGCCATTGTCTTCGTCCTCTCTCTTTTCTCTTGCTCTCTCTTTTGTTCGAATCACTCGAACTAGAGAACCTTGACGAAAATTCGCGATTTTGTTGATAGGCGAGAAACCTCCTTTATTACGATTTTCGGGTTTTATGCCGTTTGTGTTGCTAGATCGGAAGAGCGTCGTGTAGGG
>JBFWRV010000099.1:0-17621 GCA_050248715.1 Hyphomicrobiaceae bacterium | reverse complement strand
GACGCTCCTGCGCAAGGCCGAGAAGCGCACCCTCGAGGCGGTGTGGCGAAGGATCGGCGCGCTGCTCGAAATGTTCTCGCCCGAAGAATGCTCCCAACTACCTCCACAATGCGGGTTATCGTTCCACCTAAACCGCATAGGCGCCAGCAGGCTGTTGAATGTCTCGCGTGCTGACAGGCGGCGTCGAATATGGTTCCGTTCCGGCTCGCCGTCGCGGGGGGCCGGGATGCGCGGATCGGATGCCAGGTCGGGATCGCTGTTCTCGTACGTGGACCTGGAGGGCCGGGTGCCGGCGAAGCATCCGCTGCGCGTGATCAAGACCAGCGTCGACGACGTTCTGGCCGGGCTCGATGGCGATTTCGAGCGCCTCTACGCCGGCGCCGGGCCGCAACGGCGAGCGCGACTACCATGGCGAGAAGCGCAGCAACCAGACGCACGCCTCGACGACGGATCGCTCGCAGCGCGAGGAAGCGCATCGAGGAGGCGTTCGGCTGGGCCAAGACCATCGCAGGTTGCGCCAAGGCCAAGCTGCGCGGCACGCGCCGCGTCGCCTTCCGCTTCACCTTCGCAATGGCAGCCTACAATCTGATCCGCATGCCGAGGCTGTTGGCCGAGGCTGCTGGCCGAGGCCGCCTGAGCCAAGCCAACCGGACAGGCCCACCGCAGACCCAGCGAGCGCTCCTCCCCGAATGCAGAAAACCCCTTCCCCCAACGACCCAAGTTCAACAGACTGCTAGCTGGACCCAACTGCTGTCTGGGGACGCCGATCAGGCCGCCGCGGTCGCGGCGCCGCCGGCTTGTTCGTCCGGTTCGGGCCGGTCCGCGCGCGGCTTGTGCCGCTCCGACAAGAAGGGTCCCACGGCGGCAGCGGGCAGAGGCTTGCTGTAGACGAAGCCCTGCATCTCGGTGCAGCCCTCGGCCCTGACCGTGTCGAGCTGTTGCTGCGTCTCCACCCCCTCCGCGGTTGTGGTCATACCGAGACCGGCCGCCATCGCCGTCACGGCGCGCACGATGTTGAGCGAGCCGACACCTTCGGCGATGTCCTTCACGAACGAGCGATCGATCTTCAGCTTGTCGAAGGGAAAGCTCTGCAGCAGGCTGAGGGAGGAATAGCCGGTGCCAAAGTCGTCCAACGCGATCCTGACACCCAGCGCGCGCATCTGGTAGAGCATGTTGAGCGTCGCCTCGCTGTCCAGCATCAGCGTCGTCTCGGTGATCTCGAGCTCCAGCCGCTCGGCGGGCAGCCCGGTGGTGGCCAGGGCATTGATCACCACCTGCACGAGCCCAGCACTCTTGAATTGCGCGGGCGACAGGTTGACGGCGACCTTGAGGTCGCCCGGCCATTGCACGGCGGCGGCGCAGGCCTCGCGGATAGCCCATTCGCCGAGCGGTATGATGAGCCCGATTTCCTCCGCCAGCGGGACGAATGTGCTCGGAGCGATGAGGCCCTTCTCCGGATGGCGCCAGCGCACCAGCGCCTCGAAGCCGCTGATCTCGTCGCGTTCAAGGTTGACGTAGGGCTGGTAGTGCAATTCGAACTGGCCGGCCGCGAGGGCCTCGCGCAGATCGTTCTCCACGAGGCGGCGCGCCTGCATCTGGGCGTCCATCTCCTGCTCGAAGAAGCGATAGGTGCGGCGCCCGTCGCCCTTGGCACGGTAGAGAGCCAGATCGGCGTTCCTGATCAGCTGGTCATGGGTCGTGCCGTCCGTGGGGCACACGGCGATGCCGATGCTGGTGCCGATGACGACCTGGTGGCCCTCGATCACGTAAGGCGCCCCTACCGCCTCGATGACCCGGTGGGCCAGTGCCGTGGCATCAGCAGGCTGACCGATGCCGGTCTGGACGATGGCAAACTCGTCGCCGCCCATGCGTGCGATCGTGTCGGTCTCTCGAACCACGGACCGCAGGCGGTCGGCCACGCTCTTGAGCAGACTGTCGCCGGCGGGGTGGCCGAGGGTGTCGTTCACGGTCTTGAAGTGGTCGAGATCGATCAGGTGCGTTGCGACGATCTCGCCCCGCTTGAAGCGGCGCAGAGCATCGTCGAGCCGCTCGTTGAGCAGAACGCGATTGGGCAGGCCGGTCAGGGTGTCGTGCAGCGCCATGTGCGCGATTTTCGCCTCGGACCGGCGCTGCTCGGTGATGTCGTGATGGGTCGTCACCGTGCCTCCGTCAGGCATCGGCTGCACGGACACGGCGATGTAGCGACCGTCGGCCAGCTGGCTCGTATAGTGGGTTGCCTCCTGGCCGGCCGAGCGCGCGAGCATGCCCTTGATGAGCTCTTCGGCACTCTTGCCCGCGAACTCGCCCTTGGCGATGCGCAACTCGATGATGGACCGCAACGACGTGCCCGGCCGCACCTGCTCGGGTGACAATCCATACATCAGCGCATAGCGTTTGTTGCACAGGACGAGCCGCAAATCGGCATCGAACAATGCCAGGCCTTGCAGCATGTTGTTGAGCGCCGCGTCGAGCTGAAGGTTCTGGGTCCGCAGCCTCTCCTCCTGCTGCACAAGGCGGCAGTTCTGCTCCTCGAGGCGCGTGTGCAGCTGCTGACGTTCCGTGATGTCCTCATGCGTGATGACGCGTCCGCCGTCGGCGGTGCGCCGCCGGAGCACACTGATGATGCGCCCGTCCGAAAGCTCCTGGATGCGCGACGACACCTCGCCGAACGACGTGGTCCAGCCGTCGATGAAGGCCTCCTTGTCGCTCAAGGGGTAGACGCCCTTGGCGAAACGGTGCTCGAGAATCTGCGTAAGGCTCGTCCCGGGCCTCACCTCGTCCGCGGTGTGGCCATACATTTCCCTGTAGCGCCGGTTGCAGATGATCAGCCGCTGCTCGGGGTCCAACATGGCGAGACCCTGTGCCATGTTGTTCATGGCGACGTCGAGCTGCTCGTTGCGGACATTGAGCTCCTGCTCGCGGTGCACAAGCAGCTCGTTCTGGCGGGCCAGCTGGGCGGTAAGTCTTTCCCGCTCGGTGATGTCCTCGTGCGTGGTGAGCATCCCGCCGCCCGGCATTGGCCGTCGCACCACCGAGATGTATCGGCCGTCGCTCATGTGGGCGAGTTCGCTCACACATTGGGCGAAGCCGGCCAGGCCGTCGCGGACGATGCTATCCGCCTCCGGGCTCCGGCAGCCATCGTTGGCGATGCGCGCCGCCATGATGTGCCGAATGCTCGCGCCGGGGCGCACGACGTCCGGGGAAAGCCCATAGAGCTCGGCGAAGCGGGCGTTCGCGAATACGATGCAGTGGTCGCTGTCATACAGGCACATGCCCTGGGACATGTTGCCGATGGCGGTATCAAAGAGCGCGTTCTGCGCCGCCAGCTCCTCTTCCCGCTGCCGCAGGAGCGTATTCTGCTCGCGGAGCTGGGCGTTGAGCGTCTCGCGCTCGGTGAGATCGTGCAACGTAACCACCCAGCCGCCGTCGCTGCGCGGCTGGATCGACACGGAGATCGTGCGCCCGTCGCGCGGTTTGCTCAGGAGCTGGTTGGCGTTGCCGCCCGCCAGGCGGCCGCGCATGTTGCCCAGCACATCGTCGGCCGTCATGCCGGGATAGAGGCCGCGCGCGATGCGATACTCGATGAGCTCGCGCAGCGTCGTTCCGAGCTTCAGGTGCCGCGGCTCGAGACCGTAGATCTCCGCGTAGCGATCGTTGGCGAGGACCAGCCGCTCGTCGGCGTCGAACATGGCCAGGCCCTGAGACATGCTGGCCAGCGCCACGTCCAGGTCGGCCTTCTGCTCCGCCACCTTGGCCAGCGCCTGATCGAGGCTGTGGTTGCGGGCCTCGAGCATCTGCTCGCGCTGGCGCAGAAGCACGTTCTGCTCTTCGAGGCGCGTGCTCAGCGCGTGCCGCTCCGTGATGTCCTCGTGCAGCGCGATCCAGCCGCCGTCCCCTGTGGGCTGGAGTGAGATGAGAATGGTGCGGCCGTCGGTCAGGTGGGAGGTCTTGATCGATGCTGCAAGCGAGGTCTTGAAGCCGATACGCCGGTAGTCGTCGAACTCGGCTTGCGTGTGGAGGCCCTTGTCGAAGCGGTACTCCACGACACCCGCGATCGGCGCACCCCGCTGCACGAGATGCGCCGGCAGGTCGTACATGTCGATGTAGCGCTGATTGCAGATGACGATGCGAAACTCGGGATCGATCATGCAAAGGCCGAGCGGCATGTTGGCGAGCGTCGCCTGGAAGCGGCGGTTCTGGGCGCCAAGCTCGTCCTCCCGCTGCTGCAGGGCCACGTTCTGGTGCCGCAGCTCGGCTTCGACCCGGCGCCGCTCGGTGAGGTCGCGGACCGTGTAGACCTCGTTGGCGCGTGCGCTGCGGCCCAGGGACCGCCGCACGACCTCGACGGGAATGGCTGGGCCGCCGGCCGTTGCGAGCCGCCCCTCGGTGGCTTCACCGCATGGCCCGGTGAGATCGCCCGCCAGTAGATCGCCGACGACTTTTCGACCTTGCAGCTCTTTGGCCGTCCAGCCCGTCAGGATGGCGACGCGGGTGTTGACGTTGACGATCCGGCCGTCCAGCGCCTCCACGACCCCGTCGAGTGCCGCATCCACGAGTTCCTGGCTGCGGACGAGGGCCTCGCGGTCGCCTTCGCTGGTGATGAGAATCGTCGACAAGAAGGCAAGCAGCACGAGGCCGGCGATGGCGGACACGGAAATAGCAAGCGTCGAGCCGCTGACGGAGCCGCGGGGTACGGCCAGGCGCGGGTCGGCCTCGATCACTATGGCCCCCACACCGGTCAGATGCAGGCTCCAGATCGCCAGCATCAGCAACGCCGGAGCCAACCAGAGGCCCCAGCTCCGCGGCAGCTCATGCCAGGCGAGCAACGCGGCGGCCCCGAACGCGCCGGCCATGACAATCCCGACGAATATGAGATCGTGATGCCACGCGATCGTGCCGGGAACATGCAGGGCGCCGAGGCCGGTGAAGCGCATGAGGCCCATGCCGACGCCAATGATGGCCCCGCCAGCAATCGCCGTCGGCCGGCTGCCCCGCGAGGAGATCGCGAAGCCCACCAAGGCGCCCGTAGCGGCGATCAGCAGGGAGCCTATGACGAGGATGGGGTCATAGGCCATGGTGTGGCCGGGCTCATAGGCCAGCATGGCTACGAAGTGGGTCGCCCAGATGCCCGCGCCAGTGCAAATTGCCGTCAAGAAGATCCAGGCGACGCGGCGCGCGCCCTGCTCCTGAGCCACATAGGAATAGGCACGGAACGACGTGAAGGAAGTGGCCGCGCAGACCAGCGCCGCGAGAAGCACGAGGCGTAGATTGTGCTCTGCCGCAAGGCAGGCGAGAACGCGTGACACGACTTCCCCACTCGATACGCCCCCAAAGCGCTAACAAAAGTTGCTCAAGGGGATGTTAAGCGCCCGGTGCTCAGGCATTCCGGAAACACTTGTTCCGCATGCGAAATCTGCATGCTCACCGGCACGCCTAAGAATGAGTGAAGGATCGGGACATTGCGAAGCAGGCGCGCAACGCGGCGCGCAACGATGCTTGCCTCCGGGCCGTCTTTGTTCCCTTTTCGGCGCGACCGAGCCTGTCTAGTCTCGGCCGAAGCGGCCGAAAGCGCAGCCGTATAAGAAGCAACTATCGAGGATACCGCGCCATGCCTCTCCCAGCCGACGCCGATGCATCGACCCCCAGGTATCTGAGGGACAAGTACGCCATCGTCGGCGTGGGAGAGACCACCTACACGCGCGGCTCCGGCACCACCACGCGCGGGCTCGGCACCTGGGCGGTGCGCAATGCCCTGCAGGACGCGGGGCTCAAGGCATCCGATGTCGACGGCATGCTGTCATACCAATCCGGCGACTCGACCTTCTCCACCTTCATCGCCGGTGATGTCGGCATCCGCTTGAATTTCTACATGGACGTGTTCGGGGGCGGGTCGTCGACGGAAGCGCTGATCGGCATCGCCATGGGGGTGATGGAAGCCGGCATGTGCAAGGCCGTCGTCATCTTCCGTGCCATGAACGGTTTCTCGCAGGTGCGCATCGGGGGTACGGGGGCCCGTTCGGCGGTGCCCGTCTCCGGCGAAATGCTGCACAACCGCGCCTATGGCTGGCAGAGCGCCGGGCAGATGTTCAGCCCGACGTTCATGCGCCACATGTACGACTACGGCACGACGCCAGCTCAGGTCGCAGCCGTGCGAGCCGCCCACAGCAACCACGCCTCCAACAATCCCAAGGCCTACTACAAGAAGCGGGCGACCGTGGAGGACGTGCTGGCAAGCCGCATCATCTGCAAGCCGCTGCACCTGCTCGATTGCTGCGTGGAGACCGACAACGCCACGGCCATCATCGTCACCAGCGCCGACCGGGCGCGCGACTGCGCCAAGCCTCGCGCCCTGATCCGTGGCGTTGCGGGGCGCGTGTGCAAGCCGCGCATCGACATGCACTACCAGCACGGCCCCATCTCCACCGTTGCCGGCAAGTATGCGCGCGAGATCCTTTGGCCCAACTCCGGTGTCGGACCCGAGGATGTGGACGTCACAGGCTCCTACGACGCCTTCACCTTCACTACCATGCTGCAGCTGGAGGACTACGGCTTCTGCAAGAAGGGCGAGGGCGGAGATTACGTCAGCAACGGCACCATCAATCTTGGCGGCCGACGCCCCAACAACACGAGCGGCGGGCACCTGTGCGAGGGCTATACGCACGGGATGAACATGGTGATCGAGAACGTGCGCCAGCTGCGCCATGACGTCGACGACAGCTGCCCCGTCGGGCCGGACGGCAAACGCCAGCATACCTACGACTACAAGGAGGGTGGGTGCCGGCAGGTCAAGAAGTGCGAGGTTACGGCCAATCTCGGCTGGGCCATGCCGGGCACCGGCTCGGCCATGGTCATGCGGCGCGATTGAGGGAGACAACGCTCATGCCGATCCAGGCCCAGTATCTTGGAATGGGGCTCGATCTCAACGACCTGGAAGTCGAGAACCGCGCTTATTTCGGCCACTGCGCCGAGCACAATTTCCACTTGCAGCAGTGTGGGTCCTGCAACCAACTCCGCTATCCGCCGACCACGGCTTGCCCGTTCTGCACGTCGCCCGAGGCGAAGTGGGTGCCGGTCGAAGGCAAGGGTGCCGTGCACTCCTACACCGAAGTCCACCACGCCATCCAGCCGGCCTTCAAGGCGCATACGCCCTACATGATCCTGCTGGTCGACCTCGACACGCAGAAGGGTAAGCCGACCGAGCACGACGCCCTGCGCGTCGTCGGCAACCTGGCCACTCCCGACGGCAAGCTGGCACCGCCGGAGATCGTGAACCGGGTGGGCGTGGGCACGCGCGTTCGCATGGTGTTCAGCGACGTGTCCCCGGGCCTCTCGTTGCCCCAGTGGACCATCGACGATGGTGCCAGCCAGCCGGCGAAGCCCTGGCGCTACCCGCAGGAGTGACCGGTTGCGTTGCGGCGCCCCCATCGGGGCTACCGAGGCGCGCATTCTCGCCTCAATGATTCGATAGCTCAAAGGCTTGGTGGCAGGGGGTGCCGCTTACGCCAGGCATTGCGTGCGGGACGAAGGTCCGCAGCGCGCGAGCTGGCGTCTGTAGTGTCACGGCGTTAGATGCGCGTTGCGTCTTGGGTATCGAGTTTGGCGCTAAGCTTCTGCGGCCTTCGCGGCGGCAGGCAATGCTTGTCGCCCCGCGCCCGGCACGACCCATCGAGGGAGAAGGCAGCATCCGGGTTTTGGGCGCTGCTCGCATGTCTGGTGTTGGTCGCTCCCGTGCAGGCGGCCGAGACCGTCACGGGCGTGGAGTTCACGGGTAACAAGACGGTCGAGGCGGACACGCTGCGCGCGCAGCTCAAGCTCGGCAAGGGCGATCCGTACGATCCGGCCAAGATCGATCAATCCATCAAGGCCCTGTTCGCGAGCGGCCTGTTCGCCCAAGTGCGCATCGAGCGGCGCGGGGGCACGCTGGTCGTGAAGGTCGTCGAGAACCCCATCGTGGAGCGCGTGTTCATCGAGGGCAGCACCATCACCGACAAGGCCAAGCTCGACGAGCAGATACATCTGAAGCCCAAGGCCCGCTATACGGCGTCCAAGGCCCACGCTGACGCAGTACGCCTGCGCGAGCACTACCGGCGCCTCGGGCGGCTCACGACCTCGGTGGAGCCGAGCGTCGTCTATCAATCCGACGGCCGTGTCCAGGTCGCCTACATCGTCAGGGAAGGTGCGGTCACCAAGGTCGATGCCATCAACTTCGTCGGCAATCGCGCCTTCACCGCGTCCCAGCTACGCGACGTCATCTCCACCAGCCAGTCCGGCTGGTTCGACGTCCTCAAGGCCGCGGCGTTCTACGATCCCGAGCGCATCAACCAGGACAAGGAGCTGCTGCGCCGCCACTACCAAAAGCAGGGCTTTCCGGATGCGCGCGTGATCTCGGGGAAGGCGGAGCAGAGCGCCGAGGGCACAGGCTATACCGTCACGTTCACCGTCGAGGAAGGCGAGCGGTACACCTTCGCTCCAGCATCCGTGGCGACGAGCCTGCGCGGCGTCGATACGCAGGGCCTGCAGTCGCTTGTTGCGATCAAGCCGGGCGCCGCCTACAGCCAGGACGCCGTCGAGAAGTCGGTGGAGAAGATGACGCTGGCCCTGAGCGACCAGGGTCAGCCGGCGGCGCAGGTCAAAGTCGCGCCCAAGCGCGATGCCGCGGGCCGCACCGTCGCGGTCGCCTTCAGCATCGTGGACGGCCCGCGCATCACAATCGATCGCATCGACATCGTCGGCAACCGGAAGACCAAGGACTTCGTGATCCGGCGCGAGTTCAGGATCGCCGAGGGCGACGTGGTCAACGCCTTCATGTTGGAGCGTGCCCGGCGCCGCGTGCAGGCGCTGGGCTTCTTCAAGAGCGTGACGGCGAAACGTCAGCCGGGGTCGGCGCCCGACCGGGTCGTTCTCATCCTCGAGGTGGTGGAGCAGGAGACCATGGATTTGGGCTTCGGCGTCGGCTACTCGACGACGGAGGGCATCGTCGGGGACATCTCGCTGGTCGAGCGCAACCTGTTCGGCAACGGCCAATGGCTACGCCTGAAGCTTGCCGGCAGCCTGACCCGCATGCAGGCCGACATCGGCTTCACCGAGCCGCACTTCCTTGGCTCCAACGTCGCGGCCGGTTTCGATCTCTTCTACAAGGACATCGACTACACCGACCAGGCGTCCTACAAGAGCCAGCGCATCGGCGGCGCGCTGCGCGCACGCTATCCGATCAGCGACGAGTGGTCCGTCGGCACCAACTACACCTTCGCCCGCAACAAGCTCTACGACGTCGGCCCCGGTGCGTCGGCGGCGATCCAGGAAGCGGCCGGCTTCCCTGGCGCATCGTCCAACATCTACTACACATCCTCGGTCGGCTACTCGGTCACCTACGATACGCGCGACAACAAGCGGCGGCCCACCTCCGGCGTATTCTACACCGTTGCCCAGGACCTGGCGGGCGTCGGCGGCGACGTGCGCTACATCCGCTCCGTCGGCGAGGCGCGCGGCTACTACGCCGTCACGGACGAGATAACGGCCATGGGCCGGGCGACCGGCGGCATCATCACGGGTTGGGGCGGCCAGGACGTGAAGCTGCTCGACCTCTTCTACAAGGGCAACGAGACAGTCCGCGGCTTCGCCTCGGCCGGCTACGGCCCACGCGATACGCTGAGCCCCAACCAGGACGCGCTCGGCGGCAAGATGTTCTACTCCACCACCGCCGAGCTGCTGTTCCAGATCCCCGGCGTCCCGCAGGATTTCGGCCTTCGGGGCGCCGTTTTCGCCGACGCGGGATCGCTCTGGGGGCTCAACGCCACTGCGGCGAAGCAGCCGGGCGCCGTCGGCAGCACGCCGACCATGCGCGCCTCGGTCGGCGTCGGGCTGGCCTGGGATTCGCCGATCGGCGCGCTCAGGGCAGACTATGCCTTTCCGATCCTAAAGCAGCCCTTCGACAAGACCCAGAATTTCAGCTTCGGGCTGATGCCGTTCTGAGCGCGATCCCGCCCGCCCGCGCCGACCTGGATCACGCAGCCCTCTCAAGACTCGGAAGGACCATCTCCAGCTGCTTGCGGCGCGGCTCGAGGAAGGCGGGGAGCCTCAGGCTTCCGCCCAGCTCGGTCAGGGGCTCGTCCACCGTGAAGCCCGGCGCATCCGTGGCGATCTCGAACAGAACGCCGCCGGGCTCTCGGAAGTAGATCGAGCGGAAATACTGACGATCCTTTTGCCCGGTCGGCTCCAGCCGGTGGTTCCGCGTGAGCCTCGTGGCCATGGCTTCCTGCTCGGCGTCGTTTGCCGCGCGGAATGCGACGTGATGCACCGAGCCCCGGCCCATGCGGCCCGCCAGGAAGCTTCCGGCCTCGCGGATGTCGACCACGCCGCCGCAACCGTCGTGGGCGCGGTAGCGGATGTGGGTATCCTCGTGGCCGACCTCGGCGAAGCCCAGCACGTCCGTCAGCACCGCGGCCGTGGGGGCCGCCGTCTCGAGCAGCAAGGTCAGGCCGGCAAGTCCGCGGATGGCATGCTCAGCCGGCACTTCGGAACCGCTCCATGCGGGCTCGGACTCGGCGCCGGCCGCTCCGACCAGCGCCAGGCTCAGGCCGTCGGGATCGGTGAAGGCCAGCATCGGCTCCCCGAAGCGCCGGGTTGGGGCTTCGTGCGGGATGCCCTTGTCGACAAGGCGGTGCGTCCAGTAGCCGATCGACTGCGCCGGCACACGGAACGACGTCGTCAGCGTCTGGCCGACGCCGCCCCGCCCCGGAGCGGCGTACTCCCAGGGAAAGAACGTGAGGATGCTGCCGGGATTGCCTGCCTCGTCGCCGAAGTAGAAGTGATAGGTGCCCGGGTCATCGAAATTTACGGTCCGCTTGACACAGCGCAGACCTAACGCGTGCTCGTAAAAATCGAGATTGCGCTGGGGCTTTCCCGCGATTGCCGTTACGTGATGGATGCCTCGCATCGCCTTGTCCTGTCTCCGTCGTGCGCGACGGTCGGTTGTGTCTGGAATTGACAGCGATGTGGTGTCTCGGACGCATGGGCACAACCGGGCGGCGCGTCCCGGCTGGTCAGCCATGCTGTTCGCAGCGGCCCGCGTCGGACGAGGCGGAGCAAGGGGGACGTGGCCGAAGTTTTGATGCATGCTGCCCAAGACCGGTGCTGGCTGGGCGCGCCTAACTGGATCTCGAAAGGAATCTCACCATGGTCTTCGGCATGTCGCTGGCGGCATACACCTTGCTGCACGTCGTCATCAGCCTGATCGCGATCGCCACGGGGCTTGTCGTCGTATCGGGGTGGCTGCGGTCGAGCCGCCCCGGGTTCTGGACTGCCATCTTCCTCCTCACAACCATCCTCACAAGCGTCACCGGCTTCGGCTTTCCCTTAGACCGCTTCCTGCCCTCGCACTGGTTCGGCGTCATTTCGCTGGTGGTGCTGGCGATCGCCCTCGTGGCCCTCTATGCATTCCACCTCGACGGGCCCTGGCGTTGGATCTACGTGACGATGGCGCTCATCGCCCTTTATCTCAACGTATTCGTGGCGGTCGTGCAGTCGTTTCAGAAGCTGGCCTTCCTGCAGCCGCTGGCACCCACCCAATCCGAGGCGCCGTTCCTGGCCACGCAACTGGCGGTTCTGGCGATCTTCGTTCTCCTCGGTGTCGCAGCTGCCAGACGATACCATCCGGCTCCCGCTGCCTGACCCTCGCGGGATGGCTACAGCCAGCGCTTGCGGCGCCGGAACGATTTCAGGTTCTTGAAGCTCTTGCGTGCGTGCCCGCCGCCGCCGAGGTAGAATTCCTTGACGTCCTCGTTGCGGATGAGGGCCTCGCGTGAGCCGTCGAGCACGATCTTCCCCTGTTCCATAATGTAACCGTACTGCGCGACCTTCAGCGCCATGTGCGCGTTCTGTTCGACCAGCAGCATGGTGATACCGAGCTCGCTATTGAGCCGTTCGATAATTGCGAACACTTCCTGCACAAGCAAGGGTGCAAGGCCCATGCTCGGCTCGTCCAGCAGCATCATACGGGGGCGGGCCATCAGAGCACGGCCGATCGCCAGCATCTGCTGCTCGCCGCCCGACAGATAGCCAGCGAGCCCGTTGCGCTCCCTGAGGCGCGGAAAGTAGGCATAGACGCGCTCGATATCGCTGTCGATCTCGCGGTCGCGCCTCGTATAGGCGCCTGCCCTCAAGTTCTCCAGCACGGTCATGTCGGCGATGATCCGGCGCCCCTCCATGATCTGGAAGATGCCACCGCGCACGATTCTGTCGGGAAGGCGATGGGCGATCGTCTCGCCGTCGAAGCGTATGTCGCCGGCGATGATCTCGCCATTCTCGGCCTTGAGAAGGCCTGAGATCGACTTGAGCGTGGTCGACTTTCCTGCTCCGTTCGGGCCGAGCAGCGTGACTATCGCCCCCTTTGGCACTGAAAGGCTAACGCCGCGCAAGACCAGGACCACGTCGTCATAGACGACCTCCAGGTTCTCGATCTCGAGCAGATTGGGAGGACCGGGCGCAGCGCCGGGCGTTGCCCCGGCTTCGGCGCCGAAATGATCGGCAAAAGACAAGAGAAGACACCTCCAGTCGGCTCATCGGTCGACCGGAGCGGGACTTGCGATCCCGCTCCGAAGCGACTGGCGTTTGCCGCCGCGTCAGTAGCCGAGCCACCCCGGTTTGCGCTCGACCTTGATGTCGGCGACCTTTTCGAGCTTCATGACGCCCTTCGTCATCAGCTCGGTGTAGTCACCCTGCTCGGTCTCGCCGGTGACGCGCGCGCGCATCAGGCCGACCGTGTCGACACTGCGGTGATCTCGGCTGGTCCAGGTGACGGCCGGGCACATGCCTGCGGTGCCGAACGGCACGAAGTCCTTCATGCCCTCGAGCGCCGCCTTGATGCCTTCACCGTTGAGCTTGCCGGCCTTGTCGGCCATGCGCATGGCCTCGCCGAGATAGAGCACCTGGCAGGCGCCGCGCACGTAAGGCAGCGGCCGGTAGGCAGTACCGGCAGGATCGGACTGCTTGGAGATCTCGCGGAAGGTTTTCATGCCCGGGACATCAGCACCCCACGGGTTCTGGCTTACGACCCAGACCAGTCCGTCGACAGCCTTGCCGGTGGCCTTCATGCCGGCTTCGTCCATGCCCCAGATGTTGGCCATGAACTGCACGTTGACGCCGACGGTTGCGCAGGAGCGCAGCAGGGCGACGTTGGCGCCCGTCGTATTGCCCATGAAGGCATAGTTGGCGCCCGAAGCCTGCAGGGCCAAGCATTGCGCCTTGAAGTCGCCGCCTGCCAGAGCGTATTGGATCGAGGGCACGACGTCGAAGCCGAGCTCCTTGGCGAGCTGCTCCCCGGCCTCCTTCGGTGCCAGCGGATAGGGATGGTTGTCGCCGAGATGGATGTACTTCGGCTTGCCCGAGCCGCCCTTCTTCTTCCAGTCCTCGGCCGCCCAGATAACGAGCGAGCGCGTGCCGTCGGAATAGGACGGCGCACCGAAGAAGTTGTAGGGCGCGGGCTTGATCTTGCCCTCCTTGGCCTTGGCGCTGACGCCGGCCGGGTCGGTGAGATGGCCGGAGAACGACAGCGAGAAGTAGGGGATCTTGTCCTCGGCGATAAAGCCGACCATGGCTTCGGTGTCGTTGGTGCCATAGCCCTGGATGGCGACGGCGCCGTCGTCTTTCCACTTCTTGTAGAGCTGGATCGAGCGCTGCGTCTGATAGCCATAGTCGACCGTCTCGACCTCGAGCTGCTTGCCATTGATGCCGCCGTTGGCATTGATCCAGGCGAAGGCATCGACCTTGCCGGGGCCCGAGATCTTGCCGACGCTCGATGTGGCGCCGGTGTAGTCGACGAGGTTGCCGACCTTGATCTTCTGCTGCGCCAGGGCCGAGGTCCCCAGCGCGGCGCTGGCGGCGACGGCCGACAGGAGTGCTAGCTTCAGTTTCATTTGCGCGTTTCTCCCTGTTTTATCCCGTTCCGCTTCAATACGAGAACGGGTAGAGCTTCCAGTAGGCTTTGATCTTGCGCCAGCGTGCCGCGAGGCCGTCCGGCTCGAAGATGAGGAACAGGACGATCGCCATGCCGATCGCCATCTCCTTCATGTAAGCGAGGCCCTCGATGAAGGCGGCGCTCTGGGCGTAGCCGAACGATTGTATGCCGCGCACGATGCTCTGCATGAACTCGGGCAGGAAGAGGATGAACACGGTGCCCATCAGGCTGCCCATCACGGAGCCGAGGCCGCCGATGATGATCATGGCGAGGAAATTGATGGATAGCAGCAGGTCGAAGGCCTCCGCCGAGACGAAGCTCGTGTAGTGGGCCATCAGTGCGCCGCCGATGCCGGCATAGGCGGAGGAGATGCCGAAGGCCAGGATGCGGTAGTAGGTGAGATTGATGCCCATGATCTCCGCAGAGAGATAATGGTCGCGCACGGCTATCATGGCACGGCCATCGCGCGTACGTACGAGATTGGCCGCGAAGACGTACATGATCACGAGATAGAACAGCACGACGTAGTAGTACTTGCGGTCCCCCGAGAGGGAATAGCCGAACAGGGAGAACGCTGCCGCGTTGGCGCCCGACGCCCCGCCCGTGAACCATTCGGCGCGGCTGAAGAAGTCCTGGAGGACGAACTGGGAGGCCAGCGTCGCGATCGCGAGGTAGAGGCCTTTGAGTCGTGCGGCCGGGAGGCCGACGATCACCCCGAGAAGTCCGGTTGCAAGCCCCGCCAGCGGGATGCTGAGCGCAACGGGCACGCCGTGCTTGCCCGACAGGTAGGCGGACATGAAGGCGCCGAAGCCGAAGAAGGCGGAGTGGCCGAGCGAGATCTGACCGGTGAAGCCGACGAGGATGTTCAGGCCGAGCGCGGCGATCCCGTAGTAGGCAATCTGGATGACGAGAGCGAGCCAATAGGAGGAGACGAGCGACTTGCCGCCGATCTGCAGCGGCAGCAGGCAAAGGAAGAGAATTCCAGCGATGCACCAGAGCGTCGAGCCGCGCGTCGGAAAGATCGTGCGATCCTGCTGGTAGCTGACGCGGAAGTCGCCGGCGGGGCGGACCGAGATGGCCATGTCACACCCGCTCGATGTTCTTGGAGCCGAACAGGCCATACGGCTTGATGAGCAGAATCAGCAGCATGGCGTAGAACGGCGCTATCGTGATGAGGTTGCCGAAATGCAGGTATTCGGCGTCGAAGAACTGCGCCAACCCCTCGAGAAGACCGATGATCAGGCCACCTAGCACTGCACCGACGATCGACTCCAATCCGCCCACGATGACCGCCGGGAACACCTTCACCCCGACGGTGGCAACCGAGGCCGATACGCCGGAGACGAGTCCCACTACTACACCGGCAAGCGCCGACACGACCGCTGAGATGGCCCAGGCCACGGCAAACACCTGCCGCACCGAGACGCCGAGGCTTTGCGCCACCTGCTGATCGAAGGCGGTCGCCCGCATGGCGAGGCCGAGGCGCGAGTATTTGAAGAACCAGGCGAAGCCGGCCATGATCACGAGCGAGATCGCCAGGCTCATCAGGTAGGCGCTTTCCACGTTGAGTCCGAGGATGCTGACCGTCTGGGTCGCAAACACCTGCGGAAACGGCTGCGTGAACACGCCGAATATCCATCTGAGCAGCGCCTGGAAGAAAATCGACAGGCCGATCGTCACCATCACGATGGAGATTACGGGCTCGCCGATCAGCGGCCGCAGGACGACGATCTGTACGAGCACGCCGAGCAGGCTCATGAACAGGAGGCTGAAGGGGAAGCTGATCCAGAACGGCAGATTGAGGGAGGTGACGAGCCACCAGCAGGCCCAGGCGCCGATCAGCACGAACTCGCCCTGGGCGAAGTTGACGACCTGGCTCGCCTTGTAGATCAGCACGAAGCACATGGCGACGACGCCATAAAGCGCGCCGACGATCACGCCGTTGACGATGAGCTGGAGGAGAAGCGTGGTGTTCATGGTGCGGTCTGATGGTTTGTCGTTGTGTGCGAGTTGTTGAGCAGCGATGAGAAATCTCACCGCCTAGTTCGATTTGAGTTTGTGACCTGCGTGTCCTTCCTGGAAGAGCCAAATATTCTGCCGTTCCCCTTCCTCAAGAACTTCGTAGACGGCATAAATGTCTGACGATGCCGGAACGTCGACAGCGTAAAGCATCCTCTCACCCAAGCTTGTCCTTTGCGACGCACTCTCAAACGTGCACCCCAGCGCCTGCAGTCTCGCCCAATAGTTGTCGAACTCTGCTGAGATCGGGGGCACCAGGAGCATGTATGTCGAGTGTCCGCTGCGGTCGACGACTCCGGCAAATTCGAGGGCCGCTCCATCCTTTCCCGGAGTAACGCGTACGATGTCCATGAGACTGACGCCACGAGCGTAGAAGGGCGTATTCCTCAACGTGTATACGGCACCGGGTGTAGCGCCCGCCACCGGTTCGGCCCACAGGGACTCACGGAGCGAGCCGTGCCAGTCTGTTGGGTCCAGGTGGAACAAGATTTTCACTAGCTTCTCGCTCATTGCCTGCCTAGGACGCCAAAGCGACGTGACCGCCAGCTGCGGGCTTGAGTGCACCAAGCGCGGCAATCGGCATCCTGGTGCGGATGCGCTGCCGCGAGCCGTCCTGGAAGGCGATCTCGGTGTCGATCTTGACCTCCGACTTGCCGGCGTAGATCGCCTCGATGATATCGGCGTACTTCTCCGCCACCACGCCGCGACGCACCTTGCGGGTGCGCGTGAGCTCGCCGTCGTCGGCATCGAGCTCCTTGTAGAGCAGCATGAACTTGGACACCCGCTGCGCCGTCGGCAGCGACGCGTTGATGCGCTCGATCTCGCCGGCGATCAGGTTGTAGACCTGCGGGCGGCTTGCCAGGTCCGAATAGGTCGTGAACGACATGCGGTTCTGCTCGGCCCACTTGGAGACGATGGGGAAGCGGATGCACACGATCGCGGCCAGGTAGTCGCGCTGGTCGCCGAGAATCACCACCTCGCTGACGTAGGGCGAGAATTTGAGCTTGTTCTCGATGTACTGGGGCGAGAAGCGTTCGCCGGATGAGGAGGTGGCAAGGTCGCGCATACGGTCGATCACCACGAGCTGGCCCGAGGGCTTGAAGTAGCCGGCATCGCCCGTGTGCATCCAGCCCTCGCGCAGGTCGGCGTGCGTGGCCGCGTCGTTCTTGTAGTAGCCCAGGAACATGTAGGGGTGCTGGCTGACGATCTCGCCGACCCCTTGGGCATCGGCGTTGTCGATCCTGATCTTGTAGTCGCCATTGAAGCCGCGGCCGACGGTGTCGAAGTCGACGTCGCCCGGACGCTGGATGCAGTAGATGCCGGCAAGCTCGGTCTGGCCGTAGAGCTGCAGCATCGGCAGGCCCATGGCCATGAAGAACTTGAAGGTGTCGGGTCCCATCGGCGCGCCGCCCGTGCTGGCGAACCGCAGCCGCGTGAATCCTAGGCGGTCGCGCAGCGCGCGCAGTATCAACATTTGCGCGAGCCGACTCGTGCGGCCCTTCTCCACGGCCTTCAGCCCGGCCTTGACTCCCCACGCGAACATGGCCCGCTTGAAGGGCGAGGCGTCCATGATCTGTGCCCGAACGTTGGCCGCGATCTGCTCCCACACGCGCGGGGCGAGAAAGACGAAGGTCGGCGCGATCTCGCG
>JBFWRV010000098.1:0-17717 GCA_050248715.1 Hyphomicrobiaceae bacterium | reverse complement strand
CGCGCAGATCAAGCGAATAAGCTCGTGCCATGCCTGCTGGCCTCCACTCCAGCAGGCAGCATGAATCATATTCGCCGCAGCCTGGGAATCCCCCGCGATTCCATTCGAACTAAACTTGCTCTAGGCGCAGCTATGTCGCTATCGCAAGAACCGGGAAGCGGCCCCGCTTCCCGGTTTTTTGTTGTGCGCGACAATCGCGTCATCCCGGTGGAACGCCACCCTGACGCGCCGTGCGCGGATCGAGACGTCATCCCGGCGCAGGCTGGGACCCCTGCGCCAGTCCACGCGTCCCTGCCCCTTGGCGAGCCCCATGCCCGCCGGCCCGCAGCCCGTTCCGATTGGCGCGTTTTTGCGTTGCCCGGAAGACTGGGTGCCGGCCTTCGCCGGCTTGACGTCAGCGTGCAATCACCCCGCCCGCTGCTGGCGTGGCGGCGGCACGACGGGCATCGGCGGCGCTGGTCCGGCAAGCTCGGCAAGCCGTGCCTGCAGGCTGACCGACGGCCTGGGCGGCGAAGCCGCGAGCCCCGGCGTCACCGAGTTGGCCCAGCCGTAGGCCAGCATGGTCATGATGGCGGACGCCGCGAAGAAATAGGTCCCCGGCAGCACCGAGGCCTCCGCATAGCCCGAGGCGTTGACGTAGAAGATCATCAGCGCCAGCACCATCACGTCCGTCATCGAATAGCGCCCCAGCCACTCCATGGCCGAGATGGACTTGCTGCGGAACTCCGCCGGCATGTCGGGGGATGTGACCAGCGTCAGCAGATAAAACAGCTTCAGGAACGGAAAGAAGATCGAGAACATGAAGATCACGAAGCACAGGAAGAACTCCTGGTTCTTCCACAGCGCCCAGATGATGGTCGCCACCGAGTGCTGGTTGGTCCACACGAACACGGTGGTGAAGCGGATCGCCGGCAGCATGACGCCGAGCGCAAAGAACACCGTGGCGAGGATGATGAGGAAGCTGAAGGCGAAGTTGCGCAGCGTCGAGGCCGGCTGGGCCAGCCGTGGCGCCGGAGCGGCCGGGGGCGCCTGCTCGACGGTGCCGCCGGCATCCGTCCTCAGCCACGCGTAGGCCAGGATCATGAACAGCACGGCGGCGGTGAAGAAGTAGACGCCGTTGAGGCTCTTGGCGTCGTAAACGCCCTGGCTCTTGATGAAGAAGATCGAGAGCGACAGCACCAGCACGTCGTGCATCGACCATTTGCCGAGCCATTCCAGCGCGCGCAGCTGGCGCGACAGGCGCTTCAGCTCGCGCTGCGGCAGGGTGGAGAGCAGCAGCAGGTAGAGCAGCTTCGTCACCGGTAGCACGATGGAGAACACCAGCACGGTGATGCCGAGGAAGAGCTGGCCTGAGCGGATCAGCGCGTTCACCGTCGAGATGAGCGAATGCTCGTAGGTGAAGAAGACGAACTTGGTGAGCTTGATGATGGGCAGGCTCACGCCGAGCGCCAGGCACACGCTGGCGGCGACGATGGCGAGGCTCAACAGGAATCTGCGGCCGCCGAGCGTCATGGTTCCCGCGGTGCTCTTCGACATGCAACGCCGTCCATCCTAGCTCAGGACCGGCGGCGGCAATATGTCGGGGCGTGCGATTTCGTAGGGGTGCAAAGCGAAAGCGCATCGCACCGATGCCCGCTCCACCCCGTGCTGGGTCCGCTCCCACCCCCGTGCTGAGTCCGCTCCACCCCCGTGCTGAGCTTGTCGAAGCACGGCTCAGGTGCGTGGCCCGCCCTTCGACAAGCTCAGGACGAGGTCGCGCGTGCTGCGCTCGTGCTGAGCTTGCTCCACCCCGTGCTGGGCGCGCTCCACCCCCGTGCTGAGTCCGCTCCACCCCCGTGCTGAGCTTGTCGAAGCACGGCTCAGGTGCGCGGCCCGCCCTTCGACAGGCTCAGGATGGAGGTCAGCGCGTGGCCCGCCGCGTGTCTTCAGGCGGTCAACTTGTCCTTGTCGAAGGCGATGCCCTTGTCGTCCAGGAGTTGCTGCAACTCGCCTTCCTGGAACATCTCGCGCACGATGTCGCACCCGCCGATGAACTCGCCCTTGACGTAGAGCTGCGGGATGGTCGGCCACTGCGAGAAGGTCTTGATGCCCTCGCGGATGCCCATGTCCTCCAGGACATTGATGTCCTTGTAGTCGACGCCGAGGTGGCCGAGGATCTGCGCGACCTGGGCCGAGAAGCCGCACTGCGGGAAGTTTTTCGTTCCCTTCATGAACACTACCACGTCGTTGTTGGCGACGGCCTTGCGGATCCAGTCGTGGACGGCTTGCTCGCTCATGAAAGCTTCCTTTCGCAGGGAGAACCGGGGTCGGGGCCTCTCGAACGCCGGCCACGCGAACCGCCAATCGTTCGTGTCAACATGTGGTCAAGGCCGGCGCAAAGTCAACGTTTGGGCGCCGCGGTCGTCAGGCTTTGGGCGCCGCGGTCGTCAGGGCGAGCGCATGCAGCACGCCGCCCATGCGCCCCTGCAGGGCCTCATAGACCATCTTGTGCTGCTGCACGCGGGTCTTGCCGACGAACTCCTTGGCGACCACGTGCGCCGCATAGTGGTCTCCGTCCCCGGCCAGGTCGCGTATGGCGACCTCCGCGCCGGGAAAGCTTGCCTTGATCAGGCGCTCGATCTCCTTTGCATCCATCGGCATGTGTCGGGGCCTTCCGGGACGAACCGCATTGCTTGGGCTCCATCATAAGCCAAGCCATGCGCCCGGCGCCACCGCCGGCTCAGCGTTCGGTGAGCTCAAGCCACCGCTCGACTCTATCCAGCCGTGCCTTGATACGATCGATCTACCGAATTCTGCTGCACGTCGGAGATGTGAAGGCCTGCAACCTGACTCTCTGTCGCGACCACTCGCACGTTGAACAGACGGAAATCCTCCACAAGGCTACCGACCTTTCGGTCGATTCGCCTGAGATACTCGAGAACGAGGTGTGGAGGCTCTTCTGCCATCTTGCCCGACCCACCGCTCCATCTTGGTGCAGCGAAGTTAGCCATGCATCGTTTAGCCGGGGCACATTGAACTTGACGGACCCAGCGTAAAACGATACCCGTTCAGCGACGGGGGCGCCCCATGATCCGCCGCGATCTGCGCAAACCGACCCCCGCAGAATTGGGGTTGGACGTGACAATCGGGCTTGTGGGGGTCGCCACGCCGGACGGCTTCTTCATCGCTGTCTCCGATCAACGCATTTCCTATGGCGATATTTTTCCGCCCTCTGAGAAGGGGACAACGAAAATTCAGCGGCTCACAGCAGACAAACGCTGGTGGGCTGTGTTTGCTGCCTCGGACATCGCCGTGGTGCCGCGCCTGTTGGAAAAGATCAGCAGAGGGCTTGGGCCGATCAAAGACGATGACGAGTTGGAGAGATATGACGCTGAGAAGGTGATGGAGATTGCTGGCGCCGCGTACTCGGATGTGCGCGAGGCCGAATTCGCAGCGGGGCACCTAAAGGCCATTGGCTATCCAACAGTGGAAGAGTTTCGCAAGAACGGGTTTCACGAGCTAGGCAGGGACGAGCATGCAAAACACATGCTTGCATTGGCGCAATTCGACCTGGGTGTAGAGTTGCTGATTTTCGGTTATCACCACAACTTCGTGCCGCACCTGTTCGCCGTCAACAATCCAGGAAAAATCGTCGAATACAATTGGCAAGGGTACGGTGCGGTCGGCAGCGGCAGCTTCCTGGCCCTCGGAGCGCTGCGGCAAAGGCCCACACACTCGAACTTGGAGGACATGATCTACCGCCTGCTAGAGGCGAAATTTGTGTCAGAAGCTGCCCAGGCCGTCGGCAGGACAACAAACTTGATGACCCTGAACCACGACGGCGAGGTGCGCGAAATGCCGGCCGGTGAAATTGCCAGTATCAGGGAGGCGTGGGAGCAAACGCAGGTGCAACCCACGCCCTCTAAGGCATTCGAGGTCATCTCTGCCTCCCGAGTGGTCAAGGGCATCGCTGATGGCGAGCGGTGAGCCTATCGTCTTTTGCCCGCGCGCTCGGACGGAGGACGGGCAATGCGCTTGACGGCTTCGCGAAGCTCCTTTGCGGACGCGGTCGCGCCCACCTTGCGCGCGAGCGCTTCAAACCTTCTTCTTTGCTCTGCTGCGCTTAGGGGCGGTTCTTTTTTCTTTGGCATGTGTCTCCAGCATCTATCTGTACGTGAGCCTCTTTCCCTTGACGCCACGCAACAGACGCTCCGCGCGCGCCTTGTCGTTCACGCCAAGGGCGACGCGCGCATTGTACCTGAAATCGAACTCCGCCAGATACCGGTGCAAATGCTTTTCCTTGCAGTGCTGGTAGGTCCCGCGCATGCCGCGCTTGAAGACGGAGAAATAGCCCTCCACGGTGTTGGTGTGGATCACGGGGCGACCTTCCTCGTAGCGGGCGTATTCGTCCTTGCTGTGGTCGATGCGGTCGTGGCTGGCGAAGTCGCCCAGCCGGTATTTGTAGAGCTGGGCGCTGTCGGTCATCACGGCGGCTTCCTTGGCCACGTTGGCGTTCACGATGGGAATGATCTCATTCGTCGTGCTGCCGGCGACGTGATAGCTGCGCACGCTGCCGCCACGCTCCACCAGCGACAGGATGACGTTCCTGTGCGCCGAGTTGGTGATCTTGCGCTTGGCCAGATCGCGAGCGCGGCCCTTGGGATGGGTAGAGGCGCGGCCATAGATCGTCTCGTCAATCTCGACGACGCCGCTGCCACCGCCGCCCATGGGGCCAAGCGGCCCGGAGCGCATCGCTTCGCGCAGTCGATGCGACATGAACCATGCGCTGCGAAGGCTGATGCCGAACGTCCGGTGAAGCTGGTTGCTGGAGATGCCCTCCTTACTGGAGGCCATCAGGAAAATGGCTTGCAGCCAGAACCGCATGGGGATGTGGCTGTCCTCGAAGATCGTGCCGATCTTGACGGTGAACTTCTTGCGGCACGCGTAGCACTTGTAGGCGCCTATCCGCGTGCTCTTGCCCTTCATTGGGGAGGCGCGATCCATCGTCCCGCAGTGGGGGCAGACAGGACCATCCGGCCACAGCACGGACTCGACCAGCGCGTAGGCCTTGGCCTCGTCGTGCAGTGCTTCATCGGACATAGCGGACGACGACATGGAACCCTCCCGTTTCTGGGTCCCTTTAGTACATCAATTCGCTGGGTCCGTCAAGTTCAATATGCCCTTTAGCCGTCAAGAACAATTAGAGAACAACAAGCCTCATTCCTACGCTCCCATATACGCGGGCATCCACCCTTCGTGCGTGCGCCGCAACTCCTCGAGCGCCAGCGCCGCCTCGCCCTTGAGGCTGAGGCCGTCGCCGCCGACGCGCCCCACCACGCGGGCCGGCAGCGCCAGCAGGCGCGCGCGCTCGACGATCTCCTCGGCGCGCTCGGGCGTCATCTCGACGACATAGCGCCCCTGGTCCTCGCCGAACCAGGCCGCATGCGCGGGCAGCTTACCCTCATAGGGAAAGAGCTGCACGCCGATCCGGCCGGCCAGCGCCATCTCGGCGATGGCGACCAGCAGCCCGCCGTCGCTCACGTCGTGCACCGCCTCAACCTTGTCCTCGCGGATCAGCGCCCGCACGAGGTTGCCGGCCTTGATCTCGTCGGCGAGGTCCACCGGAGGCGGCGCGCCTTCCAGCTTGCCGGCGATGATCTGCTGGTAGAGCGATTGGCCGAGGTGGCCGGCCTCGCGGCCGATGGCGACCAGCAGATTGCCCTCGCCCTTGAGCGCGACCGTCGCCGTGTGAGCGAGGTCCGGCACCAGCCCGACGCCGCCGATGGCGGGCGTCGGCGGGATCGCCTGGCCGTTGGTCTCGTTGTAGAGCGAGACGTTGCCGGACACGACCGGATACTTCAGCACCTCGCAGGCCTCCTGCATGCCTTTGATGGCGCCGACGAACTGGCCCATGATCTCGGGCCGCTCGGGATTGCCGAAGTTCATGTTGTCGGTGATGGCGAGCGGATCGGCGCCGACAGCGATCAGGTTGCGCCAGCTCTCCACGACGGCCTGCTTGGCCCCCATCACCGGATCGGCCAGCACGTAGCGCGGGGTGACGTCGCAGGTGAGCGCCAGGCCCTTGGTCGTGCCGTGCACGCGCACGATCGCCGCATCGCCGCCCGGGCGCTGCACGGTGTCGCCCATCACCATGTGGTCGTACTGCTCCCAGATCCAGCGGCGCGAGCACAGGTGCGGTGAGCCCATCATGGTCGCAAGTGCCCCGAGGATGGCATTGGGCGCCGGCACCCATTCCGGCAGGATCGCCCGCGGCGGCGTGGTCGCGACCCAAGGGCGCTCGTAGAGCGGGGCGGAGTTGGCGAGCTTGTCGACGGGCAGGTCGGCCTCGACGCGCCCCTTGTGCGTCACGATCATGCGGCCCGTGTCGGTGGTGCGGCCGATGACGGCGAAGTCGAGGCCCCACTTCTTGAAGATCGCCTCCGCCTCGGCCTCGCGGCCGGGCTTCAGGATCATCAGCATGCGCTCCTGGCTCTCGGACAGCATCATCTCGTAGGCCGTCATGCCGGGCTCGCGCTGCGGCACCAGGTCCAGGGTCAGCTCGATGCCGACGCCGCCCTTGTCCGCCATCTCCGAGGTCGACGAGGTCAGCCCCGCCGCGCCCATGTCCTGGATGGCGACGATGGCATCGGAAGCCATCAGCTCCAGGCACGCCTCGATCAGCAGCTTCTCCGTGAACGGATCGCCGACCTGCACGGTCGGGCGCCTCTCCGCCGAATTGTCGTCGAACTCGGCCGACGCCATCGTCGCGCCGTGGATGCCGTCGCGCCCCGTCTTGGAGCCGACGTAGACCACCGGCAGCCCCACGCCCTTGGCCGCCGAGTAGAAGATCTTGTCTTTCCTCGCCAGGCCCACGCACATGGCGTTGACGAGGATGTTGCCGTTGTAGCCGGCGTCGAAGTTGGTCTCCCCGCCCACCGTCGGCACGCCCGTGCAGTTGCCGTAGCCGCCGATGCCCGCGACCACGCCGGCAACGAGATGCCGCGTCTTGGCGTGAGCGGGATCGCCGAAGCGCAGGGCATTGAGGTTGGCAACGGGCCGCGCGCCCATCGTGAACACGTCGCGCATGATGCCGCCGACGCCGGTCGCCGCCCCCTGGTAGGGCTCGATGTAGGAGGGGTGGTTGTGGCTCTCCATCTTGAAGACCACGGCATCGCCGTCGCCGATGTCGACGACGCCCGCGTTCTCCCCGGGGCCCTGGATCACCTGCGGGCCCTTGGTCGGCAGCGTCTTCAGCCACACCCGGCTCGACTTATAGGAGCAATGCTCGCTCCACATCACCGAGAAGATGCCAAGCTCCGTCAGCGACGGCTCGCGGCCGAGAATGCCGAGCAGGCGCTGGTACTCCGCGGCGCTCAGGCCGTGCTCGGCGACGGTCTGGGGCGTGATGGCGGGCTTGGCGTCGTTCATGCTGGGAAGGGCCGGGTGAATCGCGTCGGTTGCTGCGCTGCTTATAGCGGCCCCGCCGGCCCGAGTCCCGCCCGCCGCCTGCTTCATGTGCCGTCTACCGAGCCCTGTGGCCGTTCGCCTGCGGCAATTCGCACCCCCGCGGAACATCACGCCACGGCCTTGGTCGCGAGCGCCCGGCCCTTGAGGGGAATGGACCCATCCCCGGCGCGGGGAAGGCTGTCGCGCAGCCTCTCCTCGAGGCGCTGCCGAGCCGCCGCATCGAGGCTTGCGCAATACCCGGGCGCCGGTCCCGTGCCCAAGGTGAACGGCTGCCAGTAGTCCTCGAAGTCGCGGAACACCGTCGCCACCTCGATGGGCGTGGCCTCCACGCGTGCGAGGCCCGCGCTCCGCGCCAACCCGGCCAGGGCATCGAGCGTGCAGAAGGGAAAGCGCCGGTCCTCCGTCAGGTCCGCCGCCCGCGGATCGAGAGCGGTTGCCGCCGTCCAGAACGCACGCACGAACTCCAGGCCGCCGCCGGGGTAGTCCCACACATAGAAGCCGACCGTGCCGCCGGAGCGCACGACCCGCCTCATCTCGCCCACCGCCTTCTCCCGGTCCGGCACGAAATTCAGCACCAGGCCGGACACGGCAACGTCGCGGTCGCCGGTCTCCAGCGGCAAGGCCTGCGCGTCCCCCACCTTGAACCGCGCGCGCTGATCACCCGCGGCCGCCCTGGCCGTGGCGATGAAGCCATCGGAAGGATCGATCGCGATGAGGCTCTTGGGATTGCTGCGCGCGAGGATGGCGGCGGAGAGTGCGCCGGTCCCGCAGCCCACGTCCAGCCAGTCCATGCCGTGCGGCGCGCCGAGCCAATCGAGAAACTGCGGCGCCACCAGTCGGCTCCACCGCCCCATGTAGGCGTCGTACCGGTCGCCCGCCTGCCAGGCGTCGTGTCGGGATGCCTCTGCCATCGGTTGATCTCCCATGTGCAGCAAGCGTGACCGACGATACGACCTGCGTGCATACGTTGCAAAGCCGAGCATGGCCGCCACCCCGCCGCCCGGCTAAAACGGACACAGCGGTCGGACACGCGAGGCAGGGACGAAAGCATCGGGAGGAACACATCATGCGCTTGCAGAACAAGATCGGCATCGTCACGGCCGCCGCCTCCGGCATGGGCCGCGCGGGTGCGCTGCGCTTCGCCAAGGAGGGTGCCGCGGTGGGCGTCGTCGACATCGATCAGGCCGGCGTCGAGGCGGTGGTGGGCGAGATCAAGGCCGCGGGAGGCCGCGCGCACCCAATCGTCGCCGACCTCACGAAGGACGAGGACTCCCGCCGCATCGTGCACGAGACGGCGCGCGCCTTCGGCGGCCTCGACTTCGTGTGGAACCATGTCGGCCACCCCGGACCTGCCTCGGTCGAGGGGATCGACATGGCCGACTTCGACCTCGCCATCACGCTCAACCTGCGCACCGTGCTCGTCACCACCGAGGCGGCGCTGCCGGAACTGCGCGCCCGCGGCGGCGGCGCGTTGCTCTACACCGCCTCCACGTCGGGCCTCATGGGGTCGCCGTTCTCCCCGGTCTACTCGGCCGCCAAGCACGCCGTGGTCGGGTTCGTGCGCGCGCTCGCCAAGCGGCACGGGCGCGAGAAGATCCGCGCCAACGCCATCTGTCCGGGGTCCATCGATACGCCGATGCTGCGCGTCTTCGTTGCGCGTCCCGACCAGCAGTCGACGCTCGGCCGTGACAAGGAAGAATTGGTGCGCCAGCGCGGCGGGCAGAATCCGCTGGGACGCCCGGGCCGGCCCGAGGAGGTCGCCAACGCGGCCCTCTTCCTGCTGTCGGACGAGGCTTCCTTCGTCACCGGTGCCGCCTTCGCCGTCGACGGCGGCACGACGGCGTAGCGCCGCGGCCGCAGGCCTGCCGGGCGGAGGGGGCCGCCCATTGACGCGGATTTTGCGGAAGCCTTCTATGGCGCGGGGCTTGAGGCCGTCCCGTCTGGCCGGGCGGCCGTGGCGCACGATCCGCGGCGGGTTGCGATCCAATCGCCTCGAGGCGAAGGTGCGCCGCTCGCTGGTCGTCCCGTCCCGAGCGCGGCGCGTGCAGGGTGGGGATCAAGGCAACAGGGATCGGTCGCTCACGCACCGGGTCCTGGGTAGTTTCCCTGGGCGAGTTCCGCGATGACACGCAGGAAGGATCGTTGAATGCTCTTCTGGCTCGGCGCCGTCCTGAGCGGCTTCCTCGGCTACAGGCTGCTCGGCTGGTGGGTGCCGGCTGCGGTTGCCGTCCTCGTCGTGGCGGCGCAGGCGGTCATGTTCCAGGGCGTGCTCGGCGGGCAGGGATCGGGCTACGAGCTGTTGATATTCAGCCTGGTCCTGAACCTCGTCGTGTACCATGCCACCTTCGGCATCGGTCAGGCGATCCGTCAACGCATCGCCAGACGCAGAAAGGGAACACGATGAGTGCTGGGCTCGAAGGTCATGTCGTGCTCGTCACCGGCGCGCTGGGCACGCTCGGCACGGCCATGTGCAGCGCCATCGAAGCGGCCGGCGGCACGGCCGTCCGCAGCGATCTGCCGGCGCGCGGCAAGGTCGACATCGCGCTCGACGTCACCAGCGAGGAGGGCTGGAAGGCGGCCGCCGCCGAGATCGGGCGCACCCACGGCCGGCTCGACGGCCTCGTCAACAACGCGGGCATCGGCACCCCCGGCGACGTCGAGCAGACACCGTTCTCCGAGTGGAGGAGGGTGATGGCCGTGAATGCGGACGGCGTGTTCCTCGGCTGCAAGTACGCCATGCCGCTGCTGGCGAAATCCAAGGCGCCCTCGATCGTCAACATCTCCTCGGCCTCCGGCATCGTCGGCGGCGCCAACCTCGCCGCCTACAACGCCTCCAAGGGGGCCGTGCGCCTGCTGACGAAATCCGTCGCGCTGTCGGGCGCCCGCAAGCGCCCGCCGGTGCGCTGCAACTCGGTGCACCCCGCTTTCATCGAGGGCGACATGGTGGATGCCATGGTGCGCGCACGGCCCGACCAGGCGAAGGCGCGCGCCAAGCTGGTCGCCCAAGTCCCCGTCGGCCGCCTGGGCCTGCCGCATGAGGTTGCCAATACGGTGGTGTGGCTCCTGTCGCCCGCCTCCTCCTTCACCACCGGCTCCGAAGTGCTCGTCGACGGCGGCCTGATCGCGGGCTGAGAGCCATCGTGCTGAGCAGTGGTCTCGCTCTGCCGTAGGGCGCAAAAGGCGAAGCCCATTGCGCCGAAGCGCCGGTAGACCGGTGCAATGCGCTGCGCTTTGCACGCTACCTCGTGGTGAGTTCGTCGAACCACGAGGCCGCGGGCGATGCCTTGCGATCGCCCTTCGACAAGCTCAGGGCGGGGCGAGAGCGTAACCCTCGTGGTGAGTTCGTCGAACCACGAGGCCGCGGGCGATGCCTTGCGATCGCCCTTCCGACAGCTCAGGGCGGGGCGAGACCGTGGGTCAGCGCCGGGGCGGGACTGCGGCTGTCAGTTTGGGGTGGCACAGGGGTCCGCAACGCGTGTAAAGGGATGCCGGCCGCTTCGAGGAGAGTCCTCCGCGCCCCGCGGCCATCTGCACGCAGGCCAGCTTGAACGCCCCCGATACCCGCATCCCCGACGACACGGCGGCATCTCTGCCGCTGCCATTCCGCGAGTTCATCACGCTGATGGGGCTGCTGATGTCGATGACGGCGATGTCGATCGACATCATGCTGCCGGCGTTGCCCGATATCGGCGCAACGCTCGGGGCGCAGGACGCCAGCAGCCTGCCGCTCGTGGTGAGCGTCTTCATGTTCGGAATGGCGGTCGGGCAACTTGTGTGGGGGCCGCTCGCCGATCGTTTCGGACGCCGCCGGCCGCTCCTGCTCGGCATCGCGCTCTTCGTGCTGGCAACGACGCTCGCCGCGACGACGCAGAGTTTCTCGCAGTTCCTCGCCGCCCGGTTCCTGCAGGGGATCGGCGGATCCGTCGGGCGCATCATCGTCACCGCGGTCGTGCGCGACCTGTTCGTCGGCCGGCAGATGGCCCGCGTCATGTCGATGGTGATGATGGTGTTCATCCTGGTGCCGATGCTGGCGCCGACGGTCGGCCAGCTCATCATCCTCGTCGGCAGCTGGCGCTGGCTGTTCGCCGTGCTGCTCACCGCCGGCCTGACGTCGCTGATCTGGGCGTCGACCCGCCTGCCCGAGACGCAACCGCCGCTTGCAGCCGGCACGCGCCGCCACACCGTCGGCGAGGCGCTGGCCCTCGTCCTCACCAACCCCGTCACGCTGGGCTACGGCATCGCCTCGGGCTTCGTGCTCGGCCTTCTCGTCGCCTACATCGCCAGCGCCCAGCAGGTCTTCGGCACGGGCTACGGCCTCGGCAAGCTGTTCCCGTTCGCGTTCGGCAGCGTCGCGGCCGCGATCGCCGTGGCCTCCTTCACCAACGCCCGCCTGGTGCGACGGCTCGGCATGCGGCGACTGTCGCACACGGCACTCGTTGCCCATCTCTCCCTCAGCGCAGCCCTCGCGCTGCTCGGGACGATCGTCCCCCTGCCGCTGTGGCTGGCGCTCGCCGGCATGGCCGGCTGCTTCTTCCTCCACGGCCTGATGCTCTCCAACTTCAATGCGATCGCCATGCAGCCGATGGGCCAGGCCGCCGGCATGGCGGCATCCCTGACCGGCAGCTACGCGACGGCGACGGGCGCACTCCTCGGCACGCTGATCGCCGGCCGGTTCGACGGCACCATCCTGCCGCTCTACACGGGGTTTGCGGTGCTGGGGGCCTGTGCCTTGCTGTCTGTGTTCCTGGTCGAGGGCCGGGCCGGCCTGTTCCGGGGCGAGTGATGGCCGCCGGATGCATGCCTTCACCCTTGGCGCCACGGCAGGACGTCGCCCCCGCGCCGTCGAAGACGCGCGCCTCCTGCACGACGCGCATGCACCACCCCGTGCCCGCCTCGCAATTGCGGAGAGGGGCGTGGATATCCGCCTCGCGGAGATGATGCCCGCCCAGCGCGCCTCCGGGCGCCCGGCTTATGCCGGCCGCACGGCCACGCACTCGATTGGATCGGAATGGCCATTGTGGCGGCACCGGCGGATCAGGGCGTTCGTCGCCGCGTTCCAGATGCCCGCCGTGCCATCGCTCGAGCCGGTGATGATCCGGGAGCCGTCCGGCGACACCGCCACCTTCGTCAGAATGCCCTCGTGGCCGCTCAGCACGGCGATCTCCTGGCCGGTTCCGGCATCGAGGATCCGCGCAATGTTGCCGAACGAGCCGGTGACGATGCGGTCGCCGCCCGGCGTCAACGTCAGGCACATCACCTGGTCGGGCTCCTGGCCCATGGCGACCATGGCGCCGGTCTTGGCATCCCAGATGCGCGTGGTCCCGTCGAGCGAGCCGGTGTAGATGCGCGAGCCATCGGCAGACACCGCAATGTCCATCACGCGGCCGGTATGGCCGTAGAGCACCATGACCTGGGCCCCCGTCCGGGTGTCCCAGACGCGCGCCGTATTGTCCAAGGACCCCGTGATGGCGCATGACCCGTCCGGCGTCACGGCCAGGCACTCCAGGGCGTCCGTGTGATCCCTGAGCACGGCGATCTCGGCGCCTGTCCTGCCGTCCCAGATGCGCCCGGTCCCGTCCCAGGAGGCGGTGACGATCCGGGACCCGTCCGGCGTCACCGCCACGTCGCGCACGGCCTCCGTGTGGCCAGCGAGCACGGCGATCTCGGTGGCGTTCCTCGCGTCCCAGATGCGCGCCGTCTTGTCCTCCGAGCCGCTGACGATCCGCGGCTCGGCGGCCCAGTTCGGCATCAGCTTGAGGTCATGCACGATGCCGCTGTGCCCCTTGAGCACGGTGATCTGGGCATGTGTGCTGGCGTCCCAGATGCGCACCGTCTCGTCCCAGGAGCCCGTGACGATTTGTGCTCCGTCCGGCGTCACGGCCATGCACTCCACGTCGGCCTCATGGCAGCACAGGATCGCCAGACTGGCGCCCGTATCGGTACTCCACATGCGGATCGAGCCGTCCCAGGAGCCGGTGACAAGGTCTCCCGGATACCCCGGCGTGCGAGCTTCCTTGCGATATCCGCTTTCCGGTTGCGATTGCGAATTGGGCATGGCGGTTTGCCTTCCATCACTGCGACGCAGCGCAGCCCGACGCACGAGTCCGGCGGCGGCAACCTGAAATGAAAAAGCAAAGACGAACTGGATATTCCCTAAGCTCTCCAATGCGCAGTATACCCGTCCCTTCCGCTCCGGCACAATCGGATGCAGCCCCCGCAGCGTGCGCGCCGGAGGTGGGATGATGTCGATCGCACGGCCAGCGCCTTTCGGGGAAGACGATGCACGAGGAACCGGTCATGGATGTGGCTCACCTGGGCCACATCGAGCTGCTCACCCCCAAGCCGGAGGAAAGCCTCCGCTTCTTTGTCGACGTGCTCGGGATGACCGAGAGCGGGCGCGAGGGGGAGTCCGTGTATTTGCGCGGCTGGGACGACTACGAGCGCTACTCGCTCAAGCTGACGGGCTCGGCCACCTCGGGCCTGGGGCATGCGGCGTTCCGGGCGCGCAGCCCGCAGGCGCTGCAGCGGCGCGTGGCGGCGCTGCAGGGCTCGGGCTTAGAGGCCGGCTGGCACGAGGGGGAGCTGGGTCATGGTCCGGCCTATCAATTCCATGATCCGGACGGACACCTCATCGAACTCTACTACGAGACGGAGTGGTACGAGGCGCCGGCCGCGCTCCGCCCTGCGCTCAAGAACCAGCCGCAGCGCTTCCCGGCTCGCGGCGTGAATGTGCGCCGGCTCGACCACTTCAACTGCCTCGCCGTCGACGTGCAGGCCAACCGCGAGTTCTTCGAGCGCTATCTGGGCTTCCGTCTGACCGAGCGGATCGTGCTGAACGACGGCACGGAGGTCGGCATGTGGCTGACCTCGACCAACAAGAGCTACGATTTCGCCTATACGCGCGAGGCCCATGGCGTGAAGGGCCGCTTCCACCACGTCACCTTCGCGCTCGACAGCCGCGAGGACATCCTGCGCGCCGCCGACATCTTCCTGGAGAACGGCGTGTTCATCGAGACGGGGCCGCACAAGCACGCCATCCAGCAGACGTTCTTCCTCTACGTCTACGAACCCGGCGGCAACCGGGTCGAGGTCGCCAACGCCGGCGCGCGCCTTGTGCTGGCGCCCGACTGGAGGCCGATCACCTGGACGGAGGAGGAGCGCAAGAAGGGCCAGGCCTGGGGGCTGAAGACGATCGAGAGCTTCCACACCCACGGCACGCCACCGCTGCCGGATGGGCACGGCACGGGGCGGAAAGGGTGATGCGGATCGGGGCCGGACAACTCCCACGCTTCGCGCACGAGCGGCGCCGGGATGACGTCAGGGTGGGCGCGCACCGCGCACGTCATTCCGGCGCAGGCCGGAACCCAGTCCACCGGGCCGAACGAATTCGGGATGACAGGATCAGTGGTTGTCGCGGGGGATGCCCTTGGTCTTGGCGATCTTCTGGTATTTCACGGCGGGCTTCAGCACCATGCCGTGGGCGAAGTCGTCGACCAGCCCGCGCTGGATTTCCTGCCAGGGCGTCTGGTGCGCGGGGTAGTCGTAGCCGCCGCGGCCCTGCAGGGCGGCGCGGCGCTTGTCGTATTCCTCCCGCGTGATGAGGATGTCGGCAGTGCGCTTGCCGAGGTCGACCCTGACGCGGTCGCCGGTTTTCAGGATGGCGAGGCCGCCGCCGGTGGCGGCTTCCGGCGAGGCGTTGAGGATCGACGGCGAGCCCGAGGTGCCGGACTGGCGGCCGTCGCCGATGCAGGGCAGCTCCGTGACGCCCTTCTTGATGAGATAGCTCGGCGGCCGCATGTTGACGACCTCGGCGCCGCCGGGATAGCCCACGGGCCCCGCGCCGCGCATGAACAGCACGCAGCTCTCGTCGATCTTGAGTGAAGGATCGTCGATGCGCTTGTGGTAGTCCTCCGGGCCGTCGAAGACGACGGCGCGGCCCTCGAAGGCGTTGGGGTCCTTGGCGTTCGACAGGTAGCGCTTGCGGAACTCCTCGGAGATCACGCTCGTCTTCATGATGGCGCTGTCGAACAGGTTGCCCTTGAGGTTGAGGAAGCCGGCCTTGTCCTTCATCGGCTTCTTGTAGGGACGGATGACCTCGTGGTCGCCGACGGGGCTCCTGGCGCAATTCTCGCCGATGCTGCGGCCGTTCACGGTGAGCGCGTGCTCGTTGATCTTGCCGGCCTTCATCAGCTCGTTGACGACGGCGGGCACGCCGCCGGCGCGATGGTACTCCTCGCCGAGGAAGCGGCCGGCGGGCTGCATGTCGACCAGCAGCGGAATCGAGTAGCCGACCTTTTCCCAGTCGTCGTTGTCGAGCTTGACGCCGATGTGGCGGGCAATCGCGTTGAAGTGGATCGGCGCGTTGGTGGAGCCGCCGATGGCCGAGTTGACGGCGATGACGTTCTCGAAGGCCTCCCGCGTCATGATCTTGGAGGGCTTCAGGTCCTCCCACACCATGTCGACGATGCGCTTGCCCGTCTCGTATGCGATCTGGGCGCGCTCCTTGTGGGGAGCGGGAATGGCGGCGCAGCCGGGCAGCGACATGCCGAGCGCCTCGGCCAGCGAGTTCATGGTGGAGGCCGTGCCCATGGTGTTGCAGTGGCCGGGCGAGGGCGCGGAGGAGGCAACGAGGTCGACGAACTCCTCGTAGGTGATCTCGCCGGTGGCGAACATCTGCCGCGCCTTCCACACGATGGTGCCCGAGCCCGTGCGTTCGCCGCGGAACCAGCCGTTGAGCATGGGGCCGCCCGACAGCACGATGGCGGGGAGGTCGACGGTGGCGGCGGCCATCAGCTGGGAGGGCGTGGTCTTGTCGCAGCCGGTGGTGAGGACGACGCCGTCGATGGGGTAGCCGTAGAGGATCTCGACGAGGCCGAGATAGGCGAGGTTGCGATCGAGCGAGGCGGTGGGGCGCTTGCCCGTCTCCTGGATCGGGTGCACGGGAAATTCGAAGGCGACGCCGCCGGCCTCGCGGATGCCCTCGCGCACGCGCGCGGCGAGCACGATGTGATGGCGGTTGCAGGGAGAGAGGTCGGAGCCCGACTGGGCGATGCCGATGATCGGCTTGCCGGAAGACAACTCCTCCCGCGTGAGGCCGTAGTTCATGTAGCGCTCGAGGTAGAGCGCGGTCATGTCGGGGTTGTCGGGGTTGTCGAACCACTGGCGCGAGCGCAGCTTCTTGATCTGGGCGGCGGTCGGCTTCTTTCCGTTGGGCATCGGACGTTTCTCTCCTCGTCGTCCCCTCGTCGTGTCGAAGACGCGCTTCCGACGGGGCGGATCCACGGGCATGACGTTAGCCCGCGATCAGGTCGCCGTCGACGAGGACTTCGGGCGGGACGGGAGAGGGGATTAGGCACGGGCAGCCGCCGAGGCCGGCGCTATGGCGCGCGGAAAAGAGCCGTGGAGAGGGCGGGAACCGACCGGGCACGGACGCGGTTTATACGGCAGTCCAGTGCGGCATACCAATTGAACGGGAAGACACCATGCGCTTCGTCGGCTTTTCCCTGGCCGTTGTCGGCCTGAGCAGTCTCATGCTGAGCGTCGTCGTGGCCCACGCGGTGCTGGGGCCGGTGTCGCAAGCGGAACGACGCCCGGCCGTTTCCGACAAAGTGCGCACGCAAATACCGGCGTGGACGACGGTCGTCACCCGCGAAACCGAATAGGAGGCGGGCATGTCGGCGCTGTCGTTCGCGATGGTCGGCTATGTGCTGGCGCTCTTCTTGCTTCTCGCCGTCGTGGTCGGCACGATCTGAGGCCTACCTGCCGCCCGGAACGCACGGAAAGGTGGCCGGAGTGTCGCCGTGGCGAAGCGTTCGCGAAGCAACGCGGGCGGAGCAGCAGGGTTTCTCCGCGCGCGCCACCCCCGCGGAGGCGGGGTTCGGAATCAGGGCGTAGGGTGCAAAAGCGCAGCGCATTGCACCGATGATCGCGCGCACGGCGCAATGCGGCTTCGCCTTTTGCGCCCTACGCGGCCCCCGAGCCCGCCGCCGTGCTGAGCCTGCCTGCCCTAGGACTTGTTCCGAGGGTCGAAGCACGGCTCAGGCGCTCGCGGCCCGTCCTTCGACAAGCTCAGGACGAGGACGTCACCCGTGCCGAGGCCACCCACCCCCGTGCTGAGCCTGTCGAAGCACGGCTCAGGCTCGCGGCCCGTCCTTCGACAAGCTCAGGACGAGGACGTCACCCCGTGCCGAGGCCAGCCACCCCCGTGCTGAGCCTGCCTGCCCAAGGACTTGTTCCGAGGGTCGAAGCACGGCTTCGAGCACTCGTAAGCG
>JBFWRV010000097.1:0-17843 GCA_050248715.1 Hyphomicrobiaceae bacterium | reverse complement strand
GCTTACATCGAGCGCGGCAGCCCTTGGGAGAACGGCTATGTCGAGAGCTTCAATGGGCGGCTGCGCGATGAGCTGCTCAACGGGGAGATATTTACGACGCTGCGCGAGGCACAGATCGTCATCGAGGAGTGGCGCCGGCACTACAATCGCGTGCGTCCGCATTCCTGGCTCGGCTACAAGCCGCCGACGCCGGAGGCTGTGGCATGGCCGGCCTCGCCGGCTGTTGAGAGCGCTCCGCCGGCCATAGCGTTGCGTCCGCGGCTAAACTAACAATGGTGTTGGACCACTCCGTGCGGGCCCCTGAGCCGCGGCAGCGAGCTCAATGAGGCGTTGGTGGCGTCGATCAGGCGGATGGCCTCTTTCGAGGTCTTTGCGCAGGCCGCGCGGGGCTTGGGCGAGAAGCACTCTGGCACGGACAGTGGTCGCTAGCCCGTACTCGCTTGGATCGGCTGGATCTCCACGCTCATCGCAGTGTGGCATGGTAATATAAAGATGAACTGACCGGATCGGAGCGGTCACCACATGGGAGATCACGGCCATGTTATCCGCAGGCAAACAAGGCATCGCACGCGGCGCTTTTGCGGCAGGTCCGCATGCGGTCGTCTCTGCGGACCGCGATGGCTTCATCCGCGAATGGGACAAGACTGCCGAACGCATCTTCGGCCACAAAGCCGTCAACGCGATTGGGCAGACGCTCGACCTCGTGATTCCCCCGGAGGAACGTGCCGACCATTGGCGGAACTATCGCCGCGCTATGGCGGCCGGCTTGCTCAACTATAGCCCCGACCACGTACTCGACGTTGAGGGGTTGCGGCGCAATGGAACGCGGGTAAAGCTCGACGTCACGCTCCTTCCCATCCACGATCAGGCGAAACGCCTCGTGGGGGTCACCGCTATCATGCGCGAGGTAGCGCGGTAGCGCATGCCGGATCGCTGGCCCTGGGATCGATGACGAAGTCGGCATCTACTGCAACTCGGTGGCGCGCTGCTCTTAGCCGGTATCGTGGCATCCGCGAAACCTACAGCGTGCTCCTCCTCCTCTGCATCCACTTAACCGAGGTCAAGGCCGCCCTAGCGGGTTACCACTATGCGTGGAGCCCGGAGAAGTATCCTGTAGACTACGGCTTGTTGACGCGAGTAAGGCGCAATGGCGGCCTCCCAGGCCAAATGACCCGCGGCGAGCAACGTGTGCCGCGAGAAGGCACTTGCGCTCGAGGAACATCTTGAACACGGGTGCGGATCGGAGGGGGTGACTTGCGGCGCGACACGGCGCATATTGTTTCGTGAAGCCGTGACTTGGGAACAGATCGCAGGTGCGGCTCAGGTACCCGCGCCGCAAGTGTGGTCCCGGAGTGATGGCGTTGAGAGCCAGATGACGACGTTCTCTGCGTTCGTGGACCTCGCGTCGAACGCGGCCTTCGCGGTGGATGCTAACTCGCGCATCGTTGCTTGCAACGCCCGACTTTGCAGTCTCTTGGGGTACGCGAGAGACGAGGCTTTAGGGTCCGCCTGCTACGATGTGTTGCAAGCGACGCTTCCCAATGGCGAGCCGCTCTGCTCGCCAGCCTGTGAAGGCAGACACTGCTTCAAGCATCACGCCCCCTTTGCGGTGCAGGAATGCTCCTTGCGCCGCAAGGACGGCGGCTGGCTCGAGGTTGCAATCAGCACGCTGGTTGCTCCCGCTTCACCTGACAACCCCGCGTCGGACGCAGCCGCCATTGTCTTTCTGCATCGCCGTGGCGAGCGGGCGCGCGATGCGAATGCGGACCGCAAACTGCACGTTCGCACCCTGGGAAGCTTCAGTCTGTCCGTGGACGGCCACACCCTGGCCACGGAGCGATGGCACCGCAAGCAGTCACTGACCCTCTTGAAGGTGCTCGTCACGCGGCGTGGCGAGGCCGTGCGTCGCGAGCACCTCATCGAGTGTCTTTGGCCGGACGCGGACGAGCACAGAGGGCGCGAGCGGCTGAAGGTCACCACGTATTTCCTGCGCGAGCGGCTTTGGGCGAGCGGCTTGAACAGCAATGCGGTGAGGGTGATCGGTGCGGGCTACGCGTTGGACCGCGACACGATCTGGCTTGACTGCGAAGCTTTCGAAAGGCTCGTCCAGGAGGGCCGGCAGGTCCAGCAGCGAGGGTGCGTGAAGATAGCGTTGTTGCGCTTTGAGGAGGCGAGGCGCCTCTACGCGGGCGACTATCTGCCCGACGATGGTTACGCCGATTGGTGTGCTGCGGAGCGCCTGCGTCTGCGCGAAACCTACCTGGATCTCCTGGGCAGCATGGCTGATTGCTATCTCGATATCGGCGATCATGCGCGGGCAGCCGACGTCTGCCAGAGTGGCCTCGCACGCGAACCTTATCGAGAAGGATTTCATCGTGGATTGATGATTTGCCTGACGCACCTCGGCAAGCGCGACTGTGCCATCGCCCACTATCACCACTGCCGCCGGGTTCTCGAGAGCGAGTTGGGCGTCGAGCCGACGCCCGAGACCGAGCGCGTGTATCGTGAGATTGTCCTAGGGCGCGTGCGCGAGCGATCGAGAGGTCGCATGCGGCGTTAGACCGCAGGCCCGCAATCGCCGCCGCAGAATCCACTTCGAGCATCCCGTTGATTTCCCAGGGCGACGAATTGCGGCGCTCGGAGCCTCTGTTACCTGACTGTTACCGCAGCTTGCTAGCTGTTGCCCAGGCAGCTCTTCCGTTCGCGCGAGGGTGCATCGATGGCGACTAGCAGGGCGGCTTCGTTCGTAGCTCGGATTAGGCTCGAGAGCGGGCCGAATGGCGACTCAAGCTGGCGAGGACACATCCAGCACGTTCAGAGCGGTCGGGCGGGATACTTCGGAGATTTGCACGCGTTACGGATGGTCGTGGAAGGCGTCAGTGGCATCACGGGCCCGGCTTTGGGGACCAAGCGAAGGGGGGGCTCAGCCACGCAGTCGGGGGCGGGACGCATCCGCAAGACGCCGCTTGCACGATCGAAAAGCAAGCGTATCGGGTGACTTTGGGGGCGGCGATGCGCGACTGCCATGACTTGATGATCCGATCGGCGAGCGCGACGTTGGCAGTGGCGCTGGTGGCGCTGGGTGCGGGGGCCGCGCTCGCCCAAGGTGCGACGGCTGTGCCGAGCTACGCCGAGCCGGCGCAGATCGACAGCCGCTTGGTCGTGTGGGTCGCAGCGCAACTGCATCTTATGTTCGCTGCCTTCGTGCTCGCCGTACCGATGTTCGCCCTCTACATCGAGTGTATGGGCTGGTGGCGGGTCAAGCGCGAGCCGGCGGAGGCGGCGCGCTACGACTGGTTGGCCCACGAGATGGCTCGGCTGCTGCCACCGGCCTACTCGCTCACCGCCATCACGGGCGCCTTCCTCGGGTTTGCGTTGTTTGCCGCCTATCCCGGATTCATGGGGTATATGACGAGCATCTTCGGCCCGACGTTCGTCGTCTACCCGCTGTTCTTCGTGGCCGAGACCCTACTCCTCTACCTCTGGTATTACACTTGGGATCGGCTGCAGGGCGATCGCAAGTGGATTCACGTCGCCATTGGCGTGCTGCTCAATGTCTTCGGCACGATCGTCATGTTCATCGCCGACGCGTGGGCCACATTCATGATGACGCCGGCCGGCGTCGACCAGAGCGGCAAGTTGGTCAGCTTGTACGCGGCCGTCTGGAACCCCGGCTGGATGCCACTCAACGTGCACCGGCTCGTCGCCAATATCACTTTCGGCGCGCTGCTGTGTGCCGCTTATGCTGCCTATCGCTTCCTGCTCGCATCCGATCGCGATGAGCGCGCCCTCTACGATTGGATGGGCTACACCGGCAATCTGATTGCGCTCTTCACTATGCTGTTCCTGCCGTTCGCGGGCTACTACTTCGGCTTCGAGCTGTTTGCTTTCTCGGCCACTTACGGTGTCACGCTGATGGGCGGCGTGCTGTCGTGGCTGTTTATCATCCAGGCGATCGTGATCGCATCGCTGTTCATCGGCGCGGCGTACTACTCGTGGCTGGGCTTCCTGCGCATTCCAGGCTCCGAACCGCAGCAGCGCTGGGTGCCGGTGTTCAACGTCATCCTGATCGTCGGCTTCATGGTGTGGGCGACTCCGCACACCATGGCGGCGAGTATCGAAGAGTCGACGGGAGGTTTTCATCCGCTGCTCGGTGCGCTGGGCCTGATGGCCCCGAAAATGATCGCGGTGACGGTGATCCTGCTCGTGCTCTACGTGAGCTACATGCTCTATCGTCGCGCCGGCCTGGTTCCAACAGTGTCGTGGGCGGCCACCGGCTCCATCGTGCAATGGGGGCTGATCGCGCTCACCGGCGCAGTCATCATCGGGCTCGGCATCTATGGTTATTTCGCCCCGGCGCACATCCGTATCCTCACCTCGATATGGCAGATTCTGGCGCTAATCGTCGGCATCGTCGCAACCGTCGTTATTGATCAGTTCCTCCTCAAGGGCGCGCGTACGGTGGCCGAGGTGCGCTGGGGCACCATGCCGGGCCGCGGACAATATGTGCTCATCGCTCTTGCCTTCATCATCGTCTGGCTGATGGGCCTGATGGGCTATGCGCGCAGCGCCGTACGCCTCAACTGGCACGTGTTCGGCATCATGGAAGACACCTCCGCAGGTGCAGGCCTGCCTTCTCTCGGCGAGGCGGCAGTGGTGGTCACGGCGATCACATTGATCTTCTTCGTGCTGCTGGCCGGCTCGTTCGCAATCTCGGGGTTGAGCGCCGGAGCCAAGGGATCCCACGGCCCGGGCCGTCTGGCGGCCGCAGGAGGATAAGGGGTGGCAATGGAGGCAACGCAGACATTGGGGCGCGCTGTCGGCCCGTTCCTGCCGGCCCTGGCGGTGCTCGGCTTCTTCGTGTGGTTCTCCAACTGGATCCCGCAGACGCGCTGGGAGCCGCCTCGCGCACGCGCCATCAGCCAGCAGATGAGCCCAACGGACCTTGCTCGCGTCGGCGCAGGCCTCGTGCGCGAGCGCGGTTGTCTCACTTGTCACACGATCGAGCCCGGGGCGGGCGTGAAGGGCCAGGGCCGCGGTCCCAACCTCGCTGGCTTGGCCGCGCGACGTGCTACGGGCGTGGCAGGCGGCCCGTCCGACCTCGTCACCTATCTGACGCAGAGCCTTTACGAGCCGGGCGGCTACCTCGTCGAGGGCTTCGCCAACATCATGCCAGCGTCGCATCGGCCACCCTCAAGGCTTACCTACGAGGAGATAACCGCTGTCGTCGACTATCTCTTGTCGCTGGGGGGCACGCCAACGTTGAAGGTGGGTGAGCTGCCGCGCCCGCCGGCAGCGGCAAGCTCTCCGGCAACTGCCGCGGCCCCTACAGTCGCCAGGGCTGGCGCCAGCACGCCCGAGACCATGGCGCTGCTCGAGAAGCACAACTGCATAACCTGCCACAGCTTCAAGAAGGGCGAAGTGCTGGCTGGACCGCCCTTCGATCCGAGCATTTTACGCACGAACGCAAAAGTGCGCGGACTGAGCCTCGATGCCTATCTGATGGAGTCGATCGTGGTGCCGCGTGCGTTCGTCCAGGGAGACTTCAATCCGGAGCTGATGCCGGAGGACTACAGCAAAGAACTCACGGCGGGCCAGCTGCACACCATCGTCACCTACCTGGCAGCGCTGGAGCCCAAGCCATGACCGGGCGATTCAAAGGCAAGCTGCCGATACCGACCACGGCGTTCCTTGTCCTCGCGGCCGCTTATGTGCTGCTCAAGTCGGTGCGGCCGGTGATCCCCGGCAGCGTCGTTCTGCTCTACATGGGTTTCGTGCTCGTCGGCGTTGTCATCCACATAACGTTGAACGACGACCGCATCCGCCGCTTCCGCGACTTCTTCGTTTTCGCGGCGGGGGAGGACCGGAGCCTCACATTTCAGCGCTATGGCCTCCTGCTCGTCATCCCCTTCGTGCTGGCGTGGGGTGTCTACGACGGGACCCGGCCGCGTTATGCCCCGCCCGTCGAGATCTTCCAGCGCCACCCGACCGCGGGCGACGAAGTTCTAGCCCGTATCAAGGTTCCCGCTTGGGCAGCCACTCCGGCGCGGTGGGGCGCCGACGTGGTGGCGAAGGGCAAGACCATCTATGTCGCCAACTGCGCCGTCTGCCACGGCGAGCAGCTCGACGGGCAGGGGCCTGCGGCCGAGGGGTTTCGCTATCCGATCCGGCCTGCCAACTTCCGCGACGCCGGGACGATCGCCCAGCTCACGCTGCCCTACGTCTATTGGCGGCTGACCACCGGCGGCATCCAGAACCAGTTTAACAGCGCCATGCCGCGCTGGGTGGCGCCCGCCGACGCCCAGAACGATACGACGCTGCATAGCAACGACCTGACGCCCGACGAGGCATGGCAGGTGATCGTCTACCTCTACAAGGCGACCGGCTTCGAGCCGCGCCAGGACTAGCGAGCTGCCGACCACACCGACCAGGCAAGAGCGATGACCGACCAATTCAAGGACGATAGCGCGCCATCTGCAGGCCTGACGCGGCGCAAAGTGTTGACGGCCGCGGGCAGCCTTGCTGCCGGGGGTGCGCCGGCGGCGGCGGACGGCGTCCTGGCCGCCGAGCCGCACCTTCTCGGCAAGGCCCTGATTCCCGCCACGCGAGTCGAGAACCCGCTCGAGTACTATCCCGACCGCGCCTGGGAAAAAGTGTACCTCGACCAATACGCTTACGACCGCAGCTTCACGTTCATCTGCGCGCCGAACGACACGCACATGTGCCGCGTTCGGGCGTTCGTGCGCAACGGCGTCGTCACGCGACTCGAGCAGAAC
Organism: Hyphomicrobiaceae bacterium; assembly: GCA_050248715.1. GTDB lineage: Bacteria > Pseudomonadota > Alphaproteobacteria > Rhizobiales > Hyphomicrobiaceae > AWTP1-13. Next base: position 11,067 of record JBFWRV010000097.1, on the reverse strand, counting down.
TACGACCATCAGCGCTACAAGGACCTCTACGGAAACCAGGCGACGGCGGCCTGGAACCCTCGCATGTGCCTCAAGGGCTTCACCACCCACCGGCGTGTCTACGGGCCCTACCGCGCCAAAGGTCCGATGATCCGGGCCGGCTGGAAGCAGTGGGCGGACGACGGCTTTCCATCGCTTTCCGACCAGCCTCCCCTGCGCACCAAGTACAAGTTCGACTCGCGCGGCACGGATACCTTCATCAGGCTCACGTGGGACGAAGCGACCACTTACTTGGCCAAGGGTCTCGTTGCCATTGCCCGAACCTACAGTGGGGCCGAGGGGCGCCAGCGCCTGATCGAAAAGGATGGCTACGAGCCGGAGATGCTGGAGCATTGGGAGGAAGCAGGCACGCGAGTGATGAAGCTCGGCAGCTCGCTGCCGCTGCACGGCGTCATCGGCAAGTTCGGCATCTTCCGCATGGCGAACCTGCTGGGGCTCCTCGACGCCCACGTGCGCGATGTGGGTGCGGACAAAGCCAAGGGTGCACGCGAGTGGTCGGAATACACCTGGCGCGGTGATCAGGCGCCGGGTCAGCCGTTCGTGCACGGGCTGCAGACCTCAGATATCGACCTCAACGACCTGCGCTACACCAAGTTCACGGTCCAGGTCGGCAAGAACCTGATCGAGAATAAGATGCCCGAGGCGCACTGGCTGATCGAGCTCATCGAGCGCGGCGGCCGGATCGCGGTGATCGCACCGGAGTACAACCCCACCGCCACGAAGGCCGACTATTGGATCTCGGTACGGCCGGGCCTCTCCGACACCGCGATCTTCCTAGGCGTCACCCGGATGCTTATGGAGAAGCGCTGGTACGACGAAGACTTCGTCAAGAAGTTCACCGACTTCCCGCTGCTGGTCCGGACCGACACCCTGAAGCGCTTGAGGCCGCAGGACGTCATCGCCGGCTATCGCAATGCCGACATCTCCAAGGGACCGAGCTTCACCATCCAGGGCATGACGGCGGAGCAGCGCGAACGCGTCGGCGACTTCATCGTGCGTCAGGCCCGCACCGGCCGGCTCGTGCCCATCACCCGCGAGGACGTGGGCAAGCACATGGCGGCGAAGGATATCGACCCCGTGCTCGAATGGCGCGGCGAGGTGCGGCTGGTCGATGGCAGCATCGTCGAGGCGATGACTGTATGGGAGATGTACAAGACCCACCTGCGTGATTACGACCTCGACACCGTCGCCGACATCAGCGGGGCGCCCAAGGACCTCATTGAGGAGCTCGCCAAGGACTTCGGGCGGCGCTTCTGGGATCCCGATTTCGTCGGCAAGCCGCGCGAGGCCTACCCTATCGCCATTCACTATGGCGAGGGCATCAACCACTACTTCCACGCCACACTGCACAATCGGGCGACGCTGCTGCCTCTGCTGCTGGTCGGTTCCATCGGCATTCCGGGCTCGGGCGCGCACACCTGGGCTGGCAACTACAAGGGCGCCCTGTTCCAAGGCTCGGAGTGGTCCGGCCCCGGAGTGGGGGGGGCGTATGTCAAGGAGGATCCCTTCAACCAAGTCCTCGATCCGGCGGCGCCGCTGCGTGTTGAGAATATCCGCGAGTACTTACACGGCGAGGAGATGAGCTACTGGGGTATGGGCGACCGGTCGTTCATCGTCAATACGCCGGGCGCCGGGCGCAAGGTCTTCACCGGGAAGACCCACATGCCCTCACCCACCAAGGTGATCTGGTACAACAACGCCAACCTGCTCAATCAGGCGAAGTGGATCTACCACCTCATCGTCAACGTCAATCCCAAGATCGACCTGATCGTCGACCAGCAGGTCGAATGGACGGGCTCCGCCGAGTACTCCGACATCGTGCTGCCGGCCAATACCTGGCTCGAGTTCCAGACGCTCGAGTGTGGCGGCTCGTGCTCCAATCCCTTCCTGCAGATCTGGGGCGGCGACGGCATAAAGCCGCTATTCGACTCCAAGGACGACGGCATGATCTTCGCCCTGGTGTCGGACAAGCTTGCCCAACTGACCGGAGACAAGCGCTTCCGCGAGCACTGGAAGTTCATGCTGGAGGGCCGGCCAGAGGTCTACATCCAGCGCGTGCTCGACAATTCGACTACCACCAAGGGCTACACCGTCGCCGACATCATGTCCGGCAAGTACGGCGAGCCCGGCGCCGCGCTCATGCTGTTCCGCACCTACCCGCGCGTGCCATTCTACGAGCAGGTCTACGACAGCATTCCCTTCTACACCGATACGGGGCGCCTCTGCGCCTACGCCGATATTCCGGAAGCGATCGAGTACGGTGAGAACCTCGTGGTGCACCGTGAAGCGCCCGAGGCGACGCCCTATCTGCCGAACGTCATTGTCTCCACCAGCCCCTTCATACGGCCGACCAACTACGGCATCGATGCCGCGGCCCTGCAGCGCGAGGTGCTCGACGCCGACCTGCGCGCCGTCGCCAACAACAGGATGGCCTGGGCTGACGTCAAGAAGACGGTCAATCCGCTCTGGCGCGAAGGATACACGTTCTACTGCATGACACCGAAGAGTCGGCACACCACCCATTCCTCCTGGGCAACCGTCGACTGGAACTGGATCTGGAGCACGAATTTCGGCGATCCCTATCGCATGGACAAGCGCCAGCCCGGTGTCGGCGACTGGCAGGTTCACATGCATCCCGACGCGGCCAAGAAGCTCGGCATCGAGGACGGCGACTACATCTATGTCGACGCCAATCCGGCCGATCGTCCCTTCGCCGGGTGGCAACAGAACGACCCGCGCTACAAGGCGTTTCGGCTGCTCACGCGCGTCAAGTACAACCCCGCCTATCCCCTGAACACTGTGATGACCAAGCACAGCGCCTGGATCGCGACCGAGCGCACAGTCAAGGCGCACGAGACTCGCCCCGACGGCCGGGCGCTCGCCGCCGACACCGGTTATCAGTCGAACTTCCGCTACGGCTCGCACCAGAGTGTCACGCGCGGCTGGGCCCCGCCGATGCACCAGACCGACAGCCTGTTCCACAAGAAGGTGGGCTCGATGGGCTTCGTGTTCGGGTTCGACGTCGACAATCACGCGGTCAATACGGTTCCGAAGGAAACCCTGGTGCGCATCACCAAGGGTGAGCCCGGAGGCCGCGACGGCAAGGGAGTCTGGGAGCCGGTGCGCAGCGGCTTCACGCCGGGGCATGAGAGCGAGGTGATGACGCGTTATCTCGCCGGTGGCCTGACCAAGGTCAAAGGTGGCTGATGAAGGCGTTCGAACCAAGCGACCCACATGAGCTGATCGGTGTCAAGCTCGCCGACGGCGACCCGGACTTCATGGCCGAGTGCCTGGTCGAGGAATACCTCCTGCTCGGCTGGAGCGACCGCCAGCTCATGTCTTTATTCGCGCACCCATGCTTCGGCATGACGCACCAAATCTATCGCGATCGCGGACGCCAACACGTGGCGGAGCTCATCGCGCGCGTGCGCGCCAAGTGGACGACGAACGAAATGGATGGCTGTCATGCCTGAGGTCTACAATTGGCAGCTCGGCCGCAAGATGAGCTACCCGTTTGCGGAGCGGCATCCGCGCTCGCAGTTCGCCTTCGTCTTCAACATCAATCGCTGCATCGCCTGCCAGACCTGCACGATGGCCTGCAAGTCGACTTGGACGTTCTCCAAGGGACAGGAATACATGTGGTGGAACAACGTCGAGACCAAGCCTTACGGTGGCTATCCCCAATCCTGGGACACGAAGCTGCTGGGGCTGCTCGACGAGGCGCACCGAAAGGCCAACCGCAACGCCGAGTGGGACGCGACTAAGCGTGCCGAGAACGCCAAAAGCTCATACGGCACCTACGAAGGCATGACGATCTTCGAGGCGGCGCATGCGAGCGAGCGGCGCGACCAGGTGGCGCTCGGCTACGAGCCAATGGACGAGGAGTGGCGGTCCCCGAACTTCTACGAGGACACCGCGACCGGGTCGGAGGCAGTGCCGGACAAGCTTACTATGAAGCCGGCCAGCCTGCCGGCTCACAATACTTGGTTCTTCTACCTGCAGCGCCTGTGCAATCACTGCACCTATCCCGCCTGTCTGTCGGCGTGCCCACGCGGCGCCATCTACAAGCGTCCCGAGGACGGCATCGTGCTCATCGACCAGGGCCGCTGCCGCGGCTACCGCAAGTGCGTCGCGCAATGCCCGTACAAGAAGCCGATGTTCCGCGCCGCCACGCGAGTGAGCGAGAAGTGTATCGCCTGCTATCCGCGCATCGAAGGCAAGGACCCGCTCACCGAGGGCGAGCCCATGGAGACCCGCTGCATGGCAGCCTGTGTCGGCAAGATCCGCCTTCAGGGGCTGGTGCAGATCGGCGATGACGGCGAATGGAAGGAAGACCGCTACAATCCTCTCTACTTCCTGATCAAGACCCAGAAAGTCGCGCTTCCCCTCTATCCTCAGTTCGGTACCGAGCCCAACGGCTACTACATCCCTCCTCGCTGGGTACCGCGCCCCTATCTGCGGCAGATGTTCGGACCCGGTGTCGACGAGGCGATTGAGAAATACAGCTTTCCCTCGCGCGAGCTGATGGCAGTGCTTCAGCTCTTCCGCGCGTCGCAGAAGATCGTCTACCGCTACGAGATCATCGAGGGCGAGAAGATCTTTGAACGGACGATCAAGGACAAGCCGTGGACCCTCTACAACGACACGATCGTTGGCTTCAGCAAGAGCGGCAAGGAGGTAGCGCGTGTCACCGTCGAGGAACCGAAATACGTCCGGCCCGACAAGCACTACAACTCGATTTGACATGGCCGAGATGATTACAGCCGCAGCCCTTGCGCGCAGCCAGGTTTACGCCTTCCTGGCCACGGCGCTCGGTGACCCGGACGGCGACACACTAGGGTCTCTGCGCCGTCTGTTGCCCACGACGAAAGCCGCTCTCGAGACGATTGGCTCGCCGGCAGCGCAGGCCGCACTGTGCGCCGTGCAGGACGAGTTGGAACGGCTGGAGGCGCACGAGCTCCCGACAGCGCAACACCGCGTCTTCGGTCACTTGATCTCGGGGGATTGTCCGCCCTGCGAGGGCGAGTATGGCAACGCCCATATCTTCCAGAAAACACAATGCCTCGCTGACAATGCGGGGTTCCTCAGGGCGTTCGGGCTCGAAGCTGCGCCCGGCGTCGCCGGTCGGCTGGATCACATCAGCGTGGAGCTCGAGTTCCTGCACGTGCTCGCCGCCAAGGAGGCCTATGCCCTTGCCCGCGGTCACGGCGAGGAGCGCGTCGCCATCGTGCGCAATGCTGCACGCCGATACCTGCAGGAGCACCTGGGCCGCTGGGCTCCCCTGTTTGCGGCGCGGCTCGAGGCGAAGGCACGGAGCGGGCCCTACGCGGCCCTTGCGCGGCTGCTGGCGGCGTTCATCTCCGAGGAGACAGTCGCCTTGGATGTTGAGCGCGTTCCGGCACGGGTCCACTCCGAGGCTCCACCTCGCGGGGAATGGTCGAACTGCGAGGCGTGCGCGGCTGCGGCCGCTTTCAACCCGACGATGCGAGGCGAGCCATGAGGAGATCGGCGCAAGAGAGTTCCGCGCCCAGTGTCAGCCGCCGAATGTGGCTGGGTGTCCCGGTGGTGGGCGGCCTTGCCTGGCTGCTGGGCGCGGCGCGGCCGGCATCGGCGCAGCAAGCGCAGAAGGCCTCGCTCCTGGCAAAGGCGGTGGCGAGCGTGCCCGAGGACCCGCAGGACCCGCGCTGGCAGGGGGCCGATTCGCTCGACGTCCCGCTGGCGCCACAGGCGGTGGTCAAGCCGCGCGTGTTCGAGGCTGGGATCAAGGCGCTCACGGCGCGCGCGCTCTACGACGCGGAGCGCATCGCCGTGCACCTGACCTGGCGCGACGCTGGCAGCGATGCGCTGATGGGCGGCCCCGGAACGTTTCGCGATGCCGTCGCGCTCGAGTTCCCCGGCGATCCGGCGGCTGGCATCCCCTATTTCGCCATGGGCGAGCCCGATAAGCCGGTCGTCATCTACCAATGGAAAGCCGACTGGCAGTTAGGTGACAAGGGCGACGAGGAGGGTCTCCATCCGCAGATGGTGGCCGATTGGTATCCATTCTCGGGCCGAGGCGCCGGCGAGATCGCCAAGGCTGCCGACTACGCCAAGGGCGGCGATCGGACGTTCGTAACGTCCTGGCATGCGGGCAACAGCCTCGGTGATCGGGACCTTCAGGCGCGCTCTCCGGTCGAGAAGCTCGAGGCTGAGGGTTTCGGAACGCTGACCTCACTGGCGGCGGACCGGCAGGATGCAAGCGGCAAGGCAGCATGGAAGGACGGCAGCTGGTCGCTCGTGCTGACGCTGCCTCGCACGCAGGATCGCTTCGCGTTCGCACCGGGAATGACAATCCCTGTTGCGTTTGCGGCCTGGGACGGTGCCAAGCGTGAGCGTGGGGGCGAGAAGGCCGTATCAACCTGGTATTTTATGAGCCTCGAGAAGCCGATTGGGACGCTCGCCTACGTGAGCCCTGTTCTGGCGTTCTTGGCCGCAGCGGCGGTGCAGGCCTGGGGCCTGCGCTGGGTGCGGCAACGGGCGAGGCGGGGGTAGGTGAGGTTGGAGACATGCACGATGTCGCGCCTTCGCGTGTGCCGACGCCGGCGGCTTCCCTGGCCGCCGTTAGCGCGCCCGTAGCCTTGTGCCGCATCCTGGTCGGCCTCGATGCCTCCGACCATGCGAATAGAGCGCTGGCCGAGGCCGCCAGGCTTGTCGCAACTGCCGGCGGCGCAGTCACCGGCATCCACGCCTACGCCGCCAAGCTGCACGACCAGCGCTTCCGCCAGATGGAAGGCGGGCTGCCGGCGCGCTACCGGGAAGAGGAAGAGCTGGAGCGTCAGCGCCGCATACACGACAACCTGATCAGCCGCGGCCTCGGGATCATCGGCGACAGCTATCACGATGCAGCCGAGAAGACTTGTGTCGAGGCCGGCGTTCCCTATCGGCGCCTCAGCCCCGAGGGAAAGAACTACCGGCGCCTCGCCGAGGCGGCCGCCAGCGGCGAGTACGACGTGCTGGTGCTGGGCGCGCTCGGACTCGGCGCCGTGGCGGGCAGCACCGTCGGCACGGTCTGCGAGAGGGTTGCGCGCCGGTCGCCAATCGATGTGCTCGTCATTCGCGACCATCGCCGCCAACTCGGCGACGGCCCCCTGGTCGTCGGCATAGACGGCTCGCCGCAGTCGTTCGGCGCGCTCAAGACGGCACTCGACGTCGGTCGCAGACTGGGCGTTACCGTGCACGCCGTCGCTGCCTACGACCCCTACTTCCACTACGTCGCGTTCCGCCGCATCGCCGGAGGGCTTAGCGAGGAAGCCGGGCGTGTGTTCCGATTCAAGGAACAGGAGCGGCTGCACGAGGAGATCATCGACGATGGTCTCGCCAAAATCTACCGCTCGCATCTAGAGATTGCCCGAGCCGTAGCGCGGGAAGAGGGATCGCGGATCGAGGCCGAGTTGCTGGACGGCAAGCCCTTCCAGGCCATTTGCGCCTATCTCGCAAAGGTGGGAGCCAGCCTGTTACTTGTCGGCAAGACCGGTGTGCACGCCGATCCGCAACTCGACGTCGGCGGCACGACCGAGAATCTGCTGCGGCTGGCGCCCTGCCACGTCTGGATCGGCACCGCGATGCACACGCCACCATTCGACGCGATAGCGCGCGAGACGATCGTGTGGAGCGCTGAGGCGGAGCAGAAGATCGACCGCGTTCCCGAGACGGTGCGCAACATGGTCCGCATGGTCATTCTCCGCCATGCCCAGGAACAGGGGCACACGGTAGTGACCTCGACATTGGTCGACGAGGCGACGGCACGGTTCTGTCCCGGCCATGGCAAAGCGCGCACAGAGGTGCACGGCATGCCTTGGTCCGAGGGGGCGAAAGCCGTGCTCGCCGCCGAAGCCGGGGACTCGGTCCTCGCGGACATTCGGCTGCGCGCAGAGAAGCGCGCGCGCCGAGAGGGCGCAGCCGAGGTGGCCGCCGAGCATGTTCAGCCATTCCTCGGCCCCCAGAAGAACGCGTCGCTCCACTGGTGCGCCGCCGCACTGGCGCGACTCAGCCGCGTTCCTGAGATGGGACGCGAGGCTGTGCGCCGGCGAGCCGATGCACGCGTGCGCGAGCTGGCCCAAGCCGAAGTCACATTGGAAGTCGTCGAAGCAGCGATCAAGGACTCCCGGCGGGTCATGGATCAGGCCATGTCAGCCGGCGGGCATCCGCCCGTGCTCCGGCCGTCCGGGGGAGGAGAATGACCGCCAATGCCGAATCACCTTTCCTAGTGGCGCTGAACCTGACGCGCCGATGCAATCTCGCCTGCGTCCATTGCTATCTCGACGCCGGAACGCGCGACGCTGGCGGGCCGACTGAGCTCAGCGTCGAGGAGCTGACAGTGCTGATCGGGCACATTGCGGCACTCGGCGGAGACACCATGCTGGTGCTGACCGGGGGTGAGCCGCTGCTCAGGCCGGACCTTGATACCATCGCCAGGCGCGCGAGCGACCTCGGGCTGATGGTCGTCGTCGGCACCAATGGCACTCTGCTCGATGGACCACGCGTCGCCGCTCTGCGAGCGGCTGGCGTCCACGCGGTCGGTATCAGCCTGGATTCGCTTGATCCGGCTCATCACGACCGGTTTCGCGGCCGGCCGGGGGCCTGGCAGGCGGCGACCTCGGGCATCGACGCGTGCCGCCGTGGAGGCCTGATGTTCCAGGTTCACTTCACGGCCACCGACGATAATGCCGATGAGCTCGATGGCGTGATCGAATTTGCACGTTCGGCCGGTGCGGCTGTACTCAACGTGTTCTTCGTGGTGTGCACGGGACGGGGGCGCTCTCTCTCGAACATCTCCGTCGCCACCTACGAGAAGGTGTTGGGCCGCCTTGCGATGGCGGCGCGCGAGGAAGAGAATCTCATCGTCCGGGCCCGCTGCGCTCCCCACTTCAAGCGGCTGGCGCGAGAGATGCGCCCGCCGCTGCCGATCACGCTTGCCGACGGCTACGAAGCCGGCGGCTGCCTCGCCGGCACGCGCTACTGCCGGGTCACCCCCGAGGGGGACGTCACGCCGTGCCCCTACATGGAGGTCTCCGCCGGCTCGGTGCGCGACAAAGATCTCGCCGAGTTGTGGCGCGAGGCTCCGCTTTTCGCTGCACTTCGGTCGCCGCGGCTGGAGGGGCGCTGTGGAACGTGCGAATACACCAAGCTGTGCGGTGGCTGCCGCGCTCGGCCGCTCGCGCGCGACGGAAACCTCATGGGTGAGGATTTCCTGTGCGGCTACCAGCCGGCGGATGGCGCCATGATCGACGTGGCGACGATGGGCCCTGCGTCGCTGACCTGGGCGTCGGATGCCGAGGCGCGCCTCGCCCATGTGCCGGCGGCCGTGCGTCGCTTCGTCCGCAAGCGCGTCGAGAGCCATGTGCGTGAGTGCGGCGAGTCCGTCGTTAGGGCAGCGCACCTCGACGCGCTGGCCCGCCGGCGCTTCGCAGGTGCGGCGCCGACTCGACCAGCGAGGGCGCAATGATTGCCGACGTGGCGGTCATCGGTGGCGGCATCGCCGGGCTCGCCGCCGCATTCGAGCTCGAGCGCAGGGGGCATGACGTCGTCGTGCTCGAGCGGCAGGTCCGCGTCGGTGGCAAGGCTGTCTCCGAGCGTTTCGGCGGCTACTTGATGGAACACGGTCCGAGCTCTGTCGCCGCCGAGGCCCCGATCCAATCGCTTTCGCGCGAGCTCGGTCTCGAAAGTCAGCAGGTCGGATTGAGCGGCGCGGTGCGGCGCCGGTATCTCGTCGCCGGCGGCAGGTTGTGCGGCATTGGCATTCATCCCGCCGCATTCCTCACCAGCTCCTACTTGTCAGCAAAGGGGCGCCTGCGTCTGCTGGGCGAGATGTTCGTGCGCCGCAGTGAAGGCGAGGGGGAGGAGACAGTCGCCGCGTTCAGTTGCCGCCGTTTCGGAAACGAGTTCGCGGACCGCGTGATGGATCCCCTGGTCGGCGGCATGTTCGCAGGCACGGCGAACAAGCTGTCGATGACGGCCGTGTTCCCCCGCCTTGTCGCGATGGAGCGGGAGCATGGATCGGTCTTGAAGGCCGCCTTGCGCGCCCACTGGCGGGGCAAGTCGATGCCGGGACGGCGGCTGTTGTCCTGGCGGTATGGCATTGGCGCCCTACCCCAAGCCCTTGCCGCACGGCTCGGCGCGCGGGTCAGGGTGGGAGCGGCCGTTCGCCGCATTGCGGCCCGTCCGTCGGGCTTCCTCATCGACATGGGCAACTCGGGTACGGTGCGAGCCAATGCAGTGCTCTTGGCGACGCCGCCGCACGTGGCAGGGCAGCTGCTGGAGGGCCTCGACCCCGAGGCCGCTGAAGCGGCCCACGCCATCGAGGCACCGCCGCTGGCCGTCGTCTTCCTCGGCTATGCGCACCATCAGATCCCCCACCCCCTCGACGGCCTGGGTTTTCTCGCGGCCAGCGCCGAGGCACGATTGGCCAATGGGGGCCTGTTCTGCTCGAGCATGTTTCCCGGTCGGGCACCTGAGGGCTTTGTGTCTGTTGCAGCCTACATTGGTGGTGATCGTGCGCCGGAGCTTGCGCATTTGTCCAGCCGGGACTTGGTCGATCTCGCATCCCGAGAGCTAGCCGATCTGCTGGGAGCCAAGGACACACCGGTCGTCACACGGGTACGACATTGGGACCGGGGCTTGCCGCAGTACCGCAAGGGGCACGGGTCCGTGGTCGAGAAGCTCGGCGGGACCAAGTGCGCTCAGCCAGGACTGTTCATTACTGGGAACTATCTGGCAGGTATGTCCGTCGCGTCCTGCGTCGCGCACGCCAGTGAAACAGCGCGCGACGTGGACGATTACCTTCGTGACGCATCGTCCAAGCCTGCTGCTGTCTTGAGGAGCGGCACGACCTGATCGGCCTCTTGCCCGCGCGCGGCGCCATTGTGTCCGTCGTCAGGTGCTTTGGGACAGGTTGATGCTTTTGTGACGGGAGGCTCTGGCTCGGTTTCGGTTTGAGGTTAGGCGGCTTTCTTGTGGTGTTGCAACCGTCTCTTTAGGGCGAGTCGCAGG
>JBFWRV010000096.1:0-18654 GCA_050248715.1 Hyphomicrobiaceae bacterium | reverse complement strand
GTGTGTGCGGCGGGCTGAGCGCGACGCCAGTTGCGATCTCCGTCATCAGCGATGGCGAGGAGACCCCATTGCCGACACCCGGCAAGGCCACCGGGCGCCCGATTGTCCAGGGCGACATCGTCGTGATGCAGTCGGCAGGAGGAGGAGGCTATGGTGATCCGCTGTCGAGAGACCTGGACAGGGCAGAGGAAGACGTCTTGAAAGGATATGTGTCCGAGGAGCGGGCCCGCCTGGACTACGGCGTTGTCATGCGGCCGGATGGAACGGTTGATCGTGTGGAATCGCAGCGGTTGAGAGAGTCAGTGCAGAAGACGGGTCACTCCTTGACGGTGGTTCAAGCCACGGCAGACTCTTACGAGGGGGTGAAGGGAAGGCATCGCGTGCTGCGCGTCGCGCCCCAAACCGGCCTTGAGCTGAAGCTTACGGCAGGCGAGCTCGTGGAAATGATTGGGGCAAGCCCTACGCCGTTGAGGGCATGGATCAAGATCGATAGCTCCATTCCGGCGGGATGTGCGCCCCTGGATGAATTCGCGCAGCGCGCGCTCGGCACGGGAACGGGACAAGCCGTGCGGCTTCGAGGACTCGACGCCAGGATAAAGCCCGGCGATCGCATTGATGCGCAATCCCAGCCGCGTGTGACAGTCAGAGGACGGAGAATGTGATGAGAGGAGTCGTCATCTCTGCGCGGTCAGCTGTCATCCAACCAGGCTCCGGCCATGAGTGAGGAGGCATACGTCCTACATACAACTCCGTGAGCAGGGCTTTACGTTCTTGCTGGTCGAGCAAAACTTCCGCTTCACCGCCACGGTCGCCGATCGACACTACGTCGTCGAACATGGCCGGGTGATCGACATGATCACCAATGCCGCGCTCGAAGCAAATACAGAGACTGAAGGATTATCTCGGAGTCTAGGAAAGGAGCAAGCTATGCGAACCATGATCAACGGGCTAGTCAGCGGTATCGCCTTGTGCAGCTGCGCCTGGACGGCAAATGCTCAATACAGCGATGGTGTGATCAAGCTTGGCGTAGTCAACGACCAGTCGGGCCTCTATGCCGATCTGACTGGACAAGGCTCGGTGTGGGCGGCCAAGAAAGCCATTGAGGACTTCTGCAAAACGACCAAGTGCCACGACAAGATCGAAGTCGTTTTCGCCGATCATCAAAACAAGCCGGACATCGGTTCTAACATAGTACGTCAGTGGTACGACATCGATAAAGTCGACGTTGTGGTCGACGGACCGACGTCCTCCGTGGCGCTGGCAATCAACAACATCACGAAGGAGAAGAACAAGGTCTTCCTCGTGTCGGGTGCCGCAACCTCGGACCTCACAGGCAAGGCCTGCACCCCCAATACGGTGCACTGGACCTACGACACATGGGCGCTTGCCAATGCCACCGGCAATGCCATCGTGAAGACGGGCGGCGATACGTGGTTCTTTCTCACGGCCGACTATGCCTTCGGACATGCGCTCGAGCGGGACACGGAAGCCGTGGTTGTCAAGAACGGCGGCAAAGTGCTCGGCAAGGTGCGCCATCCGTTCCCGGGTCAGGACTTTTCGTCGTTCTTCCTGCAGACACAAGCCTCGAAGGCCAAGATCATCGGACTTGCCAACGCCGGTGGCGATACAATCAACTCGATCAAGCAGGCCTCGGAGTTCGGCATCGTCGCAGGCGGTCAGAACCTCGCAGGCTTGCTGGTCTTCATCAATGACGTACACTCGTTGGGCCTGAAGACGGCGCAGGGTCTGATATTCACCGAGGCGTGGTACTGGGATGCCAATGACACCAACCGCGCCTTCGCAAAGGAGTTTGCGCCCGCCAACAAAGGCAACCATCCGAACATGATCCACGCGGGTGTGTACTCGGCCGTCACACATTATCTCAAGGCGGTGCATGAGTTGCAGTCGGATGGCGATGGCGCCGCGGTGGTGACCAAAATGAAGTCGACGCCTACCGACGACAAGTTGTATGGCAAGGGGTCGATCCGGGCGGATGGACGCAAGATCCACGACATGCACCTGTTCGAAGTGAAGAAGCCGGACGAAAGCAAGGGGCCGTGGGACTACTACACGCTGCGCGCGACCATCCCCGCAGCCGAAGCGTTCCGTCCGATCGACCAGGGTGACTTCCCATTGGTCAAGAAATAACGCCTCGCGGGAAACGGATCGCCCGGAAGGAACGCTTCGCCGATGTTCGAGCTCACAGGTGTGCCGCCGCGGGCGCTGTGCGGCCAACTGCTGCTCGGCCTCATCAACGGTGCATTCTATGCGCTGCTGTCACTTGGGCCGGCGGTCACCTTCGGACTGATGAACGACGCAAATGGCGTCCAATACATGATGGGCGCCTTCTGTGCGTGGATGCTGCTGACCCTGATTATGGTCCCGATCATGGTGGGCGTGGGATTGGCCGGGGCCACCAAAGCCATCGTGTTTCAGCTCGCCTCGTTGACGGATGTGACTGGCGGGATGGGCACGGTGTTCGGCCCGGTAGTGGGTGCCGCCGTTATCATCACGACGCGGAATTGCCTGGTCGGCTTCGGCGAATGGGTGCTTGTCATCCAGGGCTTGATCTTCGTCCTCACCGTCCTTCTGTTCCGGCGCGGCATTGTCGGTGAGATTATTGCACTGCGTCAGAGACGCGGCGAAGCAACTCGCCGGTTCCGAAGGCCCATCGCACTGAGTATCCAATAATGCGCCAGACAACTACGAGTTCGCGACAATCGCCGACTATCGCCGCGCGAGGTCGACCGCAGAATATGCGCTCGTCGGAATCCTTCATCGGCAACCGTATGCGCGAGCTTCGCAAGACCAAGCGGATGACGCTTGCGGCGCTCGGCAAGGCCGCTGGCTTGTCGGTTGGGTTCCTCAGCCAGGTCGAGCGGAACTTGTCGAGCCCATCCATCAAGGTACTGCACGATATTGCTCGGGTGCTCGGAGTCAACATTAGTTGGTTCTTCGAAGAGAACGACCCTGCCACCACGCACGAACGTAGACATATTGTGCGCCTGGCGAAGCGCAGGCGGCTGCACTTCGGAAGCGGCGTGGTCGACGAATTGCTGTCCCCGAACCTCTCCGGGCAGTTGGAGCTGTTGCTGAGCCGCTTTGAACCGGGCGCCGAGAGCGGGGGTGACGGTCCCTATTCCCACGACGGCGAGGAGGGAGGTGTCGTGCTAGCGGGTAGCCTGGAGCTGTGGATCGGTGACGCGCACTACGTCCTCGAGGAAGGCGACAGCTTCGGTTTTTCCAGCACGGTCCCACATCGCTATCGCAATCCAGGCAAGACCGAAGCGGTCGTCGTATGGGTGGTCACGCCGCCAACGTATTGACCCTCGTGAAAAACTATGATGCAATTTTCACTCACGTGAAAATCCGGCGCCAAGCCGCTAGAACCGGAACCACCTCATGCCAGTGCCGCTGCCGTCAAATGCGCGTGTCGTTGTCGTTGGCGGCGGCATCATTGGATGCAGCGTCGCCTACCATCTCGCAAAGCTTGGATGGTCTGACATCGTCGTCCTCGAGCGCGCACAGCTGACCGCAGGCACAACCTGGCACGCGGCGGGCCTCGTAATGCAGTTGCGCACAAGCTTTGTGCTTACGGAGCTGTGCCGGTATGGCGTCGGCTTTCTTCATCACATCGAGCGCGAAAGCGGTCAAAGCACCGGTTTCAAACAGGTTGGTACGCTGGCCGTCGCACGGACGCAGGAGCGGATGATCGAGCTCCGACGGCTGGCATCACTCGCCAAGTGCTTTCAGGTGGATGCAGGGATGGTGACGCCCGCTGAGGCCGCAGGCCGTCACCCTATGATCGACCCCAAGCGCATTGAAGGCGCGCTGTACATAGCCGGCGACGGGCAGACAAATCCCATTGACACCACCATGGCGGTGGCCAAGGCCGCCCGCCAACTTGGCGTGCAATTTCACGAGTGCACGCGAGTAACCGCGATCAAGCAAAAGAACGGCCGCGCCACGGGGGTAAGTACCGGCCGTGGCGATATCGGATGCGAGGTGATCGTCAATGCCTGCGGGATCTGGGCACCGCGCATTGGCAAAATGGCGGGGGTGTCGATCCCGCTCCATGCGTGTGAGCACATGTACGTCACGACCGGCGCCATGGAGGGTGCGCGAGGCAACCTCCCGGTCATTCGCGACACCGACGGCTGCTTTTACGTCAAGGAGGACGCCGGAAAGCTCCTGGTCGGGGCGTTCGAGCCGGTCGGGAAGCCAATATCCCTCGATGATCTACCCGAGCAATTTGAGTTTGGCGAACTGCAGGAAGATTGGGACCACTTCCAACTGCCGATGTCGAATGCGATCGAGCTCATTCCCGCACTGGCCAACGCTGAAATCCGTCACTTTCTGAACGGACCGGAAAGCTTTACCCCCGATAACAAATTCCTCCTCGGCGAGGCGCCGGAGCTGCAGAACTTCTATGTTGCTGCCGGCTTCAATTCACAAGGCATCCTCAGTGCCGCAGGTGCGGGAAAAGCGCTTGCGGAATGGATCGTCGCCGGTCACGCGACAATGGATTTGTCCGAGGTCGATATTTCCAGAATGCAATCATTCCAGGGCAACACGCGCTATCTGCGGGAGCGGGTGAGGGAGAGCCTCGGGTTGCTCTACGCCATGCATTGGCCGCACAGGCAGGTCGAGTCAGCGAGGCCGGTGCGGCGTTCCTCGTTACATCGGGAGCTTGCGGAGCTCAACGCCTGTTTCGGGGAGGCCGCTGGGTGGGAGCGGGCCAATTGGTACGCTCCCAGCGGGGTCGCACCCTCGTATGCTTATTCGTATGGACGCCAGAACTGGTTTCCGTACGCAGCGGAGGAGCATCGCGCTGTCCGCGAGCGCGTGGGGATCTTCGATCTTTCGTCATTCGGCAAGTTTTTGATCCAAGGGCGTGACGCCGAGCGCGAGCTTCAAAGGATTTGCGCGAACGATGTCGCGGTAGCGAATGGCAAGATCGTGTACACAGGCGTGCTCAACCATCGGGGCGGCTACGAGGCGGATTTGACAATCACGCGGCTTGCTGCTGATAGATTCCTGCTTGTCACGGCCGCGGCGTCACAACGGCGAGACTTTTCATGGCTTACCCGCCATCTCGATCCCGAGGCATGTGCCAGCATTACCGATATGACGTCGGCGTATGCTGTCCTATCGGTGATGGGCCCGCAATCGCGGGCGTTGCTGCAGAATCTTACGAACAGCTCCCTTGCCGATGCGGATTTTCCCTTCGGCACAGCCCGCGAGATTGAGATCGGCTACGCCAAGGCGCACGCCCTGCGGATTACATACGTTGGCGAGCTCGGATGGGAACTCTATGTCGCCACGGAGTTTTCGGCGCCGCTGTTTGGCCAACTGCTTGCAGCCGGGAAGCGGTTCGGCCTGGCCCCCTGCGGATACCACGCTCTCGACACGCTTCGGGCCGAGAAAGGCTATCGGCATTGGGGGCACGACATTTCTCCGGCCGATACGCCGCTTGAGGCCGGGCTTGGCTTTGCTGTTGCGTGGGACAAGACGGCGGATTTCATTGGCCGAAAGGCGCTCATGCGGCAGAAGGAAGCCGGGATCGGCCGCCGGCAGGTGTTGCTGAAGGTCGCGGACCCCGAGCAAATCCTGCTCCATGAT
This sequence comes from Hyphomicrobiaceae bacterium, assembly GCA_050248715.1. Classification (GTDB taxonomy): domain Bacteria; phylum Pseudomonadota; class Alphaproteobacteria; order Rhizobiales; family Hyphomicrobiaceae; genus AWTP1-13. Next base: position 13,032 of record JBFWRV010000096.1, on the reverse strand, counting down.
GAGCCCATCTGGCGTGATGGTGAAATTGTTGGTCGTGTGACCTCAGGTGCCTACGGTCACACGCTCGGCAGCTCCGTCGGCCTGGGCTACGTGGCGTGCAGCGGTTCGCTTCGCCAGCCGGATCTGGACGCATCCGTGTTCGAAGTGGAGATTGCGTGTCACCGGTTCCGGGCCGCTGTCTCTCTGAGGCCTTTTTACGACCCCGCGAACCTGAGGGTTAGAGGGCAGTGATACTCTGCGGCCGGTCCGGTCCGCGACAAAGATACAACGTTGGTACTTGGGGCGCGACAAGCTGCCGTGCGGACCACCGTCAGCATTCGCCCGAGCGAGAGGTTGACGTATGCGACGCGAATTCTGCGTCGACCGGCCCCTCAGTGATGCTGCCGACGGGGCACCCCTGGCAGAATGGGTGTAGCGTGTTTGGCAGAGAGCTGCGGAGCTGTGAGGGGGCAATGATGGACGGGAGAAGGGGCGAAACGTTCGCGAGCAGTTGCCGGCACGGTGCGCGGCAGACCAGCTGAATGCGCTAGAAATGATCGAGATACGCCATCTGAAGTACTTCCTGCGTGTAGCGGAGCTTGGCAGCATTAGCCGGGCCGCGCTGGAGCTGCGCCTGGGCCAATCGGCGCTTTCGCGCCAGATTCGCGCGCTTGAGGAAAGTTTGGGGGTCGCGCTCTTTGTACGCGACGGACGCGGCGTGTCGTTAACGGATGTCGGCGCCCGGTTCAGCCTTCAAGTAAAGGAGCTTTTGCAGGGTCTGGAGAATGCTTGCGTTGCGGCACGCGCACAGCAAAAGACGCCGTCAGGCGAAATCCGCCTGGGCATCTTGCCGAACTTTGGTGGTGCGTTTGCGGCCGAGCTGATCATCCAATGCGAACAACAATTCCCTGGCATCAAACTCATCATGTTTGAAGGCTTCTCATATCAAATTGCGGCATGGATTCAAAACCGGCAGATCGACTTGGGATTCTTATATGAGGCCGAGACGTATCGGCACGTAAGCTCGGAGTTCCGGTTTCGCGAGGCGGCATATCTGGTGGGCATGCCAAAAGGGTGGGAGTTTGGTGCTACCGTGCCCTTTGCCGCCCTGGAGCATCTCGCCCTGATTACGCCAGCGCTGCCAAGCCTTACGCGCCGGAGGCTTGCGACGGTCGCCGCTGACCGGTCCATCGATCTATCGTTCACCTACGAGGTGGACTCGCTGGTTGCGATCAAACGCCTGATCGCGCTGGGTCGCGGCTATGGCGTCTTCACGCGGGCGGCGATCTGGGAGGAGGTTGAAAGGGGTGAGTTGGCGGCAGCGAGGATCGTGGAGCCGGAGATCGACTTTGATCTCGCGCTTGTCAGCCCCTACGGGGCGGTCCTTCCAGCACCCGCCCGTCACACAATCGGCTTCTTGAGGGCAGTGGTGGCAAAAGGCGCAAAGGAAGAGCGCTGGTCTGGCCACTTTGTTCCCGCCAAGACGCTGGAGACGCCCGGGGGATAGCTGATAGTCCATCCGTACAGGTTCACGATTGGATGGAGCCGTCCATATTGGCTCGAGGGCACGCGCGGGCAGGATCATGCAACGAGAGCACACGACCACTGGCGCCTCACGGCCGCTGCTCCTAAGCCCAATCAGCCTGCGATCACTAAAGATTCGCAATCGCATCGTTGTGTCGCCGATGTGTCAGTACGCGTCGGTGGAAGGCGGTCCGACTGACTGGCACCTCGTGCAAATTGGCAGGTTTGCCATGGGTGGAGCGGGCGTTGTCTTCGGAGAGGAGACCGCCATAGAGGCTCGCGGACGGAAGACCTACCAATGTGCCGGCATTTGGGGGGACAATCACGTCCCCGCCTATCGACGCATCACGGATTTCATTCGCTCATGCGGCGCTAGCCCCGCCATCCAGCTCGGGCATGCGGGCCGAAAGGGAGCTTGCCATGGTCCCGAGAGGGACTGGGCTCCCTTGACGGAAGCTGACGCGGCACGCGGATCGGCACCCTGGGAGACGCTTGCTCCAAGCGCGTTGAGATCGCATCCCGATGCCCTCGTCCCGCGAGAGATGGATTGGGACGATATTCGCGAGCATCTGCGGCGGTGGAGGGAAGCTGCCGTTCGCGCCGTTGATGCGGGCTTCGACATTCTCGAGATTCATGGCGCGCACGGCTACCTCATCCATCAGTTCCTGTCGCCAATCGCAAACCATCGCACCGATGCCTATGGCGGCGATCGCTCCGGTCGGATGCGACTGGCGTTGGAAGTGGCGGAGGTCGTTCGCGATGTCTGGCCTTCCGAAATGCCGGTCTTCTTCCGTGTCTCGGCGGTGGATGGCAAAGGGGGCCAATGGTCGCTCGACGATTCGGTAGTGCTGGCGGGCGAACTTCGCCTGCGCGGTATCGACGTTGTGGATTGTTCCTCGGGGGGCATGCCGGGATCTTCAGATATGCCGATTGTTCCGCGGGTGCCAGGCTATCAAGTGGAGTTTGCTGAACGAATCCGGCGCGAAGCGGCGGTGAAGACAATGGCCGTAGGACTAATCACAAAAGCGGAGCAGGCAGAGCTGATCTTGCAGCGAGGGCAAGCGGATCTGGTGGCGCTTGCCAGGGAGTTGCTCTGGAATCCCCACTGGCCGGCGGACGCGGCCAAGACTCTCATGGCGGACCGCTCATACGATCTTTTCCCGCCGGGGATCGCCCATCGCCTCCGCCGACGCGATGAGGTCGGGGCGCTGGCAATCAACCAGGGCATGCCATCGCTCACGGCTGCGGACGCCGCGCTGATCGAGACGACGTGACGCTTGATCAGCGGCTCAGGACCTTGAACCCGGGCCGTTCGTCGCGATTATCCACCGGCCACCGCGGACGCCAGTCTTCTCCCCGGCTTATCGAGCGGCAAGCCGTCGACAGGATAACTGATAGTTCGCCGGCGCACCCTGCGGTCGCGCCTTGGATCTGGCAAACACCTTGCTCCCCCAGCCTGAGGCGAGCATGACAAATACACTTCCGGACCACGCAAGCGTCGTCGTTGTGGGTGGTGGCATCGTGGGATGCAGCGTTCTCTATCACCTCGCCAAGAAGGGCGTGCGCGATTGCACCCTGTTGGAACGAAACCAGATCAGCAGCGGCACCACGTGGCATTCGGCGGCCCTGGTGACGCCGTTACGCGCGTCGTCATCGGGAACGCAACTCGCCAAGTACAGCGCATCACTCTATGCCGGGCTTGAAGCCGAGACGGGACAAGCAACCGGGTGGCGCGAGTGTGGGCACCTGAACATCGCTGCCTCGAAGGACCGGCTGCTGGGTCTGCAGCACTCCGTCACGGTTGCGCGAGGCATGGGGGTGGAAATCGAAATCATAGGGAGGGAAGAGGTCGCGCGGAAATGGCCGCTGTTGCGAACCGATGACCTCCATGGGGCCGCATGGATGCCCGCATCGGGTCGGGTAAACCCAACGGATGTCTGTCAGGCCCTGTTGAAGAGCGCTCGGGCCAACGGCGCGAAAGTTTTCGAAGACACGCCGGTGACAAGTTTCGATGCGCACGGCGGGAAGATCCGGGCCGTCGAGACGCCGCGTGGCCGCGTCAGGTGTGATGCCGTTGTGAATTGCACTGGGCTTTGGGGCCGCTCGACGTCGGCGAGCGCAGGCGTAACAGCTCCCCTCTATGCGTGCGAGCATTTCTACCTGTTGACGGAAACAATAGACGGCATAGGGCCGATGCTGCCCGTTGTGCGGGATGGTGATGCCTATCTCTACATACGTGAAGAGGTTGGGGGATTGCTGGTTGGCTGCTTTGAGCCGAATGCGCGACCGCTCCCGCTGGAGAAGCTTCCCGCAGCGGCATTCGCTTTATTGAACGAAGACTGGGATCATTTCGAACCGATGATGCGCAATGCAATCCATCGCATCCCGGCTCTCGAGCACGCGCGGGCTCGCAACCTGATCAATGGCCCTGAAAGCTTCACGACAGACCACAACCCGATTCTCGGTGAAGCGCCGGAGATCAAGAATTTCTTTCTCGCCTGCGGAATGAACAGCTCGGGAGTCGCCCTCGCCGGCGGCGTTGGATGGGCGATGGCCGAGTGGGTCACCAATGGCAGTCCGCCTATAGACCTATGGGATTGCGACGCGCGGCGCTTTCTGCCTTTTCAGAACAACGACAAGATCTTGCATGACCGCATTCCCGAGGTCCTGTCGAAGCACTTTGCAGTACCGTGGCCGGGCAAGGACTATGAAACAGCACGGGGCGTCAGGCGCTCACCCCTGCATGGCTGTCTTGCCGCGCGGGGGGCTTACTTCTCGCAGCGCGGAAGTTGGGAGAGGGCGGCATGGTTTCAGAAGCCGGGCGTGTCGACGTTGCCGCCAGCCGACACATTCGGCCGGCCGAGCTACTTTGAGGAGTGGCAGCAGGAGCATCACGCGGCCAGGGAAGGAGTGGCGATATTCGACCAGAGTGCCTTCTCCAAGCTGCTTATTCAGGGACGCGACGCGGAGAAATTCTTGCAGCGTGTTTGCGCGGGTGATCTCGCGGTGCCCCCGGGCAAAGTGGTGTATACGCCTCTGCTCAATGCCCGTGGCGGGATAGAGAGCGACCTGACCATCACGCGTCTCGATCAGGAAAGCTTCCTTGCCATTACGGGTTCAGGGCAAGCGCGACGGGATGCCGATTGGTTGCGCCGCAACCTTCAATCCGAGGAACACGCGACCGTCACGGATGTAACGTCGGCGTATGCGACGTTGAGCGTTGCGGGGCCCCGCTCGCGCGACTTGCTGGCCCGCGTCGCTTGTGCCGATCTCGCCAACCATCGTTTTCCATTCGGCACGGCGCAGCGCATCGATGTGGGATACGGTGAGGCGCTCGCCTTGAGAGTGTCCTATGCGGGCGAACTCGGCTGGGAGCTGCACGTCGCCTCGGACCTGGCTGTTTCGGTGTTTGAGTCCGTGATGGACTCGGCGCAGGGACTCCATGTCAAGCTCGCGGGGAGCCACGCGCTCAATTCGCTGCGGCTGGAGAAAGCCTTCCGCTCCTGGGGGCACGACGTCGGTCCGACCGATACGCCGCTAGAGGCTGGTCTCATGTTTGCTGTCAAGATCGACAAGGGAGCGGAGTTCGTCGGGCGCGAGGCTGTCCTGCGGAAGCGCGAGAAGGGATATGCGCGGCGCCTCGTCAGCTTTGTCTTCGAACGCAGTGATGCGTTTCCGCACGGGCATGAGCCGATCTATCACGATGGACGCCTCTGCGGCGTGCTGAGCTCGGCGTCCTATGGCCATACAGTGGCCAGGCCCATTGGGATGGGCTGGATCACGCTGGGAGACCTGACGGACGAGGCCATCGTTGCCGCGCCGTTTCAAGTGGAGATCGCGGGAAAGGGCCACGCGGTGAAGCCATCTCTGCGGGCACTCTACGACCCGGGCGGGCAGCGGATGCGATCGTGATTCCGGGCGCGCCGCGATGGGTGCGAAGGCAGCGCAGCGGGTACACCGCTGCGCTCAGCGGAACATGCTCATCGGTGCGGGATCGGCCGCCGCCAGGTGCCCCGCCCCATCAGGTCGAACGAATACCTGATATGCCGCCGAGGCCTAGTGGACGGCAGGTAAAGGAGACCCTCAAGTAGGAATCCTGAGCTGCGCCGACACAGTCGCCGCCAATGCATCTGCGCTACGCTGGGGAGGATCGATGCTGAGGGTCGCTTTTGACATTGGCGGCACGTTCACGGATTTCGTGATGCAAGATGACAGCTCTGGCCGCGTCAGAACCTGGAAGGTGCTCTCAACGCCAAGCGATCCCAGTGAGGGTGCACTGGGGGGCTTGCAGCAGCTCCTCGACGCGGAACGCGTGTCGGCGGCAGATATCACGCATCTCTTGCACGCGACCACCGTGGCGGCCAATGCCGTTATCGAGCGCAAGGGAAGCCGCGTTGCGCTGGTGACCACAGAGGGCTTTCGCGACATCATCGTGATGGGCCGCCAAAAGCGCTACGACACCTATGATCTCTACCTCGACATGCCTCGACCGCTCGTGTCGCGGCGGGATGTGTTCGAAGTGTCGGAGCGCATGGACGCGCGCGGAGAGGTCGTAGACAGGCTTCGCGAAGATAGTGTGCGTGCGATCATTCCCTCATTGCGGGCCGGCGGTTTCGCCGCCATTGCGGTCTGTCTCATTCACTCCTATGCCAATCCCCGCCACGAGCAGCGTGTCCGGGAGTTGCTGGCGCAGGCGCTTCCTGGAGCGACGATAACGATCTCGGCGGAAATCTCGCCCAAGATTCGGGAGTACGAGCGGACAAGCACGACGGTAACGAACGCGTATGTGCAGCCGATCGTCAAAACCTATCTTGAGCAGATTCAGCGCGTGTTGAAGGCCCGCGACGTTCGCGGCGCGCTTTCCATCATGCAGTCGAGCGGCGGCCTGGTGACGCCGGAGCTGGCGGCGCGCTACCCCGTCAGGATCGTAGAGTCAGGCCCCGCCGCTGGCGTGTTGATGTGTGCCGACATCGCGCGACAGGAGGGGATTGGCAACGTTCTCACCTTCGACATGGGAGGGACGACGGCGAAGCTCGGAGCCGTCGATGACGGTGAGCCGGCCGTCACCTCTACCTTCGAAATCGCCCGAGAGCGGTTCAGGGAGGGCAGCGGGCTGCCCCTTAACGTCCCGGCAGTGGAATTGCTCGAGATCGGGGCCGGCGGCGGCAGCATCGCCACCACCGAAATGGGCATGATCCGGGTCGGCCCTGAGAGCGCGGGTGCCGATCCCGGGCCGGTTTGCTACGGGCTTGGTGGACGCCGCGCAACCGTCACGGATGCCAACCTCGTCCTCGGCCTGCTCAATCCCGATTACTTCAACGGCGGCACAATGAAGCTCGACCGGGGGGCGGCCGAGGCCGCAATCCGGGAGCAGATCGCGGAGCCGCTCGGGCTCACCGCCGGCGAGGCGGCCTGGGGCATTCATCGCATCGCCAACAGCAACATGGAACGCGCAATGCGCGTGGTCTCCGTGGAGCGCGGACGTAACCCGGCAGACTACGCACTGGTTGCCTTCGGCGGCGCCGGTCCATTGCACGGAGCGCGCCTGGCGCGCGAACTTGGTGTTCCGACACTCATTGTGCCGGCTCGAGCCGGTGTCGGGTCGGCAGTCGGTCTTCTGGCGGCGCGAAGCAAGATCGACGTTGCCCTGACACGGTTGGTCGAAATCGACAAATCGTCCTCGCCCACCATTGCAGCCATCTATGAGGAGCTGGCCGCCCTGGCGCGTCCTGATGTCCAGCGGCTAGGCCTGTCGGATAGCGATGTCGTCTGGGTGCGATACGCCTATATGCGCTACAGGGGGCAGGGTCATGAGCGCAAAATCGATCTGCCCCCCGGACCTATCGATGACGCTTACGCCGGCACTGTCATTGCGTCTTTCAATGACGCGTACCGCAAGAACTACGGTTACCTGGATCCGGGCGCCGTGGTGGAAGCGGTCGATTGGTACCTTGTCGCCTCCGCCTCGGTGAAGCCCGGATCCGTGCCCGCGGAAGATCCGAAGGGGGCTACCGCAGCGGGCTCCCGGCAGGCGTACTTTCCCGAGGTTGGTGGGTATACGGACTGCCGCGTCGTAAGCCGGTACGGACTGGCGCACGGAGACCGCATCACCGGTCCGGCGGTCATCGAGGAGCGCGAATCCACCACGGTCGTCCTGCCCGGCGACGTCGCAACCGTGAGCGCGAACGGATCAATCGTAGTCTCGATCAAGCAAGAGGCCTAACAGTGTCCCGCCACGAACAGATGACGAATGTCGATCCCATCGCTCTTTCAGTGCTTTGGAACGGGTTGATCGGCGTGTCGGAAGAGATGGGTTCGACCCTGCGCCGCACCGCGTTCTCCGAAGCGGTTCGCGACGGCGACGATTTCTCGACGGCCCTTTTTGACCGGCACGGTCGGCTTCTGTCTCAGGGGAATTTCACGCCCGGCCACCTGGGCTCAATGCCCTACATCATGAAGAGCGTCATGCAGTATTTCCCGGCCGACACGCTGAGGAAAGGCGACGCGATACTGGGCAACGACTCGGAGATCGGCTCCGGACATTATCCCGACTTCTTCATGGTCAGCCCCGTGTTCCGCGATGGAGAGATCGTTGCCTACGCCGTCAACATTGCCCATCACTGCGATGTCGGTGGCGCGGTTCCTGGATCGCAGGCCATCCAGGGGATCACGGAGGCCTTCCAGGAAGGCCTGAGGCTGCTGCCGGTCAAAGTCGTCCAGGAAGGAGAATTCAACCAGGATGTAATGCGGATAATCCTGGGGAACGTGCGAATCCCCGAGAAAGTCGGCGGCGATATTCGCGCGCAATGGAATGCGAACTACGTCGGCGGCGAGCGGGTCAACAAGCTCATGGACGCTTTCGGGCGCGAACGGTTCGAGGCCGGTTCCGAAGCGATCCTGGATATCTCCGAGAAGCGGATGCGCGAGCTGATCGGAGCTATCCCCGACGGCACCTACTCCTTCGACGATGCAATGGATGATTCGGGGCCAGGCACGCCGCCGATACCGGTTTGCGTCGACGTCATCATCGAGGGCGACGAGCTGACGGTGGATTTTTCGCGCAGCGGCGACCAGGTCGCGGCAGGGATGAACTGTTATATCAACTACACGCGCGCATATGCGATGTTCGCGATGAAGGTACTGTCGGACGCATTGCTCCCACAGAACGACGGCGTGACGCGACCCATCAAGATCATCAGCCGGAAAGGTTCGTTCTTCAATCCGCATTTCCCGGCGCCTTCGGGAGGCCGCGCGGCGAACCAGGTGCGGATCTTCGAGGTCATCAACGGAGCGCTCGCAAAGGCACTTCCCGGCAAGGCGATGGGGGCTTTTTCGCATTGGGCCAACGTCAACATCGGCGGCACCGACGAGCGGACCGGGCGCCCGTTCGTATTCTATGACGTTCTGTTCGGCGGCTATGGCGGGCGCTCGAACAAGGACGGCGTCGACGCTCTGGCGCCCATCATGAATTGCCCGAATATCCCGATCGAGATCCAGGAGGCCGCAAATCCGGTCCTCGTCAGACGATGCGAGCTGATCCAGGATTCCAGCGGCGCAGGGAAGTATCGCGGAGGCAGCGGCCTGCGCAAAGACTTCGAACTGCGGACCGCCGAAGCGACGCTGTGCCCGATTACCGACCGGCATGCCAGCCAGCCTTACGGCATCTTCGGTGGCAAGCCGGGCGGATTGGCCGAGACTGTCGTCAATCCGGACTCAAGCGCCACGCGCATAGGCTCGAAGGAAATACGCAAGCTCAAGAGGGGAGATGTGGTGAGCTTCAGGCTCGCGGGCGCCGGCGGTTACGGCGACCCAACCGAACGGGCGCGCACCGCGATCGAGGCTGACCTGCGGAACGGCCATATCTCAGCCGAGACCGCCCGCGCTGTCTACGGGTTCGACCACGCGGAAGAAGTGGTCAATCCTGGATCCTAGGGCTTAACGGAGGGAAGAGCGACGCAGAGAAGGTGGAGATGACGGTGTCACCCGAACTCGTCCTTCAGCTGCTTGTCAGCGGAATATTGCTCGGCGCCGTATATGGGGTGATTGCGATCGGCTTCACTCTCGTGTTCGGCGTAATGAAGATCGTCAATTTCGCGCATGGCCATTTCGTCATGATTGCGATGTTCCTGGGCTATCTCCTGGTCGCCCGACTGGGCGTTGATCCCTACCTTACCGCATTGGCGGTCATCCCAATCATGTTGGGCTCGGCGCAATCATTCACGTGTCGATTATAAAGCGGCTGATTGGGACCCATGAATTCGATCAGATGATTGCAACCATTGCCATCATGATCATTTTGGAGAATGCAGCGATCATAGCCTTCGGAGCTGATCTAAGGGGCGCCAACACCGCCTATACCGCGAGTTCCTTTGCTCTGGGGCCGGTGCTGGTGCCGCTGGGACCGGCGCTGGCCGCGGCAGGTAGCGTCATCACCATCGTATTGCTGGGCATGTTTCTCAAGCTCACCTACTACGGCAACGCGGTTATCGCGGCGGCCGACAACCTACTTGGCGCGCATGTTTCGGGCATACCGGTGAAGCGCGTCTACCTTCTCGCATTCGCGCTCAGCACGGCATTGGCATCGGTCGCCGGCGTGCTGTTGCTGCCGTTCACGGTAGTAGGCCCGTTCGTCGGCACCGAGATGATCGTCAAGGCGTTCGTGATAACGATCATCGGCGGCTTGGGAAGCATCTCGGGCGCGCTGCTGGCAGGGCTTCTGGTCGGCATCGCCGAGGCGTTGGCGACCCTGTATGCGTCCGGCTCGTACGGCAACGCGATCGTGTTCGCACTGCTGATCCTTACCTTGATTGTGCGCCCCTCCGGCCTCCTGCCCGCACGAGGTGGCTGACATGGACGGATCTGCGGCAGCTCATGCGCATGTGGCTTCGAACAGCGTCGTGCGACGAACGGACGTTCAGATGGGGGCCGTCTTCCTGCTTGCATGCGCGATCGTTGCGCCTTTCGTGCTGCCGGTCCATGTCGTCAGCTCCACCATCGTCGTGCTGCACCTTTGTTACCTCGCGCAGTGCTGGAATATCGCGGCGGGCTTTGCCGGCCAGTTCTCGCTAGGGCATCCGCTCTTCTTCGGCATCGGCGCCTACAGCGTGATGGTGCTTTCCACCAAGTATGGGATTTCCCCGTGGCTCGGCATCGTTGCGGGCGCAGCAGTGGCTGCAGCCGTGGCGGCAGCGATTAGCTGGCTGGTGTTTCGTTACAACATCAGGGGCGTGTACTTCGCTCTCGTCACACTCGGGTGCGCGGAGGTGGTCAAGGGCGTCGCCGACAATTGGCAGTATATCGGCGGCTCGGGAGGGCTCCTGTACCCGATGCGGGATGCGCCCTTGGACTTTCTGTTCACGAGCCGCATCCCCTACTACTACATCATACTCTGCGCAGCAGTCGTCTTGCTTGTGCTGACGTACGCGATCAAGCGCGGCAAGTTCGGTCAGTATCTGCTTGCAATTCGCGAGGACGAGGATGCCGCCGAGGCCTCAGGCATCAACACGTTTCGCTACAAGACGTATGCGATTTCGCTAAGCGCCGCGCTCACCTCCTTCGGCGGCGCGTTCTATGCGCAGCTCTATTTGTACATCACTCCCGAAACGGTGTTCGCCTTCGAGCACCAGCTGAACATGATGATCGGCACCATGATCGGCGGAGCTGGGACCGTGATGGGTCCCGTCGTCGGCGCCATTGTCTTCAGCACGATCGCGGAACGTTTGCGGCATCTTCCGTTCGGGGATGTTCCGCAGGTCGCGGCTGGAAGCCGGATCATCTATGCGATCCTCCTGCTGCTGGTCGTCCTCAATTTCAGAGGCGGCCTCGTGGGGCTGGCGCAGGCGGCGCTCAGAGGGCGGCGGAGATGAGATCGCTGCTCGAAATCGATGCGGTCTCGGTCAGCTTTGGAGGGCTGCGCGCGCTCCACAACGTATCGTTTGCGGTCCCGGAGGGGATCGTGATGGGCATCATGGGTCCGAACGGGGCGGGCAAGACGACGCTCTTCAATGTTATCAGCGGTTTTCTTGTCCCGAGCGGCGGCTCGGTGAGGTTCAGAAGCGCACCTATTACGGGGGAGCGTCCTCATGCGCTCTGCAAACAGGGCATGGCGAGAACATTTCAAATCGCCAAGCCGTTTCCCGAGCTGACCGTGCTGGAGACAGTTCGCATTGGCGCACTCAATCGGGTGGCGGGGATCGAGGAGGCTACCGAGAGGGCGATCGCAATCATCGAGGAAGTGGGCCTCGCGGAGAAGGCCGCGCAGCCAGGCAAGCACCTGACCGTCGTCGAGCGCAAGCGGCTGGAGTTTGCGCGGGCGCTGGCCACACAACCTGCGCTGCTGTTGCTTGATGAGGTCGCGGCGGGCCTGCGTCCCAATGAAATTCAGGTGATCGTTGGGCTGATACGCAACGCGGCGGCAAAGGGCGTCACCGTGCTCATGATCGAGCACATCATGGAGGCGATCCTAAGCGCGTCCAGCAGGATTGTGCTGTTGAACCACGGCGAGGTCCTTGGAGAGGGGGCTCCGCAAGACATCGTCAAGAACCGGAGCGTCATCGACCCGTATCTTGGAACGGACTGGGCCCGTGCTTGAAGTCAAGGAGTTGGTCGCCGGGTACGGCGATGCGCCCGTGCTGCATGGCGTGAGCATTTCGGTTCCGTCCGGCAGCGTTGTTTCGCTGGTCGGCGCCAATGGTGCGGGCAAGACGACGATGCTGAAGACGATATCCGGAATCCTCGCGCCGTTTGCGGGGACGATCCTGTTCGAAGGCGCATCACTGGTCGGACTTGAGCCCAACGAGATCGCAAACCGCAGGATTTCGCACGTGCCGGAAGGCAGACAGCTCTTCAACAGCATGACGGTGCGGGAGAACTTGATGCTTGGCGCTTTTCCGCGAGCATCGCGCCGGACAGCGTCCAAGAACCTCGATTGGGTCTATTCGCTGTTTCCGCGGCTGTCGGAACGCGCCGCGCAGCGCGCCGGCACCCTCAGCGGCGGCGAGCAGCAGATGGTTGCCATCGGGCGCGGCCTCATGCTGCAGCCAAGGCTGCTCATCCTCGATGAGCCGTCGCTTGGGCTGGCGCCGAAACTGGCATCGTTCATGTTCGAGGTCGTCGACACGATCAGCGCCGAGGGCGTCTCGATCCTGCTCGTCGAGCAGAACCTGGTGCAATCCCTGCGGCATTCGGCTTCCGGTTACGTGATGGAAGCCGGCCGGATCGTGGCCAACGGCTCGAGCGAATCCCTGCTTTCCGACGCACACACGCAGGCCGCGTATCTCGGCCTCGCATCGATCGTCTGATGTGAAGGCGCCTGAAACGGAGGAAGGAGAAATGTACAAGAGGCGGTTGACTGGGCAGGGCATAACGCGTCGTTCGGCATTGGCATTGGGAGCTGCCGGCGTCTGGACTGCATCCCTGATCTGCTACCAGGCGTGAGGAGCGAATCCGGCTATTTCCGAAGTCTCGTTGGGAGATGTGGAGATGGCACGGAAGGGAAAGTCGACGGAGGAGATCATCGCGTTCTTGCGT
>JBFWRV010000095.1:0-18727 GCA_050248715.1 Hyphomicrobiaceae bacterium | reverse complement strand
TAGCAGGCTGGGCGAAATCCGCCGCGCGCGAGCACGCGCAGGGCCTGTGGCAGGCGATCGAGGACAACCACCGCAACAACTGCTGCCTGTGGGACGAGGAAGACCTCGCGCGCCGGCGCAACGTGCCGGACGCAGACATCGCCGCCAACAAGCGCGCCATCGACCGCTACAACCAGCAGCGCAACGACGCCATCGAGCGCATCGACGAACACCTGCTCGCCGCGCTGGCGAGCGCGCCCGCAAACGAAGACGCGCGGCTGAACAGCGAAACCGCCGGCTCGATGTGCGATCGCCTCTCCATCCTCGCTCTCAAGATCCACCACATGCGCATCCAGACGCAGCGCACCGACGTCGATCGCGAGCACGTCGCCACTTGCGAGGCGAAGCTCGCGCGCCTGATAGAGCAGCGCGGCGACCTGGCCGGGTGCTTCGATCGCCTGCTCGCCGAAGCCGCGCGCGGCCAAGCCCGCTTCAAGGTCTACCGCCAGTTCAAGATGTACAACGACCCGAAGCTGAATCCGGCGGTGTACGGGGAGAAAGGCGGCGCTCCGAACTGAGTCCGGGCTGCCAGGGCAGCCTAACCATGCAATTCTTCCACGCCATGGTAGAATTGCATGAATGATACGACGCGCTGCAGCGGCTACCGTGGCCGGATTGCTGGACCGTCATGCGGCAGTGGGTCTGCTTGGGCCGCGGCAGGTGGGCAAGACCACGCTTGCGCTGGACATCGGCGCCTCCCGGCCCAGTCTGTACCTGGACCTCGAATCCGCGCCCGATCTGGCCAAGCTTGCCAATGCCGCGGACTATCTCGGCCAGCATGAAGACAAGCTGGTCATCCTCGACGAGATTCAGCGTGCGCCCGGCTTGTTCCAGGCGCTGCGCGGCATCATCGACGCGGGCCGCCGGCGTAGCCGCCGCCATGGCAGGTTTCTCATACTCGGGTCTGCGTCGATCGACCTCCTGCGGCAGTCGGCGGAGACCCTGGCCGGCCGGATCGCGTACACCGAGCTCGGTCCGCTCGACGCGCTTGAGGCCGGCGTCGAGCGTCGCGCCCGTGACCGGCTCTGGCTGCGAGGCGGGTTTCCGGACAGCTTGCTAGCACCCGACGATGCCGCCAGCCTTGAATGGCGCGAGGCCTTCATTCGCACGTACCTGGAGAGGGACATACCGCAACTGGGCCCGCGCATTCCCGCGGAAACCCTGCGACGGTTCTGGACCATGCTGGCGCACGCGCAAGGCGGGCTGCTGAATGCCGCGCGCATTGCATCGGGCCTGGGCGTCAGCGGACAGACCGTCGCCCGGTATCTGGACCTGCTCTCCGACCTCCTTCTGGTGAGGCGGCTGGAGCCCTGGAGCGCAAACGCGGGGAAGCGGCTGATCCGCGCGCCCAAGGTCTACGTTCGCGACAGCGGCATCGCACACGCCCTGCTCGGCATCGGCGAACTCGAAGCGCTGCTTGGGCATCCAGTCTGCGGGCCCGGCTGGGAAGGCTTCGTCATCGAGAACCTGATCGCCGCGGCACCCGCCGGAACGCGGCCTGCCTTCTACCGCACATCAGGCGGTGCCGAGGTCGACCTGCTGCTCACGCTGCCCAAGGGGGATGTCTGGGCCGTCGAAATCAAGCGCAGCCTCGCCCCTCGACCGGAGCGAGGCTTTCACCAGGCAATTGCCGCCCTTGGCCCAAAGCGCCGATTCATCGTCTATCCGGGCGAGGAGCAGTTTCCCGCCGCAGACAAGATCGACGCCATCGGGCTGACAACTCTGATGCGGGAACTGCGTAGCATGCGGCCATGAATGACAAGCTTGAGTCTGGCAGGGGATTCTTATGACCGTGGACATGCCTCTGGCCATGCTGATGCTAGGCTGGGGTCGTGTCGGGCATCCTTCATGACGCAAGGAGACAGGCATGCGAACCATCAAGGCGTCGGAGTTCAGGGTGAAGTGCCTCGCCCTCTTGGATGAGGTCCAGCGCACGGGCGTGCCCGTAGTGGTGACGAAGAGCGGCAAACCCGTCGCCGAGTTGGTGCCACACAGGCCGCGCGCGAAAAACGTCCGCGGGGTATGGAAGGGCCACGTGGCCATCATGGGCGACATCGTTTCGCCGCCCGAAGAAAAGTGGGAAGCACTCAAGTGAAGCAGGCGTCATCAATCGCGGTTGCGGCATCGCTCGACTGGAAACACCTTCTGAGACACCAGAATGCTCGCAAGTAGGCTCGTTCCGGTAATCCTCTGCGGCGGCTCGGGCACGCGGCTGTGGCCGATGTCGCGCCGGCTGCTGCCCAAGCAGTTCCTGCCGCTGGTAAGCGAACGTTCGCTGTTGCAGGACACGGCGCTGCGCCTGCGCGGCCTCGCCGGCGCCGGTGCGCCCGTCGTGGTGGCGAACCACGAGCACCGCTTCCTTGCCGCCGAGCAGATGCAGGCCATCGGCATGCGGCCGCGTGCGCTCTTGCTGGAGCCGGTGGGCCGCAACACCGCGCCGGCGATTGCCGCGGCGGCTGCGCTGGTGGCGAAGGACGATCCGGACGCCGTGCTGCTGGTGCTGCCCTCCGACCATCGCATCGGCGACCTGCCCGCGTTCCAGCGCGCCGTGCGCATGGCGCGCACGCTGGCGGCCGAAGGGCACCTGGTCACTTTCGGCATCGCGCCCGGCGGCCCCGCCACCGGCTACGGCTACATCGAGGCCGGCAAGGCGATCCCGAGGCGAGCCGGCGCATTCCGCATCAAGCGCTTCGTCGAGAAACCCGCGCTGCGCACCGCGAAGGCCTTCCTCGCCCGCGGCGGCTTTCTGTGGAACAGCGGCATGTTCGCCTTCACCGCCGGGCGTTACCTCGAGGAACTGCAAGCGCAGCGCCCTGAGATCGCGGCAGCGGCACAGAAAGCGCTCGCGCGCGCGGCGCGAGACCTGGATTTCCTGCGCCTGGACGAAGCCGCGTTCAAGGCCTGCCCGGCAGACTCGATCGACTACGCAGTGATGGAACACACCGCGCACGGTGCGGTGGTGCGCGCCGACATGCGCTGGAGCGACGTCGGCTCCTGGTCGGCGCTGTGGGACGTGAGCACCCGCGATGCGGCGGGCAACGCCACGCGAGGCGACGTCGCGCTGCACGACGCACGCGGCTGCTACGTCCGCGCCGATTCGCGCCACGTGTCGGTGCTCGGCGCCACGAACCTGGTCATCGTCGAAACCAGCGACGCGGTCCTGGTCGCGGACCGCGCGCGCGCCGAGGAAGTGAAAGACGTGGTCGAGCGCCTGCAGCGCGGCAAGCGCAGCGAGCACGTGTCGCACACCCGCGTCTACCGCCCCTGGGGCTATTACGAGTCGGTGGACGCGGGCGCGCGCTTCCAGGTCAAGCGCATCGTGGTGAAACCAGGAGCGTCGCTTTCCCTCCAACGACATCGAAAGCGAGCCGAGCACTGGGTGGTGGTCTCAGGCACCGCCCGCGTCACGCGCGGCAAGGACCTCCTCACGCTGAAGGAGAACCAGTCCACGTTCATCCCGCTGGGCGTGAAGCACCGCCTCGCCAATCCCGGCCGCAAGCCGCTTTATCTCATCGAAGTGCAGTCGGGGGGGTACCTGGGGGAAGACGATATCGAGAGGTTCGAGGACAGATATAACCGGCGGTAGGTGAGCCGGCGTTTCGGTAACGCCGATGACCTGCTCACCTGTTCCGGTCAGGTCCGGCAGATGCACTGTGCTGTGGTCCTCCCGCGCGGAGAAGCGCGTGATGGCACTGATACTGGGTACGAAGCGGAACGTGCTGTTGAACACCAGAAGGTCAGCGTTTATGAACAGGGGGAAGCCGATCATGCCGCGCGAGCTCCAATTAGGGAGCTGCATGCTGGCGTGGTCCAGCGGCGGCAGGATCTTACGCTCGTGTCCACGAAACCCCGTCAGCTCTAGATGTTGGATGCGATAGCGCCCGATCGAGCACTTCAGGACTGCGGCCCGGCTCGGGGCCAGCGAAGCGCGTCGGGTCTTTCCCAATATAGCCGATTCATGATCGGCCCTGGATTCTGCTGGTGAGCAGCGCAGATACCGAGAGCATCAAGCGCTTGGCAGCATCGCGCTTAGGTGGCGAGACACGGAGCCGGCCGTCTAACCAGCCAGCTTGCGACCTGCCACGATGCCGAGCCTCCGCGTGAATTTGGCAACAGACCACGCAGTAAGCGCCGACATTGCAGCTGCGTTAATGCAGCCGTTTCTCCAGAGCCAAAGATAATTGCGGAGCTCAGCCCTCTCCATCGCGAACAGGTTCGCGCTGAGTCCGGACGCGCCAAACGAGGGCTTGTGGAGCACGGCCAGCACCTGGTCGATTTGCACAATTCTGTGTCCGGCATGGGCGAGTTGCATCCACAGCAGGTGGTCCTCCATGTGGCGCTGCTCCGGCCTGAACCGCAGCGGGATATCCCTCCGAATCATCACTGACGGCGTTACGAAACGGTTGCGCCAAAGCAGGTCCTGGAAGGAGATGTCGCGGCACCCCGACGCCTGCCGAGCCACGGCCGAATCCCGGTTGAAGGCGTGCAGATGCGCGCTCAGTGCCACGCCCGGGTTCTCCGCCATGACGTGGTGCTGTACCTCGATCTTTCGGGGCATCCACGAATCGTCGGCATCCAGGAAAGCGACGAACTCCCCGCGAGCCGCCTCCCAGCCCTCGTTGCGGGCGGCCGAAGGTCCGCGATTGACGGTGGAGCGCACGATCCTTAGCCAACCCTCTGGTAGCTCGCTTCGCAGTTCCTCGAGGAGCTCCGGAGTACCGTCCGTACTCGCGTCGTCCACGGCAATCACTTCGAACGGTCGCACGGTCTGCGAGAACACGGATTCGAGTGCCCGCCTGATTGTCGCCCGCGCCTCGTAGCACGGAACTACGACCGAGACCGATACCTCGGCGCTAGGACCTGCGCCAGACGACGCGATTGACATACCCGGTATAGCTCTGGATCGTATTGACCACCTTCATCGAGACGTTGCTCACATCGTAGTCGAGAACGATGCGAGCCCTTCCGGACTTGCGCCGGAAGCGCTCGATGGTAATCGCTACGGCATCGAGAACCCCGCGGGCCTCTATGCCGCACATGATCAATGTACCTTCATCCATGCCTTCGGGGCGCTCATGCGCGTCGCGCAGCGTCACTGCGGGAAAGCCGAGCAGGGATGCTTCCTCGGTAATAGTCCCGCTGTCCGATAGCGTGCATGCCGCCTGTGTCTGCAGACGGATATAGTCCGCAAACGCTAGCGGCTTGATGAAGCGGATTCCACTCGGCAATCGCTGCCGCAGCCTCTGCAATCGATCGCGCGTGCGCGGATGCGCTGAGAAAACGACCGGCTTGCGATAGCGCTTCGCGACTTCCGCCAAGGCATCCAGCAGGCAGCGCAAACGGGACGGGTCGTCCACATTCTCCTCGCGATGCGCGCTGGCGACAAAATAGGCGCCGGGCTTCAGGCCCATGTCGCGCAGGACCATGGAAGCGCGAATCGCACGCGCCTGGGTATCGATCACCTCCTTCATCGGCGAACCTGTCTTGACGATCAGGTCCGGTCTGAAGCCCTCCTGCAGCAAGCAACGGCGCGCGTGCTCGGAGTACGGCATGTTCACATCGCTAGCGTGATCCACGATGCGGCGGTTGATCTCCTCCGGCACGCGCTCGTCATAGCAGCGGTTGCCGGCCTCCATGTGAAACACCGGGATCCTGCGGCGCTTGGCCGCGATCACTCCAAGACAACTATTCGTGTCCCCCAGTACCAGGACGGCATCCGGAGCCTCTCTTGCCAGTACAGGATCGACGAACCGCAGCACGTTCGCGATTGACTCAACCGCAACTGATCCTGCCGCTTTCAGGAAGTGGTCCGGCTTACGGATTCCCAAGCCATCGAAGAACACCTGATTCAGCTCGTAGTCGTAGTTCTGCCCGGTGTGCACGAGAACGTGCTGGAATGCGCGATCGAGCGCCGGTATCACGCAGCTCAGCTTGATGAGCTCGGGTCTGGTACCGACGATGGATAGCACCTTGAGCGGCATGATCGGAGCTTCAGCGCAGTAGCTCGTCCGCGCCGACGACCTGCTCCGGCATCAGCGAGTTTCGTCTCAGCAACTCTGCGGTGGCCTTTACACCGAGCGGTCGCTCAGCGGAACTGTACTCCCCTACTAGGGCATTCTTCGCTGGACGGACGGGCTTCAGCTCCGGAAGCATGGGCTGAATGGCGTAGTAGTCCCCACGTGCCACGCAGTGATGCGCCTCCTCCTCGGAAACCAGGATCTCGTGCATCTTCTCTCCCGGGCGGATTCCGATGGTCTTGATGGGGATCTTCTTCTTCCCGATCAGCGCCTTGACCACGTTGATGACTGTCGCCGATGGCGCGCGCGGAACATAGGTCTCGCCAGGCTTCGCGTGACTCAGAGCGGCAAATACCGTATCCACAGCCTGATCCAGCGAAAGCAGGAATCTGGTCATGTTCGGGACCGTGATCGTGACTGGCCCTCCATGTCGAATCTGGTCGAGGAACAGGGGTATCACGGATCCGCGAGAAGCAAGCACATTGCCGTAGCGGACGCAGATGAAGCGGGTTCGCGGATTGAGAACGTTTGCCGATGTGAGGATCCGCTCCTGCATCGCCTTGCTCATGCCCATCACGTTCACCGGCTTGCACGCCTTGTCCGTACTGATCCCTACGACGGTTTCGACCGGGTAGCCGTTCTCCGAAATCGCGCGGACGATGTTTCCCGGGCCGATGCAGTTCGTCGCAAGCGCCTGCAACGGGAAGTATTCGCAGGTTGGCACCTGCTTCAGTGCTGCAGCATTCACGACCACGTCCACATCGCGTATCGCCGAGCACACTTCGGCGTACTCGCGTACGTCGCCAATCCGGAACTCCAGCACGCTCATGAAGTTGCGGAAGATCACTTCATCCGTCGTCACCGCGCGATTCAGGTAGCGCATGCGCATGTCGTGCTGCTTCGCTTCGTCCCTGGAGAAAACGATCACTTTCTTCGGCACCCCGAGGGCACCGGTGAGGACGCGCCGCACGAACGTCTGGCCCATGGAACCGGTACCCCCGGTCACCAGGATCCGCTTCCCATCGAAGATCATCGCCTCTTCAGCCTTTGCGCCAATTCGGCGACCATTTGCTCCCATGCCGGCGGGGCGTAGCCGAACTCGGCGCGAAACCGCCCGGAGTCCAGGCTCCTGTCGATGATGACGGTGTCGTCTGGAACTATGCGCACGTCGAGCTCGAAATGACGTTTGATCATGGAGAGCAACTCATACTTCGATATCGGCTCCGACGATACGTGGTACAGGCCGGATAGCCTGGGTTGCCGATCCAGGATGCGCGCGACAACACGCGCTTGCTCGGGGGTCGTGATGCCGGAAAAGACCGCCCTGCGCCAGCCGCTGACCGGCTCATTCTGCGACAAGAACCATTCTAGCAGGCCAGTCTTGCGAAAGAGCTCGAACCCGACCATGGATGTGCGCAGCGTGAGGCACCCCTCCGCGGTGACTTCGCCGAGAAGCTTGGACGAACCGTAGGAGTCCACGGGGTCCGGAGCATCCGCCTCTACGTACATTCCCCTGCGCCCCGAGAAGACGCAATCGGTGCTGTAATGGATCAGGTACGCTTCAATCCGCTCGCACCGCGCCGCAAGTTGATGCGGAAAGCGCGCATTTACTGCCATCTCGAGATCCGCGGAAACGCCGCTTCTTTGCTTGACGACGCCAGCCGCGTTGAGCACCACATCGGGCCGATAGGCGGTCAATGCCCTGGATACGGCATGCTCGTCGCGGACGTCCACCTCGCCGAAGGCCTTGGCCGGCTTCGGCATCAATGTTCCTGCATATGCCTCGAGCGGCCTGCGAAACGTCGCGCCGATCTCATACTTGCCGGACAAGGCGCGCACTAGCTCGTGCCCGAGCATGCCGTCACCACCAATGACCATGACACGCATGCTAGTGGCGCGTCCGCAAGCGCCAGAGGATCCCACGCCCGGGGGCTTTCAGAAGTCCGCCGAACACGCGGCGGTAGGTGCGCAGCTGCAGAACCACGCTCGGGTCAGTAGCCAGTGCGCTGGTGGTGCGCGCCCAGCCCGTGGAGACTCGCCCCGAATACATGTGGAGTCGGGCCGAATGCAGGAGGGCATTCGCTTTTGCCCTGCGCGCGCCGGAGCGGATATTTGGCGGCAGATCGGACCGCAGGAAGAACTGCTCCAGGGCGGAGATCATCTCGTCCGCCCGGTCCGGATGGGCCGTGGAAAACGACTGCGCGGAATCGTGCACGCGGTAACCCGCCAGGATCTCGGGGATCCTGCGAAACTCCCCCTGCAGGCCCATACGCAGCCAGAACTCGAAATCCGGGACCCGGCGAAACGCTGGGTTCCATCCCCCCGTGACCAGATACGCGGCTCGCCGGAAGAACGCGCCAGGGCCGGGAGGACACTCTCCCTCCAGCACCAGGTCCGCATAGCGCCACTCCGGTGTTCGCACGATGCCGAGCCGGGCCGATCGCTGGTCTATCTTCTCGAAGTCGCAGTACGACACGACTACCGCGGAGTCCTCTTGCAGTGTCTGCACCGCACGCCGCACGCATTGCGGGTACAGAACGTCGTCGGCGCTCAAGTAACCCAGAATCTCGCCGCGTGCCATGGCCCAGCCCTTGTTGAGGGTGGCGGACTGCCCCATGTTCGGATGCGATTCGAAGTGGAAACGGCCGCGGAAGCGGCTCAAGACATCCCGCGTTTCGTCCGTAGAGCCATCGTCCAGAACAATCAGTTCGACGTCTGGATATGTTTGCGCCAATACGCTTTCGATCGCCTGCCCAAGATAGTCCGCATGGTTATGCGCGGGCACCACCACGGTAACCGTCGTCATGCGGCCGACCTTGTGGCTTCCTCGACCCACCGCCCGACTCGCGCACGGAGCCGATTTCGATCAGCGCGCTCCGCGATCAGGTGAGAATTGAGGCCAATGGCGCGCTCGCGCATGCCTGGATCGTCCAGCGCCCGAACCATGCGTGCAGCCAGAGCGGCGATGTCGTTCACCGGAAAAAGCATGCCGTTCTCTCCATCCCGGATCCACTCGCGCAGCGAGGACATGTCGGAGTGGACCGGAAACGCGCCCATTGCCATGGCTTCGAGCAGGAAACCCGGCGTCCCATCTACCTCGGACGCCGAGACAGCGATCGCGGCACGGCCAAAGCAACCCATGATTTCGTCGTGCCGCAGCCGCGGTAAAGCCTCGCAATCCAGCCCGGTGTCCGCACGCAGTGCGGAGGCGGCGGCCGCCACATCATCGCTCGCCATCAGGAAGCGAATCCGCCATGGCCGAAAGGCCTCCGGCGCGCGTCGGATCGCTTCGACGACATTCAGGGCCCGGCCGACGTACCCTCCATGGCGACCCTTGACCAACACCGTGTCTCGGCGGCGCGAAGCCGCGTTGCGCAACGCGGACAGGACCTCGAGGTCGAAACCACCGTTCGCGGGCATCGACCCAAGGGTGCGCCCGCGGAATCCGAGCCGCCTCGCACTCTCGAGGTCACGCTCGGTGTCTGCGACATGAAAATCGCAACGCGAAAGCAGGTCCCGGATCAAAGGGACGTGTTGCCGCGCATGGTCCGGATGCTGTCCGAAGAACTCCATGTCCGTGCCCCAGCTGAAATGGATCCAGGGCATTGGGAGCTTGCCATGCATGAAGGCATGGGCCCTCGCCATCGCATAACCTTCGTTCTGCATCTTGAGCGATATGGCCAGGTGCGGCTTCACGCTGGAGATCACGGCGACGAGTCGCTGCACACCCCGCACCTTTCCGGGGGCTGCGTCAGCGTAGAGAACGCGTGACACGACGCGCTTGATGATTGAGGGACGGCAGAGCAGGGCAGTCCAGGGGGCTTTTCCGCAAAGACGGTTTCCGTTCTGTGCGGGTATGTAGGCAAGCGGGACGTGCAGCGTCACTCCCCGAAGATGCTCGTCCTGACCGATCTCAAGCTCAACCGCAAAGACATCGACAGCGTGCCCCAGTTCCTGCAGAAGCAACGTAAACCGCGCGGTATGGATACTCCTGGGATCGCCAACGATCAGTATCCTCATCGCGTCCATGCCTCGGCAAGCTGCCGCAACCGTCGCTCGAGGTCGTGTTCCGGTGGCGCGCCGATGACTTTTCGCAGCAGGGAGATG
This sequence comes from Hyphomicrobiaceae bacterium, assembly GCA_050248715.1. Taxonomy (GTDB): domain Bacteria; phylum Pseudomonadota; class Alphaproteobacteria; order Rhizobiales; family Hyphomicrobiaceae; genus AWTP1-13. The sequence continues at coordinate 8,564 of JBFWRV010000095.1, read as the reverse complement.
TCGGCACGCCATCGCACGGGATCCCGCCGGCTCGAGATCCCGCGGCAGACGACTGGCTTGCGTACCTCAAGCGCCGCCCCGATCCGGCTGGCCAGATCGGAGGCCCGGATCGAGGTTCCGCTCGCGACGTTCAGCACAGGTGGCAACTCCATGGGTGAGGAAGCACTGCGCCAGATCAACCGCGCGAGGTCGTCCACGTGCAGGTAGTCGCGCTCCTCGTTGCCAGTCCCCATGAGCTCGACCTCGGGCTTCTCACGATACCTCTGGAACAACTCCCACACCAGAAGCTTGCGCTGCGCCTCGCCGAACACGGAGAAGATTCGCAACGATGTCCCTGCCAAGTCGAAGCAGTCCACGTACTCCCGGAGCAACTGCTCACACATCGCCTTGTGGTAACCGTATGCCGAGATGGGTGCCAGCCCGGCATCCTCAGAAACCGGAAGCTGGTTGGGGTTGCCGTAGACCGCCGCACTGGAAAGAAGCAGGATGCGCGGCCTGCGGGAGCTGCGGCGGACCCCTTCAAGCACACGTTGCGTGAGGCTGACACTTGCAGCGAAGTCCCGCGCTGGATCGTTCATCGATTCGGCCACCGATGACGAACCCGCCGCGTGAACCAGGAGATCCGCCTCGGCACGATCCACCAGCGATGCGATCGAATCAGCCGAGTAGTCGGAGGAAACGTTCCCTGCAATGCCCGCAACCCGCGCGACACCCGTTGCGATGATGTGAAAGTCCCGGCAAGCGCGCAGGAGGGCACTTCCGATAAAGCCATTCGCTCCGGTAACCAGCGCTCGCCGAATCACGCGCCGACCTCGCATTCCCAGACCTTGAACGCATGGCGCGGTGGCGTGGTAGCGAACTCCACTGCGGCGGCATCCAGCAGGGCGAGTCGCTCCGCGATCCGCGCCAAGGGCAGATAGGTCCCGCATGCAATACGCCGGCACACCGATCTCTCCAGCAATGCGCATTCATAGGCCCACCCGACCAGATGCAGCGTGGCCCAATACGAACTCCTGACTCGAAAATGCCGCGCTAATTGGTGCGTAAACGCCGCATCCTCCAGCGGGACTTCCTTGGGCGAAAGATACCAGCCTGACTTGCGTGCAAGCGCTGCAAGTTCCTCGAACTTTGCTGCGACCGTGGAGTTGCGAACCCGACAGGCGGCCCCGGCGAGCCGAACCATCCTGCTTCCCACCAGCGCCGCGCGCATCGCGATTCTCGTACTCAGTCGGATTCGCTGCGTCGTCACGCGGTCTGCTCGAAAGGCTGGCTCGTATATCCAGATCCGCGCACCTGGCGCCAGCGTCGCTCGCAGCGCCTGAAGCGTGGACGCGATCTCCGCTTCATCGAGATGGTGAAGATACGCGTGCAGGAGCGCCGCATCAGCCGTTGGCGGCTCTTTGCTCAACGTCTCGTTCCCGCTCAAGCTGTAGCTGCAGAAGGCCGCCACGCCAGTTTCCGTCGCGCGGGTGCTTGCAAGGCCTATCTGCGCCGACGAGAAATCGATTCCGACGATATGAAGATCCGGGCCGGCAATCGACTGGCCTACCCACCCCGATCCGCAACCCAGCTCGATGACCGTCGTCCGCGACCGGCCTTCGGTAAGGAACTGCCGGGCGCGTTGCAGATACCCTTGCCGCACGAATCGCGAGACTTCGTCCGGCATCTGCCACACCCTGGCGATCGTGCTCGCGTTGGCGTCCCACCACTCGCGCTCGAGTGCATTCAGGAATGGCTCAGCACGCTCCGGACGCCGGAGTGGAAGGCACTGATCAGCCATGGCCCATGCCGCCACTCCACAGGATCGAGCTGCCGTCCCATTGCGCGAGCCTCGCCAGCGGCTCGGCGTAGACGCGCAATCCATCCCTTACCCATGACCGAAACCCCGGCTCGATCCACCGCGAGATGAATGCCTCGTCCATGGGTTGCACGACGTCAGTACCGTATGCGTACTTCAGCGACAACTGTGGATAGGCTGCGGAGATCACCGTACAGCGCCTGACAAGCTCGGTCCAGATCTCTATTGGGTAGCGCTGAAATCGTCGCGAAGTGGCAACGATCTCGAACTCACCCGATGCGACATCCCTGAGCCGCTCGGCTACACCTCCCGCCTCCGCGGGATGAGGCTTGACCAGCACCACGCTTCCCGATTCACAGTTCGTCCGGATGATTTCGAGGTACATCGCCGCCTCGCGCTCGGCCCGCACGAATCCAGCTTGTACATAGGGCTCGGTGAGCAGGACGTACAGCCTTCTTCCAAGGTATCTTTGCAGCGTGTCGTGCATGTAGCCGCGCAGCGCCTCGGCGCGATGGTGGCAGTGCCGAATCGCGGCCCTGAAGTCCTCAGCGGTGCAGCAGACCAGTTCGACACCACGCAAGCCGCGACCAGAGGGGTCCACTGGGAGTACCAGCGCAGCGACGTCCGGTCGAAGAGGCGGCAGCGGCGGGCCGCTCGCCACGCGGCGCACAGCGACCCTCGCCCGGGCGAACGAACGCGCAAGCAGCGTGCGCGGCAGATGGTACTGCCTGATGAAGTCGGCCGGATAGACCATTCCATAGCCATCGCCGATGCACACTTTCCGCGCGGACGGATAGGCACGCGCGAGACGCCTGCAGACGTCCCCGGTACTGTCATGCGAGTACAGCAACTCCTCGATTCCATCGCCCAAGCGCTCGACCAGGTCGACATCGCTCATGCGCGAAAGCTCCGCGTCTGTCATGGCGTCAACCTTGTCAAGGAACGGATGTCCCGACGCCAACTCACGTACATCCGCCATCATCGCGTTCAAGGTCTCCCTTGTCGCCCCCGGCAACTGGACGAAAAATGTCGCGGCAACCCGGGGCCCGCGGTGCAACCTGGAAATCGCCGCCAGCGCCGAAATGAGGTAAGGCGGCGAGTACAAGTGAACGAGTACCCGGTGCGTTGTCGCCGACGAATCCGCCGGCCGATGCGCATGCGGCTGCACTACGCGTCGTCAACGCGGTGCAGACACTGCCTCAGCCATCGGAGAGACGCACGGCTTCCCATCGGAAGCTCCGTCAGGTGGTAGCGCGGCGGCTGGTACAACTCGGCGATGTCGTACAGGTGAAACTTGGCGCTCATATCGTTCCTTACGAAGAAGGCGTTCGTTCCGGAGACCGTGCACGTGAGCAGTGTGTACCGGTCGGCAATGGCATTGGCATACGCCACGAGGGATGCTCCATGGTAGTCGTCGGACTGCCAGGAATGGCCCGGGTTGTAATCCATTGTCAGGGCCATGGGGGGCGGATACTTCGCGTTGTATTCGATGCACAGGACTTTCGGCTCCAGTACCGCCAGGGCGGCCTCCAGCACATGCAGGTCATTGCCGTCGATGTCCAGCGAGAACAGCTCAGGCTCGGAGGTGCCCAGGAACTCCGCGTATCGCGCGCATGCCGAGCCGGTATTCGTGCGATCCAGGAACTGGCGCTCCACCAGAAGTCTGGAGAAACGCGTGCCGCCCAGCGCATCCGAGATACGCCCCACGTTGACCGCCGAGCCATCCACCCAGACCCCCCGCCATCCACGCAGCAGCAGTGCGTGGGTATTGTTCTCCAATCCATCCCCGCATCCGATCTCGATAAATCGGCCGCCGCCCCCAAGAACATCGAAGATCGCTGCGATGATTCCGTCTTCATCGCATTGGGAGTAGATCTTGAATCCCCGGAGCACCAGATTGCGAGGGGTCCGCAACGCGATCTCCGCTCGTAGCCGGGCCAGTTCCTGCGCCAGCGCTATCTGAGTCTTCTTCTGGTCGGACGCATGTTGCGCGATGAGGCGCAGGTACAGCTTCGCGCGATCCTTCAGTGTCCGGATCACGATGCCATTCAACCCCTGGCAAAAATGCGGCTGACGATGCCCATCGAATCGAGGGCATCCTGGAGCCGTGGTAGCCCGGCGGGCTTGCCGAGCGCCGCCGCGACTGCGTACTCCGCTTGCATCCGGAACCCGGCTTTAAAAGTGACATCCCATTGGTCTACCGGCTGCATCTCCAGCTTTCGCTCACCCTTCTTCTGCACTCCGAGCTGCTCCAGAGGTCGCATCTCGAGTCGCTGCGCCGGAGTTGACACGGTAACCGCCCATGGTCCTGGCCCGTTCCAGGTTCCCTCATAAAGGCCTTGGTCGCCGCTGGAAAAGCGCAGATGCGCGACGACGGTACCCGGATTCGAGGGGTCCCACCGGATAACCGGATTCACATCCACGATGCTGCCGCGGCCAAACACGGCGAAATAGTCGACTACGTGTATCGAATTCGCATACATCCAGTTCTCGACCACTTGCCGGGGCTGGCCGGCCGCGAGGGCTGCTGCCTGATCCTGCTGATCCTGTATCCGGATGAACCGTGGCCCCGGATCGGTCACAAGCCGGTCGCTCGCTTGGCGGGTCGACGAGTAGTGCCGCCTGTTGAGTGCCACATAAGCTCGCCTGCCCTTGCGTGCCGCTTCGGCGGCGATATCCTCGGCGTCTGCCGGATCGTACCCTGCGGGCTTTTCCGCAAGCACCACCCAGTCGCACTGGAAACAGGCCTTCAGTACCGCGTTCGCCGCGAGTTCCGGAACCGACACCACCACCAGTGCGGCGCCAGTCTTGGCGTGGAGTTCCGGGATCGAGTCGGCCACCACGGGGATGCCGAACTCCGCAGCCAGCGCCTCAGCGCGCCCCCGTGTGCGGCTGCATACGCCGGCAAGCCGAACCCCCGGGATGTCCCGAAATGCGCGCACATGCTCGCGCGACATGCTGCCAGCTCCGACAAACGCGACTTTGAGTACGGTTTCCATGATCCCGATGCGTCAGCGACGAGCAAGGGAGTTTATCAGTCCGAGGAGCCGCTGCCCTGCCTTGCCATCGATGATGTTGGCGGAGTCCGCAAACTCCCGCTGCCGGCGAGCCATGCTTCCTCTCACATATGGATCCGCCAACTTGCGCAATGCTGCGGAGAATTCGCGCGCATCTTCCACTGTGATGATCCCGGGCACTGACGAGAAATCACGATACCGGAAGCGGTAGCTGTCATAGTTGATGACTGGCTTGCCGCTCGCCACGGCCAGTCTGATGGTGGCAGAAACGCTGGCCACATACAGATCGCAATGGGGAATAAGCGCGGCAGTATCCACTGACGACAGGCGCAGGCCATAGTCCTGCTCCAGGTACGGCACCTCCGATCGGAGCGTCCGGGGGTGCAGCTTGACTACCACGGAGAACGCGTCCGCCTCCAGCAGCAGGCTTGCCCAAGCGCGAATCATTGCCTCGTACGTTGGAAACTCCGCCCCCGGGCGTCCGGATCGGTACTGATTCGGCGGCAACGCACACAGCAACAGGGGCCGGTCCGGGTCGACGCCAAGCTCGACGCGGACGTCCCTCGCGCGAGCCCGCGCGTCCTTCATCTGGGCATGCAGAACGTCGTCATAGAGCGCTCCTGTCACGACAAGCTTCTCCTCAGGAAGGCCCGCCTCCAAGTAGTACTGCCGCATGAAGGGCCCCTCGACCGCGATTGCGTGGGCATCGCCGCTGTTAATGATCCACGGCAACGGGGGGGAAAGCCCAAGCAGCTCTGTCGCCACGATCCGGTCCGCCGGAAGGGGAATCAGCCGACGCCCGCGATGCTCGTAGACCCAGCGCGGATACAGGTACCCGGCAATGCGGTTCTGCCAGCGCGCCAACGTGTAGTCTTCGTTGTGCCAGTAGGCTTCGGCAATTTCCTCCGCGTTCGCGAGCGTATAGGGAACGATCAGCGTGCCTATGCCTCTGCGACGCGCCGCCCGAATCAGCGCCCCGGTCAAGTAATCTATGTTGTCCTCCGGGAGCACCACGATCGCCGGCGAAACTGCGGCCACAATGCGCTCGGCAAGCGCCTCCTGAGATTTCAGATGCTCGACGTAAAGACCCAGGCGCGGGAAGATCCCGGAAAGCGCCCGCTGCAACGGTGGCACGCTCCGCATCGAACCGACGAATCTCCGCAGTCGCGAGGGCAGGCGCGACGTGATCCGATCCAGGAGACGTGCCCAAAGCCCCCGCTGTGCGCTCGACGATTGGTTCCCGGCAGCATCAACACCAACAGAGGAGCCGCTGATCGGCTCCCCTTTCGGGCCAATGCATTCGTATCCTGCGCCGACTGAAGCCTGGATATCGGTCTCGACCGCATCGTAGCGGTACGCGAACATGAATACTGGCCGGTAGCCCTCCTCGCGCGCGAGAAGATCGGCCACACGCCGCATCTCGATGTAGTGCGTATCGAGATAGACGTACAACAACGCACGCCTCGCACCCGCCGCGCTGGAAAGATGGGGCAGCGTCGCAGGCGCTGGAGCTGGTGTCATTTTCTAATCGGGCGCGAAACTAGCCTTGTAGTCCAGCTTTGCTTCTTCCGGAACGGTGCTCTTATGCACAAGGATGTCGCCGATGGCGAGCACATCCATCTCTGTGCCCAGGAAGCACTTGATGGCGTCCTCCGGTGTACACACGATCGGTTCGCCGCGAACGTTGAACGACGTGTTCACCAGGATTGGAACCCCCGTGAGGCTCTCGAACGCGCTGATCAACGCGCGAAACCTGGGGTGGTCCTCCTGGCAGACGGTCTGCACCCGCGCCGAGTAGTCCACGTGCGTGCAGGATGGAATATCCGACCGCGGCGTATTGAGCTTCTCCAGGCCGACGAGCGCCTCGTAGCCATCCGGCAAGGGCGATCGCCGGTGCTGCGCGATCGGAGCTACAAGCAACATGTACGGCGAGTCATAGCCCGCTCCAGGCGCCCCCAGTAGGGACCCCTCTCTTCCGTCGAGGTCGAACCACTCTGCGGCCTTCTCCCGCAAAACCGCCGGCGCAAAGGGGCGAAACGACTCGCGGTACTTGATCTTCAGATTAAGCGTGCGCTGCATGTCAGGGGATCGCGGATCCGCGAGGATCGATCGCGACCCCAGCGCGCGCGGGCCGAACTCCATGCGCCCCTGGAACCACCCGACGACGTTGCCGGATGCCAAAAGCCTCGCGACGGTATCGCAGTAGTCCTTCGGATCGATTCGCTGGAAGGCTATCCCCCGCCGCTCCAGTACGTCTTCGATCTCGGCGTTCGAGAACTCGGGGCCGAGCAGGGCGCCTTTCATGATGTCCCGTCCAACGCGTTGCACGGCCGCCAGGCTCTTTGCACGCCGCTGCTTCAGAACTTCGTGCCAGATGTACAGCGCGACTCCCAAGGCACCTCCGGAATCGGTTGCCGCAGGCTGCACCCATACATCGGCATAAGGGCCCTCGCGCAGCACCCGGCCATTGGCTACGCAGTTCAACGCCACACCACCGGCGAGGCACAGCCGATCCGATCCGGAGATCGCATGCAGGTGACGCGCAATCGCGAGAACGGCATCTTCCAGGACGAGCTGAAGGGACGCCGCGATATCGAAATGCACACGCTCCAATGGCGCTTCCGGCTGGCGTGGCGAAAGGCCGATCAGGTCGGCGAACCGCGCGGTCGTCATGCGGTAATCGTACGGAAAGCTGAAGTACTCGAAATTTAGCCGGAATGACCCGTCCGGCCGCAACTCGATCAGTTGATCACGAATCGTGCCCGCATAGACAGGCTTCCCGTAAGGCGCCAGACCCATGACCTTGTACTCGCCGGAGTTGACCTTGAATCCGAGGAAGGAGGTAAACGCGGAGTAAAGCATGCCCAGGGAATCCGGGTAACGAATCTCCTTGAGGAACTCGATGCGGGGAACGCCTACGCGGTCCAGGTATCCCCGGGACAAGGAAGTGGTTGACCACTCCCCCACGCCGTCCATGACGAGGACATCTGCCTCCTCGAACGGCGACGGGAAGAATGCCGACGCGGCATGCGCCTGGTGATGCTCGCTGAAGTGGATGGATCGATCCCAGCGGCAGTTCCTGCCCTCGCTGGGTGAGAAACTCAGCAACGCCTGCGAGATCGCTCCCGGTATCCAGATTTTCGAGTTCAACCAGGCGCTCATGGCATGATCGAACGCCTCGAAGCCATGCGGGAAGAAGCGGCCCGCTACGCCCAGGATGCGATGCAGCTTGAGGTAGGGCTTCTCGTAGAAGCCCACATGATCCACCTGGTCGAAGTCGATGCCTGCATGCCGCAGGCACCACTGGACAGCTTGCTCCGGAAACGCGGCATCGTGCTTTATGCGCGAGAACCTTTCCTCCTGGGCGGCCGCTACGATCACCCCGTCCCGTATCAGGCAGGCCGCCGAATCATGATAGTAGGCAGAGATGCCGAGAACGTGCACGTCAGATTGCGTCGCGCGATCCGGAAGGCCTGCGCTTGGCACGCCAGTAGGAGGCAGCCGGGCGGCTCCCGGAGCGACCTGCAAGGAGCCAAAGCAGGAAGAACAGGGTGCGCTTTGCCAGCAGATTGATCAGCCGCATGTCAGCTAGTAGAAGGGATAGTTCGTGTCTGCCCGAAAGGTCTTGATCGCCCGCGCAGTTGCAGACATCGCGTCATCGACGTCGCGAACTCGCAGCCAAGTGAGGTAGGTGCGGGAGAGTATCCTCAGTATCAACGTCACGGCTTTACTTCCACTCCAGGCGTTCG
>JBFWRV010000094.1:0-19118 GCA_050248715.1 Hyphomicrobiaceae bacterium | reverse complement strand
CATCTTCACGACCACATCGAGAGTGTTCGACAGGGCATCCGTTTTCTCGGGATCGTCGTTCTGCAACCAGTGGTCGCAAAACTCCTCGAACAGCTGCTCGGCCCGCCGAAGCCGCATGCCGCCGACTTGGGCACTCTCAAGCAATCTGTTGAGGACCATCGTTGCGCGTTTGATAGCATTAGGCTTTCGATCCTCGGCAACGTCGCCGGCTTTTGTGAGAAGGCTTTCTGCGTAGCCATGCCAGCCGAACTCGTAGCGATCGACAATGCTGCATTGGTAGAGCGGCTCGATGTTGGGATCGTCCGCCAGGAACCAACCCTCGACAACGAAAAGCAGGCCGTCAGATTCACTATGGCTGACGAAGTCACCGACCTTGAACTTCATTCGCAGCCCTCCCTGCTCCCGTTGCGCGCAAGCTTTCACCTTCTGATGCGACCAGATGGTACAAGGAATTCTACGCTCGACTGGCTTTACGTAATCGCGCCGCCCCATGTGTGCGGGTCTACATTGCGAGCCGATTGACACTGATTGCGCCCAGGACTATCGACTTATAGCCTGCTTCCATCGTTCGCACGTGCTTTCCATAGTGGAGTCAATTCATGCGCCACCCGCTGCTCGTTGCTCTCGGGATTGCCGTCTCGCCTCTGGTTAATACGATTGACGCTTACGCCCAGACGCCGAGTCAGATCACGGTCCTCTACGATGCGTTCGGCCCGCCGTCGGCGCTGAAACTCGACTGGGGTTTCGCGGCGCTGATTGAATACCAGGGCAAGCGCGTGCTCTTTGACACTGGAAACAACGGCAAAGTTTTCGAGCACAACGTCCAACAGTTGCAGGTCGACTTGAAGCAGCTCGACGCCGTCATCATCTCACATCGGCACAGCGACCACACCGGCGGTCTCAACTATCTCCTCAAAGTCAACCCTGGGGTGAAAATCTTCACGCCGCGCGAGCCGGCTGTTGTCATCCCGAAAGCGCCCCTCGCATTCTTCAAGCGCGAGCCAGGCCTGCCTCCGACCATGTCCTACTATCGGGGCGCCGAGCCCGAAGGGGCCACTGGAACGCCCTGGCCGGATGCACAGTTCGTGGTTATCGCGGACACGACCGAGATTTTTCCCGGCTTCTACCTCCTCAACACGGTTTCTGAAAAGCCCGGTACACGCGAAATGAATGAGTTGTCGCTGGCGATCCGCACGCCGCAGGGTCTCGCCGTAGTGGTCGGCTGCTCGCATCCTGGCGTGGAGAAAATTCTCGAGCAAGTCGCCAAACTTGACCCCAACATCTACACGGTCACGGGCGGCTTCCACCTCGTCGTCACGCCGCAACCCGAGATCGAACGCGTAGCAAGCCTGCTCGACGAAACGCTCAAACTGAAGCGCATCGCGCCGGGCCATTGCACCAGTGAGCTTGGCTTTAAGGTGCTCATGAGCCGCTTCAAGGACCGCTTCGATCAGGCTGGCGCGGGCAGCGTCGTCAAATTGCCCTGAGCTTGTGAGGCCGGGGCTGCGGCACACCTGCTTGACGGCGTTTGGCGAGGCTTCCTCTTTCGGCTAACTGCTCCTGTCATTGAGTTCAGCCGGATCAACGAAGCCGCGCGCCACCGCGTACTCAGGCATGATGGCATGGGCAGCGTTCGCGCTGCGCACGACGGCACGGTAGAGCTGGAGGCGCTGGAGTTCGCGTTCAGCGCGCCGGGCGATGTCGGTATGTGCTGCGCGACTGTGCCGCTTCACGTCCCGCTCCGCCCGAGCGACCAAGCGCTCCGCTTCGGCGATGAGCAATGTTTTCGACAATGGCATTCGATGGCCCCTGAAATTACCCACCGTCTCCCCGAATGCCCCACGCTGCACGCGCGAGCGCGATGCGAAAAATCACGTCGTGTGTCCGATTGTTGCGCGTGCACTGCACAACTTGAGCTCGGGCGCGCCGTCGCGCGTAGCGTGTGCGGAACCGCGTCCACGAAATCCGGCTCCAGCTGCCGGCACCGCTGACGCTGCGCCCGGCACCACCGGCGCACCATGCTACAATTTCGCAGTGACGACCTGCGCGACCGCGAGCGGCCGCGTCGTCGCATTCAGCGCTCTCTCGGCGCACCTTGGCTATGCCTCCCCGCCGCGAACTCAACGATCGCTTCAAGGGCTACCTCGCCAGGTCGCGGCGCACGCGCCGACTGGTTGCAACGTCCTTCGTTGTCACCTGCCTCCTCGTCGGATCCGGCCTCGCGGTCGAGATGGCCCCGCCGAACGCACTCGCCGCCGTGAGAAGCAGCATTGCAAGTCTGGCCAACGATCTTTCAGCGGCACCCGGGTCTTTCAGCAACTCCTCCGCTCAAGCCGACCAGCAGCTCGCTGCCACAGCCGGTAGCGGCGTCGGCGATTTTCTCTTTCGTATCATCTGCACACTGTTGCGCACCTGCCCGGCCGAACCGGAACCGCAATTCTCTGAAAATCAGAAATCGCAGCACACATCGACCTCGCAGAACGCCAAGCAGCCAGCAGCGACCCCTCAAAGACAACCCCCAACTCGATCCACCACAGGAAGAACAACGGGCACGCTCACGACGTCGGCCGTGGGCTCAAGTCCTCCTCCCCCGCAAGCAATCCAGCAGGTTATCAGTCAGCCGGTGATCGAGCGCATCCGCGAAGTGCGCACGGTCGAGAGCGGCACGAGCGCCGCCTATGTCGATGTCCGCATGCTCGCCCTGCAGCAATCGCTGCAATCACAGATCGCCGCGGTTGCCGCAACCGGGATCAGGCAGGACGAAAACATCTATCAAACCCTCGGCATGGTGGCCCGCATCGACAATCTCGATGACGTGAACATTACGAACTCGCGCATCAGCGGCGCGACCATAACTGGCGGCTCAATCGCCGCGAGCACGATCACCGGGACGATCAGCAACATCATCGATGCCGCTACGGCGACCATTGCGGATCTCACCGCAACGACGATCACGACAACAAATTCGACGACGACCAACATCGCCGTGACCGGAACGGCACGAATCGGGAGCGCAACCGGCATCTTGCAGACGACAAGCGGCGTCGTCTCGGCGATCGCGCTCGGTGGCGACGGTCAGGTATTGAAGATCGTCGGCGGAACCCCCTCCTGGAGCACCGACATTACCGGCTCGGGAGGCGGCGCAGGCGCCTGGGCAACGACGAGCAACAACCTTGCAATCGTCGAGAGCGACGCGACCGATGTCGTCGTCATCGGCGCGGCCGCGACCTCAACGACCGGCAATATCCTCGAGGTCGCGGGCAACGCTCTTTTCCGCAACATCGTGACCGTCTACCAAACAATCACTGCCCCCAGCTTCACCGCAACCTCATCCCAAGCGAACATACTTCCCTTTGCATCCTCAACCGCGATCTCGGTCTCCGGCGCGGCGCACTTCGGCACGGCCTCAACAACAGCGCTCACAATCTCCAATTCCGCCGGCGGCATTCTCAAGACCAACGCAAGCGGCGTCGTGTCGGTGGCAACGGCCGGCACCGATTACGTCGCCGGCGTCAGCGGTGATTGGACGGGCACTCTGGATGGCTTTGAGGCAAGCACGCTCATCGCAAACGCGTTTTCGACGACGAGCGCGAACTACTGGGAAAGCCAGCAATCGGCACGCACCGCCGACGACCTCACCAACAATTCCATCGAGAACCTCTCTGACGTCGCTGATGGTATCACGGAAAACTACGGCGACCTCTTTGCGTGGAACGGCGGTGCCTGGATGGATTTCGCAACGTCATCCCTTGCGATCGCGCTTGCCGACACGACTGGAACTCTGGGCGCAACGCGCGGCGGTACCGGGCTTTCATCAGTTGCCGCCGCCGGAATCTTGGTCGGCAACTACGCAGGCACTGGCTGGCTGCAGCTTGCAACATCGACACTCGGGCTTCTCACGACGCATGTTGCGGAAGGCAGCAATCTCTATTGGACCGACGTGCGCTTTGATGCGCGGCTTGCGGCAACCACCTCCCTGCCGAACCTCACGACGCTTGCCAATCTCTCCCTGCCGGCGACACAGCTCAGCAACTTCGGTGCACCCTTCTATCAATTCTTTGCGGCGACCACGACGAGTGCGCTCGCGGAAGGCAGCAACCTCTACTATCTCGACAGCCGCGCGCAATCCTTCATCCATTCCTCATCCACCATCCCCAAGACCTACGCCAGCAACACCTGGACCGGCAGCCAAATTTTCTCGGGCTCCATTTTGGCGCAAGGAACCGCGCAATTCACAAATTCCAGCACCTTCTTCGGCCAAGTCTCTGTGGGTGCCACCGGCACGACTACGATCGCAACGGACGGCACAATTTCGACACCTTCGATCACCGCGAATTCTTCTACAGCAACGTCCTCCTTCGCCGGCGGCATCGCGGGGCCCGGCAATTTCGTCATTGAATCGTCGACGGGCCGACTGGGCATCGGTACGACGTCGCCCGATTTTCCTCTCTCGCTTTATGCCGCTACCGGAGCATTTGCACGATTCACTGCCGGTGCGGGATCCCAGTCAGGCCTCATACTAGACGGTGACCGTGAATATCGTCTCATCATGAAGGGCAACGAGTCCGATCAGTTTGCAATCCGCGATGTTACGGCAGGTGCAGATCGCCTCACCATAGATACAGGTGGCAACATCGGCATTGGCACGACGACGCCCAATTTCACCCTTGACGTCAACGGACGGATTGCCGGTATAGTGTTCGACCGGGGCGGCCGCGCCATAGACGTCCGCGCATATGGTGCCACGGGCGATTGCTCTACCGACGATACGAGCGCCATCCAATCAGCAATCGACGCCGCCGCCACGAGTTCCACGATTTATATCCCTTCGACCAATTCCTGTTTCGTCATTTCCTCGCCACTCAATATCTCCAAACCGTTGACGATCGCTGGGACGGCGAGTTCTACGTTGCGCACCACGCAAAATATCGCAATCATCTCCATTTCGTCTTCCAATGTTCAAGTCCGCGATCTGGTGCTTCTCGGCCCATCAGGAACGTCATACAACGCCTCTTCCGTTGGCGTATACGCCTCCGGGGTGAGCGCTCCTCCAGGAGCACCCACATTCATCACGAACGTGGCAGTTGAGAACGTCCACGCCTCTCGGTTTGGCTACGCTGGGATCTACCTCCGCCTGGTGGACGGATTCCGGGCAAACAGTAACACCGTCTCGAATGCAGATTATGCGGGAATCTTGATCGTCAGCGGGAAGAACGGTCGTATCACCCACAACGACATCTCTCAGATCAATGGCTCCGGCACGCCCGGCTCAAACGCCTACGGCATTGTTATTACTCGCAACAATGGTTCGAGCGGTGAACTCACTTCACAACCGCGCTCTCAGAACATAACCGTAACGGGAAACACCGTGCGGGATATACCAACCTGGGAGGGTATTGATACTCACGGTGGACAAAGTATCACGTTCGCCAACAACACCATTGTGGGCGCCTATAAGGGCATCGCAATCGGACCAAGTGACGATTCAGGCGGAACTCCCACCTACGCACCGCTCGACGTCACGGTCACCGGCAATGTGGTAGCAAGCGGTGTCACCGACGGCAGTGCAGAGTATGGCATCGCCTTCGTAGGTGCGGGGACTGTAGGCTCGCCGGTCCAGCTTGCAACCGGGGCCATTACAGGCAATCGAGTTGCTGGGCACGGCAATGGAGCTTCCAATTCATCAGGTGGAATATATCTGGCAAAGACGACTGGACTTACGGTTGCGGGGAATGCGGTTAGTGAGGCGTCGCCAAGCGGCATAAACCTTCACTTCGACAACTACTATATCGCCGTTACAGGCAACTCGATCGTTGATCCTTGGACGAACAGCGGAGTAACTGGCTACGCTGCCGGCATATTTGCCTCGCAATACAACTATGGCACGTTCTCTGGCAACACCGTTGCGACGAGCAGCAAGGCGGCAACCTACACGCTCTCGTCGGCAACCGGATATGGCATCTATCTAAACTCAGTACCGCAGGGCATCCAAGTCGGCGTCAACTACATTTTCGCGAACACCCGGCTGCAGGACACCTCTCGCCAGGCAAGCACGTATTTCGCCGCCAACCTTGGCATCGGGACGACATCGCCAAACGATCGCCTCGTGATTGCCGATTCCGTGTCCGGAACCATTGCAGCCTCTGGAGGAACCGATACATCGCAGCTCGGCACAATCTATGCAACCAACGTGTCCGCCGCGGGCGTTGGACTCCATTTTGGCGTACACAGCAGCGACGGCGCATTTTGGCTCCAGTCTCGCAGCGCCAGCAACTATGCGACAAATTTCAATCTATTGCTCAATCCAAACGGCGGCAACGTCGGCATCGGAACCACGAGCCCCTATGCGGCCTTGTCGGTCACGACACCGGGCAGTGGCGGCCCTTTCACCGCCGCCCACTTCGAGAATCCACGCAACGCCGACAGCAATCATGGCCTGATCATCAACAATCGACGCAACAACTCAACAGCCAAGGCCTTCGAGGTGCAGGTGAATTCTGCCACGCAATTTCTAGTGCGAGGTGATGGCATTATCGGGGTCGGCCCAACGACGACGCCATGGCGGACGCTCTCTGTGACCGGCACCGTCGCCTTCGACGGCCTCACGGGCTCGACGGGCGCAGGCTCGCTCTGCTTGGATAGCAACAAGCAGGTCGTCTACAACAGCGGCTCGGACGCGTGCCTTTCCTCCACCCGCGCCACGAAGGACGAAATTGCCCCCCTCTCCCTCGACGACCTCGCGATCGTCGGTGAGCTCGAGCCCGTCTCCTTCGTCTACAACGAGGGTGACGGTAGGACGAGATACGGCTTCATCGCCGAAGACACGGCCGCGACTGACGCGCACCTCGCGACCTACGATGCAACCGGCGCGGTAAGCGGTATCGACGACCGCTCCATCCTCGCGATCGTCGTGGGCGCCGTGCAAGACCTCTGGTCAAAAGTCCTCGCGCTCATCGCGAGCGACGAAGCGCAGAACGCACGGATCCAGCAGTTGGAAGCAGAAGTCGCTGCGCTGAAAGCAGGCGCGGCCGCCCCCGAGGTCAGTGGAACGGGAGCGCCGGCCGCCAGCCTCGCCCACCCTGCGGCGAGTTCGACTGCGGACAGCAATAGCACGGCAGATGATAATGAACCGCAAACAGCCGCCGACGCTCCAGGAGCACCGAGCGGCTTACCCGCATCCAAGCCGCCGAATGCGGACACGGCCATCCCTACCACGCCTCATGAGAGCGCAGAAGCCGCCGGCGCTACGACGGGCGATGGTGCCGGAGCGCCGGGCGGCGTGCCCGCGCGGGGGGACGCAGACTTGCCGATAACGGTGTCTGACGAAATTCCCGTCGAACCGGCAGGGCCGCAACCCGCCGACGCTGCCCCCGATCCCACAGCGGCTGGCGACACGATCTAGCATAAGCCCGAAGACATCCAAGGGCCGTTTCGTTCATCAGAAGGGTTGGATCCTAGCGGCCACGCTTCATCGATTTGAAGGCTACGGACTGCATCGTCTCGAAGACATGCTCCGTGGCTCGTGCCGACAGATCAAAGAACTCTTTGGTCTGTTCGACCGTCCGCGCGGCAAACGATTGAATGAACTCGCTTTGCAGTTTGGCGATTTCGGGCAATGATTTGGCACTGGCAACGGCCTGTGCCGCGCTGAAGAATGCCTCGGTGTTTGCCGCGACGTTCTGGCCCCACTTCTCGTTCAGTACTTTGGTACTGCCCCAAGCACTGTCGGCAATCTCGGTCATGACCTTTGTGCCGTCCCGCGCACTTGCGGCTGCCTGTGTGCACAATTCCTTAGAAGCCGCAACGCCCTGCTGTGCGATAGCCTGAAGGTTGTCGGGGACGCGTGCATCCTTGAAGAAGTTCTCGGTTTGGTCGAAGACTTGCTTTCCGAATTGATGATCCACGATCTTTTCCATTGGTTGGCGATTGGAGTCGGTGCCTCGATGACCGGCTGACTGTTATATAGTTAGGAGAATTGTGCGGTGCGCCATCAATTGCGCGACGCAGTGACACAGCCATCAATTGGCCTCCACGATCCATTGCGTGCCAAAACCTTCGGCGATAAAAGGTCCGCAGAGCATAGCGCAATAGCGCTTGAAAAGTACCGACTTTGTTCCGACATTTGCGGTATGGCCAGAAGGAATAGCGAGCACAACCTCCGCCAGGTCATCTCGGCGATTCTTGAGCAGACTTACGCGATCGAATGCGCGATGGACCTCTACTTCCGCAAGGGCAGCGAGCGTGAGCTTGCGCGAGCGCGAGACGACCTCGAAATCATGCGCGGCGCCGTCGATCGGTTGGATGCGTTGATCGAAACAGGCGAATCCGAAGAGGCGGCGGCTTCGAAAATCACGGAGTCGGCTGCCTGAGCCTCGTGGTCCCTGTAGGCAGCACAGAATCTTCTCGCTCGATACGCACTGCGTTCCCGCACTTCCCCACGGGCGGCTCGGTTCCTGCAACTTTCCTCGATTTCGCGTCTACCTGTGAATCACGCTCGTGGAATCGCGCCGGTCGGGCCCTTGCTCCTTCCGACCAAATTCGACGCAATCTTTTATTGCCTGCGCGGCATCCATCAGCTCCCGATGGCTGCCATGCGGCGCGCTCTCGAAGAATGTCCTGACGGGCCTGCGACGTCCATCAAACGTGACGATGATGGTGGCTGGTCCGTTCGGGCTCGCATAGGAGTAGGCGATGGTGTTGTCGCGCTCACTGAAGGTTCCCGGATGACCTTGAAACTCCTCTGACGCGCAGGTTTCAGCTTCTTCAATGGAAAGGCGCGGGCCTTCGTCGGCGCATCCCGTGAGAACGGCAACCACGCAGAATGCCAGACGACCGAGGCCTCCGCCCAAATTCCGTACACTACTCAATCACCTCATCAGCCCGTGCCAGCAACGTCGCTGGCACCGTGATACCCAACGCCTTCGCGGTCTTGAGGTTGATCACAAGCTTGAACGTGGTTGCCTGGTAAAACGGGACTTCGCTTACCTTGGCGCCCCTCAGTATGGCGACGAGTTGGTCGGCCACGCGGCTATAGAGATCGATCAGATCAATCGCATAGGCCATGAGACCACCGGCGTCCGTGAATTCACTAGTATGATAGATGGTCGGCAACTTGCCCTTTGCGGCCAACTCAACAATAGACTGCAAGTGCGTCACGTTCTCCGGCGCGGGCAGGACGATTAAGCCGTCTACGCGCTCCTTCGCCAGTATCGCAAAGACGCGAGCGTACTCCAGTTCATAGATGGGGTTTTCGAGCGCGCCCTTGATTAGGGCTACACCCGTACGCTCAGCCGCTCTCTGTTGGAAAGGGCCCATTGGCCCGTCCAAAGCGGCCCTCGGCCCAAGGAAGCCGATTCTCTGCAAATGGGGCACGATTTCTTTCAAGAGCGCGATTTTCTTGTCGTTCACCTCGTACCCCGCGTCAGTAACAGCACCTGTTACGTTGCGATCTGGTCTTCCGAGGTTCGATGTGATGCCGGCAAGTACAGGATCAGCCGTGAACGCAACGACCGGTATCGTGTCGGTTGCTCTCTGGAAATGCGAAGCCATGCGGTTCGAATTTGTGACAATGGCATCTGGCTTTCGGTTGACAACTTCCTTAGCCAGCTCAGCGTAGCGTTCTGACAGTCCCCCACCGGAATATCGCTCGACCACAAGGTTCTTGCCTTCTGAGAAACCAAGCCGCTCCAGTTGCGCGAAGAAGGCTTGCCAACGAAAACCACCGGTCGCCGTGAGTGAGGCAATGGGATCCGAGGGGTGCACAATAGCGATACGTGGCATTCCCGTACGCTGCTGCTGTCCGAAAGCCGATAAAGGCCACGCCACCGCCCCGCCTGCCAACGCTAGGAAATGCCGCCGCCGCATCCTCCCCTCCCGGTCGGATCGCAATGCCTCATACTCTGCACCTGCGACGGGAGCCTGGCAACGCCTTGCGGGACCCGGGTCAGATGGTACACTGATCGCCTATGCAGACGCTCGTGATTGACACGAACGGCATCGTCAAGAAGCTCGAAGCCAAGGGCTTTTCCCGCGCACAGGCGGAAGGCATCACCGAAGCCCTCAAAGAGCTCGACACCTCGAGCCTCTCGACCAAGGCCGATCTCAAGGACCTCCGGCTGGATCTGGAAAAGACGCTCCATCGACAAACGTGGGGTCTCGTCGGCGTCATCTTCGCGCAGGGAGCATTCGTGATCGCGGTTTTGCAGATGCTGGAATGGCGTTGATCGAGCCCGCCCGAAAGCTGAGCGCCGCGATCGACGTCAAGGACCTCGAGCGACAGCTCTACGAATGCCTGGGCCGCATCCTTACCGCACATGGGGCCTCGGGACCGCGACACTCGTGGTGCGCTTTTGAAACTTCTCGAAGGATGCGGCTCATGGCGCCCCTAGCCCATCTCCACTCCCCAATCCCGTGCGGGCGCGCTCAGGCAATGGCCTTCGTGTAGGTCGCAAGATCAAAGTAGTCCCTCCACACCCTGATCTTACCATCTTGCATCTCGAACACGCCGACGCAGGGCAGGTCGACGTTCTTGTCGCCGAGACGTGTCCGGTCCAACCTTTCAGCCATCACGATATCCTCGCGCGACATGATGTTGATGACCTCCCACTCGGTCGCCGACCAACCCTTCACGAACCCGCCTATGAACATTCGCAGGTTCTCATGCCCACTTACCGGCTTCGCCATCATGTTGTGGTAGGTGCCGTCCTCGGCGAAGAAGTCGAGGAGTTCTTCAACGTCGAGCCGCGACCACGCGGCGATGAATTTCCGTACCACGGTCTCGTTATCGGTCATGCTTACCCCTCCGTCGCACTATGCGACGAACGCGCTTTCAGCAACGCGAGTGTCTCAAGCGTGACGGCGTTCGAGCAATAGCTCTTCCACACTGGATCGTCCGGATGGCGCACAAGGTCTTTTTCGCATACGCCCTTCTCGCTGCACAACGCGCATGTCCGCTGCAGATCCCGCAATATACCGTGCGCCGCAACATCCACGTCCGCCTTTGACAGACCCAACGCGCGCATACGCTCGTACAGGAGGTGGGCGGCATCGGGTCCACGGGCTACAAGGTCTTTTAGCTCCTCCCGGCTCAATCCCAGATCCCACGCAAGCCTCGCCGCCTCTTTCGCGTCGAGCATGGTCAAGCCATTTTGCGCGCCCCACCAATCGCGCAGACGAGCAAGTAACGTGCTGACGGCGTGTGCTGTCATACCCGCCTCCATCTGTTTGCATCGTTACAGTCTAGAGTTCCTCCCTGCCGTTTGGGCAGGCTGATTGAAAACGCGAAGTCGGAACAAGAACCGCCTACTGTCTCCGAGCCGGTGTAATCTTGATCAGCCGCATCCCCTTTCCGTTTTCCTCGCAGACCGTATGCGCCAGTCAGACCATAGCAATTGCCTGGTCGAGACCTTTGCGCCGGTCGACGTATTCTTCGCGGCCGATATCACCTCGTGCCAGGTGCTCATCGAGCGTCTCGCGCGCGGATCTGAGAGGCGGTGCGAAGGTGTCTCCCCCAGTAGCGAGTGTGGAAAGCGCGACAGCGATCAAGCCAATCCAAATCGCGAATGGCACGATCATGAACGCGGGAGTGGACAGGATATCCATAGCTGGCCTCCTGCTTTGCCGGACAGCATACGGCGCTGATGCGATCGACCACTTGACTTCGATCAATGACACCAACCGTGAGCACCGTATGGTGCGCTGACGCTCGCGTCGGAGTGAGTCGAGCGAGAGTCGAGCTTATCGCTCCTCGCCGGAGCGACGAGCGTCAGGGTCAATAACGAACGGAGGAGCGATGACACCACCTCAGAGTCGCCTCCGCCTTTGCCAAAAAGCGAGGGCACGGCTTGGATAGTCGGCTCGATCACGTTGGTGATCGATCGGCCAGGCCGCTTACCAACACCATGACCTGCAACGAGGTTGACAACCTCGTAATTAGCCCGGTCAGCATGACTGGGCACACATCGGAAATGATGACGAGCCCCGCTCCACGCACATCGTGGCGGGGCTTTCGTCGCGTCTTGCCTTCATTAGATACCCCGGCCGGCGACTCCCCTGTCGGCAAGCCGTGAACGTGAAGGAAAATTGCATAGGTCCTGAAACTTTTTGCCATGCTGCTCCGTACCTACACCAGCGTTGGGGTGCCCTTCGCCGTGGCATGAGGAGATTTGTTATGAAGCGCTTCGCATCTACCGCACTTGCCCTTGCTCTGCTTGCGTCGCCCGCGCTGGCGCAGACCAAGATGGATTGCAGCAGGCTGTACAAGGACTTCTGGGAGAAGTTCGACCAGCAAAAGTATGCCAAGATTTCGGCCGAGCACCTGGCGGGCGTGAGCCGCATGGCGCTTCGCGCCTATGACGCGTGCCAGGCTGGTGACGAGCAGGATGCGAAGGCCCTGTTCGATCGTCTGAGCAAGATGACGTTCTAAGCTTCCCTGTCGGCTTTGTTGGGTCTTCCGTGGGCTTCCCGACCGTTCGGGGAGCCCACATGCTATGCGGCCTAGTCCTCCCCGCTCCCCTACGGTCAGCTACTCCCCGCCCTTGATGAGCCGCACCGATTTCCCCGTCTTCTTGGGGCCTTTTTTCTTTCAGGGCATAGGTGACCAGTGGGAACTGGTAGCGAGTCACGTTTTCTCTGACTTCGTCGCTGAGGCGGTATGTCGCTTCACGGTCCGGACCTGTGTTTTTGTGGTGTCTTGAGTGACTTTCTTCCCGCTTGATCTCACCTTTTTCGTTGCGACCCTGGTCGTATTGACAGGCGCTGGACCATCAGCTGGGTTGCGTTGTGGGCGCGAATGAATGGGGGACGCCGTTTCCGTTCGGCGGCGGGGCACCTTTTCCTCACTCTTGGGGCGCTTCGCAACCCGGCTAGGACCCGAGGTATCCTGAGGCATGTGCGTAGTGCTTTTTAGAGCCGCGACCAATGATTTGATAAGACTGGAGTCCTCTGACTTCAGCGCCTCGCGCAGTTTTGCAGTCGCGCGGCGTACTCGTGGCGTGAAGCCTTTCGGGATTTGCCTATGAGTCCGCAGGTACTTCTCGGATGAGTCGATCGCGCGCTGGCCGATGATACGCTGGATGTCCATCTCGGAAAGGCCACCTGAAGCTTGAATTCGAATTCCCTGCTCCTTACGCAGTATCCTGTCCCTAGCAGAAACACGCAAAATACCATTCGCGTCGATGTCAAAAGTGACCTCGATCTCGGGCATACCAGCGGGCGCCGGCGCGATTCCCTCAAGGCAAAACTGCCCCAGCAACTTGTTTTCTCCCGCCGCCGGGCGTTCACCTTGGTAGACACTGATGATCACTGCATCCTGACCGTCCGCGCTTGTTGTGAATACCTGGCTTTTCTTGGTTGGAATCGTTGTGTTGCGCTCAATGAGACGAGTGAACTCACCGCCACGAGTCTCGATGCCCACTGAAAGCGGTGTTACGTCGAGCAGAAGCACGTCCCTCACCATCCCCTTGAGCACCCCGGCCTGGACCGCAGCACCGAGCGCTACGACCTCGTCTGGGTTGACGCCCTGGTGAGGCCTCTTCGCGAACATCTCCGTCACGATCTCCCGCACCTTGGGAATGCGGGTCATTCCGCCGACAAGCACCACATCATTGATGTCGGACGGTCGTAGACCCGCGTCTCGAAGAGCCAGGCGGCAGGGAGTCTTCGTCTTCTCGATGAGATCAGCGACTAAGTTTTCGAATTTCGATCGGCGGACAACCTCCCGGCTGACATGCAGGGCGGTTCGCGTTGCGGGGTCAATGGTGATATAAGGTAGATTGATCTCTGCTTGCTCGGCAGCAGAGAGAGTGATTTTGACCCTCTCGGCCTCGTCCTTCAGCCGCTGTAGCGCGGCAGGGTCGGTGGTGAGATCTATATTGTGTCTTGCCTTAAACGAGTGCGCCAAATACCGCACTAGGCGCATGTCAAAATCCTGCCCTCCAAGGAACGTGTCGCCACTCGTTGCCTTGACTTCAAAGGTGCCGCTCCCTAGCTCCAGTATGGAGACATCGAAGGAGCCACCGCCGAGGTCATATACTGCAATCATTCTTGATTCGTACTTGCGATCCAATCCATATGCGAGCGCAGCCGCTGTTGGTTCATTTATAATCCGGATTGGCTCAATGCCCGCGATTGCTGCAGCATCCTTGGTAGCTTGCCGCTGCGCATCGTTGAAGTACGCGGGCACGGTTATTACGGCCTGATTTATTGTCTGATTTAGTCGCAGTTCGGCCGTCTCCTTCATCTTCTCAATAATGAATGCTAAGATTTCAGCGGGTGAGTAAACCTTACCGCGGGCCTCCAGCCACGCATCCCCGTTTTGTCCGCGGGTGATCGTGTATGGGACAAGTCGACTCAATTCTCCAATAACAGGATCGTCGTATCGCCTCCCATTAAGACATTTGACGGAAAAGAAAGTATTCCTCGGGTTTGTTACCGCTTGGCGGCGGGCCGGCTCGCCGACCAAAACCTCTCCGTTGTCCAAAATGGCAACCACGGATGGCGTGATCCTTTGCCCTTCGGAATTCTCGAGGACCTTAGGATGAGACCCATCCATGACGGCGACACATGAGTTCGTCGTACCGAGATCAATGCCAACAACGTGCGACATTCACTCGCCCCTTGCAAAATGCCTTGTGCCAATCGAGGTGGCCTAAGGATACCTGAAAAGAGCGGGTTTGACATGCGCATACCGCACGGTGTTGGCGCTTGACATGCGCAGGCGCAGAATCCCGCAAGCTCAGGGAGTTGTGCCGGCGGTGCGGAAGAGAAGTGGATCGTCTGTCAGTCGGCGCCGCCAAAGACTACCGGGGGCGGGCGCACGTCCGACCATACGAACTCGTTGCCAGACATCGGCTGGACGTCCATACTAATATCAATATCGATCTGCAGCTTGTCGAGGTCGACAGAATAATCATCAATGAGCCTGTTGATTCCTGCTTGAATTCGCTCTCGGCCGGTGCGGTTTATTTCAGCGAAGATGAGGTCAATAATTTTGTGACCAAACTCCTCCCGAAGTTCTCGCGGCTTCTTACTTGGATCAGGCATGCCCTCCATACGGCGAGTGAATCATACCATGGCCGCACCCACTCGGGTCACTAGGCCTGTCGCGGGTCGGCGTAACGCCGACAAGACCCGCACTACATAAGGCACCTCCAAGTCAAACCCACCGCGATCTTACCACCACTCCCCTCCAGAGCGGAACCGCCAACGACGCCGCTGCATCGGCCGTGACAAAGGCCGCGGTCTTGGCCATCCGGCTTCGATCGCATGGCGCGAGAATGCATGCCTACCCACTGGCATGCCATCGCCAGTGCAGTCAAATCTCCTCGCTCTTGCTTTTTGCGAACACGTATTGCTCGAGTGCGGGGACCGAGCGCGGGAGCAAGCCGGCCGGTGTCGGCATCATGAGGCCGATGATGCGCAGCCGCGCGATCATGTAGCCCTTTTCACCGAGCGTTATCTGCTTCACCTCTTCCCTGCTCCCCACAATGACGTTGGCAATTGGGGAGCACGCATCCCTGCCCGCCGCTTTGTTAATGGCGCGCGTCGCTTCGATCACGCTCAGTTATCAGATCAACGCGGCGGAGAGGTCTGACGTTCCCACAGAAATTGTGCCATCTCCGGAACGCAACGGCGGTTCGCGCATTCCCGGACATGGCACCCCAGGGACATCCGTCAGCCGTTGCTGTCTACCTCGTCGTCCAAGCGGGACTTGGGGTCGGAATCGGACTGCTGTTCGCTCTGATCGCCTACACAACGGACCTCAATGGGCTCGGCTCGCTCCTCGCTACAGCCGGACCGCCGGCCACGCTCATATTCTTCCTTGGCTCCGCCGTGACCTTCGCGCCGTTTGTCGTGGCGACCGCGATCGGCCTGCTCGGGTTCGACAATCGCTGAAAAGTACCGAAGCGATCGGCCGCAAAGGCGTCCTTCTGAGCCGTATTTCGAGGCTCGCGCTCTTACGAAAGCTCTGCCATCGCGGGAACACGGCGGCGTCTCTGGCGTTGCTGTAGCGCGCGACCATCCCAGGAGGAACGTCATGCATCTCCAGATCGTCATGGACCGCAGCGGCGACACGCGGCATGTGTTTGATCCCGCAGACCAAAAGGCAGTCAAAGACGCGGAGCAGCGCTTTCACGACCTGACCGGCAAAGGCTTCCGGGCTGTTGCCCTGTGGAAGGACGGGGTGCCGGGCGTTTTGCTCAACCAGTTCGATGCTCGCGCCGAAGAGACGTTGTTTATCCCGCAGCTCCAAGGCGGCTGATGCGATTGGCGGATGAGGGCGATCCTGCGAGTTTTGAGGCTCGTGTTCGGGCGCTGGGCGTCCGCCCGCGAGCGTGGTCGACGCCTCTTACTCGCCAACCTCACCCCAGTTCAGAGAAAGCAGTACAGCCTCTTTGGGCACTTCGATGTTCTCGGCGGAGAGACCGGCCATCGGTACCGCATCCGTCACGCCGACGCGATGAATATCGAAGAGTATGATCGCAATGGCACCTACCTCAGTCGATGGTGCTTCGCGCCCGTTGGGAAGTTGGTGCTCGGCGACGTTCTTCTGGCACAGAAGCTCGCGCTTGAGCTTTTCGAGTCCGATACGCGCGCGGTCGCGAACAGGTACCCGATCGACTATCCCCGCACGCTATATGGTGTCTCGATCGTGCGTTGAGCTGTGGTTCAATATCTGTGCTCCGTCCTTTTTTCCAGGGGCTGTTAGCCAGATGTCGGCCCATCCAAGTGGCGAAACGGTTATTCGAGAGTAGGGGCGCCCGCCGCCTCCGGCGTCGCCGGGCTCTAGTTCGCTGCGCTCACCGGAGCCGCGTGGCGTCTCCGCCCGTCCGGGTTGCGATCCCTGGCGCAAAAACGCACTAAAATACCGGCACCTCTCGCCTGGCTTGCAGGAAAGCTAGTACCACGTCGGCGATGTCATCTTGTTCGTCGACCGGCAGGTGCCGCACGTCGGCAACCACTTCCTCACATCGTGTTTTCATCGAGTTCAGTATAGCACGCGGCGATCACCGCCGCGCCGGCGCGGCCTCGAAAGCGTCCTCGGCCTCGCCAGTGGTGCGCGGGCGTGACCTGATTTCTGCGCGGCACCGAGTTCGCTACGTCGAAGAGCGCCGGCCGGAAGAGGCAGTACGCTGTACGTGCTCGCGCCGCGTGCGGGGTTTACATTGCAAGCCGATTGACACTGATTGACGCCCGGGGCCTTCGACCTGTAGCCTGCTTTATCCTTCGCACGCGCATTCCATAGTGGGAGTCAATTCATGCGCCCCGCGCTTCTCGTTGCTCTCGGCATTGCCGTCTCGCCTTTCGCTACGGTCGACGCTTACGCCCAGACGCCGAGCCAGATCACGGTCCTCTACGATGCGTTCGGACCGCCGTCGGCGCTGAAGCTCGACTGGGGTTTCGCGGCGCTGATTGAATATCAGGGCAAGCGCGTGCTCTTTGACACTGGAAACAACGGCAAAATTTTCGAGCACAATGTCCAACAGTTGCAGGTCGACTTGAAGCAGCTCGACGCCGTCATCATCTCGCATCGGCACAGCGACCACACCGGTGGCCTCAACCATCTCCTCAAGATCAACCCTGGCGTGAAAATCTTTACGCCGCGCGAGCCGGCTGTTGTTATCCCGAAAGCACCTCTTGCATTCTTTAAGCGGGAGCCGGGCCTACCGCCGACCATGTCCTACTACCGGGGCGCCGAGCCCGAAGGGGCCACTGGAACGCCCTGGCCGGATGCACAGTTCGTGATTGTCGCGGACACGACCGAGATTTTTCCCGGGTTCTACCTCCTCAACACGGTTTCTGAAAAGCCTGGTACACGCGAAATGAATGAGCTGTCGCTGGCGATCCGCACGCCGCAGGGTCTCGCTGTAGTGGTCGGCTGCTCGCATCCCGGGGTAGAGAAAATCCTCGAGCAAGTCGCCAAGATTGACCCCAACATCTACACGGTGACGGGCGGCTTCCACCTGGTCGTGACGCCGCAACCCGAGATCGAACGCGTAGCAAGCCTGCTGGACGAAACGCTGAAGCTGAAGCGCATCGCGCCGGGCCATTGCACCAGTGAGCTTGGCTTTAAGGTGCTCATGAGCCGCTTCAAGGACCGCTTCGATCAGGCGGGCGCGGGCAGCGCCATCAAGTTGCCCTGAGCTGCACCCCGACACGCGAACGTGAACGGAAGAATCGCGAGGACGCTGAAACCTTGATGGTGCTACTCCCGTATCTCCATCAGCGTTGGGGTGCCCTTCGCTGTGGCATGAGGAGATTTGTTATGAAGCGCTTCGCATCTACCGCACTTGCCCTTGCTCTGCTCGCGTCGCCCGCACTGGCGCAGACCAAGATGGATTGCAGCAGGCTGTACAAGGACTTCTGGGAGAAGTTCGACCAGCAAAAGTATGCCAAGATTTCGGCCGAGCACCTGGCGGGCGTGAGCCGCATGGCGCTTCGCGCCTATGACGCGTGCCAGGCTGGTGACGAGCAGGATGCGAAGGCCCTGTTCGATCGTCTGAGCAAGATGACGTTCTGACCTTACGATTTCTCAGTGGTGGGTTGTGCCGCGGGCTTCTCGACGAGGAGCCCGCGCGCTTATTAATTCTCGGTGACAGGCGATACTTATCGCGGCGTCACCCCGTCCTGCGCCAGCCCTCTCAGGTGGTCTCCTGGCGTGCGTCAATGGGATCAACAAAGCCGCGCGCCACCGCGTACTCGGGCATAATGGCGTGTGCAGTGTTCACGTTGCGCACGACGGCCCGGTAGAGTTGGAGCCGTTGGAGTTCGCGCTCCGCGCGCCGGGCAACGTCGGTGTGTGCTGCGCGACGGTGCCGCTTCACTTCCCGTTCGGCGCGAGCGACCAAGCGCTCTGCTTCCGCGATCAGCAATCTTCTGGATAAAGACATTCGAGGCCCCTGAAATTCGCCCGCCGTCGTGCCGAATGCCTCAAACTGCACGTACCGATCCGATGCGAAAAGTCACGTCGTGTGTCCAATTGTTGCGCGTGCACCGCACAACATAAGCTCGGGGCGCAGACTGCCGGAAACAGCGCGGCCAGCCCAAATTATCAACACGTCGCACTGAGCACGTGCAGCGCAAGCGCTCGCGTGCTTTCCTGTCGCAGCTGGACGTCA
>JBFWRV010000093.1:0-19463 GCA_050248715.1 Hyphomicrobiaceae bacterium | reverse complement strand
AGCGCCTTGCACCGATCCACCGCCGCACCGGCACAATGCGGCTTCGCCGTTGGCGCCCTACGCGCCAAGTCGCTCGATCATCGACATTGCTGCCGCCGGCGCCCGCACTTTTCCCTCGTGGATGAAGTAGACGAACACGTCGCGCGGCACGGCCTTGGCCTTCCTGGCCGGATCGGTGAGGGCCAGGTCGGTGGGCGATGTCCCCTTGGCCCATTTTTCCGCGCGCTTGGTCCAAGCCGCGATCTCCTTGGGCGGATAGGCGGTCGGGATGTCGTCCTCGCCCTTCTGCAGGCGCGCGTAGATGAAGTCGCCGGTCGCGTCGGCGATGGCCGGGTACTTGGCATGCTCGGCGAACACGACGGGCATCTCGAACTCGCGCACCAGGGCGATGAACTCGGGGCTGCAGAAGGAGGGGTGGCGCACCTCGACGACATGGCGCAGCTTGCGGCCATCGAGCTTCACGGGCAGCAGCTCCAGGAACTTGCCGAAGTCGCCGGCATCGAGCTTCTTGGTCGGTGCGAACTGCCACAGGAAGGGGCCGAGCTTGTCGCCCATCTCCAGCGGGCCGGAATCGAGGAAGCGCTTGATGGAGTCGCCCGCTTCGCCCAGCACGCTGCGGTTGACCGCATAGCGCGGGCCTTTCACGGAGAAGACGAAGCCCTCTGGCACCTCGCCTGCCCATTTGGCGAACGTGGCGGGCGTCTGCGTGCGATAGAACGTGCCGTTGATCTCGATGGTTGTGAGCTGACGGCTGGCGTATTCCAGCTCCTTCGCGTGCGGCAGGCCCTTGGGATAGAACACCCCGCGCCAGGGCTCGAACGTCCACCCGCCGATGCCGACCCTGATCTTGCCCTGCTTGGCCATGTCCGACCTTTACGATTCCTTGTGCAGCTTGTGAGGCGGATGTCGCGCGTCACCCCGGCGGTTCGCCCGACGGACGTACATGATCTCTGCGTCCGGCTGCGCCAGTTTGACCTTGAGGGCAGCGACGAGGGCGTCCTCGGCCTCCACCACCATGTGGTCCGACTTGCCTTTTGCTTTCAGTCCCACTGTGTAGAGCATCGTCGTCAGCCTACCACGGGCGGCGGCACGCCGGCTGCCGCGAAGGCTGCCCGCTGCCGCGCGCCGACGTCCTCCAGAACGAAACCCCGGATCGTATCGTTGAACATGTTGTGCCAGTTGAGCCTGGCGCCCAGGTGCAGGAAGACGCCGCCGAGCCCGATGGCGGCCCGGTCCATGAACACGAACTCGCGCGGCACCTTCACCGGGCCCTTCTCCTTCAGCGCCTTGTGCACCGTGAACGCCTCTTTGCGCCCGTATTGGCCGGGCGTCGTGCCGTCGGCGATCTCGCGCTCGCGGTCGTCGAGCAGGGGGCCATAGATGAAGCGCGCCCAGATGTTCAGCGTCTCGATCAACTCGTTGGAGAGCCCCGCAAAGCCCCAGGTTTCGTAGGCGTGAACGACGAGGTCGCGGTTGCCGGTGAGGAGGCCCGTGTAGAGATCGATCACACCCCGCACAAACGGCGTCGGGAAGGTACGAATGCAGCCGTAGTCCAGCAGGTTGATGCCGGCCGGCTCGCCGGGCTGCGTTCCGCCGTTGGGCTTTCCTGTCTCGAAGATCGTGTAGTTCCCAAGATGCGGATCTCCGTGGATCACGCCGTAGTGGGAGAAGGGAAACCACCAGGCGCGAAACATGGCCCGCGCGATGGTATTGCGGTGCTCGAGCGGCGCCGCCTTGTAGTCCATCAGGCGCCGGCCTTCGAGCCACGTCATGGTGAGCAGTCGTTTCGTCGACAGCTCCGGCAAGACGCGCGGCACCCGGATGTTGCTTGCGTCCTGAAAAATCGCGCCGTAGAGCGCGGTGTGGCGGGCCTCCAGGCCGTAGTCCAATTCCTCGCGCAGGCGCGCCGTGATCTCCTTCAGGACCTCGCCCGTCTCCACGGCCGGGTTCATGCGCGCGTGCAGCGCGAACACCACCTTGAGCTGATTGAGGTCGGCCTCCACCGCCGACTGCATGTCGGGGTACTGCAGCTTGACGGCCAACGCCTGTCCGTCGTGCCCGAGGGCGCGGTGCACCTGTCCCAGCGAGGCCGAGGCCGCCGGCTGCTGATCAAAGCTCCTGAAGCGTTGGGCCCAGTCCGGGCCGAGCTCGGCCACCATGCGCCGGCGTACGAAGGCCGGCCCCATGGGCGGCGCCTGCGACTGCAGCTGCGACAGCTCCTGCGCGTACTCCGCAGGCAGCGCCTCCGGGATGGTGGCGAGCAGCTGCGCCACCTTCATGATGGGGCCTTTGAGGCCGCCGAGAGCCGCGGCCAGCGCCGCCGCGTTCTTGCCTTCGTCGCTGTCCAGTCCGAACAGACGCTGGCCGGCGACGCGAGCCGCGACGGCGCCGACGTTGGTGCCGACTCGCACGTAGCGCGCAGCCCGGGCGGCGAGACGGTTCTCCTCCTCGTCCTTCTTGTCGCTCAACCGAAGGGCCTCCTCGCCCCTGTGATGATCGAGACGCCCGCACCATCGCGAGGGGCTGGATGGCCGAACGAGCTTCCCGGTCTCAATCGCAGCAAATCACTGTGCCGCCTGGCGTCCCGTTCCAACTGAGGAAGTCATCCTCGGGCTTGTCCCGAGGATCCAGCCATCCAAGGACGCCGGCGCAGGCGGTTGGATGGACGGTCGGGACAGCCCGACCACGACATCCCGGGCATCGCGAATATCGGGTGGCCGGTGCGCGGCGTCCAGTAGCATTGGAGGTCCGGCAGCGGCGCGCCGCGCGGCTGGATACATCGGGCTACCCCGGGTATGACAGTCGTGAGGCAGCAGGGAGCGGCTCGACGCAGTGCGAATGCGACAGACAGGCACGAGCGGGGCTTTGAGCGCGTTTGCGCGCGATCCCGTCACCCACGCGGTCGTCGCCCTCGGTTTCACGCAGATCACGGCCTGGGGAACCACGCTCTACGCCCTGGGCGTACTGGGCAAGCCGATCGCCGCCGACACGGGATGGAGCCAGAGCCTCGTGTTCGCCGGCCTCTCCATCGCGCTTCTCGTCTCGAGCGCCGTCTCGACGGCAGTCGGCCGCTGGATCGATCAGCGCGGCGGCCGGCTGGTCATGAGCGTCGGGTCGGTCCTGATCGCCGTGGGCCTCGTTGCGCTTGCGCAGGTGACCCACCCGTACGCCTATCTCGCGGCCTGGGCCTTTCTCGGGCTCGCCATGCGCATGAACCTCTACGATGCGGCATTCGCTGCTCTCGTGCAGGTGGCGCCGTCGCGCGGCCGCCGCGCCATTTCGTACCTGACCCTGTTCGGCGGATTTGCCTCGAGCGTATTCTGGCCCATCGGCTACGAGCTCAACGCCAGCCTCGGATGGCGCAATACGCTCATGGTGTTCGCCGCCATCAACCTCATCGTCTGCCTGCCTCTGCACTGGTTCGGGCTGGCGCGGCGGGACCCGGAGCCCGCGGCGGCGTCCGGCGGCGCGCCGGCCGCTGGGACATCTGGACCCGCCGAGCCGCCGCTCGAAGGATCGGCGCGCACCATCGGCATGGTGCTGTTCGGGCTGATCGGCGCGTCGAGCGCCGTCGTCATGGGGGCGCTCGCGGTCCACCTGGTGCCGATCCTGGAGGCGAGCGGGCTGGCGCTGGCGACGGCCGTGTTCCTGGCCTCGCTCAAGGGCGTTGCCCAGGTGGCGGGGCGGGTTTGGGAGATCGTGCTCGGCCACAACCTGAAGCCGCTCAACCTCGGCCGCATCTCGGTCGCTTTCATGCCCGCGTCCTTCATCGTGCTGATGCTGGGTGGCGCGAGCTTCTGGTCGGCGTTCGCCTTCACGATGCTCTTCGGGGTTGCCAACGGCCTCGTCACGATCGTGCGCGGCGCGGTCCCGCTCGCGCTTTTCGGGCCCAAGGGCTACGGCGAGGTCTTGGGCATCCTCGCCACCCCCTACCTGCTGCTCGCCGCGCTGTCGCCGGCCGCGTTTGCGCTCATTGTCGAGCGCTGGGGCTATGGGGCCGGCGAGGCCGTGATGCTCGGTGCCGGCCTCGTTGCCTTCCTCGCCATGGAAGCGATGGCCCTGTGGTATCGCCGCCGGCACGGCTGATGCGCGGGCGCTGAGCCACGGGCAGCGCCCTCGTCCTGAGCCGCGCACCCGCCATCGTCCTGAGCTTGTCGAAGGATGGGCCGCACATGCCAAGCCGTGCTTCGACAGGCTCAGCACGGGGCCGGAGAACGTGGGTAGGCACTTGCCCTCGTCCTGAGCCGCGCACCCGCCATCGTCCTAAGCTTGTCGAAGGACGGGCTGCACATGCCAAGCCGTGCTTCGACAGGCTCAGCACGGGGTTGTGTTCCGGCCCAGGCCAGCGGCCGCCCTACGCGACGGTCAGCGCCTTCGCGCCCGGATAGACGCACAGCAGCGCATAGATGCCGACCACGCTCGGGCCGGATATGCCGAACTCGGCCGGTGGCTGGTCCGCCACCTTCACGGCGACACGTTCTGCATCGGCGCGGCGGATGGCCTCCACCACCAGCGCGCCCGCCGCGAGCTGATCCTTGCCACGGCTTTTCATCTCGGCCGTGTCCGATGGAGTCTGGCCCGCGGAGGCCGTCCATAGCTGCACCCTGGCGATGCCGTCCTCGGCAGCGAGCCTGCGCACCAGATCGCCGGCCGCGGACGTCGGGGCCATGACGCCATCGGCGCGCAGCACGACCGCATGCGAGCCGATCAGGTCACCGCTGGCAGCGCGCAGATCGCAGACGGTGCGCACCATGTTGCGGAAGTATTTCATGGACTCCGTCGTCCATGGCGTCGGCGCGTTGAGGCGCTCCACGTAGGCCGGGGAAGCGAGCACGCCGGGCGTCTCCACCTCGTAGAAGGCGAAGAAGCGCCGGTCGCCGCCGGAGACCAGCTCGTAGCGCCGTCCGAAGCGGAAGCCCGGCACATCCACGCGCTCCTGCAGGTGCTCGCGGATGTACCAGCGCTCGAAGTGCTCCATGCCCTCGGGCGCGCAGTCGTTGAAGACGGACAGGATACCGGCGGCCACGATCTTGATTCCCCCCTCAGGCCGCGTCGCGGCCGGCTTCCTTGTCGAGCAGGCCCGCGGCGATCAGCGCCTCGCGGATGCGGGCGATCTCCGGCCGCGTGATCTTCACCAGCGGCGGGCGCACGTAGGCGCGGGAGATGCGGCCGAGGAGCACCAGCGCCTCCTTCATGCGGTTGTGCATATCGACGAACGGGTCGGCATAGAAGGCGCGCATCAGGGGCTCGATGCGGTCGTTGAGGCGCTTCGCCTCGGCCAGGTCGTTACCCTGCACCGCCTTGAACAGCGCACTTTGCAGGTCGGGGATGACGCTGCCGCTGCCCGAGAGCAGGCCGTTGCAGCCGAGCACCAGCGAGGAAAACAGCCACGCGCTGTGCGTGGAAAGCACGTTCACCGGCCTCGGCAGGCTTTGCAGCGTCCGGATGTGCCACTCGTGATGCTGCACGTTGCCGATCCAGTCCTTGATGGCGCGGATGGTCGGCACCTCCTCGCACAGCTTGAGCAGGGTGTCCTTGGGATATCCCTGGCCGGTGCTGAGCGGGTACTGGAAGACGATCAGCGGCAGGTCGCTGGCGTCGGCAATCCGCTTGAAGTGGGCGATCGCCATGGCCGGCGACTGGCCGAGCGTGAACGGCGCCGGCGGGAACACCAGCAGCGCGGAGGCGCCGCCCTCGGTCGCCATGCGGGCGATGCGCGCCGCCTCGATGCTGCCGTCGGCCCACACGCCGTTGACGAGCGGCAGCCGGCCGCCGACCTCGTCCTCAGTGATCTCGAGAACCCGCCGCTGCTCCTCGAACGTGCAGGAAGCGACCTCGGTGGAGTGCGCGTTGATGGTGATGGCGGAGATGCCGTCGGTTGCGGCCACGTCGCGCAGGTGCTTGCGGAAGCTCGCCTCGTCGATGGAGAGATCGGCATTGAAGGGCAGCAGCACGGCGGGGATGACGCCGTGGGGGACGTAGCTCTTGTGGCGGGGCATGGGCAGGTCGCCTCCGATAGTAGACCGGTCCACCGTTGCATGAACCCGGTCCCGAACACATCCTCCTCAGTCCTGAGCTTGTCGAAGGACGGCGTTGCTGGTTTTCACCATGCCGCGCTTCGACAGGCTCAGCTCTGGGGAACTGCACATTGGCCGTCGGATCGGTCGCGGGTCAAGGTGTCAGGCGCAGGAGCGCGCACTTGCTGGCATCAGCATGCTGCGAGGTGGACTGGATCCCCGCCTGCGCGGGGATGACGCGCGGTGAGAGCGCATCCTTTCCCACGAACGTCATTCCCGCGCAGGCGGGAACCCATGACACCGGGCAGCGAGGGTGCGATCAGAGCGAAGCGCCTTCGGCCGCCGCAGTCTCTGGGGTGGCAGTCCCGGGTGGGCTACCGTCGCGCCATCCCTCAGTCTTTGCCGGCCCGAAGTTGCACGGCCTGCGGCGCGATCTCCCCGCGCTTGGCCATCTCAGCCAGCTCGCGCTTGAGGATCTTGCCGCTGGCCGTGAGCGGGAACTCCGCCAGCGCGATGAAATACTCCGGCATGTCGTACCTGGAGAGACCCTCGCGGTCGAGGTGGGCCAGCAGATCCTGGGCAGCCGCGCTGCCGGAGATGGCGATGCACACCCGCTCCCCCAGTCGCTTGTCCGCGACGGCAAAGCAGGCGACGCGCGTCACCTCGGCATGGCGGAGCGCCAGCGCCTCGATGTGGGCGGGGTGGATGTTGTGACCTCCGCGGATGATCACGTCCTTGGAGCGGCCGACGATCTTCAAGTTGCCGCGCTCGTCCAGCACGCCGAGATCGCCCGACATGAACCAGCCGTCCCTGTTGAAGCTCTGCTCGGTCGCCGCCTGGTTGTCGAAGTAGCCGAGCATGAGCGCGCCGCCGCGGCCCCCGATCTCGCCCACCTCGCCCGCCGCAACCGGACGGTCGCGGTCGGCGGGATCGAACAGGGCCACGGTGTAGGCCAGCCCGCCCCGCCCGCAGGTAGCGAGGATGGTGTCGGTATCGTCGCTGGGGTGGGTGTACTGGTGCGAGGAGTCCTCGGTCATGCCGTAGACGTTCTGCGGCTTGACGCCCTGCGCCACGAATGCCGCCGCCACCGACGGAGGGATCGGCGCGCCGGCCATGTAGAACGCGGCCACGTGGCCCAGCCTGTCCAGGTTCCTGGCCTTCTGCTGCGCCAGCACGTCCATGGCATGCGTCGGCACGCCCATCACGTAGGTGGCACCCGTCGCGATGATCCAGTCCAGCGAGCTGGTTCCGGCCGGCGGATCGTTGGTGACGAAGCGGCAGCCGGCCACCAGCCACTGCGCCACCCCGACCCAGGCGATGTGGTGGGAGAGCGGCGACAGGCTCAGCAGCACGGTGTCCGGCCCATGGCCCCAGTCGCGCACGAGGTCGCGGGCGTTGGCGAGCAGCGTGTTGTGGGAGTGCATGACGCATTTGGGGTTGCCCGTCGTGCCCGACGTGAAGGCCAGGTAGACGACCCGGTCGGGATCGCCGGACGGCGGCACGGGATGCGCGGCGTGGACTGGAAAATTGTCCGGGGTGTAGACGGCCGCCATCGACGGGACATGCGCAAGCACCGCCTCGAGATCGGTCCGGACGCGGTCTGCGCCCCAGCCGGGCTCCGTCACGAGCGCCCGGGCGCCCAGCCGCTCGAGTAGCCGGCCGATCTCCTCGCTCGTGAAGGTGCGGTGCAGCGAGGGATTGCAGGCGAGCCCGTCGCGGGCGCAGGCGAGGAAGGCGATGATCGCCTCGGCGCGGTTCGACATCCAGATGGAAACGCGGTCGCCGCCTGTAAGTCCCTTGGCACGGAGCTCGGCCGCGAAGCCGTCGACGCGGCCTTGCAGCTCGAACCAGCTCAGCGCCGAGCGCCCGTCCTGCAGGGCGACGGCGCCGGGGCGCTCGGCAGCATGGCGGGCGAGCAGGCCATGGAAGGTGTCCGGGCGCCACACGCGTTGATCGTAGTAGCGGCGGGTTTCAGATGGGTGGTGAAGGGTCAGGAACGGGCGCACTTCGCCCTCCGGCTCGCAAGCTCCACCCCAGCCATCTTCGCGTCGTCCAACGGATTTGCCCCGTTCAGCCCCTGTTGCGCGGCCGACAATAGGCTGCAGCCGTGCTCGCGACCACCCCCATAAGCGGCTGTCGGCCCCGGCACCCGATAGGCTAGGTTCGTGGCGACGGCTGCCCGGGGGAGGAAACGTTGAAACGACTGGTGTGCTTCTTCGACGGCACTTGGAACAAGCCGGACGACAAAGCCGTCACCAACGTCGTCAAGCTCCAGCGCGCCGTCCTGCCCGCCGATTCGGCCGGCACGCCCCAGCTCGCCCACTACGAGCTCGGCATCGCGACCGAGAAGAGCCTGGGCCAGCTCGCATTCACCGTCGGTGCCATCGGCTTCGGCGTCGGCAGCCGGATTCGCGGCGGCTACCGCTTCCTGTGCGAGAACTATGCGGACGGCGACGAGATCTACATCGTCGGTTTCTCGCGCGGCGCCTTCGAGGCGCGCAGCCTCGCCGGCATCATCGCCTTGCTGGGCATCGCGCGGTCGGCCGTGCCCGGCGTTATGGGCCGCGTGTGGGCCTACTACGAGCAGAGCAAGCTTGCGGCGGTACCGGCCGAGCTCGAGGCATTGCGTGCCGCGTCTCGCTATCCGGCCCGTGTCAAATGCGTCGCGGTCTGGGATACCGTCGGCAACCTCGGCATCCCCTTCCTCAGGCGGGGCGCCATCCGGGAGTTGCTGGGGTTCCACGATACGCAGCTGTCGCCGACGGTTGAGGTAGGCCTGCACGCTCTCGCCATCGATGAGCCGCGCGGTCCCTTTAACCCCACGCTCTGGACCGCAAAGCGCGGCGCCGAGCTCCCGAAGGGCCAGATCATCGAGCAGGTGTGGTTTCCCGGCTGCCATGCCAACGTCGGCGGCGGCTACGAGAGTTGTGCGTTGTCGGACATCGCCCTGCTCTGGATGGCCGAGCGCATCTCGCAGACGACGACTCTCGCCCTGGACCTGGATCTGCTGCGCCGGACCACGAGCCCCGATCCGCTGGGCGAGCTGGTCTCGCCGACGTCGGACGGCGTGTATCGGGTGAGCCACCTGCTGCCGTTCGTGCGGCTGATCAAGCAGAATCGCAAGGCCATCTCGCCGCTGCGCCGCACACTCATCGGCAGCTGGCGGTCGAACGAGCTGGCCGCCGACGAGATGTCCGTCAACGAGAGCGTGCACCCGAGCGCAATGGCCCGCTTCGGCAAGCACGCCGCCTACCGGCGCGGCGCCGCACTAGGCAAGGTTGAGTACCGACCCCGGAGTCTGGCGGCCGTGCTCGGCAAATGAGCATTGCGCGAGGCCGTTGGGCGAAGCGGGCGCATCGCCTGCGCCCATCATCCGTTCTGGCACCTTCTTGGGCGCTCTCGCCCATATTCTCATCGCGGCAATGCATTTCACCCTGTGCGGAAAAGGTGACTGCACGCTGCGCGGCGCGCTTGTTGGGACACGTCGCCTCGGTCTATAAATTGGTCGGGTAGCCTGCTTGAGACACCAGCATTTCACGTCGCGACAGTAGTTTTTGGTTGCAACGAGCGAAGGGAGAGATTCGGCAATGTCGGATGAAAAGAAGGCGCCACACGCCGAAGAAGGGTTCTGGTACAGAGGCAAGGTCACGCGCCGTCGGCTGATCGGCTATGGGGCGGCGAGTGCCGGTGCGCTCGGCGCCACCATGCTGGTGCCGGCGCCATGGCGCTCCGCCTTCGGACAAGCCAAGCCCTACAAGATCGGCACCCTGCAACCTCTGTCGGGCGCCGCCGCGTCCGGCGGCAAGACGGCGCTCGTCGGCGTACAGATGGCCGCCGATCGCATCAACAAGAGCGGCGGCATCAACGGACGGCCGGTGGAGCTCATCGTTGCCGACTACGAGTCCAAGCCCGACGTCGGCAGGCGCAAGGCCGAGAAGCTGGTGGTCGAGGACAATATCGACGTCCAGTGCGGCGGTTTCCTTTCCAACGTCTGCCTCGCCTGCATGCCGGTGTGGGAGGAAGCCAAGATCGTCAACATGATCACGGTCTGCCTCGACACGACGATCACCGGCAGCAAGTGCAACAAGTACACGTTCCGCCCGTTCGACTACGCGCCGGCGCAGGCGGTTGCGTTCGCGCCCTATCTCGTCAGCAAGCTCGGCAAGAAGTGGCACATCGCCTATGCCGACTATTCCTGGGGCCAGTCCACCAAGGATGCCTACGCCGAGCAGATCAAGAAGGCGGGAGGCGAAGTGGTGGGAACGACGGGCATTCCGCTCGGCACCGCTGACATGACGCCCTTCCTGTCCAAGATCACCGGCAACTTCGACGGCTTCTTCGGTATCTTCTTCGGCAAGGACGGCATCACCATCGGCAACCAGGCTTTCGATCTCGGCCTGACGAAGAAGTACAAGTGGGCGGGCGACGGCTCGATTGCCGAGTCGACCAACCTTCCCGCGCTCGGCAGCAAGATCGAGGGCTTCATCGGCATCAACCGCTACATCCCGGTGTTCGATCCGCCGCTCAACACCGAGGCGCACAAGAAGTTCTTCACGGAAGCCTCCAAGCGGCTGAAGGAGATCGACCCCTCCGGCCCGGCGCCCGACCGCTACGTGCAGTCGAACTACGAGGGCCTCAACGCCCTCAAGATCGGCATGGAGAAGTCCAAGTTCTCCGGCCGCGCCGATACGCCCAAGCTGATCGCGGCGCTCGAGGGGCTCGAGTTGAAGGAAGGCGACGACTTCCCGCAGGGTGACAAGGTGATCCGCAAGGAAGACCACCAGGCGTTCCTGCGCGAGTTCCTGTTCGAGATCAAGGGCGGCAAGCACAAGATCGTCGAGGTGGTGCCGAAGGAGAAGACCTTCTTCCCGTCGGCATGCACGTTCTCCTGAGCGGATCAGCATAGTCCGTCATAGCAGGCGCGCCGGCCCTCCATGGGCCGGCGGCGCCGATCAAAAAAACCGCCAGGCTCGCAAGTACGCTTACGTGACAGCTGATCCTTCGCTTCAACCGTCTTCCGCAACCAGCCCCGGTGGACGCGGTGCACCCCTCCTGCGCACGGAGGCGCTCACCGTGCGCTTCGGCGGTCTCATGGCGCTGAACGGCGTCGATTTCGAGGTCCAGCCCGGCGAGATTCGCGCCATCATCGGGCCGAACGGTGCCGGCAAAAGCACATTCTTCAACTGCCTGACGGGTGTGGTGCGCCCGACCTCGGGGCGCGTTCTCTTCGATGGCCAGAACATCACGGGGCTGCCGCCCAACCGCATCTCGCAGCAGGGGATCGCGCGCTCCTACCAGATCACCAACATTCTCCCCAATGCCACCGCTCTGGAGAACGTGCGCATCGCCGCACAGTCGCGCCGGCATGCCTGGAGCATGCTCAAACACCACGCCGACTTCGAAGATCTGATCGACAAGGCGAGTGCCGTGCTGGAGGCGGTCGGGCTCGCGGCCAAGGCGGACGAGCTGGCGGCCAACCTCTCGCACGGCGAGCAGCGCAACCTGGAGATCGGCATCGCGCTCGCCACCGAGCCCAAGCTGCTGTGCCTCGACGAGCCGACAGCAGGCATGAGCGCGGCCGAGACGCACGACACCATGCAACTGGTGCGCCGCATCGCCAAGGACCTGACGATTCTGATCGTCGAGCACGATATGCACGTGGTCATGGAACTGGCGAACCGCATCACCGTGCTGCACTACGGCGAGGTGCTGGCCGAGGGAACCCCGGAGGAGATTCAGCAGAACCCGAAGGTGCAGGAGGTCTACCTGAAGACATGACCTCGCACGCGACATCCCCGGCGGCGTCCTCGGTCCCCCTCGTCACTGTCGAGGACCTGCACACCTTCTACGGCAAGAGCCACATCCTGCACGGCGTGTCGCTGACGGTGGGGCCCGGCGAGGTGGTGGGACTGCTCGGCCGCAACGGCG
The DNA here is from genome assembly GCA_050248715.1 of Hyphomicrobiaceae bacterium. Lineage (GTDB taxonomy): Bacteria > Pseudomonadota > Alphaproteobacteria > Rhizobiales > Hyphomicrobiaceae > AWTP1-13. The sequence continues at coordinate 7,518 of JBFWRV010000093.1, read as the reverse complement.
TCGGCAAGAGCACCACGCTCAAGACCATCATGGGCCTTGTCGCTGCGAGCCAGGGCAAGGTGCTGTTCCAGGGCAAACCGATCACGGGGCTCCCCGCTCACACGATCGCGCGCATGGGCATCGCCTACGTCCCCGAGGACCGGCGCATCTTCAAGCTCCTGACCGTCATGGAGAATCTGCGCACCGGTCTCGACCGGGCGGGGGTCACGGAGGCCAGGAAGCAGGAGCTGCTGGGCAAGCTGTTCGAATACTTCCCGCGGCTGGCGGAGCGGCGCAACCAGGCCGGCGGCACGCTGTCGGGTGGCGAGCAGCAGATGTTGGCCATCGGCCGGGCCATGATGCTGGAGCCGAAGATCATCCTGCTCGACGAGCCGACCGAGGGCCTGATGCCGCGCATGGTCGGCCAGATCCGCCAGATCGTCGATGTGCTCCATCGCGAGGGCGTGGCGATCCTGCTGGTCGAGCAGAACGTGCCCCTGACGCTCGATGCCAGCCAGCGCATCTATTTCATGGAGAAGGGGGCGGTGCGACACCATGCGAAATCCTCGGAGCTCACGGTGAACGACCCCGTGATCCACCAGTACCTGGGAGTGTGAGCATGCTGGCGGGCATTCCCTGGGAGATCATCGCCATCCAGACGGTCAATGGCATCGTCACGGGCATGATCCTGGCCCTGGTGGCCTCCGGGCTGACCCTCATCTTCGGCATCATGGACGTGGTGAACTTCGCCCATGGCGAGCTGTTCATGCTGGGTGCCTACATCGGCGTCATCGTGCTGGCGACCTCGGGCAGCTTCTGGATCGCGCTCGTGGTTTCGACGCTGGCGATCGCGCTGCTCGGGGTGGCCTTGCAGATCACAACGCTGCGGCCACTGATCGGGCGCGACCCGCTGACGACGATCCTGGCGACCTTCGGCCTTTCGCTCGTGCTGCAGAACTACGCGCTGTGGCAGTTCGGGCCCGTGGCGCGCAAGATCCAGGAGCCGATCACGGGGCATTTCCAGTTGTTCTATCTCGACTACCCCTGGTACCGGCTCGTTATCGCGGGGCTTTCGGCCGCCATCATTGCCGCGCTCTACCTGTTCCTGAAGTACGGCCGCTACGGCGTGTGGATCCGCGCCACCACCCAGGACCGGGTGATGGCCCAGGCCATGGGCATCCCGGTGCCGTGGGTGCACACCATGGTGTTCGCCATCGGCGCCGGCATGGCGGCAGCCAGCGGGGTGCTGTTCGGGCCGCTGGTCGGCGTCAACCACGCCATGGGACTCGACTGGGTGCTCAAGGCGTTCATCGTCGTGGTCGTGGGCGGCATGGGCAATCTCGGCGGCTCGATCCTCGCTGCCATCTTCATCAGCCTGCTCGAGGCCTATGCCTCGATCTGGGTGAGCCCGGCGCAGGCCATCATCGTCTCCTCCATCGTGCTCGTCCTCACGCTGCTGTTCCGACCCACCGGCCTCTTCGTTCCGACGCCCAAATGATGAAGCAGCGCACCAACACCACCTTCTGGATCGCGTTCGCGATCGTGATCGCCTTGCTGATCGTGGCGCCCCTGGTGCTGCCCGAGTTCTGGCGCCGCTTCCTCACGGAGATCCTGATCTGGGGGCTGCTCGCCATGTCCTCGGATATCCTGATCGGCTACGCCGGCATGGTGTCGTTCGGGCACTCGGCGTTTTTCGGCCTCGGCATGTACGGCGCCGCCGCGGCGCTGCTGATGGTCAAGCCGCCGAACCTGTGGCTCGCCATTCTCTACGGGCTGGCCGGCTCGTCGGCCGTCGCCTTGTTCGTCGCCTACTTCTCCACGCGCCTGCGCGATATCTACTTCGCGATCACGACGCTGATCTTCTCGCAGATCTTCTACGTCATCATCTTCACCTGGACCGAGGTGACGGGGGGCGAGAACGGCCTTTCCTTCCGCCGGCCGGAACTCGGCATCCCCGGGGTGTGGACCACGCCCTTCACCTCCGTGACGCTGCACTGGTTCGTCCTCGCGGTGGTCGTGGCCTCCTACCTCATCGTGCGCCGCATCACCCAGTCGCCCTTCGGCATGGTGCTGCAGTCGATCCGCGAGAACGAGGCGCGCACGCGGGCTATCGGCTATCCCGTAGAGCGCTACAAGATGGTGGCGGTCATGCTGTCGGGCCTGTTCGCGGGCCTTGCTGGCGTGCTCTACGCCATACAGAACCGGTTCGCGGCCCCCGACTTCGTCTACTTCCTGATCTCGGGAGAGGCGGTGATCTTCAACGTCATGGGCGGCATCGGCACCTTGGTGGGACCCTTCTTCGGGGCCGCCTTCTTCCTTGCCATGCGGGAGTTTCTCTCCCGCCTGTTTCCCTATCTCGCATCCGTGCTCGGCATCCCGCAGCTTGCCGAGTTCCCCTACCTTGTCCCACTCGGCATCATCTTCATCCTGATGGTGATCTTCCTGCCGCAAGGCCTGCTCGGCTTCGCCAAGCGCTGGCTGAACCGGTAGGTTGTTTCAAGCGAAGCGCACACCCCTGACGCCCCCGCCGTGAGCTCCGCCGAAGGGCGGGCTGCAGGCATCTGAGCCGTGCTTCGACACGCTCAGCACGGGGGTGAGGTGCGGCTCGGGGCTTGGCGCAACCGCTGCCACATGCGCGACATCGCCCTGAGCCCCGTCGAAGGGCGGGCCACGCACCTGAGCGTGCTTCGACTGGCTCAGCACGGGAGAACCCGCGGTGCGACCGGGGTGCAGCCTACGCCGTCAGGCCCTTCGCACGCGGGTCGCGACGCGCGAGGCGGGCGAGCAGGTAGCCGACCTCGGCGCGGGCGAGCGGCGACAGGGGAACCGCCGGCTTGCGCTGGGCGTCGGAGAGGATGGCGCCGCGCATCTTCAGCACATGCTTGCGCACGCCGAGGCCGATGCCCGGTTGTTGCTCATAGCGCATCAGCGGCAGGTGCGCGTCGAAGAGGTCGTGGGCGCGGTCGCGCTCTCCCGCCTTCTGCAGCTGCACCACATCCACCAGCATGTCGGGGAAGCCGTAGCCGGTCATGGCCCCGTCGGCGCCGCGTTCCATCTCGAAATCGAGGAACACGCCGCCGTTGCCCGTGAGGATCGAGATCGGGCGCATGCCGCCCTCCTGCATCAGGCGTCGGATGGCCGTGATCTTCTCGAGGCCCGGCCAATCCTCGGCCTTCAGCATGACGCAGGAGGGCTGTGCCTCGACAATGCGCTGGATGGCGCTCGGTGCCATGACGACGCCGCTCGCCTGCGGGAAGTCCTGGACGACGAAGGGGGCGTCCCGGCCGATGGCCTCGACCGCCTGCGCGAAATAGCTCACGATCTGATCGTCGCTGCGCACGGTGCCGGGCGGCGCAATCATCACGCCGGCAGCGCCCGCATCCATGACGCTGCGGGCCAGCGCGCGCATGGCGGCAAAGCCCGGCGCCGACACGCCCACGATCACCGGCAGCCCGCCGCAGCGCCTGATCACCCGGCGCGAGAACTGGATCGCCTCCTCGGTGTCGAGCTTGGGCGCCTCGCCCATGATGCCGAGGATGGTCATGCCGGAGACGCCGCACTCCCGGTAGAACTCCACCATGCGATCCGTGGAGGCGTCGTCGAGCCGGCCGTCGTCATGGAAGGGCGTCACGGCAATGACGTAGACGCCGGAAGCTTTCGCATCGAGCACGGGTCATCTCCCTTACTTGGCCGGCGAGCATGTCATGCTGCTCCCCCTGACGCTATCGACCATCAGGGCCGCACTTTCGAGACCTGTCGTCCCGGCTGCGATCATGTATATCGTGATCCGCCGCGCTCGCGTGGCGAAACGCGTCGACGGGACGCTCGGCGCCCGGGCACGCAAGTGAGACGAAGGTTGTCCGAGGGAGTCGTCCCATGTCGCGCATCGTCACCGTGGCCGCCGCCCAGCTGGACGCGATCCAGAAGGCGGATACGCGCCAGGCCGTCGTGGCACGCATGCTGGACCTGATGGAGCAGGCCAAGGCCAAGGGCGCCGACCTCATCGTCTACCCCGAGCTGGCCCTCACCACGTTCTTCCCGCGCTGGTATCACGAGGACCGCGCCGAGGCCGACGTCTGGTTCGAGACCGAGATGCCGAACGCGGCCACGCGGCCGCTGTTTGAGCGCGCTGTCAGCCACGGGATGGGCATGAGCTTCGGCTATGCGGAGCTCACCCCGGAGGGGCGCCACTTCAACACGTCGATCCTGGTCGATCGGGGCGGCACCATCGTCGGCAAATACCGCAAGGTGCATCTGCCGGGTCACGTCGAGCTCGACCGCGAGCGCAGCCACCAGCACCTGGAGAAGCGCTATTTCGAGCCGGGCGACCTCGGCTTCCCGGTGTGGCGCACCATGGGCGGCATTTTCGGCATGTGCATCTGCAATGACCGGCGCTGGCCCGAAACCTATCGCGTCATGGGCCTGCAGGGCGTGGAGATGATCGTGCTCGGCTACAACACGCCCTCCGTCAACTCGCAGAAGGGCGAAGAGGGGCCGCAGCGGCGCATCTTCCATCACAAACTGTCCCTGCAGGCCGGCGCCTACCAGAACTCGACCTGGGTGGTGGCAGTCGCCAAGGCCGGCGTGGAGGACGGGCATGCGCTGTTCGGCAACAGCGCAATCGTCAATCCCGACGGAGAGGTGGTGGCCGAGAGCCGCACCGAGGGCGACGAGGTGATCGTGCACGCCTGCGACCTCGACGCCACGCGTTTCGGCAAGGAAACGATCTTCGATTTCAAGCGGCACCGCCGTGTCGAGCACTATGGACTGATCACCTCGCAGACCGGCGTGATCCTGCCCCCGGAGGCCTGATGCCTGATCTGAGCCTGAAATTCGCCGACCTGCAGCCCCGCCAGCGCTACAAGCTGCTGTGCGGCCTCGTCGTGCCGCGGCCGATTGCGCTGGTGACGACGCTGAGCCCCCGCGGGATCGTCAATGCCGCGCCCTTCTCGTTCTTCAACGTGTTCTCCGAGAACCCGGCGCTGCTCGTGCTCGGCCTGCAGCACAACGACGACGGCTCACCGAAGGACACCACGCGCAACATCCAGGTCTCCGGCGAGTTCGTGGTCAACCTGGTGGATGAGGCCATCGCCGACGACATGAACCTCACCGCGATCGACTTCCCGCCGGAAGAGAGCGAGCCGGCCGCCGCCGGCATGAAGCTCGCCGCGTCCACATGCGTGAAGCCGCCACGGCTGGCCGCCGCGCCAGCAGCGTTCGAGTGCCGGCGCACCGTCGGCATGGCCTTTGGGCCGCAACGCGAGCTGCTCATTGGCGAGGTGCTGGCCGTGCATGCGCGCGAGGGCATTGTCGACCCGGCCACCCTTAACGTGGATTTCGCTGCGCTCGCCCCGGTGGGCCGCCTATGCGGGAATATGTACGCGCGCCAGCGCGACATGTTTGAGCTGAAACGCGTCACCTACGCGGAATGGCGCAAGACGCGCGCGGGCTTGCGGCCGGATCGGCCCCCCGGTCGTCAGGGCTGAGCTCCGCGCCTGGCGGCAGCGGCACGCCCACCACAGCTCGCCGATTGTCGGCCTGCGCGCGCAATCATCCGACAGCGGCCATCTTATCGCCCCCGTGACGCCGCATTCTCGGAGCCTACAATCAGGGAAGGAGGTGTTGGCATGCGTTCTCCTTCGATCGTTCTCGGTTGCGCTCTTGCGTTTCTCGCCGCGTTCGGCCCCCCGGCAGCAGCGCAGGTGCTCGACTCCCTGTTCCTGGTCCAGGCAACGCCTGCGCCTGCTCCGAGACGGGCCCAGCCCATACCGAACAAGCCGATCGGCGAGCTCGAGACCGCCAAGGCGGCGCGGCTCAACAACTGGACCGTCGGCGTGGCCGGAGGACTGCTGGAGGGCACCTTCTCCAAGTACGCAGCCGATCTCGGCAAGGCCCTCGACGACGGCGATAATCTTCGGGTGCTGCCGATCAACACCTACGGCGCCGTCGGCAACGTGACCGACCTCGTCTATCTCAAGGGTGTCGACTTCGCCATCACCTACGCCGACGTGCTCGACTACTACAAGACGGTCGATCGCATCCCCGGCATCGAGAAGCGCGTCAACTACGTGATCCCGATGTTTCAGGGCGAGTTCCACCTTCTCGTTCGGCCGGAGATCAAGTCGATCCAGGACTTGGCGGGCAAGAAGGTCGGCTTCAACACGGTCGGCAGCGCAGCCAACTACACGGGTGGCATCATTTTTGATCGCCTCGGCGTTAAGGTCGAAAGGCTGTTCATCAACAACGCCCTTGCACTCGAGGGCATGCGCAAGGGTGAGATCTTCGGCCTCGTCCATGCCGTCGGCAAGCCCAACGGCCTCTTCACGGGCATCAAGCCCGGCTCGAGTTTCCACTTCCTTCCGCTCGAGTACTCGGAGAAGTTCCAGGACTACTACGCCCCGGCAGAGCTGACGAACGCGGACTACCCAACCCTTATCCCGCAGGGTCAGAGCATTTCGACCATTTCGGTCCAGGCGCTCCTCGCAGTGTACAATTGGGACCGTTCGACCGATCGCTTTCGCCGCTGCGTGCGCTTCGTCGAGTACCTCTTCGATCGCTTCGATAAGCTGCGCGAGAAGCCCTTCGAACCCGGATGGAAGCAGGTGAACCTTGCCGGCACCATTCCCGGCTGGACGCGCTTCCCGCCCGCCCAGGAGGTTCTGGACAAGATGGCGGTCCGGCCGCAGGTCGACCCGGTGCTGGCGCGCTCGCAGGCAGCGCGCGCCGCACCCAACGATCCCAACGAGCAGGAGCGGCTGTTCCGACAGTTCATCGAGTGGACAAAGAGACAGAACCGCCAGCAATAGGGCGGCGATCCGGCGCATGATTTGAGACGGCCCGAGCGAGGCGGGCACTGAACGGGGGGAGGCAGAGCTGCCGAAGGGGCCAACGCACCGGCCACTCACACTCATCGTCGACCGCGACCAGCAAGCGGCGGTGTGCAGGAAAGTGCGGCCTCGCCGCCTGTCGCCGAGGACGGCCGGAAAAGGGATTGCCGGCGCAGTCCTGGCGGTCGCCACCCTGTTGGCGGGGGGCAGGGGCGGCACCGGCCTGACCCAGGTTGCCGAGGCGCAACAGGCTCAACCCTTCTCGATCTCGGTCCCCGCCGAGTTGAGGGTGGAAGCGTCGTCGAAGGTGCCCCTTCCCATTCAGATTGCGCCCGAGGCCACGGTCGCCAAGAACAGCTTCGTCCGCATCCGGGGTTTGCCGCCGATTGTGGCCCTGACGGAGGGGCATGCGATCGCGGCGGGCTCCTGGGCGGTGCCGCTGCACGCGCTGCCGGCGCTGCATATCATCCTGCCCGTCGGCCTCGACGGGCGCTCCGAGATCGCGATCAACCTGGTGAGCATCGAAGGCGCTGTGCTGGCCGCGGCGAAAACGACCCTGATCGTCGCCGCGGCCGCGCCCGCGAGAGGGCCGGCGGCGGCGCAGCCGAGCGTGTCGCTGGGGCTGACCGCCCCCAAGCGCACGCCGGAGGAGCGCGAGCGGGCGCTCGCGCTCCACGCCAAAGGCATGGAGCTGGCCGAGCGCGGCAACATA
>JBFWRV010000092.1:0-20080 GCA_050248715.1 Hyphomicrobiaceae bacterium | reverse complement strand
TACCCTATGGGAATAGATATCTACGCCACGTGGCGCGACCAAACATCGGCCGAGAGCGATGCGCAAGCCACCGGCTTTAGCGCCGTCCACGGCCACGTCGGGTATCTGCGCGAGGCCTACCACGGCGGCCCGTACGTCACGATGTACTTCGTCGCGGAGGCGTTCGACAGCCCTGACGGCGAGGCCACGATCCAAGCGAGCGTGCTGCGCGACCGGCTGCCTGCGGCCGTCCTCATGCACCTCTACCGGGAGCACAAGCTCTACGGCGATGGCAAGGATCCGGCCACTGTGACGGACGTCGCCGCCCTTACCGCCGCTATCACGGCGGCAGCGGGCGCGACGCGCGACGTATCGCATACCGAGTTCGTGGAGGCGCTGAAGCCCGAGAGCATCGCAACGGCCACCCAGTTGATCGAAGGCGGCATCCTCCCCGAGAGCGCCCGCGCGTTCGTCGAGTTCACAAAGCTCTGCGAGCGCAAAGAGCGCGAGCTCGGCGAGCCGTGCCGCATTGTGGCAAGCTACTAGCTCAACCAGCCCGACACGCACCCGTGCTGCAGGGTGCGTGGTCGGCCGTCAGCCCACCATCCCCCGCCTCCACCCAACGGCGGAGGAACCTCATTGCAGGAAGCGCCCAGTCTTCCACGGTCGCCATCGGTGTAGCGTATTGAGCTAGACTGGACACTTAGCTATAGAGCGGGTCGCCTGATTCTCCATTGTATGCGATGCTGCCAGCACGGGTTCATATGAAGATCAAAAAGCTAGAACTAAAAAACGGGTACAAGCGCTTCCACCACCTTATGATCGATTTGGGCGATACTCCGGCCCGGATCATCGCTCTCGTCGGTCCGAACGGCTGCGGGAAGAGTTCAGTCCTCGATGGAATTCTCTTTCGCCACAACGCCCACCACCAGATAGGCAACAGAGGTGCGAAGGATTACACCTACCACTCGATGTACGGTGCTGCGAACTACAACTGGCAATCAGTGGAAATCAACTTTGAGGGCGAGGACTTTGAAACAGCGCGGCGCCGATGCAAGGCTGCTGGGAAGCCCAACACGCTGTTCTCGTTCAGAAGCTGTTACCGGTACAACTCCAGTGTAAAAGTCAGCGAGGTGCGCGCGACAACCGCGATCGCGCAGAACAGCTACGGCGCCACCGCGGCAGTGGATCTGGACGAAAAGATGGAGGAGAATTACCGTCGGCTCCACGCAAAGTACAACCGCTACCTTGAAGACAGTGACAGCAAACCGAGCGAGGCCAAGGCAAAGATTCTCGGCGACCTCAATGCGTCGCTACGGACGTGCCTGGACCTCGAGGTGCAGAGCTTAGGTAACATCGAGGGTGGCAAGGGCACATTATATTTCAAGAAAGGCGACCATCCCAAGGAGTTCGAGTTCAACGTACTCTCGGCGGGCGAGAAGGAGGTTGTTGATATCCTTCTCGATCTGTATCTGCGCCAAGACGACTACGACGACACCGTGTTCCTGATTGATGAGCCCGAGCTGCACATCAATACCGCGATCCAGCGCAAGCTCCTCGTCGAAATGAATCGCCTAATCGGACCTAAGTGCCAACTGTGGGTGACGACGCACAGCATCGGCTTTCTGCGGGCTCTGCAGGGGGACCTGAGGGATCAATGCCAGGTCATCTACTTCAAGGAAGGTACCCGGTTCGCCGCCGAGCCGGTGACCCTCAAGCCCATCGCACCGTCTCTCCAAATATGGCGCGAGATCTTCGCAACGGCCCTCGACGACCTTGCGGGTCTGCTAAGTCCCAAGCAGATCATCTACTGTGAGGGACGGGCCGAGCCCGGCAAGGGTGGCCGCGAGCGTGGCCTTGATGCCCACGTCCTGAATACCATCTTCGCAGCTGAATACCCGAACACGCAGTTTGTTTCGAGCGGTGGCAACACCGAGCTCAACCAGCGGACTGCGATCACGATTGGCATCATCTCCAAGATACTACCCACTCTGGAGATCTGGCTCCTGAAAGACAGAGACTTTGCGTCAGGCAAGAAGACTACTGAGGCGGACCGATTGCGGTACCTCCAGAACAATCCTGAAAACCACCGGGTTCTCAAGCGTTGGGAGATCGAGAACTACCTCTACGACCGGGAGGTCCTCGAAGCGTACTGCAAAGCGGAAGGTCTAACGCTCGATGCGGCGGCCTACGCGGCGCTCGTCGCGAGCATAAATGACCAGGACGTGAAGGGCGACACCGGCAAGATCAAGAACATCTGCGGCATTGTTGGGTCCATCGATTCGGAGAAGTTCAAGCACAACTTGGCGGCCGTCGTGCGGCCCCAGATGGCGGTATACAAGGAGCTTGAGGACTGCATATTCAAGCGACGGTAGTTTCACGACCCCGTCGCGAGCACCGTGACTGAAGATCATTTCTATACACCCTCTCCCTTCATCTCCTCCTCATCTTCCCTACCTCACAATAGAACCACGTGCGTCCTGCACCCCAAGTGCAGCGTGTTCGCTGTTCCCATCCCAAACCTGGCCGCGCGTAGCGGCCGGCACCTGCCCCCGGCTCGCTACGTCCTCCCACAGACGCGCGGACCGTCAGTCCAGCAACACCACCCCCTCCGCCATCGGTGGCGGGAACTCTGAACAGCTCGCCTTGCATAACGAGGAAAGGTCGAGATGACTCTGAGCAGAAGACGTCTTTTGTACAAGGTTGAGATTTGGACTTGGGCCGCCTGGGACTGCGAACTCAGTCGCAGATTGGCAAGCCTCACTGGATCAGCCGTGACAGCCTCACCTTGGCCGCACCGAAGGTGATCTCCTGGCCGGTTTCGCCCAGCGGCACGACGCGGTCGTCGAGCTCGGCGCCGTTGAGGCGTGTGCCGTTGATCGAACCCAAATCCCGCAACGTCAATCCCTGCTGCTCATCGTAGACGATCTGCGCGTGCGCGCCGGAGACACTGTCGTCGTCGATCAGGAACTGAGCGCGGTTGCGATCGCGACCGACCGTCCAGGTCGCGGCTGCTGGACGGCCGCTCTTCGCGGATAGCCGCAGTTCGAACTGCAAGGCTCGTCCAGCCGTATCGAATCCCGATAGAATCCAGCCGTGATTGGTGGGCGCAGAAGCCCGCGCAGCCGGAATAGCAGCCGTGCCGAACCGTAACGCATCTCCCGCCCGCACTTGCGCGCCGCGAATATTATTTACGTCTACGTCATGCCACTCACAATCGAACATTACCGGTAGCACACCCCGCATTTGCCAACCAACATAACGTCCACCGTCGTGAACAAACATAATGGGTACCATAGCAGGATCAGGGTGCTGCGCCGCGAATTCATATGGCCGAATAACCTGGAGCACATCCCAGGGATTAGCCCGCAGTACTTTCTCCATCTTATCTGGAGTAGTGATTACTCTCGAGGAAACTATCTTGCCGCCAATCGCTTGCTGGACGGGTTCTAGCACCTGACATACCGAACGTAGGTTGCCGAGCGCTCGGGAAGGGTGCTCGGTGTCGCTAACCGCGCGCCACTGTGGCGCGAAATAGATATTCTCTCTAAGCTGCACGAGCTCTTGCCGGGTTTCGCGGATGGCATCCAATATGCGGTCTGTCCCGTCGCCATTAACGAGAACTCCCACATTTTTGTAAGCGTCGATGACTGTATTAATCCCGCTGATTACGGAGAGAATTGTTCCGAGCATCTCTCGACATCCTTCAATCGCAACCAAGGAAGCGGTGCCCTGCCCAAGCTTGAGCTTAGCGCTACCTTGCGGCAAGGGCAACCTTCTGCAACTTCTGTGAGTGCCTGTCATGGATCTCGGCGACCTGATCTCGTCACTCATTGGGGAGTTCGCGCAGGCAATCTACGAGCGCCTCTGCAGGACGCGCTTAGTCGCAAGCGGTGTGACTTGATCCATCACTTCTTGGACAACCTCATCCTGTTCTTGCTGCGTAAGTTGATGGTCGAATTTGTCAGGAGAACGGGTAAGCACGTCGTCTATCACTCCTCCAAGTAGTTCTGAGTAGACTTCGCGCAACTCCTGAGCTTCTTCCGCAGTTAATTTGCCTGAGGCAACTCGGGTCTGAGACAGTCGATCAATCCGGTGCGATATTGAGCGCTGTAGTGCACCACGATTAATGTTCGTCCAGCGGCGTTCATTTACTTTTGCATTTTTATCTCGGCTTCTATCCGAGCTGTTCCTCTCATCTGATCCTTCCATGCTATGTAGTTATTGAATATTTGGTAATTTTATTCTCATTATATATGCGTGTACGGAAAGGCAGCTGTACTCCAAGGTGCATAACTAAGTGTCTGTCGTTAAGAATCGTTTTGCCCTCAACTCTCTACGATATGCGCCATCTATTGAAAGTCGCGCCACCGTCCATCATCTTGGCTTCATCACCCCCTCATCGTCTCGCCCCACAATGAAGGCACGTGCGCCAACCGCACCAGGTGCGGCGTGTTCTCTGTTTGCAAGTCAATTCAACCTGGCCGCGAGTAGCGGCCGGCACCTGCCCCCGGCTCGCTACGTCCCTCCCACAAGACGCGCGTGACCAGTGCCGCTCACTGCGGGTCGCACTCCGGCCGGGTGCCGACCCATGCTCACTGTCTGTGACTATTCAGTGCTCGGCACGACGACGCGCGGCTTCGATCTCGCGGCACCCGTCACGCTCTCCCTCGACGACAGACGACGCCATGTCCATGTGATCGGTAAGACTGGGACCGGTAAGACGACGCTGCTGCGTACGCTCATCTACGATGACCTCACGGCTGACCGGAACTTCGCCGTCCTCGATCCCCTCGGCGGGCTCGCGGAGGCGGTCATTGATGCGGTGCCTAAAGAGCGCAACGACCACTGCATCTACTTTAACCCCGCCGATCTCGCGCACCCTATCGGCTTCAACCCCTTGGACCGCGTGTCGCCCGACATGCGTCATCTCGTCGCCGATCACGTCGTAAGTGCGTTCATGCACATCTGGGGCGCAAGCCTGGAGGACACGCCGCGCCTCGTCTACGTCTTATACAATAGCTTGCGTCTCCTGCTCGACAGTCCTGGCTCGACCCTCTTGGGCCTCCCTCGCCTCTTGGTCGATGAGCGGTATCGCACGCGACTTCTGAAGCGCTGCGCCGATCCGGTCGTGCGCGGCTACTGGGAGAATGAGTTTGCTAGCTACGACGACAGATTTCGCGCGCAGGTGATCTCGCCGGTGCAGAACAAGATTGGGATGCTCCTCGCGCCGCCGGGACTGCGCCTCATCATCGGCCAGCCTCGCTCCACCATCAGCATCGCGCGACTTATGAACGAGGGCGGCATACTGGTAGCGAACCTGGCAAAAGGCAGGATCGGCTCTACCGCGAGTCACTTACTGGGCGCGTTCCTTGCGACAACGATCGCCCAAGTTGCCGAAGGACGCGCAACCATTCCTTACGACCAGCGCCGGGACTTCACGCTCTATGCAGATGAGGTCCAGAACTTTGCGACGGAGTCTTTCGCCCAGACGCTCTCCGAGGCGCGCAACTGGCGACTGATGTGTGTCCTCGCGCACCAGTACCTGTCACAGCTGCCGCGGCGCTTGCAGGATTCGGTGATCGCGAACTGCGGCAACTACGTGGTCTTCCGCATCGGGGCCCAGGACGCGAGCGTGATGGGGGCCGAGTTAGATATCGAGAACTCCCGAACGCTTTGCGATACTTCCAACTTCGCTGCCTGGGCGAAGCTCTTGGAACATGGCAACCCAACCCAGGCGTTCCCGATGGAGACGGCGCTCCCCGAGCCGCCGGCGCATGGGCGCACTGCGGCCGTCATTGCGCACACACGGGCGCGGCATACGCGAGGGCGCATAATCGTCGAGCGGATGATTGCGCGGCAGTTGGAGCGGTAACGCCGGCGGATCTTGACGCCAGAGTTATCGGCGGCTTTGATTGAACTGGAGGACTGATGCGGAGAAAAGATATGGTTGAGGCGCACTCTTCCAATTACTTGGTAATGTCGGTTGCAGACATTGTCACCGGACGCGCCGATCCGTCCGTTCGCCCAGGATGGGCAATGGGATCATTCTACGCGCCAGCCGATCTGAGATTCAGCACTGCGTTTGAGATCAAGAATTGGGACGCGCCCGGCGTGCAGGCCGAATGGCGAAATCACTTGGACTCTGGAAGCGAGTACATCTATGTCGTTCGGGGCACGCTAGCGGTTATTCTTGGCCGTGTGGCGGATGGTACGGACGCCGTTGTCGAGATCGAACGAGTGCTGGTGACAGCCGGTCAAGTGATTGTGTTGCGTGCCGGTCAATGGCGACGGTTCGAACCCACTGACGACGTCCTGGGCGTTACAGTGCGCGCCGCTAACAAGCCCCATTAAGTCACTCCTTGAGCAGGCCTTTCTGCACTAGCTCTATGTGCAACGCCTTCATCTGCTGCTCCACCCGTGAACTGCGCCCGAGCCGCAGGTCTCGCCTAAAGCCTTCGATCTCCGCGCCATCGCGGCTCATCCGGTCCAAGATACCGTACCGGGCATAAACGAAAGGCAGTTTCCTCAGTCTAAAGATTATCTCGGTGGGACGGCCAGGCAGAGGGACTGCCCCTGCTCTGTCGTAGTACTGGAGTGCCTGCCGGCAATACCGGATGTCGCCAGTCTTCGAAAAGTGGAAGGCGCAGGCCTCTCCCATGCCATCGAGAACGTGCCGTTTCTCCTCCACAGTCAGCCAGTTGCCGTCGAGGGCGCGCTCAGCGAGGCCCAAGACATTCAGGAGCTCTGCAGCTCCCTTCGTCCGCGCCGTCACCACAACGAGGCTGCGTATCGAGTGGTACCCGATGCGCGAATGCTCGTGTTGTCCCAGCGCATCTCTCGCCCGCCAGAGCAAGTCGCTTGCATATTTGAAGGCCGTCGAATCCACCTCACCATAAATCTTGAGGACATCCGCTTCTCGGGCCCATAGGCGCGCGCCCAAAAGAGGATCATCACTATCTTCGTATAGGCGTCGCATTTTGCTCAGAAAGGGATCGGCAGATCGCTTGAGGGACCGTGGCGGGAGCGCATGGGAGAGGCAGTGCACCATCTGATCCGACGCATCAAAAAGCAACTGGTCCGCTCCGTCCAGCCGCTTGTTGTAGGCACGTTCCAGGAAGGTCGCGAGTGCGGCGAGAAAGTTTGTGATCCCGATAAAATCCATGCTCAGCGTGAAGGATCGGATCTCGGTCAGAGAGGTGTTAATGCAATCGATCGAACGCAAAAAGGACTCCTCGTTGGCGTACAGCTGCCATTCATGCGGTGCTACAGCGACCCAGTCGTCTGTCTGCCGGCTGAACGCATCAAGAAAGCGCTGCTGCACCCCAGGCCAGCGCACGAGAACGTTCTCATCGAGTAGATCGGGAAGCGTGCAGTTGCCGAGGAAGTCGACGGCGCGTTTTAGCTTCTCGACGCCGAATGCGCGTCTACCGGCGAGCATATCACTGAGGTCTGCTGCATCGACGCCGATTGCTTCGGCCAATCGCTTTTGCTGACAGCCCCTCGCGTCCATGTAGGCTTCCACGCGCAGACCCAGAAGGCTGCGCTGCGGTCGCTTTCGTTCGCCAGAGCGGTTGTTGGCCATCGCAGTGTTTCTCTGCGCCCGTCATATCGCGATGGGAAGTTTTGGGGAACTCCCCTGGCAAAAAAAGCCCCCTACTCCTTCGAGCAGAGGGCCGTCAGTCCGTGATGCGCAACCATCACGACCAACCGACAGCCCGCAAGCCATGGAGAGCCCCATGCCAAGCGAGCATGCATCTCGCATTGTCAACCCGTGCCCCCGGTTGACACCAAGCTCGACGAATTGTCCAGCTGCGCGGCCCTCGAAAGTGAGCAAAATCGCGCTCTTGCGCGATTGCGAATGCTCATTTTGCGCTCCCTTGAGAGAACTCCGTCGACGTCTGATCGCAGACCGTAAGGCGCGCGGAAACGAGCAGGCGCTCCTCAACGAACTTATCACCGCCGACCCGCCTGAGGGCGGAATGCAAGCCTACATTGATTATCTCAACGGCAAGCGGGGGTGAGTGTGATGGCCATTACAAAAAGCCCGCCTCCTAGGCTCGCGCCCGCGGTACAGGCGATCCACGAGCTGCAGCTGGCGCACGACTTTTTGAAAGCCGCGCTGTGGAAGATGGCGGATTGGTCCCCGTGCTTTATCACGCTGCAGCGCAAAGGCTCGCGGACACTCGGCTACTTCGCGCCGGCTCGCTTCGCAACGGCGGAAGGTCAGGTAGCGGACGAAATCGCGCTGAATCCGCGACATATTGGGTCTCGTAGCTTCATTGAGGTGATGTCCACGTTGGGGCACGAAATGTGCCACGCATGGCAGCACCATTGCGGGCGCAAACACTCGCGCGGTGGTTATCACAACAAAGAATGGGCGGGTGAGATGCTGCGCGTTGGGCTGCACCCGTCCCACAGCGGCTCTCCGGGCGGCCGGATGACGGGCCAAAAAATGAGCCACTACGTAATCAGAGGTGGTGTCTTTGAAGTAGCGGTAGCGAAGCTCCGCGCCATGGTGCCAGAGCTGACTTGGTTCGATGTGAACGCTGCGGAGTTGCTCCCTAAAGGCCTCCCCGACGCCGATCTAGTCACTCCTCGTCGTGGGCGCACAGGGCGACGGACGGTGTATCGCTGTCTCGCGTGCCGGCTTCGCGCCGAGAGCCGATCGGACGCCCTCCTTATCTGTGGCAAGTGCGAGACCCAGATGGTTCCAGTCGGCCTGCGCTGATGGTCATGCAGCCAAGCAGCTAAGTTGAAGGAGATTGAATATATGGCCTCTAACAAAGACTTCAGTCAGCACACGCTATTCGAACGCTATCCATTCTTCACTTGCTGCTTGCCGGCCAATTTGGAGCAGGCGGCGCTCCATGACTTTGAAACCCTCTGGAACCTGCACCCGGCGCAATCCAATGAGATTCTCATTCACGGCAGGATGGTGGCAATCCCCCGCTGGCAACAGGCTTATGGGCGCGACTATCAATTCAGCGGGACGGTGAACCAGGCGCTGCCGCTTCCGGTCGTTCTGGCGCCCTTTCTCGGCTGGGTGCGTCAAGCCATCGACATACGTCTGAATGGGTTGCTGCTCAATTGGTACGACGCAACCAGGCGGCATTACATCGGCGCACACCGTGACAGCCGCCAGGGCCTCGTAACCGGCACGCCTATCGTGACGATCTCCCTTGGTGAGTCACGTACCTTCCGGCTCCGCATACCGAGGGAAAGAGGCTTCACCGATTTCGAGGCCACGCACGGCATCGTGTTCGTGATGCCGTGGGAGACCAACCTAAACGTCAAGCACGAGGTGCCGCACACAGCGCGAACCAAAGGGCGTCGCATCTCCATCACTGCACGCGCCTTCGTAGAGGAGCGGCAGATGAGCCGGGCGCAATGCGTAATCCTACCCGAGGAGACCCCACATGAGTGACGATCTCGACACCCTGCTGAGTCAAATGGACTTCAACCGGCTTAATGGCCTCATCACCCGTGCGACCGAGTTGCGCGACCAGCGCCGCGCGGAGGCGATGGAGCGGCTCCAGAAGGACGCGGAGCTGCTCGGCGCCAGCGTGCAGGACACGAACGGCAAGAAGCGGCGAGGCCGCAGGCCTAAGCAGAAGAGCGAGGAGTAGGAGGCCGCGATGCAGAGCCAAAACGATCAGACCATCCTGGCCAAGCTCATTGAGCTTTGTGCCTTCCTCGGCGTTCATCCCCTGCCACGCGAAACAGTTCGGGAGTATGGAGCTCGCATTCTAGGCGGGACTGACTGCGAAGACGAGGACCTCGATGACGTGCGCTTCCGGTTTGCTGCTCTGCTCGATCTGGAGGCGTCATGACCACCACTTCATACTCGCGCTCCATTGGCTTCAGTTACTCCGTCGGGTCCTCATGTAGCGAGCCCGGTCCAGACGATACGCGAGAAGATGCAGACGGCCCCGTTCCGTCCGCCAATGATGAGCGCATCGCAATGTACAAACTCTTTGAGCTGACATCGTTCCTCGGCGTGTGGCCGACGTCGGAGGACACACTCGCAACGTTTGCCGAACGGGCGCTCACGGCGCTCGATCGCCGCGTCGCATTTCTCGATGGCCATGTCCGCGCAGAGCTTCTCGCAGCAATCGGCCAAGGGGGCTCATGATGCGCACGCTGTTTTCTCGTATCGCTGGCCTCGGCCTCCACAAGAGGGTCATGCCCACGCCCGAGCGGTGCGAGGTCGGCGTGTTGGTCCCTGTCTGCGTCGTTCCCGACCAAGTCGGTGACGATCCCGATGTCCAACTGCGCCGACGCTGGAAGGAGGATTGCCGGAGTTACAGGCTCCGCCTGCAGCTGCATTGCCAAGAAGAAGTGCTGCGCAAGGAGAAATACGAGAAGTTCCTGCACGTGCTGATTGAGACCGAGAGGACCTAACCATGCCCAAGTTCGTCGCGTTCCTCGCTGGCATCGTTGCGGTCTCGGCGCCGGCGATGGCTAACGGCTGCTACTGGGTTGGCAACCAGATCTACTGCGAGGCCGGGTGCTGGGTCAGCAACAGGTGGTGGGACGGTTACCGCGAGTGGATGCAATACCAGTGCATTCCTTCCGACCTCATCATCGCCGGCGTCCTCGCCGCTGCACTCGTCATTATCGGCGCGATCGTCGCAGCCATCAACAGCAGCTCGCAGACTACCGCGCTCACCGAGGTGACTGCCGAGGAAGATGCCCGCGCCGAGGAAGCGCAGCGCATCACCGACAACCTCAAGTCGGCGCGCGCAGAGGCCGACCACTTCCTCGAAACCTACCGCCGCAGGTAACCCGCCATGAGCAAGAACGACATCGTCCCCTATTCCGGCCAGCTGCCCGCGCTTTCGCGCGAGGTGATGGACTGTCTGCCGCATTTGCCGGCGCACCGTCGCTCCGCATTTCTCGATCTATTTCGCTCCGATACCAGAATTATGCAGCTCGATGCGGATTATATATTCGAACACCGGCGCTATCTTGATGCCCGTATCAATCAAATTCAGAAAGCCCGCACCTTAGTTAAGGAGCGGATTGCCGTCGCGGCTGACATTGCCAACATGGAGAACGCGATCATCGAAATCCAACGCGCCAAAGAGCACGAGCGGTGGATGAACGAGGCGAACCGCAACGCCGTCAAGGTCGAAGGCGCCTACAACCACAAGATCGCGGTGACCAACAAGGAAACGGAATTGGCCCGCGCGCAGGAACGTCTGGTGCGGGCGCGCCGCAATGTGGATGCAGCGGAGCGGCTTGCTCCCGGCCAGGTCGATGAATGGTATTCGGCCCAAGAGGCCCGAAAGGCCAATGCTCTCGCCGAGCGACAAGACGCATTTGCCGACCTCGCCCAAGGGCGTGCGCCTCCCGTCGACCCGCGCGCAGCCGCTGACGCCGCCGCGCGGCAGCGCGAGGAAGCGCTTGCGGTCGTCGACAATGAAATAGAGCTGCAGCGATCGCGCGGTAATTCTGCGGCGGTCATGGCGCTCAGCAACTTGCGGGCGCGGCTGCGGGCAGCATAGACATGGATCAGCGTCGAAGAGCCGAGCGACCGGACTACGCCGCGAAATATCCTGCGCTCGCCCGTCGCCGCCAACCGATTATCACCGCCACCCCGCCCGATTTTTCCCGCATCTCCATCGGACATGACGAGCGTGGCAATCCGGTCCGGCTTCGCGTGGAGACGCTGATGCGCCATTTGCGTGCTCTTGGTACCACCGGTTCCGGCAAGACCACATTCTTGAAGAATCTCCTTACCGAATGGGTGCGTCTCGGCTACGGAGGTATCATTTTCGACCCGCATGGCTCGCATCCAGGCTCGCTGTTAAATGAACTAGCCGACCTGCTCGACCACGCGGGCTTTTTCGCCAGCGGTCGCGTGCACTGCATCGATCTCAACCTGACGTCGCACGTCACGGCATTTAACTTTTTGGGACTCGAGGACACCGACGAATCCGTGATCGCCGATGCGTTTCTCGAAGCCATGTCCGTCGCCTTCAAGGGCGAGGATCTTTACGCCAAGCCGACCATTCGCAACCGGTCGCGCACACTCATCATGGCACTCGCGAACCTCAAGTTGCCCGTTGCGGATGCCGAGTTATTTCTCGACCCCTACGACCGCGGCGGCGTCCGCGTGCGCTCGATCGACCGCATCACGAACCCCTATGCCAAAGAAGGCATGCAACAACTCCACTTCATCAGCGAGGATCGCAACAAACGCGATTTCCGCGCCGAGGTGGTCGGCCCGTGCAACCGGCTGGCCGAATTCTTGAGCTGCGATGCTGTTCGCATGATGCTCGGCGTCGTCGATGAGCCCGGCCAGCCGCGCAGGACCATCGATATCCTCCACGGCATGGATCAGGGCCACCTCTATCTCGTCAATCTGCAGCATGGCCGCGCGATTTCCGAAGCCAATGCCGCCCTCGTCGGTGCGTTGCTCTTTCGCTACGCGTTTTTGCTCGCCAGCCGCCGGAGTAATTTGGAGCCCTTCCTCATTGTCGCTGATGAATTTCAAAAAATCGTATCCGGTGACCTGCCTAATTTGCTCGCCGAGGCACGAAAATTTGCGGTGGGGTGTGTACTCAGCCACCAGTACCTCGCGCAGCTGGGCGGGCCCGAGGACATTCTCTACCAGGCGCCGCTGCACTGCGTCGGCACCGACGTGGTTTTTCAGATCGCCGATGTGAAAGATGCGCAGGCCATGGCGGAGCGTGTGCTGCCGTTGAACCTCGAGCGGCCATTGCACGCCTCCATCAGAAACACGGTGACCGGCCATCGTCGCGTGCAGCTCGCATCGCGCTCGCGCACCGACAGCGAAGCGGTGACCGAGAGCGAAGCCGAGACCGAAGGCGAAGCGGAAGCGCATACCGAAATGCACTCGCATTCGGAGGCCGCCGGTGAATTTTCCGGAACCACTACGAGCGCGGGCACCTTCGACGGCACCGCCGACAGCACCGGAGTCGTCATGCAGCCGCAGTACCAAATGCTTGGCCCCAACAGCGAAAACGCAGCGCTCTGGCCGGCCGCGCTCAGCCAGAGCGTCGGCGAGGTCGCTTCGCACGGCACAACTGCGCAGACCGGCGAAAGCCGCGGCAGCACGCGCATCAGCTCCGACAGTCACGGGACCGCTCACACCGTCTCGCGCTCGCACGCCCGCACGCGCGGCATCGCCCGCAGCACCGGTGTCGCGCACTCGCAGGGTGAGCAGGAGGGCTTCGAGCCTACATATGAGGCCCTTCCGAGTGCTTTCCATAGCATCGAGTCCGAGCGGTATCGGGCAGGAGAAATTCTGCGCGCCTTGCCTGTTGGCCGCTGCATCGTGCGCACCGAGGGCAAGAGCTACTGCATCACCGTCCCACTACCCAAGAGGCGCTCATGACGGATACATCCCGAGCTGCGCGGTTGCTCGCATCATCACCGCACGCCATGCCCATTGAAGAAGCGCGCGCGCACATCGCCGAGCGCCGCAAATTGCTGCTCGGGTCACCTGCAACATCCCGACCCGAGCCATCGTTCGCGCCAGTGCCAATGCCGTTCATTGATGCGCCCGATCTATATGCCGCAGATTTCGTGAGGCGCGGCGCGCGAACCTCCCCTGCCAAGCCCAAATCGCAGCCGAAGCAACGTCCAGGCCGCAAACCAGTAGGTGAACTGCCGCCTGGCGCCGATCGCTTCACCGTCATTGATGGCGATGGTGTGGATAAGTGAGTAACCGCGGCGCGATACAATAGACTGAGTATGCAGGGAATGACTCTCTCCCCCACCAATCAAACACCTACCACGCGCAAGCCGGCGTTCAGCATCACGCCGCGCATTCTAGGTATGCTGGAGGCCGTCGCCCGCTACGGACTTCTCACTAGCGAACAAATCGCCCGTCTCGACGGCGGCAGCCGTCAGAAGGTGACGCGGTTCCTCCAGTCGCTGGTTCAACTCGGGCTCTTGCGTCTCGTTGACGCTGCTCCTGAAGAATTCGTCGGGTCTTTCTTTGATGCTCGTCCGCGCGTCTTCGCGATCACCACCAAAGGTTTGGAAGTGCTCGGCGCTGCCGGCATCCGGCTCAACGTCAAGCCCAAGCGATCAAACACCCTCCTCGCGCATGACATTGCGTGCGCCGAGACGATGTTCAAAATCGTCAGCGCAGTAGCCGCGCACGGTGGCGTCCGCCTTTTCGACCAACCTGAGCTCATGGCGATGATGCCGGTGAAGACCCGTAGGCTCTCCAAGCCCCTGCGCCTACGGCCGACCGCACAGCCGCGGGACTACCCGCACTTGGGCGAGATCCTCCGAAAGCCGGCGATCATAGCGACCGATCCAGATCGCCTCTTTGCGCTAGTCCTTCCCGATAACACGGGGTGGTCCTTTGCGCTGGAGCTTGATCGCGGCAACGAAGACATCACCGCGCAGCGCATCAAGGGCAGGGCCACATTTTTCCGGAAAGTCCTCGGATACAACAGCGCCCGGCTCTCGGGCCTGGTCGCCAAGCAATGGGGCGATATGTGCACCTCGATGCGTGTCGTGGTCGTGACGATTTCGGAATCTCACATTGCCAGCATGATCCAAACACAGCGGCACGTCGGCGCCCCGGCCGGTCTTATTTTGTATTCGACCCCAGAACGCCTCGGACGTATTGGCCCTCTCGGTCCCGCCTGGATCACGGGCAAACGCGATGGGGTCTCTCTTTTGGATCGCGCCTAATGCATCGCTCATTCAGTAGCCCATCACAGCCGCGGCGCCGGCGCTGTCAAGGGCGCGCTCGCATGGAATCTCGCAGCATTTCGAGAAGCGCGGCGGCGCAGCCGCAAACCCTTGACTGCGCCGTCTTCAAAGCCGCGGCAACTATTCAGCTACCGAATGAGCGAGGTTATCCCGCAACTTCATAAAGCAAGCATTGCAATATCGGAGAAGAGCGCAATGATGATCCGTAGACGGATGATCTTTTGAGGAGGAGCGCATGTGAAAACCGAGCATGCAAAGCGCATTTATTTGGAACAGATCCGAAGGGTTGTGAGCCTGCAGATGATCCTTGCTCGATACAACATCGAGCTGCGCAAGCAAGGCCAGCAACTCTACGGGCGGTGCCCAATTTGTGCCAGCGGTGGTCGACGAGCCTTCGTGGTCAATCCGAGCACGAGTGAGTGGAAGTGTTTTGCACCCGCCCATAACACTGGCGGTGCGATGCTCGAGTTCACCGCGGCGATGGAGCACGTGGAAATTCTGGAAGCCGCTCGCCTGGTCGCGCGCTGGTTCGCGATCGGTGCGAGAGATCAACCTCACAGCCAGCAGAAGGAACGGAGAAAACCGATGAGTGAAGGACGGAGCCCCGATTTCAAGGCGTACTCGTCGCAGAAGCGCGAAGGCCAGAAGGACTACCTGACGCGCATCGGCTCGGCGTGGAAGTTCACGACCAAGGACAACCGGCCTGGCGTGAGCATTCAGCTGTCGGCTCTTCCGATCGGCGACCGCATCGTACTGTTCGAGTACGACGACGAGCAGGCCGAAGAGCCGGAGGATCGCAACGCGAAGCGCAAGAAGTAGCGCGAGACGCGCCCCGCGCAGCGATGCGCGGGGCTTTTCTTTCCCGCTCGCAAGCCGGTCACCGAACAGGTCGGCGACCGAGATCGAGCAGGAGGCTGGAGTGTCTGACACGCGAGCGAAGCGTATCGCGGAGCTGAACGACCAATTCCGCAAAGATCCGACGATGCATGGCACGACGTACATGACGGACGGCGTGATTGCAAAGGGACCGGAGTTCGCGTCGAAAGCGTTAGCGAAGGTCATGGCGTTCGATCGCTTTACCGAGGACAACGACCCGCACGGTGAGCATGACTTCGGCAGCTTCGAGCTCTTCGGTGAGAAGCTGTTCTGGAAAGTGGACTACTACAGCGCCGACGATCCTAATCTCGGGTCAGAAGATCCATCCGATCCAGGGAAGACCGGGCGCGTGCTCACTATCATGCTGGCCGAGGAGTATTAGGGCGCAACGCGCACCAACCTAGCGCGAGCAATCGTGCGGGGCGATTGTCGCGATCCGGTGTCGGTCAATGGCTAGGAGGATAGTGATGTTCTGGAAAAGAGTGCGGTTCCTACTTCGTAGCAAGAGTCACGGCCCAATCGTTATCGACGTGGATCGGCGTAATGGCGACGATGAGCCGATAGACTCGGATCGAGTGGCCGAGATCATGCGGATCATCGTTCACGACTTGCGCGTGCCCGCGCCAGGTGGCCTCTCGTGCCGGTGCGGAGTAGCCGTCGCGACTGGTAGCGTCTACTGCTATCGCGACGAGTTTTTCTGTTCCGAGCCATGCTGCAAGAGTACCGTGGGAAAACAGCAGCAGCTTGTCGGGTACTTCTTCCGTGCACTTAGAGCACAAGGAGTTCACGTTGCTGGCAAGTAGCAGATATCCGGCAGGAGCGGATAATAGCCGCAGGGTGGGACGATGCCGACCATCGCTCCAGCACGGGCTCGCCCTCGCCCCCGCGCTCACCCTGCTGCCTGTCCCTGCGCGGATAGCGGCAATCGCGCCTGGTGACAGCCGGCGATGAAGGGGCACCGGAGCTCTCGCGCACACGGCGCGGGGGCTCCTTCTCTTACACCAACGGAGAAAACCTATGTTCTTTAAACGAACGCACGCGCCCACTAGCGTGTGTATCCGCCTCAAGCCGCTGCCCGACGGCTTCGGCTTTATCTACGGCGACGCTGTTGATGCGCGCGGAGAATCGCGCCGCATCAATATCATGCCGCCTATTGCCTTCTGGCGCGGTGACATCAAGCTCGACAAGCAGGGACCACATCCCTCGGAATGGGTGCTCTACGTTGACGGTGGCGAGGTCGCCCGTGCGGTGACGCGGGGTGAGGTCGACGAAGCACTTGAGCGTTTTCTTAGGGAGCCCTCCTCGTGAGGGCTTTTTCTTTACGGCCTGATTGGCGTACAGATGGCGTGGGAGGCAACGCAGACAACGGGAGGATTATGCCAATGCATCAAGACATCGACACGTGGCTTACTGCCATCAAGCGCAAGGACAACCTCGATAGGATGGAAGTGGCAGCTGCCCGCGCGTTTTATTCGACCCTCACGCCGTACCAGCGCAAAACGTTTGATAAGTTGCTGGATGGCTTCGTCGGTTTAACGGCTCTTCGGCTTTCGAGGCGTAGCACAAAGAAGTAGAGCGCCCGCCGCCTCGGGCGTCGCCGTCAAGCTGCAAACGGCAGTCGCAAACGCCCGTTGTCGAGGGCCAGGCCAGAGAACCCGGCTGACCTGTCGCCGCCAGTTTTGTTACAAACACAGGGTGTCGTGCATAGGATGGGCAGAGGTTCTGTATCGTGGACGACGACAGCGTACGCGCAAAAGTCAAAGCAGTTCTGAGCAAGTGGGAAGCAGCTTGGAATGCTTCCGACATGACCGCGATGTGGCAACTTGCGACGGACGACATTCATTGGGTGAACGTCGTTGGCATGCATTGGCGCGGGATCGCAGACTATGGAGCGCTCTCGCGATCGAGCGCGCCGCGCAAGATCAAATCTCCTCGCTCTTGCTTTTTGCGAGCACGTATTGCTCGAGTGCGGGGACCGAGCGCGGGAGCAAGCCGGCGGGTGTTGGGATCATGAGGCCGATCACGCGCAGCCGCGCGATCGTGTAGCCCTTTCCTCCGAGCTTTATCTGCTTCACCTCCTCCCTGCTCCCGACAATGACATTGGCAATTGGAGAGCACGCATCCCTGCCCGCCGCTTTGTTGATGGCGCGCGTCGCCTCGAGTACGCTCAGCTGCGCGCCCAGATGTGCCTCGGCAAAACTCGCGATTTGCGCTTCCGTATCGCAAAAAACGCCGGTAATCACCGTCGGTCCGCTGTCTGCGCGCGCGGCAGTCACGACAACTGCTGCGAGAAGAACCGCTGCACACGCGGGAAGTCGGCGAGGTAAACGTCGCATAGTACGCCTCATGATCATCCGGCGCCTTATGGCGCTCAGCTGTCAGATCAACGCGGCGCAGAGGTTTGACGTTCCTAATGAAATTGTGCCGTCTCCGGAACGCGATGGCGCTTCGTGCATTCCCGCACCATGGCGCCGTCGGAACACCCGTCAGAGCTTGCCTTCTACCTCGTCGTTCAAGCGGGACTTGGGGTGGGGATCGGACTGCTGTTCGCTCTGATCGCCTACGCGACGGACCTCAATGGGCTCGGCTCGCTCCTCGCTACAGCTGGACCGCTAGCCACGCTCATATTCTTCCTTGGCTCCGCAGTGACCTTCGCGCCGTTTGTAGTGGCGACCGCCATCGGCCTGCTCGGCTTCGAAAAGCGCTAAAAAGTACCGAAGCGATCGGCCGCAAACGCGTTTTCTGCCGTATTCCGAGGCTCGCATCTTTTACGAAAGCTCTGCCATCGTTGCCGCGCGGGAACACGGCGTCGTCTCTGGCGTTGCT
Organism: Hyphomicrobiaceae bacterium; assembly: GCA_050248715.1. Lineage (GTDB taxonomy): Bacteria > Pseudomonadota > Alphaproteobacteria > Rhizobiales > Hyphomicrobiaceae > AWTP1-13. Next base: position 1,696 of record JBFWRV010000092.1, on the reverse strand, counting down.
TTAGCGCGCCACCATCTCAGGAGGGATTCATGCATCTGCAGATCGTAATGGACCGCAGCGGCGACACCCGGCTTGTGTTTGACCCCGCAGACAAACAGGCAGTCAAAGACGCCGAGCAGCGCTTTCACGAGCTGACCGGCAAAGGCTTCCGGGCTGTTGCCCTGGGGAAGGACGGGGCGCCGGGCGCTTTGCTCCACCAGTTCGATGCTCACGCCGAAGAGACGCTGTTTATCCCGCAGCTCCAAGGCGGATGATGCGGTCGGCCGATGAGAGCGCTCCTGCGAGTCCTGAGGCTCGGGTTTGGGCGCTCGGAGTCGGCCCGCGAGCGCGGTCGACGCCTGTTACTGGCAAACCTAACGCCAGTTCAGAGAAAGCAGTACAGCCTTTTTGGGCATTTCGACGTTCTCGGCGGTGAGACCGGCCATCGCTACCGCATCCGTCACGGCGACGCGTTGAATATCGACGAGTACGACCGCAAAGGCACGTACCTCAGTCGATGGTGCTTCGCGCCCGTTGGGAAGTTGGTGCTCGGCGACGTTCTTCTGGCACAGAAGCTCGCGCTCGAGCTTTTCGAGTCCGATACGCGAGCGGTCGCCAACAGGTACCCGATCGACTATCCCCGCTCGCTATATGGTGTCTCGATCGTGCGTTGAGCCGCGCTCAACGTCAGTGTTCCGTCCCCACCGAACCCTTCGGTCTCGGCCATCCGGCGTCGATCGCATGGCACAAGAATGCACGCCATCCACTTGCATGCGGCAAGGTTGCAAGCCAAGCGCGTGATAGAATTTGCAAATGGCAACGCTTCTTGACGACGCCATCGAAGTCCTCCGCAGCCTGCCGGAGAACGTGCAGGCGGCGGCCGCGCGCGCCATCATTGACTGCGTATCGAGCTATGAGGACCAGCACGCGAACGCGTGAGCGCCTTGCGGGTATGCAGAAGGACTTCGACCGCTGGAACGACAGAAAGAAGGAGGTCGATCACTCCACGTTTCGCCGATTTCGTCAACGCGAGCGTGAAGTCTGGTGGTGCACGCTTGGCGTCAACGTCGGCTCCGAGCAGGACGGATCACAGGATTTTTTCGAGCGGCCGGTCCTCGTCGTTCGGAAATTCAACAAGGACACCGTCCTGATCGTGCCGCTGACCTCAAGTCCACGGCGGACGCCCTACCACATCGCGGTCCGTCACCAAGGCACAGAGTTCGTTGCAGTGGTCTCGCAATTGCGCCTCATCAGTACGAAGCGGCTTGCCCGAAAAATCTACCAGATGGATCGCGCGATCTTCGCCGAGATTGTGACTCGCATCCGGGCCATGCTCCCGCGCGTCTGAAAAATCGAAACCCCCGCGCATGGCGGGGGCTCCTCGGAGGGCGCAGGCCCATAGTGATGATCAGTGTACACCTCACTAGGCGACCGTCAAGTCAGGTGCGGCGCGATCAATCATTCGGGTTCGTTCGACGCAACATCTTCTCGACAACATCGAGAGTGTTCGACAGGGCATCCGTTTTCTCGGGATCGTCGTTCTGCAACCAGTGGTCGCAAAACTCCTCGAACAGCTGCTCGGCCCGCCGATGCCGCATGCCGCCGACTTGGGCACTCTCAAGCAATCTGTTGAGGACCATCGTTGCGCGTTTGATAGCATTAGGCTTTCGATCCTCGGCAACGTCGCCGGCTTTTGTGAGAAGGCTTTCTGCGTAGC
>JBFWRV010000091.1:0-20474 GCA_050248715.1 Hyphomicrobiaceae bacterium | reverse complement strand
GACGGCGCGACCGCTGCTGACGCCCGGTGAGATCTTGCAGCTGCCCGCGGACGAGGGACTGCTGTTGGTTTCTGGCGTGGCACCAATCCGTGCCCAAAAGCTTCAATACTTTACCGACCGCAATTTCGTCGCGCGACGTCTGCCACCTCCAACGCTCGCATCGGGCGGCTATGCAGACGCGCCTCCAATCCGTGCCCACGACTGGCCCAGCGAAGCGCGCACGACACATCCTTCGCTCGACACGTCCTGGTCGGAGATGGTGACGGGCGAGGAGGATACGCCCCGCACACGACAGATCTCGCGCACCAAGACCAAGACGCACCCGCGCCAACTCAATGACCTGCCCCTGTTTGCGGATCTCCCGATCGAGGCAGAGGCCGCGCCGCAAGCAGATGTCAGCCGGTCTCTCGGCGACAATGACGACACCATCGTCCAGTTTCCGGGAGGGGTGCGCGTCTGATGGCCAAAAAACGCTACGCGCTCTACATCTCGCGCCCGCTCGCCAACAAGTTCGATCAGATTGCGCAGCAGCGGCACGGTTCTAAGTCGGCCATGCTGGAGGAAGCATTGCGGCTGAGCCTCGAGCCCCAGCGGGTGCCGGGCGCCGAGGAGGTTCTCGTCCGCCGCCTTGATCAACTGCATAAGGTGGTCGGCACCGTCAATCGCGACGTCGCCATCGTCACCGAGACCCTGGCGCTGTTCGTCCGCTACTTCCTGACGATCACGCCGCCGCTGCCACAAAGCGAACAGGAACCAGCCCGGCTCCTAGGACGCGAACGCTTCCAGGTGTTCGTCGCCCAGGTCGGGCGCCGTCTAGCTACCGACCATCGCCTCGTGTCCGAAGTGCTCGAAACGATTGCCAGCAACAATCCCGATCTCTTTGCCACCGCAATGGATGACGCGCCACTGCGCGCGCGGACGGCCGGAAATGGGAATGGTGCGAAACGGGAAATGCCTACGGAAGGAACGCCCGTAGAACCCAAGAAGGACAACGGCCATGGCTGATCTCTTGTCGCTGCGCGCCAGTCAGGAAGCGCAAGGCCGCCGCCGGCAGATGCTGCGCACCGCTTTCGGCCCCGCCATCGCCGCCGCATTGACCGATCCGACCGTGATCGAGGTGATGGTCAACCCCGACGGCCGCCTCTGGATCGATCGCGCCAGCGTCGGCCGCCAGGATAGCGGCGAACGCATCGGCAGTGCCGAGGTCGAGCGTATCATCCGCCTCGTCGCCGCACATGTTCACCGCGAGGTTCATGCCGGCGCCCCGATTGTTTCCGCCGAGCTCCCCGAAACCGGCGAGCGTTTCGAAGGCCTCATGCCGCCCGTCGCGATCGCGCCGTGCTTCTCCGTGCGCAAACCCGCCGACGTCCTCTACCGGCTCGCCGACTACGTCGCAACCCGCATCATGTCGCCCTTGCAGGCCGACGCGCTGGCGATGGCCGTGCGCGAGCGCCGCAACATCCTCGTCGTCGGCGGCACGTCCTCAGGCAAGACCACGCTGGTCAACGCGCTCCTCGCAGAGGTCGCAGACTGCGACGAGCGCGTCCTGATCCTTGAAGACACGCGCGAGCTCAAATGCGCCGCCAAGGATTGCGTGGCGTTGCGCACCAAGCCCGGCGTCGCCTCGCTGGCCGACCTCGTACGCTCGACACTGCGCTTGCGCCCCGATCGGATCATCGTCGGTGAAGTACGCGGACCCGAAGCGCTCGACATGCTCAAAGCCTGGAACACCGGCCATCCCGGCGGCATCACCACCGTCCATGCCAACTCCGCCGAATCCGGCCTCTATCGCCTTGAGCAGCTCGTGCAGGAGGCCGTCGTCACGGTCCCACGCGACCTCATCCTCGAGGCCATCGACGTCATCGCCTTTCTCGCCGGCCGCGGCGGCAACCGCCGGCTCGACAGCCTCGTCGAGCTCACCGGCCTCGATGACAGCGGTGACTACCAACTCAGGCCGCTCGGCACACCCATCCTTCGACCCGTCCGACCGACTGGAGCATGACGATGCGCGTGCGTGTAAATGCCAACGAGTGCTGCGCAGCAGGGCTGCCGCCCTGCAACCCGCCCGGCGGGCCACCCGCCGGACCACCCGCCTTTTCTAAATTAAAGAAAGGAGGGGGTTTGGGGGACACGTCCCCCAAGCGGGTACGGGCCCGCGGCCCGTTCGCGAAGCGACTTGCCACTCTCATCATCTCCACGCTGATCTGCACGCCCGCCATGGCCGCCGGTTCCGGCATGCCGTGGGAGGCACCGCTTCAGCGCATTCTTGAGTCGATCGAGGGTCCGGTCGCCAAGGTGATTGCGGTCGTCATCATCATTGTGACGGGCTTGAGCCTCGCGTTCGGCGACGTGGGCGGCGGACTGCGCCGGCTGCTGCAGATCGTGTTCGGGCTCTCCATCGCCTTCGCCGCCACGTCGTTCTTCCTGACGTTCTTCTCATTTGCCGGCGGCGCCCTCATCGAGTGACGCTCAAGGAGCACCACGCACCATGCTCGGACAACCGACCTCGCTTCCCGGCTTTGAAGTCGCCCTGCACCGGTCGTTGACGGAACCGATCCTGCTTGCCGGCGCACCGCGGAGCTTCGCGATCCTGAATGGCACGCTCGCCGCAGCAATCGGCCTCGGCCTGCGGCTGTGGATCGCCGGTCTCATCATTTGGCTCGTCGGTCACGCCTTCGCGGCCTGGGTCACGCGCAAGGACCCGGAGTTTCTCACTGTCTTGTCCCGCCACGCCCGCCACAAAGGAGTGCTGTCATGCTGAACCTCGCCGAGTACCGCAAGACCGCGACCGGTCTTGCCGACTACCTGCCTTGGGCCTGCCTCGTTGCTCCAGGCATCGTGCTCAATAAGGATGGCTCGTTTCAGCGGACCATTCGCTATCGCGGTCCCGATCTCGACAGCGCGACGGACGCGGAACTCGTCGCGGTCTCAGCGCGCCTCAACAACGCGCTGCGCCGTTTCGGCGAGGGCTGGGCATTGTTCTTCGAGGCCGAGCGTGTGCCGGCCAATCAATACCCAGGCCATCGCTTTGCCGATGCCGCCTCGTGGCTCGTTGATCAGGAGCGTTACGCGTCCTTCAGTGCCGACGGCGCGCATCATGAGAGCCGGTACTATCTGACGCTTCTTTATCTCCCGCCGCCGGAGCATCAAGGTCGCGCCGAGCGCCTGCTCTATGAGCGCCAGGAAGGCTACAGCGATGAAGCTGATGTGTGGGGACAGCTCGCCTGGTTCGAGACCGAGACCACGCGGGCGCTGGAGCTCTTGTCGTCGATCTTGCCGGAATCCGAGGCGCTCGATGATGTCGAGACGCTCACCTATCTGCACGGCACCATCTCGGACAAGCGCCATCCGGTGATCGTCCCGAGCGTCCCGACGCACCTCGATGCCATCCTGTGTGATACGTCATTTCTTGGCGGCGTCGAGCCGAAGCTCGGGCGCCAGCATCTGCGCCTGCTGACCGTGACGGGGTTCCCGAATACAACGACACCGGGCCTGCTGGATGCGCTCAATGATCTCGGCTTTGCCTATCGCTGGACGACGCGCTGGATCGCGCTCGACAAGATCCAGGCCAACCGCCAGCTGACGAAGCTCCGACGGCAGTGGTTCGCGAAGAGGAAGTCCGTCGCCGCGATCCTGCGCGAGGTCATGTTCAATCGCGATACGACGCTGGTCGACTCCGATGCCGACAACAAGGCCGCCGATGCAGATGAGGCGCTGCAGGAACTCGGCGCCGATGATGTCGCCTTCGGCTATCTGACGACGACGCTTGTCGTCGGCGATGCCGATCCGAAGCGCGCCGATGAAAAGCTGCTGGCTCTGGAGCGCATCATCAACGGTCGCGGCTTCACGACGATCCGCGAAACGTTGAATGCTGTCGAAGCGTGGCTGGGTTCGCTCCCCGGCAACCCATACGCCAACGTGCGCCAGCCGATCGTCCACACGCTCAACCTCGCGCACATGATGCCGGTCTCGGCGGTATGGGCCGGTCCGGAGAAGAACCGACACCTCGATGCGCCTCCGCTGATGATGACCGAGACGCGCGGTGCTACCCCCTTCCGACTCGACCTGCACAGCGGCGATGTCGGCCATGCTTTCGTTGTGGGTCCGACCGGCTCTGGCAAATCGGTCCTTCTTTCCCTGCTGGCAATGCAGTTCCGCCGCTTCATTGACGCCCAGGTGGCAATCTTCGACCGTGGCCGCTCAGCACGCGCGGCATCCCTCGCCATGGGCGGAGAAAGCATCGAGCTCGGCCTCGAGGGGACGCTGTCGCTGCAGCCGCTCGCGCGAATCGATGAGCCCGGCGAACTGGCCTTCGCGCTCGAATGGGTGAGCGGTCTCATCATCAATGAGGGCGCGACGATCACACCCGAGATCAAGGACGCGCTCTGGACCGCCTTGAAGAGCCTCGCCTCCGCGCCGAAGGCCGAACGCACGCTGACCGGTCTCGCCGTGCTCGTGCAGTCCACTGCGCTCAGCCAGGCGCTGGCGCCGTACACGCTCGAGGGCCCGTACGGCCGCCTGCTCGATGGCGCGACGGAGAATCTGGCGGTCACCGAGGTACTGCACGTCGAGATGGAGCCGCTCATGCAGCACAAGCGGCTGATCCCGCCCGTGCTCACCTATCTCTTCCACCGCCTCGAGGCCCGCTTCGACGGCCGACCGACGCTGCTCGTGCTCGACGAGGCCTGGACCTTCCTCGACGAGCCCATGTTCGCCGCCCGCATCCGCGAGTGGCTCAAGACATTGCGCAAGAAGAACGTCGCCGTGCTGTTCGCTACGCAGTCGCTCGCCGACATCGAGCGCTCAGCCATCGCGCCTGCCCTCATCGAGAGCTGCCCGACGCGCATCTTCCTGCCCAATGACCGTGCCCTCGAGCCGCAGATGCGCGCGGTCTACGAGCGATTCGGCCTCAATGGCCGTCAGATCGAGATCCTCGGTCTCGCCACTCCGAAACGCGACTACTACGTGCAATCGGCGCAGGGCAACCGGCTGTTCGAACTCGGCCTCGGCCCGGTGGCACTGGCATTCACGGCCACCTCAACACCCGACGACCAGAAGCTCATCGATCGCACGATCGCCGAGGTGACCGACGCCGGATTCGCCGATACGTACCTGCGCGCCAAGGGGCTCGACTGGGCGGCAGATCTTTTAGCGTCATTTCCCGGCGCCAAGCGCCCGCGGACCACGCCGCCACCGCTGCCACGCATCGTTTCGACGACACCCCCTCCGACATCCGACACGTCCCAATCCGACATGCCGAAAGCAGCGCCGGAGCCAGCGGTGGCACCAACAGACCGCGACGATCTTCTTGAGCATCTGGCGCAATTCCCCTTATCGGACAAGCCCAACCGTGCCGCACGACGGCGCGCAGCACGCGGGGTTGCCACTGCGCTCGCACTGGCACTCCTGACGAGCACCGCCATCCCGCCGCGTGCGCACGCGCTGACCGTGTTCGATCCCGCCAACTACCAGCAGAACCTTCTGTCGGCAGCCCGTGCCCTCGAACAGATCAACACTCAGGTGCGTGCCTTGCAGAACCAGGCGCAGATGATCCTGCGCATGGATCAGAACCTGACGCGGCTCGGAGGCACCCTGTCACCCGACCTTCAGCGCACCCTGAATGGCATCCAAACCCAGCTCCACGCCGGCCAGGGCATCGCGCTAAGACTCCAGCAAACACAGTCCACCTACGAACGCCTCTTCCCATCCCAGGTCTCGACCGCGCTCTCGTCGAATGACGTCTTGCGCAATGCCAAGACACGATGGGACGAGGAATACGCCGGCCTCAAACGCGCAGCCCTTCTGCAAGGCCAGATCGCCGACGGCATCGAAACCGACACCCGTCTGCTCGGCGATGCCATGACCCGATCACGCAACGCCGCCGGCGCGCTCGATGCCACGCAAGCCGGCAACGAGCTCACCGGCCTCGCCGTCAAGCAGTCCCTCGCACTCCAAGGTCTGCTCGCCGCACAGCATCGTGCCGAAACCGTCAGCCGAGCCCGCAACCTGGCTACCGAGGACGAAGCCCGCCAACGCTTCAAATCCTTCGTCGGCACAGGCTCTTCTTACTCCGCTCGTCGATAAGAATGGGAGCAGCCTCGATGTTTCCGCAGAAACTCGCTTCGCGGGGGGGGCCGGCCCCGCACCCCCGCCGGCGGGACCCCCGCCGCCCCCCCCGTATTTTGAAGTTTGAATGACGGTGGGTGTTGGCGGGACCCGTCCCACAAGCGGGCGCGGGCGGCAGCCCGCTCGCGCAGCGACGCCACCGCGGGCACCGACGACGACAATAGCCGTAGCCTGACACTTCGCCCCTGACACGACCAACGGCGAACGCGATTTCCGCCGACGGCGAAGCTTTGCCCGGAGCTTGAAAAGCATATGGACGATCTCGCGATCATTGACCAGTTCACGGCGACGTTTAGCCGTTACATCGACAGCGGGTTTGGATTGCTCGCCGGCGACGTCGCTTTCCTGACGAGCATCCTGGTGGCGATCGACATCACGCTCGCTGGATTGTTCTGGGCGTTGATGGGCGAGGATAATGTTATCGCTCAGCTAATCCGCAAGGTTTTGTACGTCGGCTTCTTCGCGCTGCTGCTGTCCAATTTTCAGAGCTTGGCCGACATCATATTTCATTCGTTCGCGGGACTCGGTCTGAAGGCCACGGGGACGTCGCTGACGTCGGCCGATCTCATGCGGCCGGGGTTTGTGGCCTCGACCGGGTTCACGGCGTCGAAGCCGCTGTTGGAGAAGGCTGGCGAGCTGATTGGCATCACGACGTTCTTCTCGAACTTCGTGACGATCGCCGTGCTGATGCTGGCCTGGGTGATTGTTCTGCTCGCCTTCTTTGTGCTGTCGGTGCAGCTCTTCATCACCATCATCGAGTTCAAGCTGACGGTGCTGGCGGGCTTCGTGCTGGTGCCGTTCGCGCTGTTCGGACAGACAGCGTTTCTGGCCGAGCGCGTACTCGGCAATGTAATTTCGTCAGGCATCAAGCTCATGGTGCTGGCGATTGTGGTCGGGATCGGCTCGTCGATCTTCGGTACGGTCATGCGCCCGACGGGTGAGGTGACGTTGACGCAGGCGGCCTCCTGCATTCTTGGCGCGATTGCCGTCTTCGGCCTTGCCATCTTCGTTCCCGGCATTGCCGCTGGATTGATCACTGGCGCGCCGCAGCTTGGTGCCGGCGCCGCGGTTGCGACGACGGCTGCGCTTGGCGGCACGGCGGTTGCAGGCGGCATCGCAGCGGGAGGTGCGGCTCGGATGGCTGGGCGCACGGCTGGTGGTGCGATCAAGTCGGCTGCATCGCTCTCGGGCCGTATCGGCGCAGCTTATGAGGCAGGTGGCGTGACCGGTGTCGCGCGAGCCACCGTCTCTGGACCGGCCTCGCGCATGGCGGCAACGTCGAGCGCGCCGGTGCGCAATGCCTATCGCCACGGCGCCGCACAGGGATACCGCGACGCCGCGCCGTCAGGAGACGGCGGAAGCAAAAGTCCTGACGCCGATTCTTCCGGCGGCAGCGCGTCATCGTCGGGTCCGCCGGCATGGGCACAGAGCCTCACCCGCCGCCAGCGCATGACCCAGGCCGGCATGATGGCTGCGCACGCGCTGCGCGACGGCGACCGCGCGGCTAGCAACAGCGGCCCCGATCTCAAGAACAAGACGTAGAGGGGACGGAGATCATGGCCTTCAAGCGATCGACCTTGCGCTACGGCGAGACGCCGGAACCGGTCACACCCTACCAGAAAGCTGCGCAGGCTTGGGACGAGCGCATGGGCAGTGCGCGCGTGCAGGCACACAATTGGCGCCTCGTGGCGGTCGGCAGCCTTGGGCTCTCCCTCCTGTTGGCGGCGATCCTTCTCTGGATCGGGCGAACCAGCGCGGTTGTGCCCTACATCGTCGAGATCGATTCTCGTGGCGGGACGCGCGCCGTCGGCCCGGCCGTCGAGACCTACACGCCGAGTGACGCGCATATCGCCTTTCACCTGTCCCGCTTCGTCGAACATGTGCGAGCGCTGTCCATCGATCCGGTCGTCGTCCGCCAGAACTGGCTCAAGGCCTACGACGTCGTGACCAATACGGCCGCGGTCACGCTCAACGAATACGCCCGTGAGATCGATCCCTTCTCGCGCGTCGGCCGGCAGACCGTCGCCGTCGACGTGACGAGCGTCGTGCGCGCGTCGGACTCGTCCTTCCAAGTGCGCTGGTTGGAACGCACGTTCGAGGGCGGCGCGGTGAGGGAAACAAAGCGCCTGACGGGTCTTTTTTCGATCGTCATCACCCCACCCCGAACCGTCGACGCGGTGCGCAAGAACCCGCTCGGCATCTACGTGCACGCCTTCAACTGGTCGCAGGACGTCACCAGCGGAGAGTCCAAATGAGCAAGCTGAGTAGCTTTGCGATTGTGTTGATGACGTCGGGAGGTCTCGGTGCCTGCGCCACCAGCATCAAGGTGCCAGAAATCCCAATCCTCGACAGTCCGGCCCCGGCCGCGCGACGCGAACCGGAACCGAAACCGCCCGTCCGCTATGTCGAGGTGCCGACGCCGCTTCCTCTTCCCGGCCAGCTCAAGCCCGTCGTCAAAGACGCCGATAAGACGAAGGACACACGTTCGCCGGCGGAGCGCGTGACAGGGGCCAACGCCGCAGCACGCCTTGAGCCGGTCAAGGACGGCTACATCAATGCCATCCAAGTTTATCCCTACACCAAAGGTGCGCTCTATCAGCTCTATGCCGCCGTCAATCAGGTGACCGACGTCGCGCTCGAGGCGGGCGAGAAGCTCGTCTCAGTCTCCGCCGGCGACACCGTGCGATGGGTGGTCGGCGATACGACCAGCGGCGACGGCAAGGACGCGCAAGTCCACATTCTGGTGAAGCCGGTTGGCGCCGACCTCGAGACCAACCTCGTCATCACCACCGACCGGCGCACGTACCACCTCGAGATGCGCTCCAGCGAAAAAACCTACATGGCCTCGGTGTCGTGGACCTATCCTGCGGCCGAACTCGTCTCCCTGCGCAAGCAGCGCGACGAGGCTGCCGCGTCGCTGGCGTCGGTCGCCGACACCGGCGTCAACATCGACCAGTTGCGCTTCCGCTATCGCATCGAGGGCGACGCACCCTGGAAGCCGCGCCAGGTCTTCGATGATGGCATTAAAGTCTACATCCAGTTTCCGTCGGGACTGGCCCAGAGCGAAGCGCCGCCGCTGTTCGTCATCGGCCCCGACGGCAAGTCGGCACTCGTCAACTACCGCGTGCGCGGCACAACCTACATCGTCGATCGCCTGTTTGCTGCCGCCGAGCTCCGCCTCGGCACGGCCCCTCAGCGGGTCGTGCGCATCGTCCGCACAGACGCAGTTTTGCGGGAGACACGCTCATGACCGAGACCGGACCGGACAAGAAGTCCGAGAGCGAGAAGGTCGCGCCGGAGACGCTCGAACTGCGCGCGCGGCCTCAGCCGGTGACGCGCATAAACCGCAAAGTGTTAATCGGCGGCGCAGCCGTCGTGCTGCTGCTCGTTGCCTTCCTGGTTCTCGTCGCGCTTCAGCCGCCGAAACTTCAGGTCGGCACGCCGCGCGAACTCATCAATGTCGAGAACAAGCCGATCACCGAAAGTCTCGCCCGGCTGCCGGCGACGTACGACGGCGTGCGCACGGAGCCCCCACCCGAGCCGGTACGTCCGCCATCAGGCATCCCACAGCTGACCGAGGTCGGCGGCGATCCGATCGACCAGACGGAACAGATGGAACGCGCGCGCCTCGCCCGCATGGCGGGACAGGCACGGGAATCCCAGGTCTTCTTCCGCCTTCAATTGAAGGCACCGCCGCAGGAGAGCACGCCGCGTACGGAGCCCAGCTCGCAATCGCGGTCAGCACAAAGCACAGGCGACGCTGGTGCGCTGACCGCCTTGCGCACGGCGGACCAGGCCCGCGCGCTCGCTGCAGGCAACCTCGAACCCACCGGCACGGATGCAACGGAGAGCCTGCGCAAGCTGACGTTCCTCCGCTCCGGACCCGAGAAAGAGATCTACAATCTGCACGGCCTGCAGACGCCGGCGTCGCCGTATCAGTTGATGGCGGGCACAGTCATCGCAGCGAGCCTCGTGACCGGCCTCAACTCCGATCTGCCGGGCTTCGTCATTGCCCAGGTCACGGAGAACATTTTCGATACCGTCTCCGGTCGATTCCTGTTGTTGCCGCAGGGCTCGCGCCTGATCGGCAAGTACGACAATGTCGTCGCGTTCGGCCAGGAGCGCGCGCTCGTCATCTGGCAGCGCATCGTCCTTCCCGATGGCTCGTCCGTCGTCATAGACAACCTGCCGGCGACGGACACGGGAGGATATACCGGCCTCGCCGATCAGGTCGATCTCCACACCTGGCAATTGCTGAAGGGCGTCGCACTGGCGACCGTGCTCGGCGTCGGCAGTGAGCTCGTCTTTGGCGGTTCTGACGACAACGACATCATCCGGGCGCTCCAGCTCTCGACGCAATCGACGACCAACCGAGCCGGCCAGCGCCTCGTCGAACGCCACCTCAATGTCCAGCCGACCATCACCGTGCGCCCAGGCTGGCCGCTGCGCGTCATCGTCCACAAGGACATCATCCTCCGCCCCTATCGCGGCGCAAATACCCTCACCGCCAACTGACGAAGGAGAACGCAAAGCATGGCTGTCATCGGAATTTTCTCGGCCGTCAACGACGGCTACGCCGGCACCATTCGCACGCTCAACATCAATGCGCGGGTGAAAATTGTCGCCAATGAGCGCAAGGAGACGGAAGGCGCACCAGACTTCCGCGTCATGCTGAGCGCGACAGAGATCGGCGCGGCGTGGCGTCGGATCAAGCAGGGCACGGACCAGAGTTATCTGCGCGTGCGTCTCGACGATCCAGGCTGGCCGCAGCCGATATGGGCCAACCTGACGGAAGCTGCAGAAGACGGCACGGCCCGGCTGATCTGGCGCCGCGATAGACCGGAGGGAGCCTGAGCCGATGTCGTCCCCCGATGCACTAAATCGCGACCTTCACCGGTCACGTCCGGATGGTTCGCGCATCCACCAGCGTCCTCGCCTCGAGGACTATCCTTTGCACACGTCGGAGAAGCTGCGCTTCGCCGACACCGACTGCAATGGTCACATCACCAATGCCGTGTTTGCCGTCTGCTGCCAGAACGCGCGCATGGAGCTCCTCCACGATCCGAGGCGGATCCCAATGCCGATCAACGCGCAGTTCGTGATCGCACGGCTCGAGATCGATTTTCTCGGCGAGATGCACTGGCCGGGCCAAGTCGTGATCGGCTCGCGCTGTGACCATGTCGGCCGCTCCTCGCTGCTGATGACCCAGGCGCTCTTCGTCGATGGGCGTTGTGCCGCGAATGCCAGATCGACGGTCGTCCTCATGGATCGCGAAACGCGGCGGGCGGCGCCTCTACCGCCGGAGACGGCCCTTGCCCTACGTGGATTCTGCGCGCCTCCAAAGGCCAATGGGGCGCTGCAGTCGCACTGGCCGAGTCAAGAGGAGTAGTTCGGCATGGCCATTGCGATTTTACCGGCGTACGCCTCGTACCTTCGCCCCTCCTACGGGCACGCCGCCGATCTGGACGGCGCGTTGCCGCGCATTCTGAGTAAGCCGGCAGTCTTTCGAGCAAAGGCAGCCGATGGCGATCCCACCTGGCGTCTCATCGCCACCGTCCTGCTGCCCTTCGCAGCCGGCTACTATCTCAGCTATGTCTTTCGCACCATTAATGCGCTGATCTCCGGCCCACTCGTCATCGAGTTTGGCCTCTCCGCCGCCGATCTCGGCTTGCTCACGGCCGTTCTCTTCCTGACGTTCGGTGCACTTCAGCTTCCGCTCGGCGCCTGGCTCGATCGCTTCGGGCCGCGACGGGTACAAGCTGTGCTCCTCTCCATCGCGGCGATCGGCGCTACCATCTTCGCCTGCGCGCCGAATCTCCTCTGGCTGATCATCGGGAGAGCGTTGATCGGCCTCGGAGTTGCAGGCGCTCTGATGGGGGGCCTCAAAGCGATTGTCCTGTGGTGGCCGGCCGAGCGGATCGCGATGGCAAATGGATGGCTCATCACATTAGGCGCACTCGGCGCTGTCACGGCGACAGCACCATCCGAGATGCTGATTGCGGGGATCGGGTGGCGCGGCCTGTTCCTGCTCCTGGCAGCTCTAGCTGCCATCGCTGCCGTGCTGATCCAGCGTTTCGTGCCGGAGCGTCCTGCGCGAGGTCCAGACGAGGCGATCGGTGCAGGCACGACCATTCGCGCCATCTATCGGGATGCAGGGTTCTGGCGTCTCGCACCCCTCTCCGCGACCACCATCGGTTCGGCGTGGGCATTGCACGGCCTATGGGCCGGACCGTGGCTTGCCGATGTCGAGGGGCTGCCACGCCACGATGTCGTGATGCACCTGCTGTGGATGGCAGTCGCGCTATGCGCGTCCGCGCTCATTATCGGTATAGCCGGCGATCGGCTTCGCCGGCGCGGCGTTTCCTTGTCAACGACCTTTGCCATCGCGACCAGCCTTGCCCTACTGGCGCAGCTCGCACTGGTCCTGCGCTGGCCCATCCCAACGTGGCTGCCGTGGATCGCGATCGCGGGTGTCGGCGCCGGGACCGTCTTGAGTTATGCCATCGTGGCGGAACTTTTCCCGAAATCGGCATCGGGCCGCGCCAGCGGCGCCCTCAATCTCCTCCATATCGGCTGTGCGTTCTTGGTGCAGCTGGGCACTGGCTTCGTCCTGGATCTTGGGCCGATCGAGGCCGGGCGGCATCCGCCGGTGGCTTATCAGACCGCGTTAGGCATCAATCTCACTCTGCAGGTCGCTTCGTTTCTGTGGTTTGTGCGACCCGAGCGTCGTGCCGTGGTTATCCGGCTAAGCGCACATCCGATCCACGCCATTGCCACGGCGCTCGGCATCACACCTTCGGCAGCCGCACCCTATCTTCATGCCCGGCTAGCTTGGCGCGCCGACTGCGCTCGAGCACTTCTCCAATCATTTGCATGGAGAGCAACTGCGCTAACCGCATTAGGAACAACGTTGGCGATTGTCACAGCCTTCGGAAGCATCGTGATTGAAAGTTCTTCATACGGACCGCCGAACACCGTCGCCATCAAGTCTCTCAGGCGGATTTCGAGCACAGAAAGAAGGCCCTCTACCCCCGGTCATCTCGACACGCTTCGGGAGCCTACTAAGGAGCACTCATCCATCCAGCTGGCCCCATGAACTCGATAGGTTCATGATGAGTCGCGAGAAAAGCGAAGGCAAAGACCGATGGCCGCGCCTCATGCGAGCGCCGACGGCGGCTGCTTATTGCGACGAACGGTCGGTGGAGGCCTTCCTAAGAAGCATTCCCTCGACGTATCCTCGCCCCATCAAGGTCTCGGGGAAGGGCCATCGATGGCTGAAGGACGATCTGGACGCAGCAATCGAGCGACTGACCGGTCGGGCGTCGCTCATGAAAGACGCCAGCGACGTATTGTGAAGCCTTCCGGCTGGCCGAGCTACATGCAGCAGAAACAGCTGCGAGACGGCAGTGTCGCCTACTACTGGTCACCGCAGGTTCGCGACATCCGAAAAGGTTGTCCAGTGCGTCCCGAGGCGCTCGGGTCGGAGTACGGGGTCGCCATCGAGCGCGCACGCCTCCTCAACATCCACCTCGATGCTTGGCGCTCTGGCCGAGGCGCTCAGAAGCCCGAGCAGGACCGGCGCGGTTTCGGAACTGTCGGCTGGCTGTTTGACCGCTACCAGAGATCAGCGGTCTTCGAGCGGCGCGTTTCAGAGCGCTCACGCTACGAGTACCGTCGCGCGCTCAAACGCATCGAGGATACCCCGACGACAACTGGCGGAGTGATTGCAAATCTTCCCGTCGCCTCGATCACACCGGCAGCCGTTGACAAGATCTACGCGAAGCTGCAGCAGGGGAAGCGTGGCAAGCGCATAAGACAGGCAGATCTCTCCATCGACATTGCTCGGCGTGCCTGGAGCGTGATGCGACGCCTGCACCCGACTGTTGTGCCGGCTGAGAACCCATGGCGCGGTCTTGAGCGGGTCAGCAAAAAGGAAACCAAGCCAGCCGCCACGCGCGAGGAAGCATATGCTCTTGCGACGGCGCTCAAGGAGATCGGCGAGCCACACCTCGGCGCCGCTGCCTTGATCTGCTTCGAGTGGCATCAGCGGCCTGAGCACGTGCGCCGTGGTGATATCACATGGGCCGATTATCGCCCCCCTCAGCGGCCCGATGCGGTGTTCGTGCGTCACCCGAAGACCGGTGAGAAGGGCTGGCTGCCGCTTTCAGACGCCCAAGGCGAACTTTACCCCGAAATCACCGCCTACCTGGCTGACCTTCCCAAACTTGGGTTGCCGATCGTGCTGACGAAGGGCGAGCGCGGCCCGGCGCGACCATACTCCAATGAATATGCCCAGCGCCGCGTGCGGGAGGCCCGCGAGAGGGCAAGAGTAGGAAGCCATGTCACGCTGGACAGTTGTCGGCATGGAGGCATGACAGAGCTGGGGGATGCCGGAGCCACAGAAGCTGAGACCATGGCCTCGTCGATGCACAAGACACCGAACGCCGCCCGACTGTACGTGAAGCGCACAGAACAGCAGCGGAGCTCTGCCGCCAGGAAGCGCCGACAGCTCGTCGAAAAGAACGAAACAGCGCCGAAAGTCGGAATAGAGGGCCAGACAAAGAGTCGGAATGAGCAGTGACGAACGCATAACGCCTTGAATTTATTGGCGCTCCCTACGGGAGTCGAACCCGTCTTTTCAGATTGAAAATCTGACGTCCTAACCGATAGACGAAGGGAGCGCAGGCCCGGCCGGTCAGCCGCGCGCTATATGGCACGAAACGGCAACGCTTCCAAGTCGCTCGGATGGCAGGGCAGCCGCAAGCAGCTTGCCGCCGGCGCGGCCGCTCGCCGCGTGCAACCGATCGCCCCGCAGCGACAGCCTCCAGGGCTATTGTTTGCGGTCGCGGCGCATGCGATGTGCGTGCGCCAGCCGCAATCGCCACCGGTGGAGCATGCCCGGCCCACAAGTCATCGACGAACTCGTCACCGTTCGAGACTGGCTGCGCTATGCCGTCAGCCGCTTCTCCGCCGTCGGGCTGAGCTACGGCCACGGCACCGGCAATGCGCTCGACGAGGCGGCCTACCTCATCCTGCACACCCTGCACCTTCCCATCGACCAGCTGGAGCCCTGGCTCGACGCGCGCCTCCTCGCCGACGAGCGTCGGAAGCTGGCAGAGATCGTCGAGCGGCGCATCGTCACGCGCAAGCCCGCCGCCTACCTCACCAACGAGGCCTGGATCGGTGTGCACGCGTTCCAAGTCGACGAGAGCGTGATCGTGCCGCGGTCCTTCATCGGCGAGCTGCTGTCGCGGCAGATGGCGGCATCCGAAGAGACTTCGCCCTTGGGCCTCGATCAGGGCGCCGTCGCCACTGTCCTCGACCTCTGCACCGGCTCGGGTTGCCTCGCTATCCTGGCGGCGCTGGCGTTTGCAGATGCGACAATAGACGCGAGCGATTTGTCGCCCGAGGCGCTGGAGGTGGCGGCGCGCAATGTGGCAGACTACGGCCTCGAGGACCGCATCGCGCTCATGCAGTCAAATCTCTTCGCCGCCCATGCCGGTCGCCGTTACGATTTGATTCTGGCGAACCCGCCCTATGTCGACGCCGCTGCGCTGGCGGCGTTTCCGCCCGAGTATGCGGCCGAGCCGCGCATTGCCCATGCCGGCGGAGCCGACGGCCTCGATATCGTGCGGCGCATCCTGGCCGAGGCCGGCGCCCATTTGTCGCCGTCGGGCACGCTGGTGATGGAGGTCGGCAGGGGCCGGCACATCCTTGAGCAGGAATTTCCGGACCTGCCGTTCCTGTGGCTGGATACGGCCGAGAGCGAGGGCGAGGTGCTGGCACTGGCGGCGCACGCCTTCCGCTAGCGGCGGGCGTCTCCCCTGTCTAGAGTGTGACTGCCGCGCTTCGCGGCAGCGATCAGGAGCCTCGATGGCAATCGACAATCCGTTCCTCGCAACCGGGCGGCGACCGCATGCCGAGGGGCTGTTCCACGCTGCCGAGGTGGGCCTCGCCAACCGCAACAGCGGCATCCTGCTCGAGACGCTGCGCCATGACCTGACGCCGGTCGGGCTGCACTACCTGCTCAACCATTTCGACGTGCCCTACGTGGCGGACGGCCGCTGGCAGGTCGAGCTCTCAGGCCGCGTGAAGCAGCCGGCTGTCCTGACACTCGAGGAGATCAAGCGGTTGCCCGAGCGCACCCTGCGGGTCACGCTCGAGTGCGCGGGCAACGGCCGCGCGGCCATGGCGCCGCGGTACCCGAGCATACCCTGGGCCTGCGAGGCCGTCGGCACCGCAGAGTGGACCGGCACACCGCTGCGCCACCTGCTCGACCGCGCCGGCCTTGCCGACGACGTTGTCGAGATCTCGTTCATCGGCGCTGATTCTGGCTTCGATCGCGGCACTGAGCACGCCTATGGCCGCAGCTTGAGGCGCGAGGTGGCGCTGAGCGAGGACGTTTTGGTGGTCTGGGCCATGAACGGTGCGCCCCTGCTGCCGCAGCACGGTTATCCGCTGCGCTTGATCGTGCCTGGCTGGTACGGCATGGCGAGCGTGAAGTGGTTGAACCGCATCGAGGCCCTGGCCGAGCCCTACCGCGGCTTCCAGCAGGTCAGCAGCTACATGTATCGCCCGCATCCCGACGGGCCGTCGACCCCGGTGACGCACATGCGCGTGAAGTCGCTGATGGTGCCGCCAGGCATACCCGATTTCTATACCCGGTACCGGATGGTCGAAGCGGGGCCTGTCTCGCTGTTCGGGCGTGCGTGGTCCGGTGGCGGCGTCCGCATCGCGCGCGTCGAGATTGGTGTCGATGGCGCCTGGCGGGATGCCGAGCTGGAGGCGCCCAGGAGTAAGCATGCCTGGCGCGGCTGGCACGCAGCCTGGCAGGCGACCCCGGGCGAGCACGTGCTCGCCTGCCGGGCGACCGATGACAATGGCGAGACGCAGCCGCTCGAAGCGCCCTGGGACACCGGCGGCTTCGGCAACAATGTCGTGCAGCGCGTGCGCGTGTGGGTGAGATGACGGGCATGGCAGGCACGATCGAAGTATCGCTCTGGCGCGGCAAAATCGACGGCGGCTATCGCACGTATCAAGTGCCCCAGCGCGAGAGCCAAACCGTTCTCGACGTGGTGACCTGGGTTCAGCGCAACGCCGACCCGACGCTCGCCTACCGTTTTGCCTGCCGTGTCGGCATGTGCGGCAGCTGCGCCATGACCGTCAACGGCCGGCCGCGCTGGACCTGCCGCACGCACACGTCGAAGGTGGTGGAGAACGGCCGCCTCGAGATAGGCCCGCTCGCCAACCTGCCGCTCATCAAGGACCTGACCTGCGACATGCAGCCCTTCTTCGAGAAGTGGCAGAAAGCCAAGGGAGCGTTTACCCCGAGTAAATCCAAGCGCGATCCCATGGAGCGGATCTCGCCCGGGAGCGCCCCGCGGCTGGCGGTCGATGCCGCCATCGAGTGCATCAACTGCGCGGTGTGCTATTCGGCGTGCGATACGGTGCGCTGGAACGCGGACTACCTTGGGCCAGCCGCCCTCAATCGGGCGTGGACGCTCGTCAACGACGTGCGCGACGCCGGCAATCGCGAGCGGCTCGGGGCGGTGTCGCGGGACGGCGGGTGCCATGCCTGCCATTCGCACCAGAGCTGCCAGGAGCATTGCCCCAAGGCGCTCAACCCCACCGCCGCCATCGCCGGCCTCAAGCGCCGCACCATGCAGGCCTACATCCGGGGCGAGCTGTGATGAAGTGTCATCCCGGCCGAGCGCGAAACGCGAGAGCCCGCATCCAGGGAGATGGATATGCGGCCGTGGATTCCGGATATTTCGCCGACGCGAAATTCCGGGATGACAGGTAGAAACCAATGAACGTGCGGCTCTACATCCTGCAGCGAGCAACCGCGGCAATCATGGCGCCGCTGGTGCTCGTGCATCTCGTCCTGATCTTCTACGCCACCAGCCGGGGCCTGAGCGCGGCCGACATCCTGGCCCGCACACGGGGTAGCGCTGGCTGGGGCTTGTTCTATGGGCTGTTCGTGCTGGCTGCGGCGATGCACGCGGCGATTGGCGTGCGCGTGGTGGCGGGCGAATGGCTGCGCCTCAAGGGTACAGGGCTCGAGGCGCTGATGTGGAGCGTCGGCCTGATCCTGGCGACTCTCGGCCTGCGCGCGGTCGCAGCGGTGGTCTGGTGATGCAAAGGCGCCTACAGCAGCACACGTCGGCCCACCGCGGCAGCGCCCTGTGGCTCGCATTCCTCGTGCACCGCCTTTCCGGACTGGCGCTGGCGCTGTTCCTGCCGCTGCACTTCCTTGCTTTGGGTCTCGCCATCGACGGAGAGGCGCGGCTCGACGACTTCCTGAAGTGGACGGCCAACCCTGTCGTCAAGCTGGCCGAGACAGGGCTCGTTTTCGTGCTGGCGGTCCATATGCTGGGTGGCATCCGGATTCTCGTGATCGAGAACCTGTCGTGGCGCGAGGGGCAGAAGCGGCTCGCCATGGCCGGGCTTGCGCTCGCGGCGCTTGCGGCTCTCGCTTTTCTGATCCGCGCGGTGTAGGGCCTGACCATGCTCGAACGGCTCAAGACGGATGTTCTGATCCTGGGCTCCGGGGGTGCCGGACTGTTCGCGGCGCTGCACGCCCATCAGGCCGATCCGCAGCTCGAGGTGATGGTGGCGACCAAGGGCCTCGTCGGCAAGTGCGGCTGCACGCGCATGGTGCAGGGCGGCTACAACGTCGCCCTCAATCCCGGCGACTCGGTCGAGCGCCATTTCATGGACACCATCGAGGGCGGCAAATGGCTGCCGCACCAGGCGTTGGCCTGGACGCTCGTGGAGAAGGCCGTGGAGCGCATCCACGAGCTCGAGAACGAGATCGGCTGCTTCTTCGACCGCAACGCCGACGGCACGCTGCACGGCAAGGCCTTCGCCGGCCAAACCTTCGACCGCACCGTGCACAAAGGCGACCTCACCGGCATCGAGATCATCAACCGGCTGATGGAGCAGGTGTGGGCGCGGCCGGTCCGCAAGCTCGAGGAGCACCGCGCCGTGGGGCTGATCCCGGCGCGCGACGGCCGGTCGCTCTCGGGCGTGCTGATGATCGATATCCGCACCGGTGCTTTCCGCTTCGTCGAGGCCAAGGCCGTGCTGCTGGCGACCGGCGGCGGGCCCACCATGTACCGTTACCACACGCCCTCGGGCGACAAGAGCATGGACGGCCTCGCCATGGCGCTGCGGCTCGGGCTGCCGCTGCGCGACATGGAGATGGTGCAGTTCCATCCGACCGGCCTGCTGGCCGGCCCCGATACGCGCATGACCGGCACGGTGCTCGAGGAAGGCCTTCGCGGCGCCGGCGGTCATTTGCTCAACGGGTTGCAAGAGCGTTTCATGGAGAAGCGCGATCCACGCGCAGAGCGGGCCACGCGCGACTTCGTCTCCCGCTGCATGTACGAGGAGATGCGCGCGGGCCGTACTACGCCCAACGGCGGGCTCTACATCAAGATGGGGCACCTCGGCCCCGACAAGGTGGCGAAGCAGTTCAAGGGTATGGTGGAGCGCTGCGCCGACTGCGGGTTCGACCTAGCCGGCGGGCTGGTCGAGGTGGTCCCGACTGCGCACTACTTCATGGGCGGCCTCGTCTGCGACGTCGACACGGCAACCGAGCTGCCGGGCCTCTGGGTGGCAGGCGAGGATGCGGGCGGCGTGCACGGCGCCAACCGGCTCGGCGGGAACGGCGTTGCCAACTCCACCGTGTTCGGCGCCATTGCCGGCGACACCATGGCGGGCTGGGTCGCACGCAACCCCGGCCACAGGCCGCCGGATCAGGATGTGCTGGCAGCCGAGCTGGAGCGCGCGCAGCTGCCGTTCGCCCGCAAGGGCGGCGACCTCAATCGTCTGCGCGAGATTCTGCTCGACACGATGTGGGACGACGTCGGCGTCATCCGTGACAAGCGTGGGCTGGAGCGCGGGCTCGGCAAGCTCGGCGCGATCGAGGCCGAGCTTCTGGCCACGGGCCTGGCCGACAGTGACCGCGCCTTCAACCTCACGTGGGCCGATTGGCTGAACCTGCGCTCGCTGGTGGAAATCTCGAAGGCGATTGCTGTGGCGGCCCTGAAGCGCGAGAATTCGCGTGGCGCCCACTACCGCGAGGATTTCCCGGGTGAAGGCGATCTCTCCACCTCGACCTTCACGGTGGCGCGCCAGCGGAATGGCAAGCTGGAGATCGCCGACGAGCCCGTGCAATTCACCATCGTCCGCCCCGGCGAGAGCCTGCTGAAGGAGGCCGCGGAGTGACTTTCGACATTTGTTTCGGAGGTTGCGCGGATTCCCCTCCCCCTTGTGGGGTGGGGTTAGGGGTGGGGGGAACCCCGCCAGTAAAGGTTCTGGAATCCCCCCCTCCCTGTACCTCC
>JBFWRV010000090.1:0-20530 GCA_050248715.1 Hyphomicrobiaceae bacterium | reverse complement strand
CCGAACCTACGCCTGAGCGGACCAAGAGCGGCACTCTCTCGCGGCTCATGACCTGGCTGTCGCCCGCGTACCCCGTTGGCGGCTACAGCTACTCGCACGGCCTGGAGTGGGCCGTCGAGGCCGGGCAGGTGAAGGACGCGCAAAGTCTCGGCAGCTGGATTGAGGACCTGCTCGTCCATGGTGCCGGTCGTAGCGACATCATCTTCCTTGCCGCGTCCTGGCGCGCCCTGGCGGCGGGCAACACGACCGCGCTCGCGGGCGTGATCGAGCTCGCGGCGGCCTTCGTGCCGTCTGCCGAGCGAAGGCTCGAGACGCTGGGGCAGGGCACCGCATTTCTCGCTGCCACGCTTGCCGCCTGGCCGACGCCAGAGATCGAGGCGTTGGCATCGGGTGGACACGAGGTCGCCTATCCGGCGGCCGTGGGAGCCTGCGCTGCGGCGCACGGGTTGCCGCTCGCCGAGACGGCGCAGGCGTTCGCACAAGCCTTCGCTGCCAACATCGTGTCGGCCGGCGTACGCCTGATCCCACTTGGCCAGAGCGACGGGCTCAGGGTGCTGGCACGGCTCGAGCCGCTCGTTCCACGCGTCGTCGCAAGCGCCCTGACGGCAGGCCTCGACGATGTCGGCGGCGCGGCAGTGGCGGCCGACATCGCCTCGATGCGCCATGAGACCCAGTATACGCGGCTGTTCCGATCCTAGCAGCCCGGGAGGCGCACGCGTCGCGATGATCGGCGTGGTGTAGCATGATCGCTGCAGGCAATGGGGCCTGAGCCCCAGCAGAGGCATGAAGGCAATGAGCAGATCACCCAACGGTCCCCTGCGCGTCGGTATCGGCGGTCCCGTCGGCTCAGGCAAGACCGCGCTGATGGAAGCGCTCTGCAAGGCCTTCCGCGACCGCTACGACATCTGCGCCATCACCAACGACATCTACACCAAGGAGGATGCGCTGATCCTCACGCGCGCCGGCGCGCTGCCGGAGGAGCGCATCATGGGCGTGGAGACGGGCGGCTGCCCGCACACGGCGATCCGCGAGGACGCGTCCATCAACCTCGCGGCAATCGTCACGATGCGGAGCCAATTCCCGAAGCTGGACGTGATCCTGATCGAGTCGGGCGGCGACAATCTCGCTGCCACCTTCAGCCCCGAGCTCGCCGACCTCACCATCTACGTGATCGATGTGGCTCAGGGCGAGAAGATTCCGAGGAAGGGCGGGCCCGGCATCACCCGTTCCGACCTGCTCGTGATCAACAAGATCGACCTCGCGCCGCACGTCGGCGCGTCGCTGGAGGTGATGGAGCGCGATGCCAAGCGCATGCGCGGCGAGCGCCCCTTCATCTTCACGAACCTGAAGACGGGAGAGGGTGCTGGCAGCGTGGCGAGCTTCGTCGAGCGGCAGGGAGGGCTCGAGTAGGCCATCCCCTTCCCCTCCCAAGGATCGCAAGCAGGATCGCAGCGGGGCTGCAAATTAGCCTGTTCAAGCCCGGACGACCGGGGCATTGGAATGGAGAACTCGTTTCGGGAAGCGGAGCTGGCTGGCTGGACCACACGCCCGGCAAGCTACGATCGGCACCTGTCCCCGATCACCAATCAGGTCATTGCACCCATAGTCGCGACATTGGGACCGCTCGCAGGCAAGAGAGTTCTGGACGTGTGTTGCGGACCAGGGCATCTCGCGGCAGCCCTTGCTGTCGAGGGGGCGGCGGCTGAAGGCCTGGACTTTGCGGCGACCATGGTCGAGAAGGCGCGCGAGAACTATCCAGGTCTTCAGTTTCGGCAGGGCGATGCTGAGGCATTGCCATACGCGGACGGCGCATTCGACCATGTCGTCTGCGCGTTCGGCGTAATGCACATCAGCCACCCCGATACGGCAATCGCCGAAGCATTTCGAGTGCTTCGGCCCCACGGCCGATACGTGTTCACGCAATGGGCCGAGGACGATGAGCTGCTGAAGATCGTTTTGTCGGCCATCGCCGAGCACGGAGAGCCGGTCGCCAGCCTGCCGAACGCGCCGCCGCCGCAGAGGTTCAGCGATCCGCTCGAATGCCGTCGGGCCCTCGAGGCGGCGGGTTTTGCCGAGGTCCGCGACGGACGCGTCGACGCGACTTGGACAAGCGAGCAGCCGAAGGCGCTCCTCGACCTCGTCTACGGCGGAGCCGTGCGCGTTGCCATCGTGCTGGAGGCACAAGCGTCGGCGCGTCGCGCACGGATTCACGAGGCCATCCTCAGCGCTGCGAAGGCCCGCGCCGGCGGTGGCGGCATCATCCTGCGAAGACCCGTGGTGATGGCCTCGGGCAGCAAGCCCATGGGCGGATGATGACAGGGCGGGTCATGGTCGCCCGCCTCGCGACCGGCCTTGGGCTGCAATGCACATGACCCCGGGGATGAGCGGCCTCCCCCTCAGGCTCGGCACGACGTCAGCGGTCCGTCCCGATCGGTGCGATAAAGGCCTCGCGCTGGGCATAGAGCCACTGCACGATCATGTGGCCGATGATGGTCTGCGTGTCCTCGGCGATCTGCATGTCGTCGACGGCGAAGTGGACCGGTACGTCCGCCAGTGCCTTGGCCTTGCCGCCGGAGAACGCCAGGACGGCATAGCTCTTCATGCCGATGCGGCGGGCTTCCTCCAACGCACGCAGGATGTTGGGCGAGTTGCCGCTGCCGGAGAGAGCAAGCAGGACGTCGCCCTTGCGCGCGTGCACCGCGAGCTGGAAGGCGAAGATGTTCTCATACCCCTCGTCGTTGCCAAGGCAGGTGATCACGGCCGGGTTACCGCTCAGCGCGTGCACGCGGATGCCGGAGCCCTTGGTCTTCGAGAGCGGATACAAGAAGTCGTTGGCCAGGTGGTTGGCATTGCCGGCGCTGCCGCCGTTGCCGCACAGGAAGACCTGCCGGCCACTCTCCCAGCAATCCCGCAAATCCTCCGCGAGGCGCTCCACGGGCGCCCAGTCGAAACCGAGCAGGATGTCGGAAAGGCGCCGGGAATAGGCGCGGAAATGCTCTGCCGGTGCCATCACGGCGGGCCTGGCAAGGGTTTCTCGTGTCATGCTGTCGAGCCCGTCGAAGCAACCTGAAGCGCAGCCGCACGCCCGGCCGCCACAAAGGCCATGATTCTACACGACCATCCACCCCCTGCCAGCGCCTGCCGATCCTGCTGTGGTCACCCTGCATCGGCACGCGAGCACACGCGGACACCCCCGCGGCCGCGCCAGCTGGACCGGTGGGGCGTATCGTGTAGGATGCGGCCCGCGCAGAGGACACGACCCTGCGGCAGACAAGGGGCAACAGATCGATGAGCGCACCGGGCACGCACGACGCGGTTCCGGCCGGCACCTTGATGCACGGCAAGCGCGGGCTCGTCATGGGCGTCGCGAACAACCGCTCGATCGCCTGGGGCATCGCCAAGGCGGTCGCGGCGCAGGGCGCGACGCTGGCCTTCACCTATCAGGGCGATGCGCTGAAGAAGCGCGTGGAGCCGCTGGCGGCGGAGGTGGGCTCCAAGCTCGTGCTGCCCTGCGATGTGACCGACACGGCCTCCGTCGATGCCGTGTTCGCCGAGCTCGGCCGGCAGTGGGGCAAGCTCGACTTCCTGGTGCACGCCATCGCCTTCTCCGACAAGGCGGAGCTCGACGGCCGCTATGTCGACACCACGGAGAAGAACTTCACGCAGACGATGCTGATCTCCTGCTACTCGTTCACGGCGCTGGCGCAGCGCGCCGAGAAACTGATGAGCGGCGGGGGATCGCTACTGACCCTGACCTACTACGGCGCCGAAAAAGTGATGCCGCACTACAACGTGATGGGTGTGGCCAAGGCGGCACTGGAGGCGTCCGTGCGCTACCTTGCCGCCGACCTCGGACGCAACGGCATCCGCGTCAACGCCATCTCGGCCGGCCCGATCAAGACGCTGGCGGCCTCAGGCATCGCCGACTTCCGCTACATCCTGCGCTGGAACGAGTACAACTCTGCGCTGCGGCGCACGGTCACGATCGAGGAGGTCGGCGCGGCGGGTCTCTATCTCCTCTCCGACCTGTCGCGTGGCGTCACCGGCGAAGTGCACCACGTCGACGCCGGCTATCACGTGCAGGGCATGAAGCACGAGGACGCCCCCGACATCACCGTCGTCAAGGATGGGGCCTAGCCGCCCGCCGCTGCGGGGGCCGCTCCGCACTCACCTGAAGGCCGCCACTCGCGAAGCCTGCTCCGCGATGATGCGGGCATTGTTCAGCTGCGTTGTCCCGGCGGGCTCGCCGCTGACCAGCACGGTCGGATTGGACCACACGGGCACGCGCGGGCAACCGCCGCAGCTTTCCTTGTAAGCCATGATGTCGCGCCACTTGGTTCCGTTCACGTAGCCGAACTCGTGCCTGGCGCCGATGATGTGGCCGACCTCGTGCGCGACCGTATAGCTGGCCGCCGCGCATTCGTGATGCACCACGGCAAACGCCTCCTCCGCATCGGGCTGCACCCGAGTTGTCAGCCCGCAGCCGCTCGCATCGTCCACGATGAGGATAGCGGCATCGGCCCGATACCGATCGCGGAGCGCATGGATCTCGTCCATGTGGCCGTCGCCCTTGTCCGCGAACCGCCACACATGGTCGAAATGCACGCCGCCCCGCTCCACGTAGTCGGTCTGATAGGCATGCACGAGGCGCAGCGTGATGTGACCGAGTTTGCTCAGGCGGAACGATTCGTTGGCGACCTCGATGGAGAGTGCCACGAGGTCGGGCTCGATGTCGTGGTAATAGCTCGCTGCCGCGCGCGTATAGGCGACGATCACGTCGATGACGACCTGCGCCTTCGCGGAAGCGCCCGACAGCGCCGTCATCGACTTTGCCGCCGCCGCGGCATTGACCGGTGCGAGAGCAAGCCGTTGCGGCTGAGCCAGGGGACGCTCCGGCGCGGGCTGCCGCATTCCATGTGTCACCGGCGACAGCGTACGCGCAGCGCGATCGGCACCCGCAGCGTCCCGTGCATCGTGGATACGCCGCTCGCTCGGCGCATCGGCCGTAGCCCTCTGACCGGCTTCGCCGGAAGCGGCGGGGAGGTCCGTGCCGGCCAGGACACAGAGCGCGACGAGGGGGAATGCCAGTCTCTTCATGACACAGTCTCCGTGGGCTGGCTCTTCGCCAGCCGCAGTCCTTCGCGGCGCTTCGCTGGGGTCGCCAATTGTTCGTCTGTTGATGCTCAGGGCCGGCTGTACTTATCGACCGTCCGTCCGAGGACTGCGGCGCCTTTGTCGCCGCGCGTTCCTGCTGATCGTTCGTCCGGCGGCCGACGCGATCACGCGTGTCAACGGCGCCTGGTATCACCTTAGGGGCAGTGGCGTGATCGCACCGCTATCGACACGTCATCTGTTCGCCACGGTGCTGAAGCCGCGCACGGCTCGGCTTGCGCTCGGCAGGGGCAGGCATGGCGGCCGGAGCCGAGTGCGCCGACCAAGGCGCCCGCGAGCCCCCGATCAGCGGCATCCGTGGCGGCCTGCTCGATGTGCTGCACCATCAGGCCGGACACCTCCGGGGCGTGCGTGATGGGGCCCATATGACCGGCGCCGCCGACCGCCACCAGCCGGCAGTCGGGCAGCAGCCGCGCCAGGCCTTCAGCGATTGTGCGGCTCGGCAGGAGGGCATGCTCGCCATGCAGGATGAGAACCGGAAAATTCAGCGCGCCGTAGGCCGCGGCCGGTGCCGGCTCCTCCATCAGGGCCCTGAAGTCGAGCGGCGCCTTGGGCATCCAACGCAATAGCGCCCGCTGCACCTCCGGGCGCAACGCGGCCCACGCACCCTCCCCGTTCCAGTAGTCGACGAAGGTCGCCGCGGCCGAGCGATGGTCGCCGACGATGACGCCTTCGCGAACCCGGCGCGCGAGGTCTGCGATCTCGGCGAAGCGCTCCGCGCCGGTCTCGCCCATCTGCCGCAGCAGGTGAAACGCTGAAGGCTCGTAGAGGGTCATGCTGGCGATCCGATTCGGCCGCATCAGCGCAACGTTCAGCGCCACGCCGCCACCGTAGGAATGGCCGACGAGGTGGACCTTGGCATCGCTTTGGTCGACCAGGTCGATTGCGCGCGCGGCTTCGTCGGCAAGACTGAACGCATGCTGCCCAGTCCACGGCCCGATGCTCTGGCAGCCAAAGTGCTCAGGCGCGAGCAACTCGTAGCTGCCGCCCAGCGCCTCCGCGAGGTAGGACCATTGGCCCGCCCCCGAACCCGAGCAGTGGAGGGCGATCACCCGCTCGCGGCGCGCCGGCCACGGCGGGTACGCGATATTGACGTTCATGGCATTTGCCGCCTTTCCGGTCCGGAAGAGCTCAAAACATCTTGAGGATGCGATCGCGCGGACGCCCTTGTCTGACGACAAAGGGAATCTCCGCACGCGTCGGGCCGATGTCGCGCAACTCGCGTTCGCTCATCGATTTCAGATGCGCAATGGCGCTCGCTTGTGCGCGCCACGCCAGATACCGGGCCAGCGACCGCTTGATGGCTGCCATGGTCGCGCCGCCAGCTCCGGCGGCTACGCTTTCGTGGCGGATATCGGAGTCCAAGAGTGTGCTCACGATCATCTCCATTGTGTTCAATCAATTCCCGGTGCGCCTCGTGCATCCGCATCCTCGATCCGCCGTAGGCACATTTGCTGGGTGCTGATATGGGTCTCGGTTGTTCGTATGCTTATGATCGAGGCGCCGGCTGTGTTGCCGACCCGCCGGAAGGTCGTCCCGGCTCGTGCGGATACAGGCTTGTTAACCGCGCGAACGGCAGCGGCCTGTCACGCGCGGAACACTCCTGGTGATCACGTCTGGTTTACCGAGCACGTCCGGCCCCGCATTCGCGTGTCGCCGGATGCCGGTTTCCGGTAGCGGCGGGCGCTACCCGCAGCTAAAAACTGCCGCCGGACCGGTGCATTTCCCGGGCGTTACCGACCCGAACAGGAGTCCGATGGAGCGATGGACGCACTCTCCGACATCCTGCGCACGGTCCGCCTCAGGGGCGGCGTCTTTCTGCACGCGGAGTTCACGGCACCCTGGTGCGTTGCCTCCCAGCTCACGTCTGACGACCTCAGCATGTTGCTCGACGGATCGGAGCACGCCGTGCTCTATCACTACGTCGTGGAAGGCCGCCTCAGCGCGCAGCCGCCGAACGGCAAGCCGCTGGAGGTCAGCGCCGGCGAGGTCGCGATATTTCCGCACAATGATGTGCACTTGCTCGGCAGCCGGCTCGATCTGCCGCCGGTGAGGTCCAGAGAGATCGTGCGCATGCCGCCCGAAGGCGGCTTGTGGGTGATCCGTCACGGTGGTGGTGGCGAGCGAACGCGGATTGTCTGCGGCTGCGATCGCCTCGATGGCAACCCACTCGCCGCCGCGCTGCCCTCGATCCTGCGCTCGCGAATCGCCTGTCCCGCAAGCATGCCGGCGACGGCCGGAACGACTGCGAGCGTCGATGAGCCGACATCCGCGACGGCGAACGCGTCGACGCGGAGCAGTCCGACGGCCGGGCGGCTGTCGACAGCATCTGCGCGCGCCGGTTCAGCGGGCTGACGCCGCACGCCGATGCGCTTGTGCCCCACCTCGACGAGGATCAAGGCCGAAAGCTGCAACGCGCCTGAAGCCGACGTCGGCCAAACGCGGGCCCGGCCGCTTAGCCGGGCAACTGCACTTTCTTGGCCGAGGGCGGCTTGGGCGCAGGCGCCGCGGGAGCGGGCGCAGCAGCTGGCGTGGCAGGCTTCTTGGCCGGTGCCCCAGGCGCGTCTCCCCAGCACACGAGGGCGGTCGCCTCGCAAGTGTGCTCATCGAAGACGATGAAGTTGAGGAACAGCTCGCACTTCACGTCCTTCTTGCCGACCGTGTAATTCTTGATGCCCTTTTCACTCGTCCAGCTGACGATGTACTTGTCGAGCAGGTTCTTGGCGTCTCTGGTCGGGCCTTCCTTGCCGTAGTCGTTCACGGAATAGGCCAGTTTCTGGCACGCGGCGCCCGCCGGCGTGGCAGCGATGCAGGCCGCGGCTGCGACGGCAGCAACCCTGGCGGCAGTCGTTCTCGGATGCATGAACTCCCCTCCCGTCAGTCAATAGAGTCGTCGAGCCCCTCACTCCTATAGCCACAACTATGGGCTGATGCCTAGTGCACCATGAAGACGGCTGAGGATAGTTGGTGCATCGGCGCCGGCGAAAATGAACGCATCGACCCCGGCCGCCGCCAGCGCAGCCTGCTGGTCGCGCGGCCGCCCGGCCAGCAGCACGTGCGCCGCACCGGCCGCCTTGAGGGCTCCCGCAGTAGCCTCGCCTAGCTGTGCATAAACCGCATCGGAGGCGGCGATGCAGGCCGCGCCGGCCCCGCTCAGCGCGAATGCCTTGCCGGCCTCCACGGAGCTCAGCAACGGCTCGCTGGCAACAGCTTCAATGCCGCCCGCGGCGAGAAAATTCCGGGCCCAGGTGGCACGCACCGAATGGGTGGCAAGCTCGCTGAGGCAGGCCAAAAAGACCTGCGGCGGCTTGCCGGTCCTGTCGGCGTAGCGGTCGGCAGCATCGCGCAAACGCTCGAAGGGCTCGGCAAGGCGCCGCGGCCTGAGCGGCGAGACGGACGTCCCCCCGCTGACGATCGGCTCAGCCGGGGGAAGCGTCTCGACCTTCACGCCGTCATCTCCGAGGAGCGGAAATGCGGATACGCCGGTCAGCTCCTGCCGCCCGCTCGCAATGTTGCGCGCGCGCTCCTCCGCGACCCTGGCAACTTCGGCCTGGATGAAACCGCTCTCCAGCGCGGAGCCCATGCCGCCCTTGGCCTCGATTTCCTGGAACAGCGTCCAGCTCTTCTGCGCCAGCTCGTCCGTGATCTTCTCGATGAACCACGCGCCATGCCCGGGATCCATGACGCGGCCGAGCGAGCTTTCCTCCTGCAGCACCAGATGTGTGTTGCGGGCGATGCGCCGCGCGAATGCATCCGGCTTTCCCATGGCCCACGTATAGGGAAGGACGGTGATCGCGTCGGCCCCGCCGAGCGCCGCGCCGGCGCAGGCGATGGTGGTGCGCAGCATGTTCACCCACGGGTCCCGCCGCGCCATCATGCGCTGCGAGGTAACCGCCCACAGGCGCACGCCCTCGACCGCGTGCGTGGCGCCGCAGGCCTCGGCGACGCGCGCAACCAGCCGGCGTACCGCCCGCACCTTCGCCATCGTCAGAAAAAGATCGGCGTCGGCAGCCACGGCCAATGCGATCTTGCCGAAGGCGAAACGGGGTCGCAGCCCCGCCGCCTCGCAGGCCCGCAGGTAAGCAACCAGCGTCGCCAGCATGGCGGCCAGCTCCTGCGCCTCGCTGCCGCCGGCCTCGTGATAGGGACGCCCGTCGGCCAGAAGCGCCGTGACGTTGGTCATGGTGCGGCAGTCGTTGGCGAACTTGGCGGCGATGTCGCAGGAACGCGCGGCCGGGTAGTAGAGCGTGCCGGTCCTGGCCAGCACGCCGAGGGGATCGCAGTTGATGGCTCCCAGGCGCTTGTTCTCGTTGATGCCCTGCTCGCGCCACAGCTCGATCAGGCTGCCCGCCGCATCCATGGTGTTCTCGCCGGCATCGAGACCGACGATGCAGCCGTCGAGGAACACGCCCTCCAGCGCCACGCGCAAGCCCTCGGCGCCGTACGGTAGGCCGGCCTGGCCGGGCGCGCGAAGCTGCAGCAGCAGCGATGTGGCTCCGCTGGTTAGGTCCTCAAGAATTGCAGCGTTGGCCGTCTTGGGGTCGGGCTCGGCGTGATGCTGACGCACGTCCCAGCCGCCAGGAGCATACGCCGTCCGCGGCGTGAGCCTGGCGCCCTCAACGGCGTCGGCCCGCGTATAGAGCGGTTGAACGGCCAGCCCATCGGCTGTGCGTGATACGAGGCGTTTGTCGAAGTCTGCGCCCTTGAGGACCTTCTCGACGAGCGCGAGCCAGGCCTCGCGCGCCGGCGGCTCGAACTCGGCAACCAGGGGGCTGTCGGCGTCAGACATGGCTTTCCCGTCTGCGACGGGCGTACAAGGTGATCATCCGCCAATTGGTAGACCAATCGGCCGCGATTGCGATGCTCAATCTTGGCGCAGGCAGAGGTCCCGTCGTGAGCCCTTCCGCCGTTAGAACCAGGCTGGCTGCCACCAGTGCAGCAGTCCGCGCACCAACTCCGGCTGGATCAGGTAGGCGATGCCGACGATGGCGACGGCGACGACCAGAAGGATGACGAGCTGCATGCTCGCCGGCGTCCGGTAGCTGAGCCCCGTGCCGGGGATGCCGAGGGTCACCATGCGCTTGCCGCGGCCGACGTTGAGCGTTGCACCCTTGCCGCCGAGGCTCGTGCTGACGCCCGTCTTGCTCAGGTTGATCTTCACACCCGGCAGAACGCTGAAGGTCTTGCGAAAGCGGAAGTATCCCATGGTCGTGCGCCTCTCGTCGGTCGCGGTGGTGCTGGCCTCGAGCACCCGCATCCTTGCCTCTACTGACTACGCGTCATCAGCACCGCCGCATCAGCGGTTGAAGTTGAAAAGATTGCGAAAGCGCCTAGCCGCTTCCCTGGCTTGGCCGAACGTGGAGTTCTTCGCACGAAGACGCTCGTGCGCCGACTCTCGATCGAGCGCCTGACGGTACTTTCTGCTGTTCTCGACATCGGCCGCGATCAACTTCTGCCGCTCGCCGGGGGTCAGTGGGCCGACGCGCGACATGGGCGGACGCACAAGTGTGCGCTGGACCACGGACGGCTCGCCCCTGTTGTGCAGCACCGACACCAGCGCCTCGCCCACCTGCAGCTCCTGGATCGCTCGCTCGGTGTCGAGGTCGGGATTCTTGCGGAAGGTCTGGGCGGCGGCGCGGATCGCCTTCTGCTCCTTGGGCGTGAAGGCCCTGAGCGCATGCTGGATGCGGTTGCCGAGCTGCGCGGAGATGCGGTCGGGAACGTCGCTCGGGCTCTGCGTGACGTAGTAGACGCCAACACCCTTGGAGCGGATCAGCCGCGTGACGCGCTCGATCTGGTCGAGCACGGCCGTGCGGGCGCCGTTGAAAAGCAGGTGCGCCTCGTCGAACAGAAAGACGAGCTTTGGCTTCTCGAGATCGCCAACCTCGGGCAGCTTCTCGAACAGCTCCGACAGCATCCACAGCAGGAATGTCGCGTAGAGCCTCGGCGTGTTCATCAGCTTCTCGGCGGCGAGAATGTTGATAACGCCAAGCCCCTCCGCGTTGGTGCGCAGGAAGTCGTTGATGTCGAGGGCGGGCTCGCCGAAGAACTTGTCCGCCCCCTGCTGCTCCAGCACCAGCAGGCTGCGCTGGATGACACCCACGGTCGCAGGCGCGATGTTGCCGTACTTGCTGCGCAGCGAGGACGCGCGCTTGCCCATCTCGTCGATGACGCCGCGCAGGTCGCGCAGGTCGAGAATCTCCATGCCCGTGTCGCCGGCCTTGCGCTCGTCCTC
Organism: Hyphomicrobiaceae bacterium; assembly: GCA_050248715.1. Taxonomy (GTDB): domain Bacteria; phylum Pseudomonadota; class Alphaproteobacteria; order Rhizobiales; family Hyphomicrobiaceae; genus AWTP1-13. The sequence continues at coordinate 9,123 of JBFWRV010000090.1, read as the reverse complement.
GGCCCACTTGAAGGCGATGTTGAGCACCCCCTCCTGCGGCTCCGTGAGCTCGAGCAGCCGGGACAGCAGCAAGGGCCCCATCTCCTGTACCGTCGCGCGGACCGGGTTGCCCTGCTCGCCCAGCACGTCCCAGAAGGCGACCGGGAAGGCGGCATTGCCGTAGTGGGCGAGTCCGATCTCTTCGGCGCGCTGAACCAGGTTCGGCTTGCGCTCGCCCATGGCTCCGACGCCGGAGAGGTCGCCCTTGATGTCGGCGGCAAACACCGGCACCCCGGCCGCCGAGAAGCCCTCGGCGAGCACCTGCAACGTGACGGTCTTGCCCGTCCCTGTGGCTCCGGTGACGAGCCCGTGCCGGTTGGCAAGGCGCAGTTCGATGACCTCAGGGACGATCTCACGCTCCTGCCGGCTGCAGCCGATCAGGACGGCGCCATCCTGCACGTAGTCGCGAGGATCGGCGCGGGGTTCGGCAGGCGAGCTTTTCGACGTATCAGTCATAGCGAGGCTCACCGGCCATGGCGTTCAACGCGAAGTCTGCACGCATCTCATTCTTGCCGCGTACGTTTCGACACGATTCGCTAGCGTAACATTCTGTTTGCGCAGTCGGCATCGATTGTAAACCCCTGCCGGGTCCGGCGCACGGACAGGGCGGCTGAAGCTGTTGAAAAACAAGAGTAATGGGCGCGAATCGCAGCGTCAATCAAGGCCGGTTCGAAGGCGGTCACCGCAGGCTTCTGGGCCACTATTGCGGCAGCATGAACTTGAGCGCGGCACCCGAAAGCGCCCCGCCGATCACGCAGGGTATCCCGACCTGCAGCTGCCCCATCGCGCCGGCGGCAACGCAACCGAGGGCCAGCACGGTCTGCCCTGCCGTGCCCCACCATTGGGTGTTGCGCACCGAGGCCGGCCCCTTGGTCTTCAGCTGCTCGATGGCTGCCATGGCATCCTTTCGCACGCGCGCGAACTCGAAGGTCTCGGCCGCCTCGATCACCTCCTGCAGCACGACTCGCGTATCCTTCTCCTCGCGGTTCATCGCCCGCTTGAGCGTGTCCAGCAGCTCCTTGTCGCGCGAGGCGTTCGTGGCCAGGGACAGCTTGGCCATGCTGCCGACCGTCAGCCGCTCGACGTTGTTCTGGTCCTTGGCCCAGCCGAGGATGGAGACGATGCGCAGGACTGGCTGCGGCGCGCCGGTCGCAAAGTAGACGCCCCAAAGCGTATCGAGCGTGGTGGTGCCGGAGTCGAGCTCGAGTTGCTTCAGCGTGGGCAGCTTGCCGTAGACGAAGCGGTCGATCAGGCCTTTGCGCGCCGGCATGCGCTCGGCGAACTTCAACATCAGGTCCTTCCAGTCCGGAAGGTCGGAATAGGCGATCGCCCTGACGATCGAGACCTGATCCTCGGGCGGCATCGGGAACATGCCGGTCACCAGCGCCTCCGCGCGCTTCGGATTGGCCTGCAGGACGCCGGCCATGAAGCCGACGTAGATGCCGGCCGTGTCCATGTCGCGGAAGACGCCGAGCGCGCTCATGGCCTTCACGGCGGCCGGAAGCTTGTTGGGCTCGGGCTTCAGACGATAGGCATTGATCCACCGCAGAATATGCTCGGTGGAGGAGAAGTCGGTTTTTGTCCGCTTGCCGGGCGGTGCAGCAGCCGCCGGCACGATGGCGAACGCCAGCGCCAGCACCATGGCCATTGTGGCACGCATCACGCTATCCCCCGTGGCACTCTCCGCCCGCGTCGTTCTCACCCCGCCGACGCCACAACGCAGCAGATAAATCACGCGTGGCCATTTTGTGGCGCCGGCCCGCCTTCGGCGCCCCGACACCTTCCGCTTCGCCCGTCGTTGTGGCAAAACAGATAGCCGTAGGAGCATCGCGACGGTTGGCGATGCCGACACGAGGAGGAGCGCACCCCGTGCAGCGAGCCGTCCTTTTCGCCGCTTTGGCCCTCCTCACAGGTCTGCTCGTGGCTGCGGCCGACGCTCGGGCCCAGAACCCGCTCCCACGCGATGCGCCTCCGGAGGGTCTCGACGTGCCGCCGCGCGCAGCAAGCCCCGCGGGAGCACGCTATATTCCCGGTGTCGGCTTCAGGCTCGTCGCCCCGCTCGGGACGCGCGTCTACGGCTACTACGCCGCCCCGCGAGTCTACGGCTATTACGCCGATCGCGAGTCCATGCGCTACCGGCGCTACTATCGGCCCGCATCCTGTAATTCCCACCGCCTCTGGCGAGGTGAGCGCTGCGGCCGCAGGTGGTATTGACGAACGGCGGCTCGCTCAACCCGCCAAGCCAACTCCGGACCGCGGTCGAGGGGCCTCCGTAACGCGCACGATACATGCCGCCACTGGGTGTCCGCCGGCCTCAGGCGCGCTCAGATGCCCTGGCCTTCGACCTCGCGCTCGAGCTCATCGACCGCCTGCTTGGCATTCTGCCAGAAGGGGTGCACCTCCAGCAGCTGCTGGAATGCCTTCAATGCCCCCTTCTTCTGGCCGACCTCGCGCAGGATCTGGCCCAGGCCATCGAGCGCCTTGTAGTGATGCGGATCGAGCGCCAGCGCGCGGCGAAGGTCGCCCAGAGCGCGCTCGACGTCATTCAGCACGAAGTGGACATAGGCGCGGCGGTTCCATGCCTCGGTGAAGTCGGGGGCCAACTCGACGACGTGGTCGAACAGCTTCAGGGCCAGGTCGGTGTTCTTCTCCGACATGGCCTTCATCGCGCGCTCCATGAGGAGGTCGATGGTCGCGCTGCCGGAGTGCATCCACACGCGCTCGATGGCATCGGTGATGGCCTTGGCAGCTTCCTCGTCATCGGCGGTTGCGAGGAGGGCGTACAGGTCGGAGAGCGTCTTTTCGCGCTCGGCCGGGGTCTTGGGCAGGGCCGACCCACGGTGCGACGGCGGCTTGCCGGGGGCGGGGGCCGGGGTCGGTGCCTGGCTCCATGCCGGCGGCGCGGCAAGGGCGAGGGTCAACACGGCAGCGATAAGGACGTGGGTTCGCATGCGCAGCATGCTTACAGCATAGCCGGGCGGCAATGCGGCGGTCAAAGGCCAGCCCCGCGGGCCGGAACGCAGGGGCGGGAAGACCTCAACCCTGGCGGGCCTTGAAGCGCCGATTGGTCTTGTTGATCACGTAGACGCGCCCCTTGCGGCGCACCAGGCGGTTGTCGCGGTGGCGCGAGCGCAACGATTTCAGTGAATTCCTGACCTTCATGGCCAATGCCTTCTTGGATGAGCCGGCGCCAGCTATGCACTGGTGGGCGCGACAGGGATCGAACCTGTGACCCCTACCATGTCAAGGTAGTGCTCTACCGCTGAGCTACGCGCCCGGCATGCCAAAGCTTTCGCCCGTATTCGGCTTGCGCGCGTGTCTATATCGGCAAACTTTTCGGGTGGCAAGCGAGGCCGGACAACGGCGGTGGCAATCACCCTGCCCCCCAAAGCGCCGACTTTCGTGTCGATCCGATCTCAGATCGCCAGCAGCCGGTCGATCTCGCGCACGAGGTCCTTCAGGTGGAAGGGCTTGGAAAGGACGCGCGCATCCTTGGGAGGGCGCGAATTCGTGTTGAGTGTGACGGCCGCAAAGCCGGTGATGAACATGATCTTGATGTCGGGGTCGAGCTCGCTGGCGCGCCGTGCCAGCTCGATGCCGTCCATCTGCGGCATGACGATATCGGTAAGCAACAGCGTGAAGGGCTCCTCGCGCAGCCGCGCGTGCGCCTCCATGCCGTTGGCGAACGCGATCACCTCGTAGCCGGCTTTGGTCAGCGCCCTCTCGAGGAAGCTGCGCATGGAATCGTCGTCCTCCGCCAGGAGGATCCGCTTCGCGGGCACGCGTGATGGCTTCGCTGACATGGCGGCGTCGATGGCCCAATTCTTGGAAGGCTTCCGGTTCCCCCCGCGCCTTGCAACTCTACGGCCAAGCGCAGATGCCCCAGAAATCTGGCGCTTATTTGGTAAACGAGCAATGAAATTGCACAGCGCGGGGCGCAAAAGTCTTCCACGGCCTGTGGCAATGCGCTGATGGACAGGCCGTCCGGCGCTTGGCAAAGTCGCATCCTTGGATCGCTCGCCGGTGGGCAAGCCCGTTGCCAGCCTGCATTCGGTGTCCTGCAATGCGCCAGACATTCCCGAATTGACATGCCCGCCAATGAACGCGCCTCGATTCTCGCCGAACTGACACCGCCGCTCACTTTGCTCCGTCCCGAGGTGCAACTGACCCCGGCCGTGTTCTGCTCTCCGCATTCCGGCCGCATCTATCCAAAGGCTTTCCTGGAGGCCTCCCGGCTCGATGCACATACGCTGCGCAAGTCCGAGGACTGCTATGTGGACGAGCTCTTCGCGCCTGTGGTCGGACTGGGAGCACCCCTGATCGCGGCGCGCTTCCCGCGCGCCTACCTCGACGTCAACCGCGAGCCTTACGAGCTTGATCCCGAGCTGTTCACGGGCCGCATTCCCGAATTCGCCAACACCCAATCAGCGCGTGTTGTCGGGGGCCTCGGCACCATCGCTCGCATTGTGGCGGACACCGAGGAGATCTACCGGGAACGGCTGCCGATCGGCGCCGCCTTCGAGCGCATCGAGCGGCTTTACCGGCCGTTTCATGCGGCCCTCGCTGATCTGCTGGAGTCGACGCGGAAGCGATTCGGCATCGCCGTGCTGATCGACTGCCACTCGATGCCCTCGGCTTCGATGACGCAATTGCCTGGGGGGCGGCCGCACTTCGTCCTCGGAGACCGCTTCGGAGCCTCCTGCGACGCCAAGCTCACCCGCTTCGTGCGCGACATGCTGCAGGGCAGCGGCTACGACGTGCAGATCAATCGCCCCTACGCCGGCGGCTTCATCACCGAGTACTACGGCAACCCGGCGCGCGGCGTGCAGTCGCTGCAACTCGAGATCAATCGCAGGCTCTACCTGGACGAATCGACACTCACCCGCAGCAGGGATTTCCCTAGGCTGGTCCGCACGCTCACCGATCTGGCGGCAAAAGTGTTCGCCGCGCTCCCCATTCTCTTCGAGCGGCGCGCAGCCGCCGAGTGAACTCCTCGGCCAAGTGGGAACCGCCCCACTTACCTATATTGCATTGCGATACTCAAACCCGGAGCCGCAGCTGCCTCCGGGCTATGAAACCGTGGCTAGGGCCCCGCTCCAGCGGTTTCAAATTTCACTGCCGGACACCGACTATCCGATCGCGGTAAGTCCCACGAATCCTTGGCAAAATAAAAGGGGCCGCGCGGCGAACCGTGCGGCCCAAGTCTAGGGAGGAAACGCCCAAGGAGGGCAACGGAACCAGCGAGCAATCGCCAGCACCGTCCCTCTTTATGTAGATGTGCGGCGCACAAAACGCAAGCGAATCATTGCGCATTGCAGAAATCTCTGTTGGCATAGCTGTGGGAGAGGCGGGCTGAAATGAGGACTCCGGCCGGATTTGTGATCGGGCCCAGGCCGCGAATTTGTGCCAATAAAGAAAAGGGGCCGTCCGAGAACGAACGGCCCAAGTCTAGGGAGGAAACGCCCAAGGAGGGCTAGCGACGCATCGAGATGCGCCACTGCCCGGCATATGGGCTCCTTTGTGATGCGGTGCAACTGCGACCATCCAACTCATCAGATTATTCAGTGAATGTGTATCTTCGGTGTCACTTGTGTTGATGTCTAACCACACCAACCCCTCCACCGCTTACCCTTTGGCCCGCGCGGTACGGTATCGCAAAGAAGTGTTCGAACCGGCAGCAAGCGAAGCAAGGCATATGCTGTGACAACCCATCGGGCCGCGCCCAAGACTTTGATGGAATTCGCGCACGATCTTGCCGACATTTCTGGCGCAGTCATCCTGCCCTACTTTCGCAGACCGCTGTCGGTGAAGAACAAGGCCGGTCCGTCTGCATTTGATCCGGTAACTGCGGCCGACCGCGGGGCCGAGCGCGCCATCCGCAAGGCGATCCTGGCCCGCTATCCCGACCATGACGTCATCGGGGAGGAATATGGCGGGGCCGACAGGGGTGCCCGCTATCGTTGGTTGATAGACCCCATCGACGGGACGCGCTCCTTCATCATGGGGTCCCCACTCTGGGGAACGCTGATTGGCCTCTTCGATGGGACGAGGCCGCTGCTCGGCCTGATGGACCAGCCCTTCACCCGCGAGCGCTTCTGGTCCGACGGAGCAGCCGCACGATGGCGGGCTCCGACCGGCAAAGCCCGCCGTGTCGCGACCCGGGCCTGCCCCAGCCTCGAGGATGCCATCCTGACGACGACCCACCCTGACCTGTTCGCGGCCGGGGAAGAGGCCGAGCGGCTCGCGGCCGTGCGCGCACGCGTGCGCATGGTTCGCTACGGCGGCGACTGCTACGGATACTGTCTGCTGGCCGCGGGCTTTGTCGACCTCATCATCGAGGCCGGCCTCAAGCCCTACGACGTCGCTCCGCTGGTGCCGATCATCGAGGCCGCCGGCGGCATGGTCACCACGTGGGACGGCGGACCGGCCTCAGGCGGCGGCCGCATCGTTGCGTCCGGTGACCCGCGGGTGCACGAGCAGGCGCTGCGAATCTTGAGCCGGTCCTGAAGAAGTCCTATCGGCGCACCGGCCCCGGTGGCCGGCCATGCGGACGGCTGCGGCTCAAGCCGCATTGGCATCCACGCCGAGATAGGCATCGAAGGTGGCCCAGAAGCGCTGCCGCAGCTCGTCCGTCTCCTGCAGGATCTCGTGGCGCGCCTGCGGGATCAGAACGTGCGTGCCGACTTTCAGACGCAGCGCGAACTCCTCGATGGCTTGTGTCGACACCACCGTATCCATGCCGGCGGCGAACAGTAGCAGGGGCACCTCGACGCGGAAGGGATACTCCGGCCGCGTGAGCCTGGCGATGGAGCGCAGCGCGGCGCGCAACCAGCCGATGGTCGGCGAGCCGAGGCCGAGCGCCGGCTCGGCCTGCAGGACGGAGCGATTGCGGCCGTAGCGCGTGGGATCGGTGGTCAGCGGATTGTCCTCGAAGGGACCGAGTTCCACGGGCTGGTCGTGACCGTTGCGCACGTACAGCGAGCCGAGCCCGAGACCGCCCATGATCTCGCTGTAGGCGCGAGAAATCCCGTGCGATGCCCCAAGACGCGCCTCGGCGATGTCGATCATCGGCGCGGTCAGCACCATGCGCGAGAACCACGAGCCCGGAAGCACGGCGTTGCGCAGCAGGATGTTGCCGCCCATCGAGTGAGCCAGCGCGATGTAGGGCGGCTGGCAATCGGGAAGCACGATCTCCTTCATGAAGTGCGCGAGGTCCTGGTCGAACTCAGAGAACGAGCGCACATGGCCCTTGCAGGGATTGATCAGCGCGCGTTGCGATCCGCCCTGTCCGCGCCAGTCCATCGTCGCAACGGCGTAGCCGCGCCGGCGCAAGTCGGCCACGACCTCGAAGTATTTCTCGATGAATTCGCCACGACCCTGGAAGATGCACACCGTGCCGCGCTTGGGCGGCCGCGTCGCCTCCCAGCGCGCGAAGCGCAGTTGCACGCCGCCGCGCGACTTGAACATGCCGGTCATCGCGCCGCTGGGCACAGGATTCTTGGCCAGCGATACGAGTTCCATGCGCGCCTCCCTCGCGTGCGCAGTGCCTTGCGTGCTCTATAGCAGCAACAGCCGCTCCGAGACAGGGCGCGCCGTCGCCGCACATGGCCCTGAGCGCCAAAGCGAAAGAGGCCCCGGCTGGTGCCGGAGCCTCGCATCGCGCGGGGCGCGCAAGCGACGTGCTCAGTAGAAGCGCTCCCAGCGCCGCGGGCCATGGGCGTACGGGCCGAAGCGTCCCTCGAGCGGCCTGGCGCTCAGAATGTCGCCGCTGCAGCGATCGATCTTGAGCAGGAACAACCGGCCACTCGGACGCCGGGCATGCACGATCGCGACGTCGCCGCGCAGATCGCCATCGTGGAAGTCGCTCCAGCCGTGATCGATCAGCCTGTCCTTGATCACCGCACGCGGCAGGCAGCGGGCCGCGTAGGGCGGTACGGGCTCGGCATAGGAATAGCGGCGCGGACGCGGATAGTCGTAGTCCTCGTCCTCGCGATAGACGCGCTCGCGCGGAATGGGGGCGGCGTAGGGCGGCGGAACCGCGTAGGGCGGCGGCGCCGCATATCCCGGTCCCCTGGGGTACTTGTAGATGTCGGCGTACCGCGGGTCATCGTAGGCCGAGCCGTAACGGTCGGGCAGCGGACCGTCGTCAAGATCGGCAGCCTGCGCCCCAGTCGTGACCACGGCGGCCATCAGGCTCGCCGCCAACACCAAGCTCCTCATGAGACAGATCTCCTCTGCGCTCCTGCCGCTGTCGCGGCTGTGGCAGAGTGGCGGCGACAACATGAACGCAACATGAAGAACGTTATGCTCAGGCTACCCATAACCCCTTGTACAACCGACGCTTTTCCGGGGGCTCGGGGGCTTTGCACAATATGGCGTTCAGTGGCCCCACTTCTTGTGCAGGCGCAGGTTCTGCACAAAAAAGCCAGTCGCTCTAGCCACTTTCGCCGGAGAGGCGCGTGCGGCGACTCTGCGACATAGCAATGAGAAAGAGGTGTCTATCCAGTATTTCGCATGCCCTGGGAGCTGGCAGACCCTGGGTCGCAGGCTATTGTGAGTAGCGCGCCCAGTTTTTTTTGGACTCTCCCTTGGAGAAACGCTGACCGCTATCACTCAGTTGGCGGCGGCCCAACTGAGCATCCTCCACAAGGCGGTGCAATCCGAGGCGGCATACGACAGCAGCTCCGAGCGTGTCAGCGCCTTGGCGGGCGAGATCGGACTGACCGAGCAGGTAGTCGCCTCAATTCTGAGCACGCTCCAAAACCTCTACAGCATATCGCTAGAGGATGCTGCCGACCTTCCTCCTCCGACCGAAGCTGCAATCAAAGCTCAGCTTCGCGAGGTTCTATCCTTCTGGGATGATCCAGCGCAGCAATTGGCCATCGATAGGTTGGCTCCCCTTTTGTGCAATCTGGCAGCAGATGCGGATGCTTCGCCGGCACCCGGCTCTCCAGGTCCACGTACGAGAACAGCGATCCCGACCTGGCATCCGATCCGCGCATCCCGGCCCCAGCGACGGCGAGCCAGAACGGAACCATATTCGACGCTGCCTGTCAGCATGCGAGACATTCAACAGCCTGCTAG
>JBFWRV010000089.1:4126-20680 GCA_050248715.1 Hyphomicrobiaceae bacterium | reverse complement strand
GCGGGGATGACGCTCCGGGTGAAAGTGCAGTCACGCCACTGGCCTCCATGCGATCAAGCCTTGGCGACATCGACGAACATCTTGGGCGGAGGCGGCGGCTGGGTAACAAGCCACTGCGGCGCCGGCAGGTTCTTTGATTTCAGAAACTCGGGGTTGAACAGCTTGGACTGATAGCGCGTGCCGTAGTCGCAGAGCAGGGTGACAATGGTGTGGCCTGGGCCCATCTCCTTGGCGAGGCGGATGGCGCCGGCGACGTTCACGCCCGTCGAGCCGCCCACGCACAGGCCTTCCTCGTGCAGGAGCTGGAAGCAGATCGGCACCGATTCCTCGTCCGGGATCAGGTAGCTGCGATCGACCACGGCGCCCTCGATGTTCTTGGTGATGCGGCCCTGGCCGATGCCTTCGGTGATGGAGGAGCCTTCGGCCTTGAGCACGCCGGTGGTGTAGTAGCTGTGCAGCGCCGCTCCCGGTACGTCGGCGAGCGCGATCATGATGCCCTTGCGCTTGGCCTTGAGGCCGTCCGAGCAGCCGCCGAGCGTGCCGCCGGACCCCACCGCGGAGACGAAGCCGTTGACCTTTCCGTCCGTGTCCGTCCAGATCTCCTGCGAGGTGGTCTCGATGTGAGCCTGCCGGTTGGCGGTGTTGTCCCACTGGTTGGCCCAGATGGCGCCGTAGGGCTCCGTCTTGGCGAGCGCCTCGGCCAGGCGCTGCGAGTAGTGCACGTAGTTGTTGGGGTTCTTGTAAGGCAGGGCCGGCACCTCGACGAGCTGGGCGCCGAGCAGGCGCAGCGCATCCTTCTTCTCCTGGCTCTGCGTCTCGGGGATGACGATCACCGAGCGGAAGCCCAGCGCGTTGCCGACAACCGTGAGACCGATGCCGGTGTTGCCGGCCGTGCCCTCGACGATCGTGCCGCCCGGGCGCAGGTGTCCGCGCCTGACCGCATCCTGGATGATGAAGAGCGCGGCGCGGTCCTTCACGGACTGGCCGGGGTTCATGAATTCCGCCTTGCCGAGAATGGTGCAGCCCGTTTCCTCGGAGGCGCGCTTCAGCTTGATGAGGGGCGTGCGGCCGACCGTGGCAGCCACGCCGTTGGTGAAAGACAAGCCTGACCTCCTGTCGTGTGCGGGGGCGCCGACGTGGGCTCACCCTACTGAGGGGGTCGGCGTGTCGCAAGAGACGCACTGTGCCGAGCCGGTGCGCGATTTAACCGCGATTTAACCGCGCCCGCACATGCTGCCACTGGCAATGAGGTCAGAGGGCCCGGCCGCCGCCGGCTCCTTTCAAGGACAATCCACATGACGATGTTTCGTATCGGCCTGGCCGCGGCAGCGCTCGCGACGGCCGCGTGTCTTTCGGTTTCCGGCGCCTTCGCCGATGAGTATCGTGGCGGCTCCTTCAAAGACGCTCCCGTCGTGATGACGAGCGCGCACCGCTGCTACTTCCGCGGCGATGTCGGCTACTCCTGGTCGCGCGATCCCGATGTGAAGTGGACGGTGACCGACGGCGATCCGCTGAGCCCGACATTCGGCAACTTCATCACCGACGCCGTCACCAATGTGAATATCGACAACGCTTGGCTCCTTGAAGGCGGCTTCGGATGCGGCCCGACAACTGGCCGCGGGCTGCGTGGCGAGTTGATGCTCGGCTGGCATGGCAAGCGCGGCATCGACGGCACGCCCGGACCGTGGAACCCGGGTCCGCCGGCGACGTCCGACCCGCTGCACACCTCGGTGACCACCACGACACTGATGTTCAACGGCTACTACGATCTCGGCCGCTTCGACCGCTTCACGCCCTACTTGGGCGCCGGCGTCGGTGTCGCCTACAACAGTATGGACGAGGTCTATTTCACGGGAAACCCGGCGCTGACGAACCGCATCGAGGGCGATGAGCGCTGGTCGCTGGCTTGGTCGCTCATGGCGGGCGTCGGCGTGCAGATCACCGAGCGCGTCACGCTCGATCTGGGCTACCGCTACCTCGATGTGGGCAAGGCCCAGTCCGGCACCGTCGACAACCTGGGCTTCATCAACCCGCGGGTGCGCATCGACGACCTGACGGCCCACGAGTTCAAGGTTGGCCTGCGCTTCGCCTTCGGCGGCGGGGAGGCCTGCTGCTCGGTCATGAAGTAAGGCGACAGCTGCAGACTTTTGCTGATGCGGCAAGCCCGGCCGAGTGCCGGGCTTTTCGCATGTGAATGCCAAGCCCCCTCGCTCCGACCACGAAGAAAAGAGGCAAAAGCTGCGGCGAGGGGGTTGGCCCCGGCGAGCGCTTGAAATCCCTTGGCATCCTGCTACAAGCCGAGCCCTGAGAGCCCGGTTGTCGCCGCGCGCGGCGTACGGAACCTCGGCTCGTTCCCCCTTGAAGAAGCAAGGCTTTCGAGGGCACGAGCGTGAACGGGCCCCGTTAGTCGGGCGTGCCGGCGGGCGTGGCGGAATTGGTAGACGCGCTGGATTTAGGTTCCAGTGGCGAAAGTCGTGGGGGTTCGAGTCCCTCCGCCCGCACCACGTGGGGCTCGCGGGAAGACGAAGAGTTTGGGTCCGCCAGCGTGGCGGGTGTCAAGGCAGGCATCATGCAGGTCAGCGAGACATCGAACACTGGGCTCAAGCGCGAGCTCAAGGTCACCGTCCTCCAGGGCGAGCTCAGCCAGCGTTTTGCCACCCGGCTGGACGAGGTCAAGGACCAGGTCCAGCTCAAGGGCTTCCGCAAGGGCAAGGTGCCGATGGCGCACCTGAAGAAGCTCTATGGCCGCTCGGTCATGGCCGAGGTGCTGCAGCAGGCCGTGGAGGAGTCGAGCCGCAAGGCGCTCGAGGAGCGCAAGGAGCGTGCCGCGCATCAGCCCAACATCAACCTCAGCGAGGACAAGGACGAGATCGAGCGCGTGCTCGCCGGCCAGGGCGATCTCGCCTTCACGATGTCCTACGAGGCGCTCCCCGAAATCGCCCTCACCGATCTCTCCGCCCTGTCGCTCGAGCGTCCGGTGGCCGATGTCCCCGAGGACGCCATCGACCGCGGCATTGCGAGCCTTGCCGAGAACGCCACCCGCTACGAGGCGGAGGTCGACCGCGCCGCCGGCGATGGCGACCGCATGACGATCGATTTCGTCGGCCGCATCGGCGACACCGAGTTCGACGGCGGCAAGGGCGAGGACGTGCAGCTGGTGGTCGGCCAGTCGCGCTTCATCCCGGGCTTCGTCGAGGGCCTGGTTGGCGCCAAGGCGGGCGAGGAGCGCTCGGTCGCGGTCAAGTTTCCCGACGACTATCCGGAGAAGTCGCTGGCCGGCAAGGACGCGGTGTTCACGGTCAAGACCAAGGAAGTCGCGAAGGCCATCAAGCCCGAGATCAACGACGAGTTCGCAACGACGCTCGGCGCGGAATCCCTTGTCAAACTCAGGGAGATGGTGGCCGCGCGCATCGCTCAAGAGTACGCCAGCGTCTCGCGCACGAAGGTCAAGCGCCAGATCCTCGACGCCCTCGAGAAGGCGCACGGCTTCGAGCTGCCAGAAACGCTGGTGACCAACGAGTTCGACGGCATCTGGAAGCAGGTGACGCAAGGCCTCGCCCAGGCCGGCAAGACCTTTGCCGACGAAGGCCAGACCGAGGAGGGAGCGAAAGACCAGTACCGCAAGATCGCGGAACGGCGCGTGCGCCTCGGCCTCGTGCTCGGCGAGATCGGCGACAAGAGCAAGATACAGGTGGGCCAGGAGGAGCTGCGGCGCGCGCTGATCGAGCAGGCCCGGCGCTACCCCGGCCAGGAGCGCATGGTCTACGAGTTCTACGAGAAGAATCCAGCGGCTCTCGTCGAGCTCAGGGCGCCGATCTTCGAGGAGAAGGTGATCGACCACATCCTCGAGCAGGCCAAGCCCGTGGACAAAAAGGTGACGGTCGCCGAGCTGTTGAAGCCGGATGAGGACGATGGACTGGCGCTGCCCGCCGGCGTGCCGCATGCCCACGATCATGGGCACGACCATCATCATCACGACCATGATCACCATCACGATCATGGCCACCACGACCATGACCATCATCACGATCATGACCACGGCCATCACCACCATCATGATCACGGGCATCACACCCACGACCACGATCATGGGGACAAGCCTGGTCAGGATCCCGCGAAGAAGTGAGCGGCGCTTGAAGTCGCACCGGCCGCACCCCACTCTGAAGGCTCGGCGCGACGCGAACAGGTAGAGGCAAGCATGTCCAACCCCGTCTCCAGCATCACCGGCACCTTCTGGCCCATGGTGGTCGAGCAGACCAATCGGGGTGAACGCGGCTACGACTTGCCGTCGCGGTTGCTGAAGGAGCGCATCATCTTCGTGACGGGTCCGATCGAGGACACGGTCGCGTCGTCGATCTGCATGCAGCTCCTGTATTGCGAAAGCGAGAACCCCAAGAAAGAGATCTCCATGTACATCAACTCCCCCGGGGGGGTGGTGACCTCGGGCATGGCGATCTACGACACCATGCAGTTCATCCGCTCGCCCATCGCCACGCTGTGCATCGGCCAGGCCGCGTCGATGGGCTCGCTGCTCCTCGCCGCGGGCACGGCCGGCATGCGCTACGCGCTGCCCAATGCCCGGATCATGGTGCATCAGCCCTCCGGCGGCTTCTCGGGCCAGGCCAGCGACATCGAACGCCATGCCGAAGACATCATCAAGATGAAGCGGCGGCTGAACGAGGTCTACGTCAAGCATACCAAGAAGAATTATGAGACAATTGAAAAGACTCTCGATCGCGATTACTTCATGACTGCCGAGCAGGCCCGCGAATTCGGCCTGATAGACAAGGTCATCACGAGTCGCGACGAGGCCGAGGGGATACTGACGCCGGCCAAGCCTGTGCAGGGGTAAGGCGCCCAAGAAATCGGAGGCGCCGGTCCCGGAAGGCCGCGGGCCGGGCTGCAAAAAGGTGGCAGGTGCAGGGCCTTTGGCAAGACCGGCCGTATGGCCTGTTAATCCAATCTTGATCTGGGCGCCTTTAGCATGCTCAGATTGGCCCCAGGATTCCCAGAGAGGCGCATAGACTGGCCGCCGGAGCAACCCGCAGGCAGACACCCAGCAAGGCCGAGCGATCGGTCCGTTACAGAAAATGACCGCCGAGGCCCCGTCGCAGGGCGGGTTTTGAGAGAACAGGATGGCCCAGGAAAAGAATACGCTCTACTGCTCCTTCTGCGGCAAGAGCCAGCATGAGGTCCGCAAGCTGATTGCCGGCCCGACCGTGTTCATCTGTGATGAATGCGTCGAGCTGTGCATGGATATCATCCGCGAGGAGAACAAGAACACCCTCGTCAAATCGCGCGACGGCGTGCCGAGCCCGGCCGAGATCTGCTCCGTCCTCGACTCCTATGTGATCGGCCAGGACCACGCCAAGCGCGTGCTGTCTGTGGCGGTGCACAATCACTACAAGCGGCTCAATCACGCCGGCAAGAACAACGACGTCGAGCTCGCCAAATCCAACATCCTGCTCGTCGGCCCCACCGGCTGCGGCAAGACCCTGCTCGCCCAGACCCTGGCGCGCATCCTCGATGTGCCCTTCACGATGGCCGATGCCACCACGCTCACGGAGGCGGGCTACGTCGGCGAGGATGTCGAGAACATCATCCTGAAGCTGTTGCAGAACGCCGACTACAACGTCGAGCGGGCGCAGCGCGGCATCGTCTACATCGACGAGATCGACAAGATCAGCCGCAAGTCGGACAATCCCTCGATCACGCGCGATGTATCCGGCGAGGGCGTGCAGCAGGCACTGCTCAAGATCATGGAGGGCACGATTGCGTCCGTGCCCCCGCAGGGCGGCCGCAAGCACCCCCAGCAGGAGTTCCTGCAGGTCGACACCTCCAACATCCTGTTCATCTGCGGCGGTGCGTTCGCGGGGCTGGAAAAGATCATCTCGCGGCGCGATCGCGGCTCCTCGATCGGTTTTGCCGCAAAGATCACGGGCCCCGACGAGCGCCGCACCGGTGACATCCTCAAGGGGGTGGAGCCCGAGGACCTGCTCAAGTTCGGTCTGATTCCCGAGTTCATCGGCCGTCTGCCTGTGATCGCCACGCTGGAGGATCTTGATGAAGCGGCGCTGATGCAGATCCTGACCATCCCGAAGAACGCGCTGATCAAGCAATATCAGCGCCTGTTCGAGATGGAGGACGTGCGGCTCACCATCACCCAGGACGCCCTCAAGGCGATCGCTCGCAAGGCCATCGACCGCAAGACCGGCGCGCGCGGCTTGCGTTCCATCATGGAGGCGATCCTGCTCGACACCATGTTCGACCTGCCGGGACTCAAGGGGGTGGAGGAGGTCGTGATCGGCCCCGAGATCGTGGACGGAGGGGCGCGGCCGCTCCGGATCTACTCCGAGCGGGCGGGGGAGAAGGGCTCCAGCGCGTAAATCGTCGCTTTGCGGGCTGGCCGCTCGTCAGGCGCAGGCGATTCCCTTGATACGCGGACCCGTCGCGACCACTTTAGGTGTCCACCCGCCGCGCAGGGACCCAGTACAACGAGGCCGGCCGGACGAGGCACCCTCGCAGCACGGTGGCGTCTCGGTACACTGTTGCGCGTTGGAGACGGTTGCGCAGTCCAAAGTGCAACACTATCTGAGCAACCGCGTACCGTGCCTGGACAAGGATGGTGCGTAACGTAACCCTGCAACTGGCAGCGCGGAGCGAAGGCGGGCATCGTATTGTTCAACGCAGCTATGAGCAGGGGGCGGCACCCCGGCGAGACGCAGACCGGCGCCAGGGCGTAGACTGGCAACTTAGGGCAGGGATGGGGACCGGCTAAGGGTCACCGGTCCTATCCCAAAGTCGGCTCGATGGAGAAGAGATGCGGGCGTAAGAAATGCGGATGTAGAGAAAGGGCGGGATGGGGTTTGCCGAGCCGACTCAGACTGTTGGAGGCGGGTACGGCGCGGAAGGTCCAGGATCCTCGAATATCGGCGAAAGAGAAAGACCATGAGCGAGACAAAACAGGCACGAGACAAGGGCGGGAAGGAAGTCTATCCGGTCCTGCCGCTGCGCGACATTGTGGTCTTCCCCTACATGATCGTTCCTCTGTTCGTCGGGCGCGAGAAGTCGATCAACGCGCTCGAGGAGGTGATGCGGTCCGACAAGCAGATCCTGCTGGCGGCGCAGAAGAACGCCGGCGACGACGATCCCGCTCCCGATGCCATCTACCAGATGGGCACGCTCGCCTCCGTGCTGCAGCTGCTGAAGCTGCCCGATGGCACCGTCAAGGTGCTGGTGGAAGGCACCGCGCGCGCCAAGGTGATGCGCTACACCGAGAACGCCGACTACTTCGAGGCCGAGGTCGAGCGCGTGCCCGAGAGCGCGGGTGCGGCTGACGAGATCGAAGCGCTGGCACGCTCGGCGGTGTCGCAGTTCGAGAGCTACGTCAAGCTCAACAAGAAGATCTCGCCGGAGGTCCTGGGCACCATCAGTCAGATCGAGGACTATTCCAAGCTCGCCGACACGATCGCCTCGCATCTGGCCATCAAGATCGCGGACAAGCAGGACATCCTCGAGATCGTCACGGTGTCGAGCCGGCTCGAGCGCGTCTACACGCTGATGGAGAGCGAGATCTCCGTCCTGCAGGTGGAGAAGAAGATCCGCTCGCGCGTCAAGCGCCAGATGGAGAAGACCCAGCGCGAGTACTACTTGAATGAGCAGATGAAGGCCATTCAGAAGGAGCTGGGCGATGGCGACGAGCGCGACGACATCGCCGAGTTCGAGGAGAAGATCGAGAACACCAAGCTGTCGAAGGAGGCGCGCGACAAGGCGCTGGCCGAGCTCAAGAAGCTCAAGCAGATGAGCCCGATGTCGGCCGAGGCCACGGTGGTGCGCAACTACCTCGACTGGCTGCTGTCGATTCCGTGGGGCATCCGCGGCAAGGTCAAGAAGGACCTGGTCGAGGCCCAGGAGGTTCTCGACAAGGAGCACTATGGCCTGGAGAAGGTCAAAGAGCGCATCATCGAGTACCTCGCCGTCCAGTCACGCACGAACAAGCTGAAGGGGCCGATTCTCTGCCTCGTCGGGCCTCCGGGCGTGGGCAAGACCTCGCTCGGCATGTCGATTGCCAACGCCACGGGCCGCGAGTTCGTGCGCATGTCGCTCGGCGGCGTGCGCGACGAGGCGGAGATCCGCGGGCATCGGCGCACCTATATCGGCTCGATGCCGGGCAAGGTGATCCAGTCCATGAAGAAGGCGAAGAAGACCAATCCGCTCTTCCTCCTGGACGAGATCGACAAGATGGGCTCCGACTTCCGCGGCGACCCGGCGGCGGCGCTGCTGGAGGTGCTGGACCCCGAGCAGAACCACACCTTCAACGATCACTACCTCGAGGTCGACTACGATCTCTCGAGCGTCATGTTCGTGACCACCGCGAACACGATGAACATTCCTCCGGCACTCCTCGACCGGATGGAGATCATCCGGCTTGCGGGCTACACGGAGGATGAGAAGATCGAGATCGCCAAGCGCCATCTCATCCCGAGCCAGCGGCAGGCCCATGGGCTCGAGGCGGCGGAGTGGGAGATCGACGACGAGGCGTTGAAGACGGTCATTCGCCGCTACACCCGCGAGGCGGGCGTGCGCAGCCTCGAGCGCGAGGTGGCCAAGCTCGCGCGCAAGGCGGTGAAGGAGATCCTGATGGGGACCCACACCACGGTGAGGGCCACCCCGGAGAACATCGAGCACTACCTGGGCGTACCCAAGTATCGATTCGGCGAGGCGGAGCTCGAGGATCAGGTCGGCGTGGTCACCGGATTGGCGTGGACCGAGGTCGGCGGCGAGATCCTGACCGTCGAAGGCGTGATGATGCCGGGCAAGGGCAAGATGTCCGTCACCGGCAACCTGCGCGACGTCATGAAGGAGTCGATCCAGGCCGCCAACGCCTACGTGCGCTCGCGCTCGGCTGCGCTCGGCATTCCCGTGTCTCTGTTCGAGAAGAAGGACATCCACGTGCACGTGCCCGAGGGCGCGACGCCGAAGGATGGCCCGTCTGCGGGCGTGGCCATGGTGACCGCGATCATCTCGATCATGACGGGCATCCCCGTGAAGAAGGACGTGGCGATGACCGGCGAGATCACGCTGCGCGGCCGCGTGCTGCCGATCGGCGGCCTCAAGGAGAAGATGCTGGCGGCGCTCAGGGCCGGCATCAAGACCATCGTCATCCCCGAGGAGAACGTGAAGGACCTGGCCGAGATCGGCGAGGAGGTGAAATCCCACCTCGCGATCGTGCCGGCCTCCCGGATGGACGACGTGCTCAAGGTGGCCCTGCAGCGGATGCCAAAGCCCGTCCTCGAGGAGGAGGCCGCGGCGTCCGTCGCCGGCACCGACGAGACCGGCGAGGAGCCGCGCGTCACCGCCCACTGAAGGCTCATTTCCAGAACGATCTCAGCGAGCCGAGCCCTCCGGCGCTCGGCTCGCTGCCGTTTTTCTCCCACGGAGCAGGGGGTTGGTTGCGTCGATGCAACCTATGATGTGTCTTTTTACTTGTTCTCGCGATGCGCGAGTCTCCATGTTGCCGAATTGTCTGCGATCGCCGTGGTAAGTTGACGTTGTTCAGGAATCCGGTCCTGGATCGCGACAACTCGATCATCAGCGGACGTCCTAAGGGGCGCCGGACTCTCTCGGAAAGCCTGAAGAATCGCGGCTTTTTCGCACTTTCTGCTTGACGGCCCTGCGCTTTGGGCGTTGTTTCCGGCTCGCTGCTGCCACCGCAGCGGCTGACGACTGGGCGCGGGGGACTTCGCATTCGTCCGACCGCAGCCTGTCCTCCTTCTCAATTCACGAGGATCGCAGAGATGAGCAAAAAGGATTTGATCGACGCCGTGGCGGAGGCGACTGAGCTGTCCAAGGACAAGGCCGGTATTGCCGTCGAGGCGGTGATCAAGCACATCGAGAAGACGATGAAGGACGGCCAGGAGGTTCGCATCCCCGGTTTCGGAACGTTCAAGGTCGCCAATCGCAAGGCGCGCAAGGCGCGCAATCCCCAGACTGGCGTGGAGATGATGCTGAAAGCTTCCCGCGTGCCTAAGTTCACGGCTTCGAAGACTTTGAAGGACATGCTGAACTGAAATCGGTCATTGCCATTGGTGCGGGGCGCAGGTCGATCAGCGGGCGGGCGCCCTTTTTCTTTGGGCAGTCTGCGATAGGCACTGGCAGCAGTCCGCACGAGCTGGTAGGCCGGCGGTTGACTATTGCCGGTTGCCTACTGCGTGGCAGGGGCGGTTAGCTCAGCGGTAGAGCGCTTCGTTTACACCGAAGATGTCGGGGGTTCGATCCCCTCACCGCCCACCAGCAGACGTCGTATTGAACGCCGGCTCAGGCTGCGCTGTGCTGTGCGCAGCGGGTAAAGAAGCATCCAAAGGGGAAAACGGCATCGCGGCGCGGGGTTTCGCCGGTGCGAGACCCACGGGATGGCGCGAGCGACGGGACTTGAACCCGCGGCCTCCGGCGTGACAGGCCGGCGCTCTAACCAACTGAGCTACGCCCGCAATCCAGAGCGCACCTGCACCATGGTGGGTGGGTGCGCTGTCACGAGGCGTTCGTTTACGTGAGCGGGGTTGGCCCGTCAAGCGAACCCGGCGCGGTGCGAAGCAGCTACCACGAGTGGCCGGCTCAATAGCCGATGCCGTCGAAAGTCTTCAGACGCTCGGGCCCGAACTTCGGCGGTTCGGCCGGAGCGGAGAGCTGCGGCTGTGGGGGCGGCGCGGGCTCGCCGGGGGCCGCACGCGGAGGGTGCCGTCCGCTGGCCGCCACGAAGACCGGCTCCGGAGTATCGATCCGCGGGCCCGAGAGCGACATTCTCTCGCGGGGCGCTGGCGCTTCGCCAGCCGGCGTCTCCAGCGCCATCGGCTGCACCGTGGGCTCGACCTGAGGGGCACCACCCATAAGCGGGCTCGGCTGTTCTTGGATGGGCTCGGAGGCCCTGGCGGCCTGGGTAGGCCTGGGCTCGGCGCGGGCGAAGGGCTGCGCTGTCCCGGCTGGGACGCTGCCGGCCGTGGGGAACATCACGGCTTCGGACGGGGGCGCAGGAAGCACGGCCGCCTCCGATCGTGGCGGCTCTGCCGGGAAGCTGCGCCAGGCGGCGGAGTGCAGCACGAGCGAGGCGCCGGGCACGAAGGGCACCTCGGTCGCGGGCGAGGGCGAACTCCGCGTCAGGGCTTTGAGCGCTGTCGTGTCCCAGCTCCACACCGAGTACAAGAGGCCCGATCCGGCCAAACCGGCGATAACCACGCCAATGCCGCTCATTTTGAACATGCGGCTCCCTCCTACGCAGCACCAAAGATAAGGCGCCAAGTGCGGCCTGGACCCCCGTCCTCCCGCGCACGTTCCCGCTGGCAGTTCCGGGATAAGGGCCCTTTGTGGCGAGACGTTGAGCTTGGGCGGGCGCGAGCGCATCTGGTTTCGGGGCACCGTCGCGGGCAATGCCCAGATGAATGACCGTGCGGCGCCGGCAGCGGTTGCGCCGGACATGGCCCTGGGTTAACAGGAGCACACTGGCTGTGGTCGCCGCGCCGCAGCACCGAAGCTGAGCACCTGCCGAGCCTCGCATGAACCAGCTGCTGATGGACTACCTGCCGCTTGCCGTGTTCATCGGCGTGGCGCTCGTGATTGGCCTGGCGCTGATGGTTGCGCCCTTTCTCGTTGCCGTGCGCAACCCAGATCCCGAGAAGGTTTCGGCCTACGAATGCGGGTTCAATGCCTTCGACGACGCGCGCATGAAGTTCGACGTGCGCTTCTACCTCGTGTCGATCCTTTTCATCATCTTCGACCTCGAGGTGGCCTTCCTGTTCCCGTGGGCCGTGGCCTTCAAGCAGGTCGGGGCCTTCGGGTTCTGGTCGATGATGGTGTTCCTCGGCGTTCTCACGATCGGGTTCATCTACGAATGGCGCAAGGGTGCGCTGGAGTGGGATTGATGGTGACGCAAGCGGCAACCCCCATTCAGCGCCCGGCCGCCGGCTCCTTGGCCAAGCCCGGCGATGCGACCTTCACCGAGATATCCAACAGGCTCGCCGACAAGGGTTTCCTAGTCACCACCACCGATGACCTCATCAACTGGGCGCGCACGGGCTCGCTGATGTGGATGACGTTCGGCCTCGCCTGCTGCGCCGTGGAGATGATGCAGGCCTCCATGCCGCGCTGGGACCTGGAGCGCTTCGGGTTCGCGCCGCGGGCCTCGCCGCGTCAGTCCGACGTGATGATCGTCGCCGGCACGCTGTGCAACAAGATGGCGCCGGCGCTGCGCAAGGTCTACGACCAGATGCCGGAGCCGCGCTACGTCATCTCCATGGGCAGCTGCGCCAACGGCGGCGGCTACTACCATTACTCCTACTCGGTGGTGCGCGGCTGCGACCGCATCGTGCCGGTCGATATCTACGTGCCGGGCTGCCCGCCCACGGCGGAGGCGCTCGTCTACGGCGTCATGCTGCTGCAACGTAAGATCCGGCGGATCGGCACGATCGAGCGCTAGACGATCGCATGGCCGGAATCACTTGCATCAGCGCGGGCATCGAGGTCGCCGCATGCGCATGACAGACATTCCATTCGGCACCACGGATTGGAGCGCCGTGGAGACCACCACGCACAAGGGCGAGGTGGGCATGGCCACGTGGCGGACGCGCCAATTCGGCGGTATCCGCGTGCGCATGGTCGAGTATTCGCCGGGCTACGTCTCGGACCACTGGTGCGAGAAGGGGCATATCCTGCTCTGCGTTGCGGGCGAGCTCACCACCGACCTGAAGGACGGCCGATCCTTCACGCTGACCCCAGGCATGAGCTATCAGGTGGCCGACGCGGCCGATGCGCACAGGTCGCGCACGGCCAAGGGCGCGCGGCTGTTCATCGTCGATTGAGCGGGACATCCGGGATGGATGCAGCAATGGAAGACCTGGCCAGGCACGTCGAGGGACTGCTCGAGGCGAAGGTCGTGAGCCAGCGCCTTGCGCTCGGCGAGCTCACGGTCGTCGTGCGCGCCGACGAGATCGTGTCTGTGCTGACTGCGTTGCGCGACGACAGCACCTGCCTGTTCGAGCAGCTCATCGACATCTGCGGGGTGGACTATCCCGAGCGCGAGAGGCGCTTCGATGTGGTCTATCACCTGCTCTCGCCGCGCAAGAACCTGCGCATCCGCGTCAAGTGCCAGACCAACGCCGACGCACCGGTGCCGAGCGTCGTCGAGGTGTTCCCCGTTGCCAACTGGTACGAGCGGGAGGCCTACGACATGTACGGCATCCTGTTCGCGGGCCATCCGGACCTTCGCCGCATCCTCACGGACTACGGGTTCCAGGGGCATCCGCTGCGCAAGGACTTCCCGCTCACGGGCTATGTCGAGGTGCGCTACGACGACGACCAGAAGCGTGTGGTCTACGAGCCGGTAAAGCTGACCCAGGAGTTCCGCAGCTTCGACTTCGAGAGCCCGTGGGAGGGAACGAGCTACATCCTGCCGGGCGATGAGAAGGCGAAGTCATGAGCGCTTGCATCGGCATGGCGCGGAAATTCCCCTCCCCATCGTGCCGGAGGCGGGTCTCCGCCGCGACGCAGGGAGGGGCTAGGGGTGGGGGGACACCCCGACCGTCGTGGTCCCCCCCTTCCCTCACGCTCCCCTACAACGGGCCAGGGAACGGAGAGGTGGTCGCTCGTGGCTGAGACAGAGATCCGCAACTTCAACATCAATTTCGGCCCGCAGCACCCCGCGGCTCACGGCGTGCTGCGCCTTGTGCTGGAGCTCGACGGCGAGGTGGTGACGAGGGTCGACCCGCACATCGGCCTGTTGCATCGCGGCACCGAGAAGCTGATCGAGCACAAGACCTATATGCAGGCGATCGGTTACTTCGACCGCCTCGACTACGTCGCCCCAATGAACCAGGAGCATGCCTTCTGTCTCGCCGGGGAGAAGCTGTTGGAGCTGGCTGTGCCCAAGCGCGCCCAGCTCATCCGTGTGCTCTATTCCGAGATCGGGCGGCTGCTCTCGCATCTCCTCAACGTCACCACGCAGGCGATGGACGTGGGCGCGCTCACCCCGCCGCTGTGGGGCTTTGAAGAGCGCGAGAAGCTGATGGTGTTCTACGAGCGCGCCTCGGGCAGCCGCATGCACGCGAAGTATTTCCGTTTCGGCGGAGTGCACCAGGACTTGCCTCCCAAGCTCGTCGAGGACATTGCGAAGTTCTGCGAGACGCACCCCAAGGTGCTCGACGACATCGAGGAGCTGCTCACCGACAACCGCATCTTCAAGCAGCGCAATGTCGATATCGGCGTGGTGAGCCTGGCGGAGTGCATGCGCTGGGGTTTCTCGGGCGTTATGCTGCGCGGCTCGGGCGCTGCCTGGGACCTCAGGAAGGCGCAGCCCTATGAGTGCTACTCCGAGCTCGACTTCGACATCCCCATCGGCAGGAACGGCGACAACTACGACCGCTACTGCATCCGGGTGGAGGAGATGCGCCAGGCCGTGCGCATCATGAAGCAGTGCTGCGAGAGGCTGCTGTCGGCGGACGGCCAGGGGGCGCACGTCGCCGACGACAAGAAGGTCGTGCCGCCCAAGCGCGCCGAGATGAAGCGCTCGATGGAGGCGCTGATCCATCACTTCAAGCTGTATACGGAAGGCTTCCATGTGCCCGCCGGCGAGGCCTACGCCGCGGTGGAGGCGCCCAAGGGCGAGTTCGGCGTCTATCTCGTCGCCGATGGCAGCAACCACCCCTACCGCTGCAAGATCCGGGCGCCGGGCTTTCCCCACTTGCAGGCCATGGACTTCATGAACCGAGGCCACATGCTGGCCGACGTTTCCGCCATCCTCGGCAGCCTCGACATCGTGTTCGGGGAGATTGATCGGTAGGTGGGCCTGCGTGAGCTCGGGTGTCTGACGACTTCCTCGCGGCGTGGCGCGCATGTGGCAGCCTGATCTCGCAACAGCGGCCGACTACTCCGCCAGCGCCCGGCCCATTTTGTGCGGGAGTACCCTATGATTCGCCTGGGCTTTTCCCGACCGCTTCCGCCTGCTGTTCAAGGAGCGCTTTGTCGAGGTGGCGCGTCCCCATGCCAAGAACAAGGTGGCTGAGAACCAAAGAACAAGGCGGTGAAGAAGGCGCGGCCGTGGTGACGCCGCAGGGTTTGTCGGTGTGGGCAAGCCAGCAAGTTGCGCGCAGGCCCGCCTTCCCCTATCAATCGGCTCGCCGGGGTGCCGGCGCAAAGGGCCCGTAGCTCAGCGGTAGAGCATCTGACTTTTAATCAGGTGGTCGTTGGTTCGATCCCAACCGGGCTCACCATTGTTTTCAACGTACTAGCGGACCAACGCCTTGCCCACGTCATATCTTGGCAACCATCTGGCAACCATCGATGCCGGCCTCTCATCGCGCTCCCTTGGAATGCTGCCAATACCAATACGCACCCAGGACGATCAACGAGCCGATAACGGCCGCAACGATGTCGCGGAGCGACACCGCGATCTTGTCGAGGTCTGGGAACCATCCAACGAGACGAAACAGCAATCCGCCTACAAGCGCACCGCAAAGGCCAAGCGCAAGATTGCGCATGCGGCCAAACCCCTCAACGTCCCAAGCAATGACGCGTCCGGCGAGAGTGCCACCGATAAGTCCGACTACGATCCAGACAGTGATTTGGTCAACAGAGGGCATAGCACTCTCGTCGTGGTGACTGATGGTCGAGCAATGCTTACGCGGGCATCCTGCGCTACCTTCGCGTTCCATCAGTGCTTGCGGTCAGCGCGTCCATTACCTTGTCGATGTTGAAATCAACACTGGCCATGCGGGGCGGATACTTCTTCAGCGACGCCATGAACTGCTGAACCTGTGCCATCGCAGGGCTCAAGAGGTATGACCGGTTCTCCTGCCATTCGTCAAAGCCGCGAGCATCGCGGAAGCGCTCGAACGGATCGAGCTTGAGGTTCGTTATGCGCGGCGAGGTCAGGTCGTTGCGGACGCCGTTGAACCATTTCTCCTGCTCAACGAACTGGACTTTCCAGTCGCCGTGCCGAACGGCCTGGAGCTTGGTTTCTGTGAAGTAGTAGAACTCTTGCCTTTTGCTCGGCCCTTTCCCGGTGATGAGATCGGTCTGGTCGTATCCGTCAAGATGGACCTTATAATCCAGGTCGCCGACACGATGGCCCTGGAGCAGCTTCTCCTTGATGTCCGGCTGCCCGACGGCAGCCATGAGGGTTGGAAGCCAGTCTTCCATCGTCATGAACTGGCCCGTAGCCGAGCCCGCGGGAATGTGCCCCGGCCACTTGACGAGCATAGGGACCCGGAAGCCGCCCTCGTACGCAAGGCCCTTCTCACCATGGAACGGCGTGTTGCCGCCGTCCGGCCAGCTGTTCGCGGCCGCGCCGTTGTCGGTTGAGAACATGACGATGGTATTGTCGGCGACCCCCGTCTCATCAAGGACCTTCAGAAGCTCGCCCACGGTGTCGTCCATCTCCATCATTCCGTCGGCATAGATCCCGTAGCCGCTCTTGCCTCCGTACTTCTCGGAGAGGTTCGTCCGATAGTGCATGCGTGTGGTGTTGTGCCAGACGAAGAAAGGCTTGCGAGCTGTCGCCGCATCGCG
>JBFWRV010000089.1:0-4026 GCA_050248715.1 Hyphomicrobiaceae bacterium | reverse complement strand
TCATTCCGTCGGCATAGATCCCGTAGCCGCTCTTGCCTCCGTACTTCTCGGAGAGGTTCGTCCGATAGTGCATGCGTGTGGTGTTGTGCCAGACGAAGAAAGGCTTGCGAGCTGTCGCCGCATCGCGGATGAAGCGCTTGGACTGCGTCAGTATCTCCTGATCCAGGGTGCGCTGCCGTTCGCGACCGAAAGGTCCCTTGTCCTCGACCCTCTGCCGGCCGTTGCCTTCCGCCCAGGAATGGACCACGCCACGAAGCTTGTAGTCGCGCTGGAACTTGGGATCCTTCGGGTAGTCGTAGTTGTCTTCGTATTCACCGGCGTTGAGATGGTAGAGGATGCCGAAGAACTCGTCGAAGCCGTGAGCTGTCGGCAGGTGCTCGTCGCGGTCGCCCAGATGGTTCTTGCCGAACTGACCGGTCGCATATCCAAGTGGCTTCAGCAGCTCGGCCAGGGTGGGGTCTTCCTTCTGCAACCCTTTATCAGACCCTGGAAGCCCCACGGTACTCAGGCCCACGCGGATCGGATATTGGCCTGTGATGAAGGCGGCGCGGCCGGCCGTGCACGAGGCCTGACCGTAGTGGTCCATGAAGATCATGCCCTCCCGACCGATCCGGTCGATGTTGGGCGTTGATCCGCCCATCATTCCACGGTGGTAGGAACTGATGTTCCAAATGCCGACATCGTCGCCCCAGATGATAAGGATGTTGGGGCGTTGTCCTGCTGAAGTTGAAGGGCGAGGCTGAGCTTGAGCCTGGGCTACGCTCGTTCTGGCCAAGGCGGCGGTCGTGACCAGCGCCGTGCTTGAGAGCAGCATATGCCGTCGGCTGAGCGTGCCATGCTCTGTATCTTGACGTCCGCTCTTGTCACCCTGTGTCACCGCGATCTCCTTTCGCCTTCCTCTTCTCTGCCTGAGGACAGCAGTCAGGACGGTAGTTGATCATCGATGACGCTGCGATCCCCGAATGCCTGTAGATGGCGGTAGGCGAAGTGCCGAGGTCCCCGCAGCCTCATAGCTTTTCCGCGCGCTGCCCACGGTTCACCTGCGCGCTGAGTCCGACGGAGCGCCGCCTTCTCTCTTGAACCCCTCAAGCGTCCAATCGTAAATCGAGGCATCCGTGCGAATGCTGCCGATGCGTGGGGAGCTGATGTCCAGTATCACCGCTATGACCGCAGTCCACACGACAGTCATCACGACGGCAAGGAAATGGGTTTCCTGCTGCTTCAGCCCTAGCTGGTAGCCAAGAGCGGCCATCGTTATCAGCGCCATTGCAATCAGAAGCCAGAACAATTGAGGCGGAAAGGGGCTCTCATAAGAGAAGCGCTCAATGGCGCTTTGATCGAACATCTCGTTGACAGCGGCCATGAGGGAGGCGACGACCGGATCTGCACGTTCTTGAGCTACGGCAGAGATGCGTCCCCAGATCTCGCTGTGCAGCGCTGAAGTGCGCCTGCCAATCTCGTCAAGCACCGGCGCATGCCGAGGAGATTGCACGTAGGTCTTGCGTGCCTGAGCGTAGCTCTCAATCAGCCGGGCGATCTCGCGGCCA
This sequence comes from Hyphomicrobiaceae bacterium, assembly GCA_050248715.1. Lineage (GTDB taxonomy): Bacteria > Pseudomonadota > Alphaproteobacteria > Rhizobiales > Hyphomicrobiaceae > AWTP1-13. The sequence goes on along the minus strand of JBFWRV010000089.1, from coordinate 2,479 downwards.
CGCGGATGCGCCAGTGCCTCCGAGCGCTGCCAAGCCGTAGCGATTGCGTTGGCCTCATTCAGAGCACCGTTGCGCCGTTCATTGAACCGCGCGCTCCCGTAGGACAGCGTGAGGGCCAGGACGAAGGAGAGCAAACCAAGCAAGCCACCGACAATTAGGCTGACGCCTTCAGCCCTGGTGGGATGATTTCCCCGGTGACGCGATCCCGCCCAATGGCCGCCCGCATACGCGAGCAACTGGGCTACAAACAACAGCAGGCTGAGAACCAGAAGACTCCATGCTGCAAGATCGGCAAGCAATTCCATCGTCGGTTTCATCGTCCAGGCAATCGACAGACTGTTTGTACAATTTCATTCCGGTATCGGTTGGAGATGTGGCGCCGAGCGTTAACATGTGCTTGCAGCCGTTTAACGCTCTCGCATCAGGGCAGCAGGGGCGCGTTGCCAGCCGTCGCGGGATCCCGGGCAAGCGGATCCGGCGATCCCATGGGCAGGAGCGCAAATGCGGAACAATTTCACGTGCACGTCCAGCAGCCGCGGATCGTGCGCCCTGCTTGAGCCGCACTTGCGCAGACGACCTACGGTTGGTTGAGCTTGTTCATATACATCTCAATCATCTTCCTGCCTGCATCATCCAGGTCATCGCGGGCAAGCGCTGCGCGATATGCATCCATGGCGCGCGTCGTCAGGCCTTGCGCGTGATACAGGCGCGCCGTGTATGCCATTCGCGATGCCTCGTCCGGAGCAAGGGCGGCTGCCTTCGTGAAGTCGCGGACAGCAGCATCCACGTCTCCTTTGTCGGCACAGGCGTTGCCACGGCGGAAGTAGGAACCGGAGTCGGTAGGACGCAGGTCGACGGCTTCCGTGAGGTCGGCGATCGCGCGATCGAAGTCTTGCAGGCCCAGGTGGGCCGTGCCTCGATTCGTGAGGAACGCATAGTCGCGCTCGATATCGATGGCCTTGGTGTACTCGGCGATGGCCTTTTCGAGCTCGCCCATTTCATCGAGGATGATGCCGCGATTGTAGTGGGCATCGGCGAACCCCGGCTTGATCCTCGCTGCCTTCTCGTAGTCGGCGAGCGCGCTCGGCAAATCCTCCTTATCCTGATGGTTGGCCGCCCTGTTGAACAATGCGACCGCGAGGGCCTCATTGTTCAGCGTGCCGGACTCGATCAGCCGCGTACAAGCGGCGATGGCGATTTGCGGATCGCCGCCACTCTCGCATCGAGTCTGCTCAGCGGCAGCATAGCCGCTGCAGGCTGCGCAAATCGTCAAGGCGAATGCAAGACGTCGCATGACGGTTATCCTCTGAGGTGTCTGGATGTGCGCGAGCTCGAGCGCCATTGGCGCAAGGGGCACCCGCGAGCTGGGACCTCGCGGATGCCGGGTTGCGGCGGTCAATGCGCAGGCGACTGGTTGGCCTCGAGCGCGTGCGCCAATTGATCGGGCGTGTGAGTTCGGCCCTGGAAGTACCAGAGCAGGCAGACGTACCTCTTGTCGCTGCCCTGCAACGCCCACGTGCCTTCAACGCAGACGGGCTCGTCGCTCTTGATCCGCGTATGCTGCGGTCGCGACTGGTAGCGCGTGACAACTTCGCGCGGGCGCCTCTCCACGACCATGTGCCGCTCGCTGACATGGCTCGGGGGCACCCCTATCGGGGGAAGAATTACGATCCGCGGCGACCGCTCCGGGCGCGGGGGCTCCTGGTGGGCTCTGGGAGGGGCCGTCGCAGAGGGAGCGGACGGAGGTTCTACGCGGGGCGTCGGAAGGGTGGGGGTCTTCGACGGAGCGTTCAGCTTCCCTTGGCTTTCAAGGGCGTCGCGGATGGACGTCTTCGGCGAGGCTCCAGGCTTGGTGCCGGGGGCGAGCCTCGTGGTCGAGGGGTCCCTCAGCGAGGCCTTTTTAGGGCCGCTGATGGTCGGGTCAAACCGCAGCACCGGCTTGCCGCTGTTCGACGACCGCCCCTGCGGCGCCGGCGTCCTGAGAGCTGCCGACCTGCGGGGAGAGCGATTGGCGCCCTGAACGATCCTGTTGAACCTTTGGCGCTGAACCAAGGCCCGGGACGACTTGAACCCTGGCGCTGAGCGGGCGTGAAACGCGGGACTACGCGCCGTGAAGTTTTGTCTGGCCTCCGCCGGGGCGCCGGTTATGGCCAGAACGGGTGCCGCGATCGCGAGGGCGGCCAGGCTGAGGATGAGGGGATTGCACATTGGATGACTCTCGGTGTTTGGGGTGGGACTGGTCACACCGGGAGGACACACAGGATTTGACGACGTTTTTCGCGGGCGGGGCAAATTCCCGTGTCCGTCTGGGCCAGCGCAGCCAATGCCGGTCGCCGGTAACTGTTTGTTGAGCCTAATGGAAATAGCTGTCCCCGGCTGGGCAGCACCACACCCCCGTTCGCTGTTTTCTCACTCGCCCCCTGGGTGAAGGACCTGCCCAACTAGGGCCGGCTCAGGGCTGTGCATTGTCGAGATAGAT
>JBFWRV010000088.1:0-20773 GCA_050248715.1 Hyphomicrobiaceae bacterium | reverse complement strand
TTCAACACTTCGAAGCCAGCCTCAATCATTTCGGGCGTCACCTCGATCTGAGGGACGCCCGTTTCATTCTCCGGCCTGTCACGCGAAGTTTCAGGTAGCAAACTACACCTGCTTTGTCACCTAGATACTTCCCGCCTCCTTCTATGAGCGGCTAGACCATCAGCCCTTCGCTGTGCTTGCTCGCTTGGGCCGAGGTGACGGCATGAACGTTCTATCGGACCCTGAACCGCGCCGGCGGTCCGGCTCGGCAAAGCCCCAGTCGGTGCGAGATCCGGTGAGCGTCCGATAGAGCCTGAGATATTCTTTGGCCGGTTCTCGCCAGCCAAAATCCTGGCGCATCGCATGGCGCTGCATTCGGCGCCACGCCACCGGCTGCCGGAACATGTCGAGGGCGCGTCTCAGGCAGGCCAGCAGATCTTCGAGGGCGGCTCCGGAGAATGCGAACCCGTCGCTTCGCGATCGCAATTCGGCGTGGAAGCGTCGATGACACTATCGGCCAGCCCGCCAACGTTCATAGCGCAGCGCGTAGATTGGGACGAGGCCGAAAGGCTCGAACCGCGACGGATGGAGCAAAATGTCGGCGCCCGCCAGTAGACGGCGCGCGAGTTTCTCTTCATAGCCGACCCGCACCGAAACGCGGCCGGAATATTGCTCGGCCAACGTCAGGAAGCGTTCTTCGAGGCCACGATCGCCTTGCCCATGCAGGGCGACTTGGGCGCCGTTAGCGACGAGCCAGGGCACGGCAGCTGCGAGGGTGTCTGCCATCTTCTGTTCGGTCAGCCGGCTGAAAAGCCAAGACGGGCGTTTCCGGCTCCACTTCCAGACCAAGTTCACGCTGCAAGATCTCCTTGCAGATTCGCTTGCCGCCGATCTCGGCCAGATTATAACGACGGGGCAGGCTCGAATCGTCCGCAGGATCCCACACTCCGTAATCGGCACCGTTGGGGATTCCGATGAGATGCGTTCAGCGCTGGCGAAGCAGCCCGTCGAGCCCGCAGCCGAACTCTGGCGCTTTAATCTCCTGCGCGTAGGTCCGACTGACCGTGGTCAGTTGATCGGCATACAGAAGCCCCGCCTTCAAAAAGGGGATCCGGTCATAAAACTCGATGCTTTCGGGCGAGAAGGTGTCGGCGGAGAGCCCTAGACTAGACAGCCCATCGGCGTCGAACAGGCCCTGGAACGCGAGGTTATGGATCGTGAAGACGACGGGAGGCCGGGATATGCTGGCGTCATCCAACAATACCGACACTGGCCCGGTGTGCCAGTCGTTCGTGTGGATTAGGTTCGGCTGCCAGGCAAGCCCCGCGGCGTTGCGCGCGACCCGCGCTGCTGCATGGCATAGCGCAGCGAAACGGAGGCCGTTGTCCGGCCAGTCCCGTCCGTCCGAGGCCCGGTAAGGCCCTCCATTCCTGCGATACAGCGTGGGACAGTCGACGAGCCAAAGCGGCACGCCGGAGGCGCGGAGAGCGCGTAGGCAAGAGACGGGCGCGATTCTCACCGTGCAATTCGCCGAGCGGGATCGCGGATCCGATATGATCGGCTCGGTCCCGCGCTTCCGGGTAGCCGGGCATTATCAAGCGAATATCGATTCCGTGGTCGGCCAGTGCCGCCGGTAGGGCGGCCGAAACGTCGGCGAGTCCACCCGTCTGATTAGGGTAACGAACAAGGCGCGCATGACGATCAGCCTCGTGTATGCTTAAAGCCGCCCTAGTAGCGGCCTGCCGGGCGACCCGGTTTCGGGGTTCGCAACTGCCGGCGCTACCCATCCCCGAGTGGCTTGAGCAGCTCTCGCGATCTCGATTAAGGGCGCCCGTAGAGGCCGAGCCTTACATCTCCCGATCGCACATATTTTTGCCGCGGCATGCCCAGCCTCGACGTTCGCCATTCGGCGCCGCGGTGTAACGCCGCGGCCGCACGACCGTTTGAAAGATCGGACGCAGCGCCGGATGCGTGCACCGGGGCCGAACGTCCACCTGCACGGCGTCGTCCGCGCCAACCGAAGGAGAGCAAAGATGACGAGATTCTCCACGTTAACCCCTGAATAGCTTACGCTTGCCGGGCCGGAAAACCTCTGGCCGTGGCCGTTGGTGTCGCCGCCCTCGCCGCAACCGACGCAAGGGCGACCGAGCACGATACAAAGCCGCAGCAGGGCTAAACGCAGCAGATGCCCAGACCTAACTTCGATCGCATAGGGGAGATGATGCAGCTGGCCGGAGAAGCGAAATACCCCGCCGAGGGCCGCCAGCTCATACGAGAGCACATGCAGACAATACTCGAGAAGATGCGGGCGATGCGTGGCATGGTGGGCGACGTGCCCATGAAGTGGGCGATGGGCGGCCAGACGTCGAGCGATTGGAATCTAGTCGTTCTGTTCAAGGTTCTCGGCATCGCCGCCTTCGCCAAGCACCTGATGTCCACGAGGTAGAATTCGAGCCATCACTCGTGTTGAAGGATGCAGATCTATCCACGCGCCCATCGCTGTGGTGGTGTTCCGAGAGCCTGTACGGAGCGGCCGCGCCTTTTCAATCCTGGCCCCAGCTGTTCCGCATGCTCCGTGAGGAGTGACTTGCCCCCCGCTCCCACATTGTTGCGCCACACTGTCCCAGCGTCGAAGTTCAGCCTCGGTGTTCGGCGCCACTGGTGTAAGGGGCCGATAGGCCGTGCGCCCGAAGCATTAGGAGGTGGACCATGGCTGGCGATGCTCCAGAAGATCGCTCGGGCGACAACGATGAGCGCGATGCTGCTGCCAAGGCAGCTGACGCCGCGGTGCGGCGGGCGCTCGTCGAGAGCCGTCGGCAGATCCTGAGTTTCCTACAACGCAGACTGGGCAGTCCCGAAACCGCCGAAGACGTCCTGCAAACCTTCGTGTTGCGGGCAATCGAGCGATCGAACCAGTTGCGCGATGTGCGCACGGTTCGTGGATGGCTGAGCCGGATCCTCGCCACGACCATCGTCGACCATCAACGTCGGTCCGCTAGGCGGCGGCAACGGGAGGCGGTGATGAGCCCGGACGATCTTGAAGCGTTAGAAATCGAGCCTGACGAGGAGCTCGACGAGGCGGTGTGTAACTGTCTCTACAAGCTCCTGCCCACGCTGAAGCCGGAATACGCCGAAGTGATCTGGCGCGTGGATCTGTTGGGAGAGCCACGGGATCGAGTCGCAGCAAGTCTCGGAGTCACGTTGAACAATATTGCGGTGAGGCTTCATCGCGGCCGCCAGGCGCTGAAGAATCGGCTGGAGGAGATGTGCCTCACCTGCCCGATCCATGGCTTCCTCGACTGCCGCTGCGAGGAAGCGGAACGCGCGCGTCGGCGTCGCAACGAGCTGGCTGGCGTCATTGAGCTGTAATGCCGGCACATCGGTCGCGTCTGTAGGATTTAAGATGGTGGTTCCATTCGAGCCGCCCGACGATCCGGCCGTGACCGGGCGCGGACGCACATGATAAGGATAATGACAATGCACACAGACACGAAGCCTTTGCGCGTTGGTTCGGCCGTCCCGGCAGCGGGTTCCTGCTGCGGTCACGGTGAGCGTGCTCCGGTCGATTCAGCGAAGCCCGCCGTTGCGCCCGAACGCTCTTTCGGAGGACAGCAGGCGGAGACAAAACGAGAAGCCCCGCCAAGCAAGTCGAAGGGCTGCTGCTGTGGCGGTTGAGGCCGGGGCGGACCAGCCAGAGGGAGGGCTCCGCGCCTGTCGATCGACGACACAGTCTGAACCGACGGTCCCAGGAGGTTCGTCTTGAGCACTGTCACATTGGAGGTCGGCGGCCTCTTCGAGGAACTCGATCATCTCGGCGTCGAGAAGCAGCTGCGCGGGGAGCAGGGAGTCCGCCGCGCGACCGCCAACCCCGCCTCTGCCAGCGTGACCGTCGACTACGACGAGACAGTCACGAGCGTCGAGACGCTGCGGCGCAAGGTGAACTCGTGCGGCTACCGCTGTCGCGGCAGCGTATTGCCGCGGCATGTCTGCAAGGTGGAGGCTGGGAAGCGGCCGGAGGCGAAGTCCGCGCAACCGAACCACCAGGGCCACGGCGGACCGACGCCGGCGCGGGATGAGATGGCGCACGAGATGGGCCATGGCGCCGGCATGGACATGGCAGACATGGTGCGCGACATGCGCAACCGTTTCTGGATCGCGCTCGCTTTCACCGTGCCGATCTTTCTCTATTCCCCTATGGGGGGCATGTTCACCCCGCCAGCGCCGCCCTTCGGGCTGGAACTCGATCTGTGGCTGTTCTTCCTCGGCAGCGCCGCGATCATCTATCCGAGCTGGCCGTTCTTCACCGCCGCCTGGCGGGCGCTCCGAAACGGCATCCTCAATATGGCGGTGCTCGTCGTGCTCTCTGTCGGCACCGGCTACGTGTTCAGCGTCGGCTCGACGTTTTTCTTTCCGGGTGTGCAATTCTATGAGGCCGTGGCGGTGCTGCTGGTGTTTATCCTGCTCGGCCACTGGCTGGAGATGCGGGCGCGCGCCGGCGCGTCGGCGGCGATTCGTGCGCTGCTCGACCTCTCGCCGCCGATGGCGACCGTTCTCAGGAGTGGCCGCGAGGTGGAGGTTCCCACATCGGAGGTGCAGGCCGGCGAGACGGTCGTCATCCGGCCGGGCAACAAAATCCCCGTCGATGGCGAGGTGCTCGAAGGCGAGTCGCTCGTCGACGAATCCATGCTTACCGGCGAGTCGATGCCCGTGCAGAAGGCGCCGGGCTACCCGGTGATCGGCGCCACGATCAACAAGAGCGGCAGCTTCAAATATCGGGCGACAAAGGTGGGGGCCGACACTGCGCTGGCGCAGATCGTCAAGCTGGTGCAGGAAGCACAGAACTCCAAGGCGCCGGCGCAGCTACTCGCCGACCGGGCCTCGCAATGGCTGGTGCTGATCGCTATCCTCATCGGGCTCGCGACCTTCGCCGTCTGGTTCTGGTGGATCGGAAAACCACTGCTTTTTGCACTGACCTTGACCATCACGGTGTTCGTCATCGCCTGCCCGGACGCACTGGGGCTCGCCACACCGATGGCGGTGATGGTCGGCACCGGGCTCGGGGCAACGCATGGCATCCTATTTAAGAACGCGGGCGCACTCGAGGACGCGACCAAGCTCGATGTGATCGTCTTCGACAAGACTGGCACCCTGACAATGGGTCAGCCCCGCGTCGTTGAGGTGGTTTCAGCCGAGGGCCGGAACGAGGACGAGGTTCTGCGCACAGCGGCAGCGGTCGAGCGCGGTTCCGACCATCCGCTCGCCCTCGCGATCATCGAGCGGGCCGAGGGGCTCGACGTACCGGAGACGCGCGCCTTCCTCAATCTGGAGGGCAAGGGTGCGCGAGCCGAAATCGAGAACGAGGCGGTGCTCCTGGGGAACCGCCGGCTCATGGATGAGGAGAAGATCGAGCTTCTGGAACTTGCGGACGAAGCGGAGCGCCTTAAGGGTGCCGGTCGCACCGTCGTGCACGTCGCGCGCGGAGGCCACATTCTTGGTCTCGTCGCTATCGCCGACGCGCCGCGGCCGACCGCAAAGGCGACCGTCGCCAAGCTGCGCGAGCGCGGCGTCGAGGTGGCGATGTTGACCGGCGACAACGAGGGCACCGCCAAACGAATCGGCGCGGAACTCGGCATCAATATCGTTCTCGCGGATGTGCTGCCGGGCCAGAAGGCCGCCAAGGTCAAGGAGCTGCAGGCTAATGGCAAGCGGGTCGGCATGGTCGGCGACGGCATCAACGACGCACCGGCGCTGACCCAGGCCGATGTCGGCTTCGCCATCGGCGCCGGTACCGACGTAGCGATGGAGAGCGCTGACGTGGTGCTGATGAAGAGCGATCCCTACGACATCGTCGGCGCCATCGAACTGTCGCGGGCGACGCTGCGTAAAATGCACCAGAACCTGTTCTGGGCGGTCGCCTACAACGTCGTCGCCTTCCCGGCGGCAGCCGGCGTCTTCTATCCTCTCGTCATTAGCCCCGAGGTCGCGGCGCTGGCGATGTCCGGAAGCTCTGCATTGGTCGCGGTCAACGCGCTGCTGCTGAAGCGGACGCGACTGGAGGGGGTTGGTCGCGACCGCTCCGAGCAGTTCGTCGGCGCTCACCCCACGGAGGCGGTCGGATGAACTGCAGAGACCCAGAGGGTTGTGGCGCGAGGTGATCGTGTTCAGGCTCCGTCGCAATGCTGCCGATAGCAAGCGAGGGTAGAATGGACCATTGGGACAACGGGCGTGGGTTGTTCGTATCACGCGCCAACCTGGTTCTGCTGGTTTTCCTCGGAGTGGGCGGCTTCTACCTCGTCTCCGAACATTGGGCCCATCTTCTAGGCGCCGGCCCGCTCCTCTTGCTCCTCGGTCTCTGCATCGGCATGCATTTCTTCATGCATCGGGGTCACGGTGAACACGGAGCTGGCAGCAATCGCAGTAAGCCTCCGCCCGACAGCCGGGCACCTGACGATCATCGCCACTGAACGATACCGCGGAGAGAAACGCCATGACCGACGGAGCCCCCGCCTACGGCCTCTGGTCGCTCGTCGTGCTGAACTCGGCGATCTTCATCCTGTTCGCCTTCAGCTTCTTCAAACCGCAGACCGGTCGGGACTGGCGGTCTTTCGGTGCGTTCAGCGCATTTCTGGTCGCGCTGTTCACCGAGATGTACGGCTTCCCCCTGACCATCTACGTGCTGTCGGGCTGGCTGCAGAGCCGCTACCCCGGCGTAGACTGGCTGTCGCACGACGCCGGGCACCTGCTCGAAATGATGTTCGGCTGGAGGGCAAACCCGCATTTCGGGCCGTTCCATCTCCTCAGCTTCATCTTCATCGGCGGCGGCTTCGTCCTGATCTCCACTGCCTGGAAGGTGCTCTACGAGGCGCAGAGCGGCCGCACGCTCGCGACGACCGGCGCCTACGCCTATGTCCGTCACCCGCAGTATGTCGGCTTCATCCTCGTCCTTTTCGGTTTCCTGCTGCAGTGGCCGACCCTGCTCACGCTGGCGATGTTTCCAGTCCTCATCGTCATGTATGTGCGGCTGGCTAAGGGTGAGGAGCGCGCGGCGCTAGCCGAGTTCGGCGATGCCTATCGCCGCTACATGGCCGACGTACCCGGTTTCGTTCCCAAACTCTCGACTCTCGCCGGTGGCGCTTCGCGCAGCGGCACAAATCCCCCGTGAAGCCGAAGCACGAAGCGCGAGCATCAGGATCAATTTCTGGTACATCATCGCCGCGACCCTCGCGGCGATCTGGATCCAGCAGCTGCTGTTCCAGTCGACCCAGGTCAAAACGCTCCCCTAAAGCGGATTCCAGCAGCTCGTCGACCAGGGCAAGGTCACCGACCTGGTCATTGGCCGGGACCGTTCACCGGCGCGTAAAAGGCTCCGGATAGTCAGAGGGCGACGCAGGAAGGCGAGCGGCAGCATTTCATTACCGAGCGCGTCCCGCAGGACTTGGCCGAGTGCCTAGCGAGGAAGGGCAAGGCCTTCTCGGGCCAACCCGGCCCCAGTCCGCTGCAGAATTTGCTGAGTTGGGTGCTGCCCACGCTGGGCTTCGTCTTGCTCCGGATTTTCATGGTCAGGCCGATGGCGATGGGCCCTGCTCCGCCATGCGGCAGAGACCCTATTGAAACAGGAAACACTTCCGTTCGGAGACCTTGAGACGATCGGTCGATCTGTTGAACGCGATATCGGCGACTGGACCGAGATACCGCCCGGCATTGAGCAGGCCGCGGCCATCGCGATCCAGAAAAAAATGACGAACAACCTGGTCAGTGAACGCCGACGCCGAGCCCTGGTGCACGGATTGCTCAGCTGGGCTCCCGGCCGCGAAACTGCAAATGCTGTTCGCGCTGAGGGAACCGTAGCTACGCCTACAGCGCGAAGGTCCGCTGTAAGGACTCCAGGGGCTGCGCGTCTCTTCTGAGCAAATGGCTCCTGCTCATGCACGCGTGCAAGCAGCGAGGTTCGCTGCCGCTGCGGACGTACGCGTTCACTGAGTTGGCGCCAACTTGTGAGGAGAACCGGCAGGTTGAAGACAAAGGTTTCTACAGGGAAGGGCTCGCCATGGACGCAATTGATCCCGTCTGCGGAAAAGCGATCGACCTCGGAACGGCGGCGCCGGCCGAGCACCATGGCTGGGCCTATCTTTTGCTCCGGCGATTGCCGGGCAGCGTTACTTGCAGCGCCTGACGGTTTGCCGCCCGCCAAGACCGCCGGCGACCTTCCTGTGGCAACTCTCGCAAGCCGCCTCCATCCGTCCAGTGATTTCACCCGAGACGACAACCATGCTCAAGCAGCACTACTCGGAATACCTAGCCGATCACGCCAATGCGCCGGCTGCAGCTCTACGGCTCCTCTCCTCCCTTCTCGGTCAGCTCATCAAGTCTGGCCGATTGACAGTCATCGATTCGAGGGGCCGGATTTCGAATTTTGGACCCGACAAAGACGGTTCGCGCGTCACGGTGCGGATGCGCGGCCCGACAGTTCCGCTCCGCATCCTGCTCCGTCCGTCCCTCGCCTTGGGCGAAGCCTACATGGACGGAACGATCACGATCGAGGACGGGACGCTGCGCGACCTCCTCCGTCTCTGCACCAGCAATCTCGAAGTCCTCGACCGGAATCCGATCGGCGCTCTGCGCGGCGAACTCGACCGCTTGTTACGCAGGTTTCACCAGGACAATCGCCTCGGGCGGGCGCGCGCCAACATCGCGCATCACTACGATCTGTCAGGTGAACTCTATGATCTGTTTCTCGACCACGATCGTCAGTATTCCTGCGCCTATTTCCAAACCGGCATCGAGACACTCGAGGAAGCACAGGACAAGCAGAAGCGCCACATCATGGCCAAGCTCCTGCTCAAGCCCGGCATGCGCGTACTCGACATCGGATCGGGCTGGGGCGGCCTCGCGCTGGAGATGGCGCGCACGGCAGGGGCGGACGTCACCGGCCTTACGCTCTCGCGAGAGCAGCTCGTCGCCGCAGGTGAGCGCGCCGTCGCCGCCGGACTGTCCTCTCGAGTGCGATTCGCCATGCGCGACTATCGGGAAGTGCAGGGAACTTATGACCGCATCGTCTCCGTCGGCATGTTCGAGCATGTCGGGGTGGCGCACTACCGCACCTATTTCGACACGCTGCGGCAGCGCCTGAGCCAAGACGGCGTCGCCCTAGTGCACGCGATCGGACGTGCCGATCCGCCCGGATCCACCGATCCCTGGCTGCGCAAGTACATCTTTCCGGGCGGTTACTGCCCGGCGCTATCGGAGGTTCTGGCGGCCGTCGAACGGTCGGGACTTTGGGTGACTGACATCGAGATCCTGCGGCTGCATTATGCCGAGACGCTGCGCCATTGGTTCGAGCGGTTCCAAACAAACCGGGAGCGGGCGAAGTTGATCTACGACGAGCGCTTCTGCCGCATGTGGGAATTCTACCTCGCAGGGAGCGAGGCCGCATTTCGCAACGGCCCCAAAATGGTGTTCCAGATGCAGCTTGCCCGTCGGCGCGACGCGGCGCCGTTGACGCGCGATTACATCGCCGATTGGGAGCGCTCCGGCGCCGGGGCGACGAAGATCGCAAGTTGAGTATGGCACGCCAGGAGGCCAGATCTGCAAGCCGTATTGGCATCCCTGACGGGATACCGTCGGGCGATCGACGATGGCTTGCTCGGCATCCAGCGGGCTGCGAGCGTCCACTCGCGATGCGCAGAGCAAAAGAACCTCGTGCTTTAGAACCAGTTTCCAATCCCATTTTCGAAGGAGAAGGACATGAACGCAAGCAGCAGGACCCGCATCGCCGTAAACGGCTACGGCGTGATCGGCAAACGCGTCGCCAACGCGATCGCGCGGCAGGACGACATGGAAGTCGCCGGCGTGTCCGGCATCAATACCGACTGGCGCTCGCGCATGGTGACCCAAAAGGGCTTCCGCCTCTTTGGAGCCGAGAGCGAGCATGCGCAAGCGATGCGCGATGCCGGGCTCGACGTTGCCGGCACGCTGGATGATCTGCTCGGCGCGGCGGATGTCGTCATCGACTGTACGCCGAAGCATGTGGCGGCGAAGAATGTGGAGCTCTACCGTCAGAAGGGCATAAAATTTATCGTCCAGGGCGGCGAGAAGCACGTCTTAACCGGTCACTCCTTCGTCGCGGAGGCGAGTTATGAGAGCGCCCTCGGACGGGACAGCACGCGCGTCGTCTCCTGCAACACCACCTCGATCGTGCGAACGCTCACGCCGCTGAAGCACGCCGGGCTGCTCCGCAAGGCGCGCGGCACGCTGCTGCGGCGCGCCACCGACCCGTGGGAGAGCCATCTCGGCGGCATCATGAACACGTTGGTGCCGGAGCCCGAGATCCCTAGTCACCAGGGGCCGGACGCCCAGAGCGTCGATCCCGGGCTCGACGTCGTGACGATGGCCGTGAAGGTGCCGGAGACCCTGGCGCACCTGCATTATTGGGCCGTACAGCTGACACGGCCGGCCGACAAGGAGGAGGTGCTCAACGCCTTCCGCTCGTCGCCGCGCATCGCGCTCATCCGCATGGCGGACGGGCTGACGGCGATCAACGCGGTCAAGGAGCTGATGGCAGATATCGGCCGACCCCACGACAATCTCTATGAAGTAGCGCTATGGGCCGACATGCTTAAGGTCGAGGGAGACGAACTCTTCTACGGCTACATGGTCGACAACCAGGCGATCGTCATCCCGGAGACGGTGGATGCGATCCGGGCTCTCGTCGGGCAAGTGCGCAACCCGCACGAATCCATCGCCAAGACCAATGCCGCGCTCGGGATCGGCGCGATCGCTGAAGCAATGGGAGGTCGATAATGCGGACGAAGGACATTATGACGACGCAAGTCGTCTCGGTTGCGCCGGAGACCGGCGTTTCGGACGTCGCGCAGCTTCTCGCCATCGAGCGGGTTGCGCCGCTCAACGGCCCTCGGATCGAAGCCCTGGACCGGCATCAGCTCCAGGGCCGTGACGCCGAGTTCCCGAAAGTATGGGATCTTCTCGACGAGGCCGAGATACTCTCCCGGATGGCCAACGCCGGACGATGGATCGATCGTCAACCCGCGAACGTGGGTCTCATAGAGGATGGTCTCGCTCCAGGGGCGGCGCAGCGGAGGGTCACCATTCCAGTCGAAGCCGTGATCGGGAGGAACGCAGATGCTGCGAGGCGTTGGAGATAGGACAGACAGCGAGGAAGCATAGGGATCTAACAAGGCTCGGGTGTCGTCGAAGATGTGTCCCTCTGTCGGAGAGCTCGGCCCGTCGGCCTGTAGCGCATAGAACTTGCCGCGAAGGCCTCCCGTCAGCTGGACATGCCAGATGTCACCGGTCCGATGGCGCGGCGCGTCGAGGGCGAACCTGTAGCTCGGCTCTATGGCGTCGGCGTCCTCGAACAGGAGCAGCGTTATACGGGTGGCATGACGACTGAAAATCGCGAGGTTCGTGCCGTCGCAGCATATGTGCATCCCGAGCGGAAGCGGCCCGCCACGCCCAGTCCGGACTGGCTCGCCGTCGAGACCCTCAAGCGCGGAAGTTGCTCGTGCAGGTCTGCGTGCCTGAGGGAACTCAGGGGACAGTTCCTGACTCTCAACTTGGACGCCTGCCGGAGCTTGCACAGCCGGGACATCAATCATGGCCGACCAGGTTACGCGGTTCGCCGCGGCCAAACGCCTCGATGTTCTCCACCGTGGTCTCGATGATACGTCGGACGGCGCTTTGCGTGTTGTAGGCGTTGTGGGGCGTTACGATCACGTTCGGAAATCGCAGCAGGACGTGGTTGGCGACGAGTGCCTTCAGGTCGTAGCCGTCGGTCGATGCCTCGCGGAAAATCTGCGCCTCCTCACGGACCAGCGGCTCCTGCGGCAGGACGTCGAGGCCGGCGGCCCGAAGCTTGCCGTCAGCGAGTGCTCGCACCAATGCCGGCACGTCGACAACGTTGCCCCGCGCCGTATTTATGAGGATGGCGCCCGGCTTCATCAGACCGAATTCGCGGTCGGAGATGAGGCTTGCGGTTCCCGGCGTAGCCGGCACGTGGAGCGTGAGGGCGTCGGCAGACGCCAGGATCTCGTCGAGGTCGGCGTAGCGAAAGCCGAGCCGACTCGCCGCTTCGGCGTCCGGATAGAGATCGTGGGCGATGACGGTCATGCCGAATCCGCCGGCAATCTCGATCATGCGGCGCCCAATACGTCCCGTCCCAACGACTCCAAGCGTCGTGCCGCGCAGCTCGAGGCCACGAAGTCCGGCCTGGGAGAAGTTGCCCCGCCGCGTGCGCTCGACCGCCTCGACCAGATTCCGCGCCACAGCCAGGAGCAAGGCGAAGGCATGTTCCGCAACGGTCGAATCGCCATAGTCGGGCACGTTCGCCACGGCGACACCGTGCGCGATGCACCAACCGAGATCGATATGGTCGTAGCCGGTCGAGCGGGTCGCGATCAGTTTGAGGTGCGGGAACTGGGCCAGCACGTCGGCGCCGAGCTTCGAGTGCACGAACGTGCTGACGATCTCGGTCTCCGTATATGACGTGGCCATGCGAGCGTCGAGCCGCTCGCGCGTGCAGGTGACCTGATGCGCCGGTTCAAGCCGCAGGCAGGCCTGGTGCTCCCACTCCTCGGTCTCGAAGACGACCACCTTCATCACGCGGTCTCTCGCTTGGAGATCGCCGCGTTCGGGACAGTATCCAGCCGCTGCTCCGTTTCCGCCACATGCCGCAGAGTGGCGATGAAACTGTCGGGATTGAGCGAGATGGAGTCGATTCCCTCCTTGACCAGGAAGGCGGCGAAATCGGGATAGTTGCTTGGCGCCTGACCGCAGATACCGATCTTGATACCTGACGTGTGCGCCTTGGCGATCGCCTGCCGGACGGCACGCTTGACCGCCTCGTTGCGCTCATCGAACAGCGGCGCGAGATCGCCCGAATCCCGGTCGACCCCGAGCACGAGCTGGGTCAGGTCGTTGGAGCCGATCGAGAAGCCGTCGAAGCGCTGCGCGAACTCCTCGGCCAGGAACACGTTCGCGGGGGTCTCGCACATCATGTAAACCTCGAGGCCGTTGCGGCCGCGGTCGAGCCCATTCTCTTTCATCACCGCGAGCACGCGGTCGGCCTCCTCGAGCGTGCGGCAGAACGGCACCATGACGACGACGTTGGTCAGCCCGATGATCTCGCGCACCCTCTTGAGCGCGCGGCATTCGAGGGCGAAGCCGTCCCGGTAGCGCTCGTCGTAATAGCGCGAGGCGCCCCGCCATCCGAGCATCGGGTTCTCCTCCTCGGGTTCGAAAGCGGCGCCGCCGATGAGGTGGGCGTATTCGTTCGTCTTGAAGTCGCTGAGCCGCACGATCACTGGGTGCGGATAATAGGGTGCGGCCAGCTTAGCAATGCCGAGCGCCAGCGTCTCGATAAAGTACTCGATCGGATCGTCATAGCCACGGGTGAGATCACCGATCTCGCGCCGCGTAGCGGGGTCGGCGATGCGATCCGGATGTACCAGCGCCATCGGATGGATCTTGATCAAATTGTTGATGATGAACTCCATTCGCGCCAACCCGACGCCTTTGGCCGGCAGGCGCCACCAGCGGAAGGCGGCGGCCGGGCTCGCGATGTTCACCAGCATTGCCGTCCGGGTTTCGGGCAGGTCCGACAGGTCGACTTCCGACGCCTCAAACGGCAGGATGCCATCATAAACCACCCCCTGGTCGCCCTCGGCGCAAGAGAGGGTTATCGCCTGCCCATCGCGAAGCAACTCAGTGCCATGACCGGTGCCGACGATGGCGGGGACGCCCAGCTCGCGGCTGACGATGGCGGCGTGGCTGGTGGTTCCGCCGTGATCGGTGATGATGCCGGCCGCCTTCTTCATGATCGGCACCCAGTCCGGGTCCGTCATGCCGGTGACAAGGATGGTGCCCTCACGGAACTTGTCGATATCGGCTGCGTAGCGGATGGCGCAAACTTTACCTGACGCGATCGCCTCGCCGATCGCCGAGCCGGTGATGATCGGCTTGCCTTTCTGCTTGAGGCGGTAGGTCCTGACCTGGCCGGTCTGCCGGGACGAATGCACGGTCTCAGGCCGCGCCTGGACGATGTAGAGATCGCCGGTCTCGCCATCCTTGGCCCATTCCATGTCCATGGGTCGGCCGTAGTGGCCCTCGATCATCGTCGCCCAGCGGCCGAGCTCCATGATCTCCGGCTCGGCGAGAACGAAGGCCTGCCGCTCCTTCTGAGTGCTCGCAACCGTTGTCGTGCGGGTGCTGCCGCCGGTTGCGTAGATCATCTTTGTCTCCTTGGCGCCCAGCGTCTTCTCGACGATGGGCGTAAAGCGCCCATCGGCGAGCAAAGGCTTAAAAACCAGGTATTTGTCAGGGTCGACGGAGCCCTGCACCACGGTCTCGCCGAGGCCCAAGGCGGCGCTGATCACGACGACGCCGGGAAAACCGGTCTCGGTGTCGATCGAGAACATGACGCCCGACCCCGCCAGGTCGGAGCGGACCATCCTCTGGATGCCGATCGACAGCGCAACCCCCAGATGGTCAAAGCCCTGGGTTTCGCGGTAGCTGATCGCGCGGTCGGTGAACAGCGACGCATAGCAGCGTCGGCAGGCGTCGAGCAAAGCGCGCTCGCCGCGTACGTTGAGGAAAGTTTCCTGCTGTCCGGCGAAACTCGCTTGCGGCAAGTCCTCCGCGGTGGCGCTCGAACGCACGGCAACGCTGATCTCGGTCTGGCCGCTACGCCGCGACAGCTCCCGGTAGGCTTCTCTGATCGCATCGGCGATCGGCTCCGGAAATTCGCCGTCGAGGAACAGCCTGCGGATCGTCTCGCCGGTCTCGTGAAGCGAAGCCTTTCCGTCCTTCAGCGCCCCAATGCGCGTGCGCAGCTCCCCTTGGATGCCGTTGGCCGCCAAGTATTCGCGGAAAGCCGAGGCAGTGGTGGCGAAGCCGTCCGGCACGCGCACGCCCTTGTCCTTCAGGGTGCGCACCATCTCGCCGAGCGAGGCGTTCTTGCCGCCGACGCGAGGAACGTCTCCAACGGACAGGGTCTCGAACCAGGCAATGCGTTGCTCCGTCATCGATGCGCTCCTCGTGTCCAGGTCCAAAACGCTTTTCCCGTCTGCTGGATATTTCATGCCTGCGTACAGACCTGGGCGACAATTCGGAGGCGTCCCCGCGGATACGCTCGCGAAAGCTCACAGGCTGGCGGCGTGTTTCTCAAAGGACGCGGGGGGAGGCGAGACATTACAGCGGCGCATCAGTCCACGCGAGGTTCTGCCGGACACCCTTACCGGGATCGCCGAGGCTTGCCGCGCTGCGGGACCCCTTCCCCGCCGGGGGGCTCCATCTACACAGCGCTAACGCCGGGCCAGTCATTCAAGCTGGGGGAACCTATGCGCCCAAAACCGTTCGGCGTGTATCGGTAAGGCCCGGAGCGTTGCCGCGTCTGTTCGTCGGAGGGTTCGACGGACGGCGACCGATTGGCGACACAAACCGCTTGGCGACACAAGAAGCGGAGATGATCGTGACGAGCGGGACTTCCAAGCGCCTCAACCGCCAGACATTCGCACTCGGTGCAGAACTCGAACGCGACATAGGTGCGGTGATTGAGGAATGGCACGCGATCGGTGTGGTACGGCGGTTGTGGCGGAGGGATGAGAGCGTCTGGACGGGAGAAGATGAGAACCGCTGGCTGGGCTGGCTCGACGCCGTCGATCATGAACTCATACGCATCGATGACTACCGGAGCTTCGCCGAGGAGGTGCGGCGCGGGGCGTTTTCCGACGCGCTGCTCCTCGGCATGGGCGGCTCGAGCCCCGGACCCGAGATGCTAGCCGATACCTTCGGGCCAGCCCCAGGGTTTCCATCTCTTCGCATCCTCGACTCGACGGACCCGGCTCAGGTGCGGGCGACCGAAGAGGCAGTAGGTCTGGCCCGGACGCTTTTCATCGTCTCATCAAAGTCAGGGTCAACGCTCGAGCCCAATATCCTGAAGGACCATTTTTTCGAGCGTGTGAAGAGCCTGTCGGGTCCTGAGCGGGTCGGTGATCGCTTCGTCGCTGTGACGGATCCTGGCTCCTCCATGGAAGGGGCGGCGCAAGCCGCCGGCTTCCGCTGGGCCGAGGATCGACGTTTACACTGATTGGCGCAATGCGGAAGTGCTCCGTTCAAGGGCTTCACCACGATCACCAACAGCGGCGCCGAGATCATCGATCCTCACCGCAATGTCGGTCGCACAATCGTCTTTTCCATAGTCATCTGCGTGGTGGTCTACATTCTCGTCGCATTCGCCGTCGACTCCAACCTCTCGCTTGACGAGATCGTCGCGGCCAAGGACTATTCGCTGGCCAAGGCGGCGGAGCCGGCGCTCGGTTCCTACGGCTTCTACTTCACCATCGCGCTCGCGGTCGTCGCCACTGCGTCAGGGTTGCTCGCGAGTGTCTTCGCAGTCTCTCGCATGCTGGCGATGCTGACCGACATGGAGATGATCCCGCACCGCCATTTCGGCATGCCCGGTCCAATCCGCGAACACACACTTGTCTATACGGTGGTGATCGCATCGGTCCTGACGATGTTCTTCGATCTCAGCCGCATCGCTTCGCTCGGCGCCTTCTTCTATCTGGTGATGGACATTTTCGTTCATGGGGGCGTGTTTCGCCGCCTGCGCCATGAGATCGGCGCTACCGGTTGGCTCCTGCTCACCGCCATCGCCCTTGACGCGCTCGTGCTCGGCGTCTTCGGTGCGATGAAGATGCAGTCCGACCCACTTATCGTGGTCATCGCGGTGATCTCCATCGCCGGCGTGTTCGCCTATGAACGGGTCTTTCTATCGCACTGGACTGCCGAGAAAGGGCATACCGACCATTGAAAAAAATGGCTTTCTGCGCAATTGCCAATCCGGGAGCACGCCGGAGCCCTCGGGTTCGGCAAGCGCGGTAGCCACCCCCAGCGTAATGGAATTGCCGGACGCGCGTCTCTAATCCATCAAAAGCGGAGGAGAGGCCAACAAGGTCAGAATCCGCACTGGTTCAGAGCGGTGACGGTCATCGCCGGGTCAGTGGCGGGAGATGTCGGGAATGCGAGAGAAATCCAGCTTGCGTTTCAGGGTCAGCGAGAGAGAAGCACGCCGTGGCGAACCGGTTCGTCTCATCCTTTCCGCACGCTCGATGATGTCGACGTCTCCGGGAAAACCGTCGTCGTGCGGGTAGATTTGAATGTTCCGATAGAAAATGGCGTCGTCACCGGCGCCACACGGATCCAGCGTACCTTTCCAACGCTCCACGAACTCATCGAGGACCGCGCGAGAATTGTCCTCCTTTCTCCGCAGCTCACCGTGCCCACGCCTCCACGGAAGGCATAGCGCATGTTCTCCCGACAGTGGCAGGGCACGCCATGCAGGCCGAGCTGGAGGCGCTGGCCCTGGTTCTTCAATCACCGGATCGTCCGGTGTTCACCCTGATCGGCGGTGCGAAAGTATCCACCAAGCTCGCTCTTCTCAGGAATCTAGTGGCCAATGTGCAAGTCCTCGGCATCGGCGGCGCGATGGCCAACACGTTTCTGGCGGCGGAAGGCCGGGCGATTGGCAAATCTCGTGCCGAACGCGGGATGCTGGAAACAGCGCGTGATGTCATTTAGCGCGCGAAAGAGGCAGGTTGCGAAATCCTCCTGCCCGTCGACGCCGTCGTCGCCGCGGAACTCAGCGCAGGTGTCGAGACGCGCACGGTGCCGATCGAACAGGTCAGCGCAGACGACATGATCCTCGACGTTGGTTCCGCGACGGTCGCACTTCTCGAGGAGAAACTGAGAGTGGCTCGCACCGTCGTGTGGAACGGACCGCTCGGCGCCTTTGAGATTCCGCCCTTCGATCGCGGGACGGTGGCGGTCGCCCATGCCATCGCCAAGCTGACGGATACACGCACGATTCGTTCGGTTGCCGGCGGAGGTGACACGGTCACGGCGCTTAACCATGCCGGCGTTGCCGCGCGCTTCAGCTACGTGTCGGCCGCCGGCGGGGCGTTCCTCGAATGGCTAGAGGGCAAGGCGCTGCCAGCTGTTGAAGCCTTGCGCTCGCGTGGCGTGGCTGCCGATGACCTGAGCAGATCCTGAAGTGCTTGGCCGGGTAGTACGCCGGTCCCGTTGCCAGCTTCCTTATATGCAGGAGCAGGTGCAGGGCGGCCAGTTTGGCGAAGCTGACAGCGACGGCAACATAGTCGGTCGCTTCACCTCTGACATACAAGGAAGACCCGATGCCGAAATGATCGAGAAGGCGCCCGCAGCCCGTTGAGCGAGAGCGGCAAGGCCCAACCCGACCTGGAAGAATTTGTACGCTAGGGCCAGAACCGATTGAAAGATACCCTTCCTAGCGGCAGTCCGCGTGGTTTCATCACGATCGTCCCGCTCGCACTGGTGCGACTTGGCGTCTGAACCGCCTACTACACGGTGCCGAGTGATTCGGTCGCTGTTGTGCGCCGAATCGGAAAATACCTGCAAACCGTCCCCCTGGGCTCCATTTCAAATTCGCTTTGAACATCGATACCGCGGGATATATACCGTTCACTGAACCAGTGGTCGGAGCTATATAGAGGCCAGAGGAGAGTTCCGATGGCCGATATCAACCTGACAGACCCGATCTTCAGCGACGAAGAGAAGGCGCGCCAGCACCTAGAAGCGCAGCGCTGGCCGGACGGCATGACCTGCCCGTTCTGCGGCGGCATGGATGCCGTGAGCCCGCTCAAAGGCGGGTCCATGGGCGCAGGCTGGTATCACTGCAACGACTGCCGTGACAAGTTCACTGTGCGCGTCGGCTCCGTTATGGAGCGCAGCCACGTCCCGCTCACAAAGTGGGCGCTTGCCTTCCATCTGATGTGCGCCAGCAAGAAGGGCGTGTCGGTGAAGCAGATGCAGCGCATGCTAGGCTTTACGTCGTACAAGACGGCCTGGCTTATTTGCCATCGCATCCGCGCGGCGATGACGCCCGCGAAGGGATGGTGGTCCGCTCGGTGGCGAGGGGAAGGTTCTTGAGAGCGATGAAACATTCGTAGGTGGTCGCGCGAAGAACGCGCACAAGAACAAGCCAGTTCCTCCGAAGCGGCCCGTCCATGCTCTTGTTGAGCGCGGGGGCGAGGCGCGCGTAAAACACGTCACCGATGTGACGGCGAAAACTCTGGGTGAAGTCTTAGAGAAGCAAGCCGATGCCAAGTCTGCGCTGCACACGGACGACAGTCTCGCGAACTTGTCCCTCGGCAAGCGTTTTGCCGAGCACCGAACCGTGGCGCATACGTTGGGTGAGTAAACGTCACCGAGGACGGGTTGGCGCACACCAATACGGCTGAGGCGTTCTTCGCTATCCTCAAGCGCGGTGTGATGGGCTCATTCCACAGCGTGTCTGAGCAGCATTTGCAGCGCTACTGCGATGAGTTCGCCTTCAGATGGAACACACGATCGGCGCTCGGCATCGAAGACACTGAGCGTGCGACGCTGGCCATAAAGGGCGCGGCTGGCAAGCGCTTGACATACAAGTGCAGTCAAGCCTGAGCCCCTTCTTGCAACGACTGCAAGTGCCTTGTTGGCGAATCGCCGCGTCGTGGCCATGTCAAGAGATAAATGCTACACTTCAGTGGCAACGATTCGCGTTGGAACATGGACTTCGACAGAGGAAAATTCAAAGCGCTCGTCCTCTATGTCATCTGGCGAGCTGGCGAGCAGAGGGACTTTGGCTCCACAAAGCTCAACAAAGCTTTGTGGTTTGCGGATGCGCGCGCTAATGAGGCTCTTGGCTCTCCCATCACTGGAGAGACCTACATACGCGAAAAGTTCGGCCCTGTGCCGAAGCACATCTTGGATGTGTTGAGCGAATTGGAGACAGAAGAACAGATTGTCGTGTGGTCCGAGCCATTCTTTGATCACAAGATTACCCGATTTCAGGCGTTTCAGCCTCCCAGTACCGATCTTTTCACTAGGGAGCAGATGAGCCTAGTCGATTGGTGGATCAGGCATGTCAGCGAAGAGCATACCGCAGCCTCGATAAGTGAGAAGTCTCACGATTACGCGTGGAAGATCGCCAAGATGGGGGAAGTGGTGCCGATGCATGCTTTCCTCGCCTCTCGGATTCGAGCGCCGGACGGCGAAGAATTGAATTGGGCCATAGAGGAAGCGGAGAAGCTTGGACTAAAGTAAATGCGGACCGTGAGGGAGGACCCAGAGGTCGAGGCCGCATTGGAGGATGCGTGTGCACAGTGGGCGCGCGCTCAAGAGGCCTGGGATGTAGTCACTTGGGTATTAGCGCGCGATCCAACTCGCGGAGAGCCCCTAACCGAAAGCGGTCAGGCGCGCACTTTCGTTTACGAAGGATCATGGGCGCACGACATGCCAACAATTGTGGTTCTGTATGTGATCGAGGAGCCTTACGTCACGATACGTAGGGCGCGATTTAGCCACTCCAGAACGACGGCGGGTCATGCCTAAGCCCCAAAAGCCCAAGGATCACCATCATCAGGACCGGATGCCGACGGAGCCCGGCTTCGAGAAGCGCCTGGGCGGCATGTACAAGAAGGTGCTGCACACGCCGCCGCCGCGTAAGCGGGGCGAGCCGCCGAAGAAGGCGCCGCGTTAGCCGTACAGCTCCTGTACGAGTTTGTCGAACGTCTCAGTCGTAGAAATCTCCCGGCCATTGCTCATAGTCACTACCGCGCCGTCGCTGCTTGGGTTTGACCTGCCCCAGTGTTTTCGGACCAGCGATCACTTGAGAGACTGCGCTCCGGATCGGAGGCGCACATGCGGAAGAGCAGGTTCACGGACGAGCAGATGGTTGCGATCCTGCGCGAGGCGGATCGCG
>JBFWRV010000087.1:0-21016 GCA_050248715.1 Hyphomicrobiaceae bacterium | reverse complement strand
TCCCCTCGGCACAGCGCCCCGTGTGCCCGAACGAAGCACCGTCAAGTGCTTACGGCGTTCCATAGCATGGTGGCGGAAAGTTGACTTGGGCACGTCCGGGCCTGGGGATGATGCGCGTCGTGCAGGCGGCCGGAACGCCCCGTGTTGTGCGCGCCCCGAGAAGGTCTCTTGACGCTTGGCGGCCAAATGTTTAATCCCACCGATGTCGCGAAAATGCCACAGTGTCCGTCATCTGTGTGGTTGCTTTGCTGCAAGAAAAGGCGCGATGCAGACAAACTCGATCCTCGACACGGTTGGCAGGGCTGTAGGCCTGTCGGCTGCCGCGCTGCGAAAGGCCTGGGGCAACGTCATCGCCGCTGCCCGGGAGGCTGGACAGCACGTCCGGCGGCTGACGGAGGACACGCAGTCGCCGCTCGATCCGCTGGATGCGAACACAGCCCCGCTTCCCGGCACCAGCACCCGTGCCTTCTGGGTAGGGCTGGTGGTGGTCAGCCTGTCCGTGGTGTGGGCGCTGGCAACGTTCCTGATCCTGACGAACCTGACGCCGATCGCGCCGCGCGAGCAGGTCGTCTACGTCGTCCTCTTCGTCAACCTTCTGCTCGTCATCGCGATGGTGGCCGTCATCGCCATGCACATCGCAGGCCTCACGCGGGCGTGGCGGAAGAAAGTGGCGGGGGCGCGCCTGCATGCGCGCATCGTCGCCCTCTTCAGCGTGATCGCCGCCTTGCCGGCGATCCTTCTGGCGGTTGCGGCAGCCACTACATTCTCGCGGGCGCTCGACAACTGGTTCAACCAGCAGACCATGTCGATCGTGCTCAATTCGCTCAATGTCGCCCACGCCTATCTGGATGAGCACGGGCAGGTGATCCGCACCGACATCGTCAATATGGCCAAGGATCTCGACGAGGCCGCCTCCCAGGTGGCGAGCGACGAGAACAAGTTCCGCCAGCTCCTGTTCGCCCAGGCGGGCTTGCGCGATCTGCCGGTCGCCTACGTGGTCAATGCCAGGGGGCAGGTGAAGGTGGCGGTGCTGGAGGACGAGAAGATCCCCTACATCGCGCCGCCCGAGCATCTCCTGCGGGCGGCCGACGGCGGCCAGGTGCCGCTTTTGATGCCGCGCGATACGTTCCGCGTCGCGGCCGTCGCAAAGCTGAACAACTTTCCGGACTCCTATCTCTACGTCGCCCGCGGCGTCGACCCTCAGGTGGTTCGTCACCTGCGGAGCACCGAGGACGGCGTGAAGCGGTACGAAAGCCTGCGCCAGGTCCGCGGCGGCCTGAAGTTCGCGCATGGCCTGATGTATTTCATGATCTCGCTGACGGCGCTGCTCGCGGCCATCTGGGCGGGACTCTGGTTCGCAGGGCGGTTCGTTGCTCCGATCCGACGATTGATCACCGCCGCGCAGCAGGTGACGCGGGGCAACTTGAAGGTGGAACTGCCGATCCTGCGCGGCGAGAGCGATCTGCGCCGGCTGTCCGTGAACTTCAACGCCATGACGAAAGAGCTGGAGCGCCAGCGCACCGATCTCGTCACCGCGAACACGCAGCTGATCGAACGGCGCCGGTTCATGGAGGCAGTGCTGTCGGGCGTGTCGGCCGGCGTCATCGGTCTCGATCGCGACGAGCGGATCACGCTCGCCAGCCGCTCGGCGCAAAAGCTGCTGGGCCTGGAGGAGGCGGAGCTGATCGGCAAGCCCCTGGCCGACTCCGTCCCCCAGTTCGGGGCGATCCTGCACGAAGCGGTGGAGCAGCGGAACCGGCCGCAGCGCCAGGTCACAATCATTATCGGTGGGGAGGAACGCAACTTCGCCGTGCGCGTCACGCGCGAGGAGCAGGGCGAGGAGGACTACGGCTCCGTGATCACGTTCGACGACGTGACCGAGCTGGTGGCGGCGCAGCGGACCTCGGCATGGGCCGACGTCGCCCGCCGGATTGCCCACGAGATCAAGAATCCCCTGACCCCCATACAACTCTCCGCCGAGCGCTTGCGCCGCAAGTACAGCAACGTGATCAAGGACGACCGCGAGACGTTCGACCGGTGCACCGATACGATTATTCGCCAGGTCGGCGACGTCGTCGAGATGGTCAACGCCTTCTCGCAGTTCGCGCGCACGCCGCAGCTGCAGATGGAAGAGAACGACATCCGCGAGGTGGTGCGCAAGGCGGTGTTCGACCGCCAGGAGGCGGCAAGCGAGATCGTCTACGACACCCGGCTCGGGGGCGAGCCCATCATGGTGAGCTGCGACCGCCGAGTGATCTCGCAAGCCATCGGCAACCTGCTGAAGAACGCCCAGGAGGCCATTCAATCCTGGGCCGAGAGCGCCAACAAGGAAGCGGGCTGGCGGGCCCGCATCGAGACGGTGGTGCGCCGCAACGGTGATCTGGTCGACATCGAGATCATGGACAACGGTCCCGGCCTGCCCAAGCACAACCGCAACCGGCTGCTGGAACCCTACGTCACCACCAAGGGCGCCAAGGGCACCGGGCTGGGTCTGGCCATTGTGCAGAAGAGCGTTGAGCAGCATGGCGGCGCCCTGTCCCTGGAAGACGCGCCGACAACGCCCGACCGTCAGCACGGCGCCCTCCTCCGCATCACCCTGCCGGTGTTGAAGCCCAAAGAGCAACGAGCGGCACGGGCCGAGCCCGCGGCCGCCGCCGCGGCAAGCGGCGCATGACCGCCAATCAATCAAGGAGCGATAGATGGCATCCGACATTCTGATCGTCGACGACGAAGCCGACATTCGCGAGATGGTCGCCGGAATTCTCCAGGACGACGGCCACCGCACGCGCCTCGCCCGCGATTCGGATGAAGCCCTGAAGGCGGTGGAGGAGCGGCGGCCGCAGCTCGTCATCCTCGACATCTGGCTGCAGGGGAGCCGTCTCGACGGCCTCGAGGTGCTCAACATCATCAAGAAGGCGCACCCCGATCTGCCGGTGGTCATCATCTCCGGCCACGGCAACATCGAGACGGCGGTCACCGCCATCAAGCGCGGCGCCTACGACTACATCGAGAAGCCCTTTAAGGCCGATCGGCTGATCCTCGTGACCTTGCGTGCGCTGGAAGCCTCCAAGCTGCAGCGCGAGGTGCGCGAGTTGCGCGAGCGCTCCGTCGTCAGCTTCGACATGATCGGCAAGTCCCCGGCCATAAACCAGCTGCGTGGCTCCCTGGAGCGCGTGGCGCCCACCAACAGCCGCGTCCTGATCCGCGGCGGTGCCGGCTCCGGCAAGGAGCTGGTGGCGCGCGTGATGCACACGAACTCGCAGCGCAAGGAAGGGCCGTTCGTCGTGCTGAATGCCGCCTCCATGGCGCCCGACCGGGTCGAGGAGGAGATGTTCGGCACGGAGGATCATGCGGGCCCGCGCAAGGTGGGCGCGCTGGAGGAGGCGCACGGCGGCACGCTCTACATCGACGAGGTCGCCGACATGCCGCTGGAGACGCAGGGCAAGGTTCTGCGCGTGCTGGTGGAGCAGAAATTCCAACGCGTCGGCGGCGGCCCCAAGGTGTCGGTCGACGTGCGCATCATCTCCTCGACCAGTCGCGACCTGGAGCGGGAGATGCAGGAGGGTAGGTTCCGGGAGGACCTCTATCATCGGCTCAACGTGGTGCCGCTGCGGGTGCCGAGCCTGGCCGAGCGGCGCGACGACATTCCCATGCTGATCCAGTACTTCGTCGGGCAGATTGCGCAATCGTCGGGCCTCGCGCCGCGTCGGATCGGCGAGGATGCCGTCGCCGTGCTTCAGGCGCACGACTGGCCGGGCAACGTGCGCGAGCTCAGGAACAACATCGAGCGCCTGATGATCCTCTCGGGCGGCGATCCGGAGGCCGTGATCACCGCCAACATGCTGCCCGAGGAAATCGGCTCCAACGTGCCGTTGCCGGTCAACGGCGGTGCTGAGCATCTCATGTCCCTGCCGCTGCGCGAGGCGCGCGAGATCTTCGAGCGCGAGTACCTCCTGGCCCAGATCAACCGCTTCGGGGGCAACATCTCGCGTACGGCGGAGTTCGTGGGGATGGAGCGCTCCGCCTTGCACCGCAAGCTGCGCGCGCTGGGCGTGAGCTCGCAGGAGCGTACCGGCGAGTTGCCGAGGACGGGCACATGACGCGTACGGTCTATGTCGACGGCCGCTACTGCCCCTACTCGGAAGCTCTGGTGCACGCCGAGGACCGCGGCTTCCAGTTCGGCGATGCGGTTTACGAGGTGTGCGAGGTGCGCGGCGGCCGCTTGATCGACGAGACGCGCCACATGCAGCGCCTGGCGCGATCGCTGACGGAGCTCGGCATCGCCCAACCCATGTCCGCGGGAGCCTGGTCGCGCGTGATGCGCGAGACCGTGCGGCGCAATCGCGTGCGCGATGGCCTCGTCTATCTGCAGGTGTCCCGGGGCGCCAGACCGCGGGATTTCCTGTTTCCGCCGCCGCGCGTGCGCCCTACCGTGGTCTGCCTGGCGCGGAACGTGTCGCTCCCCAAGCTCGAGGCCGGCGCCGCTCAGGGCATTGCCATCAAGACCATGCCGGACATCCGCTGGGGCCGCTGCGACATCAAGACGGTGATGCTGCTTCCGGCGGCCCTCGCCAAGGAAGCCGCGCGGGCGGAAGGGGCCAAGGAGGCCTGGTTCGTCGACGAGCAGGGCTATGTGACGGAGGGGGCTTCCTCCAATGCCTGGATCGTCGATCGCAACGGCAAGCTGATAACGCGCCAGATCGACAACGTCATTCTGCGCGGCATCACGCGCACGACGCTGATCGACCTGCTGCGGCGGGAGAACCTGGAACTCGTCGAGCGGCCGTTTACCGTGGCCGAAGCACAAGCCGCGCGAGAAGCTTTTATAACCTCCGCCACCAATTTCGTCATGCCGGTGGTGCGCATCGACGACAAGCCGATCGGAAACGGGGCGCCTGGCTTGCTGTCTCTAAAGCTGCGGTCGGAATATCATTCGGCGGCCGAAATCGGCGACGCATGAAGGAGGAGTTTGCCAAGAGTTGATTTACCCGTTTTTGGGGCACGGAATCTGCTTGTGCACAAACTGGCAACGCTGCATTTTAGCGGGTGCGGGGTGGGGGTCGAGGCCTCGGCTTCCCACATAACAAAACGACGGACAACAAAAATGGCCGAACGAGCCCAAAGTCTCCAGGACACCTTCCTGAACCATGTGCGCCGAAACAAGACGCCACTCACGATTTTCCTGATAAACGGGGTAAAGCTGCAGGGGATCGTGACCTGGTTCGACAACTTTTGCGTACTCCTTCGCCGCGACGGGCATTCGCAATTGGTGTACAAGCACGCCATCTCGACGATCATGCCCGGTCAGCCCGTCCACCTGATGGACTCCGACCAGGCCGAAGCCCCGCAGGGATAGCCATCTCGCACGAGCCATCGGACCTCAGGCCAACAGCGCGGCGCCGTTCCCCAATCGAGCGCCAGCGCCAGGCCATGCGTGCCGTCGTGCTCGTGCCGTACCGCCGTGACCGGCGGCCGCCCATCGGGGGGCGCACCGGCAACACGACCGGTGCCGCCAGCAGCCCGGCCCCGCGCTCCATCGCGGACCGGCTGGAGGAGGCGGTTGGCCTCGCGCGCGCCATCAGCCTCGACGTGCGCGCGAGTGATCTCGTTCCCTTGCAGCAGCCGCGCCCCTCGACCTTGCTGGGCTCGGGCAAGGTGGAGGAGATCGGCCGTCTGATTGCGGAGCATGAAGCGGGCCTGGCGATCATCGATCACGCGTTGAGCCCGATCCAGCAGCGCAATCTCGAGAAAGCCTGGGGCTGCAAGGTGCTCGACCGTACCGGCCTGATCCTCGAGATCTTCGGCGAACGCGCCCTCACGCGTGAGGGCCGCCTGCAGGTCGAACTCGCGCATCTGACCTATCAGAAGAGCCGTCTCGTGCGCAGCTGGACCCACCTCGAGCGCCAGCGCGGCGGCTTCGGCTTTCTCGGCGGCCCCGGCGAAGCCCAGATCGAGACCGACCGACGGCTGATCGAGGAGCGCATCGAGGCGATCCGTCGCGATCTCGCCGGCGTCGTGCGCACGCGGGCCCTGCACCGCGCCGGCCGGCGTCGCGTGCCTTACCCGATCGTGGCGATCGTCGGCTACACCAACGCCGGCAAGTCGACTCTCTTCAATCGACTGACCGGAGCCTCCGTCACCGCCCGGGACCAGGTATTCGAGACACTCGATCCGACCATGCGCGAGGTGAAACTCGACAGCGGGCGCCGCATCATCATCTCCGATACGGTCGGCTTCATCTCCGATCTGCCCACGACGCTGGTGGCCGCGTTTCGTGCCACGCTCGAGGAGGTGGTGGCAGCCGATCTGGTGCTGCACGTGCGCGACATCTCCCATCCCGAGACCGAGGCGCAGCGCCGCGACGTGGAGGCCATCCTGGGTGACCTCGGCATCGATCTGGCAGACGCCGAAGGTCCGGTGCTGGAGGTCTGGAACAAGGCCGACCGCCTCGACGCCGCCCAGCGCAGCGAGGCGGACCGGGCGCTTGCCCGCGCGGTGCGGCCGCCGGCGCTCATCTCGGCGCTGACCGGGGAGGGCATGGCGTCGCTTATGGCGGCCATCGACGCCCGCTTCGGTGGCAGGGACGAAGTCGTGAGCCTCGAGGTGCCGCCGCGCGCGGGGCGCATCCTGAGCTGGATCCACGACAATGCCGATGTTCTGGGGAAGGAGGCCGCCGAGAGCGGCGCGGTCACCGTGCGCTTCCGCATCGACCCGACCATCAAGGGCAAGCTCGAGGGCGAGCTGAAACGTGCGGGGCTGTCGGCCAATGCGGTCCGTGTCCTGAACCTGTCGAAGGACAAGCGGCGCATACCGAGCCGCGCTCCGACAAGTTCAGCGCGGGGACGCAGCAAGTCGCCCGCGGAGGTGCCTGTGCACGCCAACCTCTCGCGTGAAGCCCCACCGCACGCCAACCTCCGCCCTGATCCTGCCGAAGGGCGGCCCGATCAAGGGCGGGAGGCGCCTCAACGCGTCATGCTGCGCATGAGGCCGCGCAGGGCCTCGGGGTGATTGTGCAGCCGCCAGCGCGCCACGAGGCCGGCCGCGACGATGATTGCGCCGTTGAGGGTCAGCGTGGCGGTCAGGCCGATGTGCTCGGCCAGCCAGCCTGAGAGCAGCCCGCCGATCGGCGCCGTGCCCGCAAACGACATGCTGTAGATGCCGACAACGCGGCCGCGCCATTCGTCCGGCACGGACTGCTGCAGCATGGCGTTGGTGGCATTCACGCCGAGCAGGGCGGCGCCTCCAAGTGCCGTCAGCAGCAGGGCCGAGACGGGCAGCAGGCGCGACCAGGCGAAGAGGGCCAGCGCGGCTCCCACGACGAGCGGCGCCAGCGTCATGAGGCGGAGCTGGCGGCCGTAGCGAGGCTGCGAGGCGAGATAGGCGCCGGACACGAGGGCGCCGACGGCCGCTGCGCTCATGAGCAGGCCCAAGGTGGAGGAGCGCCCGTCGAAGAACTCGCCGACGATCGAGGGCATCAGCGGCACATAAGGCGTCGCGAACAGGCCGACGGCGACCACGGTCGGCAGCAGGTAGCGCACGGCGGGAAAGGCCAGGATCGTGCTCAAGCTGGGGCCGAGGCCTTCGGCGACACCGGCCGCTTGCGCGCGCCGTGGCGGCTCGGGGGGCAGCCGCATCGCCAGCAGCGCGGCGATGATGCCGGCGTAGCTCACCGCGTTGAGCAGGAAGCACCAGGTCTCCGACAGGTAGACGAGCACGACGCCCGCGACGGCCGGTCCCACCATGCGCCCGACGTTGAACACCATGGCGCTGACGCCAAGTGCGCTCGTGACCAGCGCCCGCTCCTCGACAATGGTGCGAACGAGCGTCTGCCGCACGGGCATCTCGAAGGCATTGGCGATGCCGATGAGGGCGGTGATGACGAGATACACCGCGATATTGGTGACCCCCGCGGCACACAGCATGGCAAGCAGTGCGGCGCAGGCCGCCAGTACGAGATCGATGACGATCAGCGTCCTGAGGCCCGGCAGGCGGTCCGCGGCGATGCCGCCGACCGGGCCGAGGAACAGGTAGAAAATGTTGAGGAGGAAGCCGGTGAGCCCCAGCAGGAAGACCGACTCCGTCAGGCGGTAGACCAGCCAGGACAGCGCCACCTGCTGGATCCAGAAGCCGATCACCGACACGGTATGGCCGGCGGCATAAAGCCGGAAATTGCGCTTGGTCAGCGCCGGCGGCAGCCACAGATGCCAGTCGGCCACCGCTGCCTCCTCCTGCAAGCTTCCGCGCGACCGCCATGACTGCCCTATGCCGCGTGCCTGCGCAAGGCTCGCCGCCATGCCCGCCAGATCAAACGCCGGGCGGGCATCCAGCTGCGCGTTGGGCGGAATCCCGCCGCCGCGCGCTGGCTTGCTGGATGACGCTAGCTGCCCTCGATCTCCTCGCGCAGCATTTCGAGCTCGAGCCAGCGTTCCTCGGCGGCAGACAGCTTGGCCTGCGTATCGGCGAGTGCCGCACTTGCCTCGCTGAAGGCCTGCCGGTCGCGGCCGTAGAGACCGGGGTCGGCCAGCCTGCCCTGCAGTTTCCCGAGGTCGGCCTGAAACGCCGCGATCTGCCGGGGGAGCGTCTCGAGCGCATGCTTCTCGTGGAAGCTCAGGCGGCGTCTGCTGTTGCTGGTGGTGCGCGTCGGCTTGGCGGCGTCAAGCGTACGCTGTTCCGCGCTCACCTCGGGCCTGGCGGCTTTCCGACCGGCGATGTCGGCACCGCGCTGGGCCAGCATGTCCGTGTAGCCGCCCGCATACTCGGCCCAGCGGCCTGCGCCCTCCGGCACCAGCACGGAGTTGACGGTGCGGTCGAGGAAGTCGCGGTCGTGGCTGATCAGGATGACGGTTCCGGCGTAGTTGCCGAGCATCTCCTCGAGCACGTCGAGGGTTTCGAGGTCGAGGTCGTTGGTGGGCTCGTCGAGCACCAGCAGGTTCGACGGCTGGGCGAGCGCGCGCGCCAGCATGAGCCTCCCGCGCTCCCCGCCCGACAGCACGCTGAGCGGTGTGCGCGCCTGTTCGGGTGCGAACAGAAAATCTTTCATGTAGGCCACGACGTGCTTCTTCTGGCCGCCGATGGTGACCGTGTCGCCGCGCCCGCTGGTCAGCGCCTCGCCGAGGGTCCAGTCGGGGTTCAGGCTTTCCCGCCGCTGGTCGAGCGTCGCCCTCGCGACGTTGGCGCCGAGGCGGACCTGGCCGCTGTCGGGAGCGAGCACCCCCGTGAGCAAACCGACGAGCGTCGTCTTGCCGCTGCCGTTGGGGCCGACGATGCCGAGCCGGTCGCCGCGGAGCAGCCGATGCGAGAAATCGGCAACGATGGGACGGCCATCAAACGCCTTGGCGATGCCTTTGGCCTCGAGCACCAGCTTCCCGGAGATGTCCGCTTCGGTCGCCGCCATGGCGGCGGTGCCGGTGCTGCGGCGGTGGCTGCGGCGCGCCTCGCGCAGCGCCTGCAGCTGCGCCATGCGCCGCACGTTGCGCTTGCGCCGGGCGGTGACGCCGTAGCGCACCCAATGCTCCTCGCGCACGATCTTGCGGTCGAGCTTGTGCTGGGCGACTTCTTCCTCCGCCAGCTGCTCGTCGCGCCAGGCCTCGAAATCGCGAAAGCCGATGTCGATGCGCCGCGTGCGGCCGCGGTCCAGCCAGACGGTGGCCCGCGACAGGTTTTCCAGGAAACGGCGGTCGTGGCTGATCAGTACGAGCGCGCCACGCTGCCCGCGCAGGTGGTCCTCCAGCCACTCGATGGCGGGCAGGTCCAGATGATTGGTGGGCTCGTCGAGCAGCAGGATATCGGGTGCCGGCGCCAGCACGCGGGCCAGAGCCGCCCGGCGCAGCTCGCCGCCCGAGAGCGATTGTGGGTCCTCCTTGCCGGTAAGGCCCAACTGCTGAAGCAGGTAGCGCGCCTGGTGCGGGTCGTCCGCCGGGCCGAGCCCCGCTTCGACGTAGGCGAGCGTGGTGACATGGCCGGCGAGGTCGGGTTCCTGGGGCAGGTAGCGCACGGCGGCGCCAGGCTGCGCGAAGCGCCCGCCCCTGTCGGGCTCGACGAGACCGGCGGCGATCCGGAGCAGTGTCGATTTGCCCGAGCCGTTGCGCCCGACCAGGCAGACCCGTTCGCCCGGCCCCACGACGAGTTCCGCCCCCTCCAGGAGCGGTGTGCCGCCGAAGGTTAGCGAAATGTCGGAGAGCTGGATGAGAGGCGGGGCTGCAGCCATGCGGGGTCTATAGCGCCCGGGGGACCCGATGTCTGCGGAGTCCTGAGGGAGGTCCGAGGGCCGGGAGAAATGGTGGGCGCGACAGGGATCGAACCTGTGACCCCTCCCGTGTGAAGGGAGTGCGCTACCGCTGTGCCACGCGCCCTAGAGGGCGGACTTATGGGAGGGGGCGGGGCGGCCTGTCAAGTCACAGGCCCGGTCCTGACCCCTCCTGCGGCGGGCTCGGGACTGCGCCAATATGTGCAGCCAAGCGGCTCCGGACCCGCGCTGACCCTGCCGAAGCGCGGCTTATCGCCTACCCCACCTTTGCGAACCGCCCCTCCACCGGATAGGCCGGATCGATGAAGCCGGGGCTCGAGGCGTGGCCGGGCACGACCAGGCTGTCGGCGAGCTTCTCGTCCTCGCTGGTCCATTGGTAGTCGAGCACCGAGAAGTAGCTGGTCCACTGCTCGAGCGTGCGCGGTCCGGCAATGATGGAGCTGATGGTGCCGTTGTTGAGCACCCACGCGCACGCCCACGCCACTAGGCTCACGCCGCGCCTGTCGGCGTGATCCTTCAGCTTTTCGGCGATGATCAGGCTCTCGGGCCGCCACTCCGACTCCAGCATGCGCTTGTCCTGGCGCCCGGCGCGCGTGCCGGGGTCGGCTTTCTGGTTGACCTTGTACTTGCCGGTCAGGACGCCGCGCGCCAGCGGGCTGTAGGGCACCACGCCGAGGCCGAACGCCTTCGCGGCGGGCAGCACCTCCACCTCGGGCTGGCGGTTCATCAGATTGTAGTAGGGCTGCAAAGCGGCCGGCTGCGGCACGCCGAGCTGGCGGCAGAGATGATGGATGTGCGGGATGTGCCATGCCTTGACGTTGGAGAGGGCCCACTCTCGGATCTTGCCATGCCGGATCAGGTCGCCGAAGGCTGCTACCGTGTTCTCCCAGGAGGTGTTCGGGTCGGTCCGGTGGATGTAGTAGAGGTCGATGCAGTCGGTCTGCAGGCGCTTGAGGCTGGCTTCCGCCGCCTGCATGATATGCCGCCGCGACAGGCCCCTGTCGGTGATGTTGGGGCCCGCCGACTGGGCCACCTTCGTGGCAACCACCCAGCGATCGCGCTTGCCCTTGATGGCGGGCCCGATGACCGACTCCGAGCGCCCCTCGGTGTAGACGTTGGCCGTGTCGATGAAGTTGACGCCGTTGTCGGCGGCGTGATCGATGATGCGCTGGGCGTTGGCGGCGTCGGTCGGGCCGCCGAACATCATCGTGCCGAGGCAGATCTCAGATACCTTGATGCCGCTGTTGCCGAGAACGCGGTACTTCATCTGTGCCATGCGGCGTTCCTCACGCGCGATGCTCGATCACGAACCGGTAGACGCCGCCGTCCTGGCTTTGCTCGACGAGCGGGTTGCCGGTGGTCTCGCAGAATGCCGTGAAATCGGGCACCGAGCCAGGATCGGTCGCCAGCACCTCGAGCTTGGCCCCGATGGGCAGCTGGGACAGGGCCTTCTTGGTCTTGAGGATGGGCAGCGGACAGGCGAGGCCCTTGGTGTCGAGCGTCTTGTCGGCCATGCGAGGGGTCTCCGAAGTCAGTGGGCCGAGCCTATATCAATGAAACGAATGCTCTGGCAATGACCGGGGCATAGGCCGGCCCGATGGGAGCCGGCTTGCACATGTGGGGGTTCGCGGGCCACCATGCGAGTCGACTGGGTGGGACGGTTGGTCCCTCGGGGGGATGATGGACGCCAGCGCGCAAGCGCCACGACGCTCCTACGCATTCGGGCTGGAACGCCTTGGCTTCGTCGGCCTGAGGGCGCCCGCGCTCACGGTGCTGCTCATCCTCGTCATCTCGGCCCTGGCGGGATGGGGCCTTGCGCTGCTGCGGGTCGATGACTCGCTCTCCGAGCTCTTCCGCACCGACACCGAGGAGTTCCGCCGCTACGAGGAGATCGACCGCCGCTTCCCCTCGAGCGAGTACGACGTGCTCGTGGTCGTGGAGGGCAAGGATCTCCTGAAGAAGGCGCAGCTCGAGGCTTTCCGCCGCGCCATCGTCGACCTGCAGCTCGCCGACGGCGTGGACGGGCTGATCTCCATGCTGTCGGCGCGGGGTAAGCCCGACGCCAGCGGCTATGCCCCGCCGATCGTCCCCGACGATCTTCCGGACGGGCCCGCCTACGACGCCGTCATCGAGCAGTTGCGCAGCAATGACATCGTAAAAGGCAAGTTCCTCTCCCCGGACGGCGAGCTGGCCCTCGCCGTCATTGCGCTCGACCGCAAGGCGGTCGCCGAGCAGGGGGCCAAGACCATCATCGGCGGCATCGGCGACCTGCTGCAGAAGGAGCTCGCCCCTGTCGGCCTCAAGTCGCATCTGACCGGTGCGCCCGTGATGCAGCTCGAGATTCGCAACGCGGTGGAACGCGACCAGATCGTCTACAACGGCCTGGGGCTGCTGTTCGGCGCCACGATCGCCGTGATCTTCTTCAAGCGCGTGTCGCTGATGCTGCTCGCCGCCTTGCCGCCGGTGCTGGCGGTGCTGTGGTCGCTGGGGCTGCTCGGCTGGCTGGGCTTCAAGCTCAACCTGTTCCTCAATGTGATGACCCCGCTCGTCATGGTGATGGGCTTTGCCGACAGCATGCAGATGGTGTCGGCCATCCGCATCCGTCTGCGCGAGGGCGACACCAAGGCGGAAGCCGTGCGTTTTGCCGTACGCGTCGTCGGCCCCGCCTGCGTGCTGGCGCACGGCGTGGCGCTGCTGTCGTTCCTGGCCCTGCTGTTCTCCCAGTCGGGCCTCATCCGCACCTTCGGCATGGCGGGCGCGCTCGCGGTGTGCATCTCGTTCGTCGCGGTGATCCTGGTGCTGCCGCTGCTCGGCGTGCTGCTCATCCGCAACGAGGCCAAGCTTGCCAGGGACCGCTCGCCGGCGGACCGGCTGATGAACGGCCTCGGCGAGATCGTCGGCTGGATCGTCGACCGCGTCGTGCATTGGCCGGTGCTGACGACGCTCGTAGCGCTTGTCGCCTTTGCGGTGTGCGGCTGGGCCTACCTGCAACTCGAGCCGCGCTACCGGCTGGCCGACCAGGTGCCTGACCGCGAGCAGGCGCTCGGCGCGACGGGCCGCATCGACGAGAAGCTGACGGGCGCCAATCCCGTGCACATCATGATCGAGTGGAAGACCGGCGAAGGACTGTTCTCGCCGCGGCCGCTCGAAGTGATCGCCAAGACGCACGAGATCCTCGAGACGCAGGCGGGGCTCGGCAATGTGTGGTCGCTCGAGAGCCTGCGCCGGTGGCTCAAGGCCGCCGGGGACGAGCGCGTTGAGACGGTGCAGAAATTCGTCAAGCTCCTGCCCGAGCATCTGGTGCGTCGTTTCATTGCCAAGGAGGAGGACGCGGTGCTGGTGACGGGGCGTCTTCCCGACATCGACTCCAGCCGCATCCTGCCCGTCGTCGAACGGATCGACCGCGCGCTCGACGACCTGCGCAAGCAGTATCCCGAGTTCCGCATCTCCGTCACGGGCCTGCCGGCGATCGCCGCGCGCAACAGCGCGCGCATGATCCAGCAGCTCAACGAGGCGCTGCCCTTGTGCGTGGCCTTCGCAGCAGTGCTGCTGGCCGTCGCGTTCCGCTCCGTGTTCGTGGGGCTTGTCAGCCTGCTGCCGGGGCTTTTCCCGGTGGTGGCCTCCGGCGCGATCCTATGGCTCGCCGGCGGCGGGCTGGAGTTTGCTTCCGTCGTGGCGCTGCTCGTGGTGTTCGGGCTCGCCATCGACTCGCTCATTCACTTCTTCAACCGCCTGAGCCTGGAGGAACGGGCAGAGCCGCGGGCCGACGTCGCCATCCGACGGGCCCGCGTGCTGGTGGGCCCGGCCATCATTTTGACCACGCTGGTGCTGGCTTTCGGCCTCGGCGTCACGGTGTTCTCGGATCTGCCGTCGCTGCGCCTCTTCGGCTTCATCTGCGGCACGACGCTGCTCGCGTCCCTGATCGCTGACCTCGTGTTTCTGCCGGGCCTCATCATGCTGATCCGCAAGGTGTGGCGGCACAAGGTTGTGGCATAGTCCTCTTGAGACGCCCCGTGGAACGATTGCATAAGGAGAGCGAACGATGGCGCGCATCGCGAGCGTCGAAGAGCTGCGGCGCATTCTGCCCACCCCTCGCCCGTCGACGATGGCGAAGATACTGACCGAACTCGACGAGCAGGCGATGGCGTTCGTGCAGAAATGCCCCTTCGTCCTGCTATCGACCGCGGACGAGGACGGGGTGATCGAGGTTTCGCCGAAAGGCGATGAGCCGGGATTCGTGCGGGTGGAGGACAGCCGGACGCTGCTCATGCCCGAGCGCGCCGGCAACAACCTCGCCTTCGGGCTGCAGAACATCATCGCCAATGGTCGGGTCGCGCTGATCTTTCTGGTCCCGCAGACCGGCGAGACCTTGCGCGTCACGGGCAGCGCGGAAATCCTCGACGATGCCGATGTCGTGGCGCGCCTGGGCAGCAAAAATCGCCCGGCCCTGCTCGGCATCCGCATCCACGTTGCGCGCTGCTATTTCCACTGCGCGCGCGCAATTCTCCGCTCGCAGCTCTGGCAGCCGGCCTCCTGGCCCGCACCCGGCAAGGTATCGTTCGGCCGCGTGATAGCTCCACGCATCGGCGCCGACGAGAAGGTTGCAGGCGAGATCGATGCCCGCGTCGAGACCGCCTACACCACAAACCTCTGGTCGAACCGCTAGACCGACCGCAGCGACAGACCCGTGGGGGTTACTGCCACCGCTCCACGGCAACGGCAGTTGCCTCCCCGCCGCCGATGCAGAGCGTGGCGACGCCCTTGTTCTCGCCGTACTTCTCCAGGGCAGCCAGCAACGTCACGAGGATGCGCGCGCCCGACGCGCCAATCGGATGGCCGAGCGCGCAAGCGCCGCCATGCACGTTGACCTTGTCGTGTGGCAGGCCGAGGTCGCGCATGGCGCACATGGTCACGACGGCGAACGCCTCGTTGACCTCGTAGAGGCCGACCTCGCCGGTGCTCCAGCCGGTATCCTGCAACAGCTTCTTGACTGCTGACACGGGCGCCGTGGTGAACCAGGCGGGGGCCTGGGCGACGCTGCTGAGCCCGGCGATCCGGGCGATGGGCTCGAGCTTGCGGCGCCTGGCCTCGCTCGCGCGCATCAGCACGAGGGCGGCGGCTCCGTCCGAGATCGAGCTGGAGTTTGCCGGCGTGACGGTGCCGCCTTCCCGGAAGGCCGGCTTGAGCTTGGGAATCTTCGTGGGATCCGCCGTGAACGGCTGCTCGTCGCGCACCACTTCGGTTGTGCCGGAACGTCCCTTTACCGAGACGGAAGTGATCTCCTTGGCGAAGGTCCCGTCCTCGTTGGCCGTCTTGGAGCGGCGCAAACTTTCCAGCGCGAACGCATCCTGTGCCTCGCGCGTGAACTGGTAGTGCTGCGCCGCATCTTCGGCGTAGGTGCCCATCAGCCGGCCCTTGTCGTAGGCGTCCTCCAGGCCGTCGAGGAACATGTGGTCCTTGACCTCGGCATGTCCGAGGCGAGCGCCGCCGCGCATCTTGGGCAGCAGGTAGGGCGCGTTGGTCATGCTCTCCATGCCGCCGGCGACGATGATGTCCCCGGGCCGGGCATGGAGTGCGTCGTGGGCCAGCATGACGGTCTTCATGCCGGAGCCGCACATCTTGTTGACGGTGGTGCAGGGCACGGAGAGCGGCAGGCCGGCGCCAAGCGCGGCCTGCCTCGCCGGCGCCTGACCCTGCCCCGCCGGCAGCACGCAGCCCATCAAAACCTCGCTCACATCGTCGGCCTTCAGGCCGGCGCGGGCCACGGCGGCGGCGATGGCACCACTGCCGAGCTGAGGCGCGGTGAGCGGGGCAAGCGCACCCTGGAAGCCGCCAATGGCCGTGCGGGCCATTCCCACGATGACGATTGGGTCTTCCGCCGACTGTGCCATGGCGTGCTCTCTCCTAGCTGCTTGCACCCGGTCGATGGAGCACGGCACGTGCCAGCGGTCAACTGCCTGCGCTCCCGGTAGCCGCCCAGAGGGCTTGGGGCATCAGGGACTGCATGGAGATCGCGAACAAAGCGTGTGGGACCAGAGTTCCGGAATTGCGCAGACGCGCAATCCCGGAATGCGGCGTGGCCGCTACTTCGCGGTCTTCATCTTATCGTAGGAGAAGACGAAGTCCTGCTTGTCGTAGGGCTTGTGACAGACGAAACAGTTCTTGAGGTTGGCCTTGTCGTTGACCGTCTTGTCGGCCTTGAAGGCCTGATATTCCCACTCGCCGTTGCGGATGTCGTCGGGGTACTCGGTGCCCCAGCCCTCCCGCTTTTCCATGACGGTGTAGCCGACGAGCTCGCCCTTGATGAAACGGCCATTGGCATCCTTCTCGGGCTCGCCAGCCGCGTTGAGCTTGGCCCTGTATTGGACGAGCGTGAGCACGGTGCCGCTGGGGATCGGCTTGCCTGCCTTCACGGCCGCAATGGCCTCAGGCGTGGAGAAGAGCTCGCGATACTGCTTGTTGTCCGGCCGGTCGACGGTCGTGTAGAGCACGCCCTTGGCGTAGCCCTCGGGGAACGCGATCTTGTCGCCGCCGGCGCTTACGCCGACCGTGAACGACATGGCGGCCAGCGCAACGATGAATAGAGCTGTCACGGACCTCATGCTTGCCTCCCTCGCAGTATGAGCGCGGCCACAATACGAAGGCACACCGCGGACGGATCATCACGATGCTGCGGTTTCTGAATCAACTTTGCGTGACGCGGCAGGCCGCAGAACAACCGGGAAAGGCCGTACCCGAGGGGGGTTCGAATCGAAATTGTTGGGCTGCTTCCGCGCAACAGCCGGATTAACGCCTTGCTAATGGGGTGCGTGGCATTTTTCGGACCGAGGCGGGAGCCTGTGTAGCCCGCATCCGGCGTAGCCTCGAGCGAGTTCCTGACATGCGGTTGCCCATGCGGCCGTTCGCGCTTCTCTGCCTGGGCATTCCGGCGCTCGCGTTGCTCGCCAGCGGCTGCTCCAGCTCCACGCCCGCCCCGCAAGTGGGCCTTGAGCGGCGGTATGGCGCGCCGAGCCGGCGGGTGGTCGTCCCCGGCCAACCGATCCCCAAGGGTGGCGGCACATACAAGGTGGGTGAGCCTTATCAGATCGACGGGCGGTGGCACACCCCCCAGGAGGACCCTGCCTACGACCGCGTGGGGATCGCCTCCTACTATGCCGACGATTTCCATGGCCGCCGCACGTCCAACGGCGAGATTTTCGACATGTGGGCGCTCTCGGCCGCGCATCCGACGCTGCCGATGCCATCTTTCGTCTATGTCACCAACATGGAGAACGGACGCACGCTGCTCCTGCGCGTCAACGACCGCGGCCCCTACGTCAACAACCGTGCCAT
This sequence comes from Hyphomicrobiaceae bacterium, assembly GCA_050248715.1. Taxonomy (GTDB): domain Bacteria; phylum Pseudomonadota; class Alphaproteobacteria; order Rhizobiales; family Hyphomicrobiaceae; genus AWTP1-13. The sequence goes on along the minus strand of JBFWRV010000087.1, from coordinate 3,438 downwards.
CGACGTATCCAAGGCCGCCGCGCGCTACCTGGGCTTCGAGACACGCGGCACGGCGCGGGTGCGCGTGCGCTACGCAGGGCGCGCGCCGCTTACGGGAGACGACCGCAGCGAGCAGCGATTCCTGGCCAGTCAACCCTGGTTCCGCGTCGCCCTGTCTCACCCACCCTACGGCGCCGAGCAGTAGGTTCGTTGCCGTTGACTGGCCGGGCGCCTGATCCGATAGTCCGGCCGAGGCTGCGTGCCACTTCGAGGTCGCGACGATGCGTCTAGCCGAGCAAGCCAACCGATGGTGGACGCGCCTGCGCGGCGCGGTGGTCCTTCTCGCCGTCCTCGGCCTTTTCGCCGGCGGGGTACGGCAAGCCTTGGCGCAGGGCGCCGGCGACGTGGTCGTGAAGGCGCCCCACGCGATCCTGATGGATGCCGACAACGGTGCCATCATGTTTCAGCGCAGCGCCGACGATCTCATCTATCCCGCGAGCATGAGCAAGCTCATGCTGCTCGCCGTCCTGTTCAAGGCGGTGAAGGCCGGCGAGGTCAAGCTCGACGACGAGTACTTCATGAGCGAATACGCCTGGCGCAAGGGTGGCGCTCCGTCCGGCACGTCGGCGATGATGGTGCCGGTGGGTAAGAAGGCCAAGGTCGACGAGCTGATCAAGGGCATCGTCGTCCAGTCGGGCAACGACGCGGCCATATCCGTCGCGGAGAACCTGGGCGGCAACGAAAGCCTGTTCGCCAAGCGCATGACGGAGGAGGCGCGCGCCATCGGCCTCAAGAAATCGACGTTTGCGAATGCAACAGGGCTGCACGATCCCCGCCATCAGATGACCGTGCGCGAGATTGCCATGCTGGCGCGGCACATCATCTCGACGTATCCCCAATTCTACGAGCTGTTCGCGCTCAAGGAGTTCCAGTACCTCCGGCACAAGTTCATCAACCGCAATCCGCTGCTCACCCTGGTTCCCGGTGTCGACGGGCTGAAGACCGGCTTCACCAAGGAGGCCGGCTACGGCATCGTCGCCTCGGCCAAGCAGGACGAACGCCGCCTGATCGTCGTGGTCACCGGCCTCAGCACCGCCGAGGAGCGGCGCGACGACGCGCGCAGGCTGCTCGAATGGGGATTTCGCAATTTCGCCTCCGCCAAGCTGTTCGATGCCGGCGAGGTCGTCGGCCACGCGCGGGTCTGGGGAGGCGAGCGCATGTACGTGCCGCTGACGGGTTCCGGAGACATCAATGTCTGGCTGCCGCGCAATCCGGCCGGACAGAAGCTGAAGGCGCATATCGTCTACCAGTGGCCCTTGAAGCCTCCCCTCAAGAAGGGCGACCGGGTCGCGACGCTGCGCGTGACGACGGCGGCGGACTCGGTCAATGAGGTGCCGCTTTACGTGATGGAGGATGTGGAGCCTGCCGGCACGGTGCGCCGCGGCCTCGATTCGCTGCTGTGCCTGGCCACGCGGTGGCTGCCCTAGTGTCCTGATCGCGAAATTCGTCTTGTTCTGCCGTAGACGTTGAACGAATTTCGCGAACTGAAGGACACTAGAAAAATCATGCTGCTCGTGTGATTGAGATCGAGAAGTCCGTCTCCCAACCTGGCCGTAAACGATGCGACGGACTTCTCGATCATCACACGAGCGGCTGGTGGAAGCTTGGTGGAAAGGAGCTGCGGGTTCGCGTCGGCAGGCGCCATCCCGCCGACGGCCATGGCATCCGGTCGGTTCATAACTTTCGAGGGCGGCGAAGGTTCGGGCAAATCGACCCAGGCGCAGCTCCTTGCCGACCGGCTGCGGGCCCAAGGCATCGATGTGTTGCTGACGCGCGAGCCGGGCGGATCCCCGTTCGCCGAGCAGGTGCGCTCCCTCATCCTCGATCCCAAGACGGCCCAGCATTCTCCGCTGTCGGAGGCGTTGCTGTTCTACGCCGCACGGGCCGACCATCTGGAAAAAGCGATCCGTCCGGCGCTCGCCGCGGGTCGGTGGGTGATCTGCGACCGCTTTTCGGATTCCACGCGCGTCTATCAGAGCATCGTGGGCGGCGTGGACCCCTCCGTCATCGACGCGCTCGACCGCCTGCTGGTGGCCCCGACTTCGTCTGATCTCACGTTCATCCTCGATGTGCCCGCCGCGACCGGGCTGATGCGCGCCAACCGAAGGCGCCATGCCGGGCAACCCGAAGGGGCAGAACCCGATCCCTACGAAAAGCGCGATCTTGCCTTCCACGAGCGCCTGCGTGCCGGCTATCTGGCGATCGCCAAGGCAGAGCCGCAGCGCTGCCTGCTGATCGATGGCGCCGCCCCGTCAGATGCAATCGCCCACGAGGTATGGGCGCAAGCGGCGAGCCGGCTGCTGCGGGGCACGGCCTGATGGCGCGGGCGCCGGCACAACTCGACGGCGAGGAACTTCCCGAGGCAGACCGTCTCGAGGGTTTCCCGCATCCCCGCGAGACCCACACGCTGAGGGGGCATGACGCCGCCGAGCAGGCCCTGGCCCAGGCTTTTGCCGCGGGGCGCATGCACCACGCCTGGCTCATCGCGGGGAATGCGGGCATCGGCAAGGCGACGCTTGCCTATCGCCTTGCCCGGCACGTTCTGGCGAAATCCGGAGAGCGCGATCCCACGGGGCAGCGTCTTGAGGTGGCGGAGGAGACGAGCGCAGCGCGCCAGATCCGGGCGCGCTCGCATCCGGGCTTGCTGGTTCTGCGGCGACCGTACGATCCCCGCTCGAAGCGGTTTGCCGCCAGCATCCCCGTCGATGAGGTGCGCCGGCTCAGGTCCTTCCTCGGCCTGACGGCGGGAGAGGGCAGCTGGCGTGTGGTCATCGTCGACGCTGTCGACGAGCTCAACGTGAGCGCCGCCAACGCCCTGCTCAAATCGCTGGAGGAGCCGCCCGCACGCGCCGTCTTCCTGCTCGTTGCCTCCGAGCCCAACCGGCTGCTTCCTACCATCCGCTCGCGCACCCGACGTCTCGACCTGCAGCCGCTGGCGCCCGAACCGCTGAGGCAGGCGACGGAGGCGGCGCTGGCGGCGGCGCGAATGGAGGTCCCGTCGGCGGAGCAATGGCGTCTGCTGGAGCGGCTCGCCGAGGGCAGCGTGCGCCGCGCGCTGCAACTTGCCGGAAGTGGCGGCCTCGACCTCTACGAGCGCATCGGCGGCTTCCTTGCGCGGCTGCCGTCCGTGGACTGGTCCGCCGTGCACACGCTCTCCGATCAGCTGGCCCTGCCGGCCCAGGAGCAGCGCTTCGAAGCGTTCTTCGATCTCCTGCTCGATCTGCTGGCTCGTTTGGTGCGAGCGCGCGCAGGCGGCGCATCGGATGCACCCGAGAGCGTGCTGGCCGGCACGCTGATAGCCGAGGATCGGGTGCCGGCATGGGCGGCGGCCTGGGAGGAGATCGTGCGCGAGCGCGCTGACGCCGAACTGCTGAACCTCGACAAGAAGGCCCTGGTCCT
>JBFWRV010000086.1:0-21093 GCA_050248715.1 Hyphomicrobiaceae bacterium | reverse complement strand
GCTGCTGGCCGAGGCAGCCTGAGCCGAGCCAACCGGACAGCCCCGGACCCCTACGACCCCACCGCCAACCGCCCCGATCCGGAAATCCCGATCCGCCACAGACCCAAGTTCAACAGCCTGCTAGAACGGAATCGGGGACGGCCTTCTAGTGACGCCGCGATGTCGGCGCGAGGAGGGCTGGTCTCGCCAACGAGGAACGCATCCATGCAGGTTCGTCCGCGACGCAGCGTCCTTTACATGCCGGGTTCGAATGCCCGCGCGTTGGAAAAGGCCAAGTCCATTGTCGCCGATGCGCTGATCCTCGACCTGGAGGATGCAGTCGCGCCCGAGGCGAAGGAGGCGGCCCGCACCCAGGTCTCCGCGGCGGTGAGGGCCGGCGGCTATGGCCATCGCGAGGTCGTTATCCGCATTAACGCGCTCGACACGCCCTGGGGCGAGGCCGATCTTGCGGCCGCAGCGCAAGCCTCCCCGGACGCTGTCTTGCTGCCGAAGCCTGGCAAGGGTGCCGACATCGCCCGCGCGACGGAAGCGCTTGCGCGTGCTGGAGCGCCCGGCAAGACCAGATTGTGGGCGATGATCGAGACGCCGCTCGCCATCCTCAACGTGGCCGAAATCGCCGCAGCGGCACAGGTGCCAGGGGCGCGGCTCGCCTGCTTCGTGCTTGGCACCAACGACCTCGTCAAGGAGACGCGAGCGGACCTTTCGGAGAACCGCCGGCCGGCGCTTTATTGGCTGTCGGCGGCGATAACGGCGGCACGCGCCTACGGTCTCGACGTGCTCGACGGCGTCTACAACAATTTCAGGGATGCGGACGGCTTCAGGCGCGAGTGCATCCACGGGCGCCGGCTCGGCTTCGACGGCAAGACGCTGATCCACCCCGACCAGGTCGCTGTCGCCAACGAGGTTTTCGCCCCGTCGGACGCCGAGGTGGCATTCGCGCGCAAGATCATCGCCGCGTTCGCGCTGCCCGAGAGCAAGGGCAAGGGCGTTCTCACGGTCGACGGCCGCATGGTGGAGCTGTTGCATGCCGAGATGGCGGTCCGCACCGTCGCCATCGCGGAAGCTATCGAGCGGACGAAGGCGTCATGACGCAAACAAAGACCAATCCCGGCAACTACTTCGAGGATTTCGCGGTGGGGCAGGTGTTCGAGCATGCCACTCCGCGCACCATCACCAGCGGCGACGTCGCCCTCTACATGGGCCTCTATGGCCCGCGCTTTGCCGTGCAGTCTTCAGACGAGTTCGCGCGTGGGCTCGGCTATCCGCGCTCGCCAGTCGATGACTTCCTCGTGTTCCACACGGTGTTCGGCAAGACGGTGCCGGACATTTCGCTCAATGCCATCGCCAACCTCGGCTACGCGGAATGCCGGTTCCGCGCTCCCGTCTATCCGGGCGACACGCTCACGGCAGCGTCGGAGGTGATCGGCATGCGCGAGAACTCCAATCGCGCCTCCGGTGTTGTGTACGTGCGGACGAGGGGCCGCAATCAACATGGCACGGCGGTGCTGGAGTACGTGCGCTGGGTGATGGTGAAGAAGCGCGACAACGCGGCCCCTCCCCCAGCCCCCGTCGTGCCGAAGCTTGCCGAGCGCGTCGATCCCGCAACGCTTGGCGAGGCCGTGCCGAAGCTCGACATGCAAGGCTACGATCTGAAGCTGGCTGGGTCGCCGCATCGCTGGGGCGGCTATGCGGTGGGCGAGAAAATCGACCACGCCGACGGCGTGACGCTGGAGGAGGCCGAGCATCAGATCGCGACGCGCCTCTACCAGAACACCGCCAAGGTGCATTTCAACCAGAATGAGCAGTCGCAGGGGCAGTTCAAGCGCAGGCTGGTCTACGGCGGCGTGGTCATCTCTCTTGCGCGTGCCCTGTCGTTCAACGGTCTCGCCAACGCCTTCCATATCGCCGCCATCAACGGTGGGCGGCATGTGGCCCCGTGTTTTGCAGGCGACACCATCTACGCCTGGTCGGAGATCCTGGAGATGGCAGAGGTCCCGGGTCGCAGCGACATTGGCGCCTTGCGCGCGCGGCTGATCGCCGTGAAGAACCGCGCGTGCAGCGACTTCCCACTACGCACCGCGAAGGGCGAATACGATGATGGCGTCATCCTCGATCTCGATCTGTGGCTCGTGCTGCCGAGGTAGGCTCCGCCGCTGTCGCCAGTCGGATGCTCGGCTCCTTCGCTCAAGCCGCTGGTATACAATACACCCAATCACGCCTGAGATTTCCTCACTCCTGTTGATACATTTCGCACAATTGTCGCCGCGCCCCGGAGCGCGCTAAAAGCCAGGATCACACTAGAGTGGCGGAGAGCAGCGAACATGGCCGAGGCCAGGCAGGTAGTGGAGCGACCGCTCTCGCCTCACCTCACGATCTACGCGCGTCAGATCAACATGGTGATGTCGATCCTGCATCGGCTCACGGGCATGGCTTTGTATTTCGGCACGCTGCTGTTGGCGGCTTGGCTGATCGCCACGGCTATGGGCGAGCAGGAGTTCGACACTGTAAACGCCGTGTTCGGCCACCCGATCGGCCGCTTGGTGCTGCTCGGCTACACCTGGGCTCTCGTGCATCACATGCTCGGCGGCATGCGCCATCTGCTGTGGGACACGGGCCGGGGCCTGCAGATCGCGCAGGTGGACGCACTGTCATGGCTCACCATTATCGGCTCCACCGTGCTCACGCTGGCGATCTGGGCGGTCGGCCTGCTGCTGAAGGGGGAGCTGTAAGATGGCCTATCGCACACCGCTGGCCAGGGTGCGTGGTCTCGGCTCCGCCAAGGAGGGTGCCGGCCACTTCTGGCGTCAACGACTGACCGCTGTCGCCAATATCTTCCTCGTCGCATTTCTCGTCTGGCTGCTGGTAGCGCTGGCCGGGGAGGATCACGCGACCGTCGAGAACGCACTGGCCCAACCGCACGTCGCCATCCCCTTGCTGCTGCTTGTGCTGTCGGGCCTGGTGCATATGCGCCTCGGCATGCAGACCATCATCGAGGATTACGTTCACTCCGAGGGCAGCAAGGTCATCCTGCTGATGCTGAACTCGTTCTTTGTCGTTGCGGTCGGCCTTGTCTGCGTGTTCGCCGTCCTGAAGCTCAGCTTCGGAGCCTGAGGCATGCCGGAAGATAGTGTCGTCATGAATGGTAACGGTGCCGCGGCGCCTCGCGTGAACGGACGGGCCTATCCTGTCACCGAGCACATCTACGACGTGGTGGTCGTCGGCGCCGGCGGCTCAGGCTTGCGCGCTGCGCTCGGCTGCGCCGAGGCCGGCCTGAAAACTGCCTGCGTCACCAAAGTGTTCCCGACGCGCTCGCACACGGTTGCGGCACAGGGCGGGATTGCCGCTGCGATCGGCAACATGGGCAGGGACAGCTGGCATTGGCACATGTACGACACCGTCAAGGGTGCCGACTGGCTGGGCGACCAGGATGCCATCGAGTATCTCTGCCGTAACGCCGGCGAGGCGGTGTACGAGCTGGAGCACTACGGCGTGCCGTTCAGCCGCACCGAGGATGGGCGCATCTATCAGCGCCCCTTCGGCGGCATGACGACCGAGTTCGGCGAGGGGCCGCCGGCACAGCGCACCTGCGCCGCTGCCGACCGTACGGGCCACGCCCTGCTGCACACGCTCTATGGCCAGTCGCTCCGGCATTCGGCCCAGTTCTTCATCGAGTACTTCGCCATTGACCTGATCATGGATCAGGACGGCGCCTGCGGCGGCATCATCGCGCTCTGCCTGGAGGACGGCTCGCTGCACCGCTTCCGCGCCAAGAAGACGATACTGGCGACCGGCGGCTACGGACGCGTCTATCTCACCTGCACGGGAGCCCACACGCAGACGGGCGACGGCAACGCCATGGTGCTGCGCGCCGGCCTGCCGCTGCAGGACATGGAGTTCGTCCAGTTCCACCCGACCGGCGTCTACGGCGCCGGCGTCCTGATCACCGAAGGCGCGCGCGGTGAAGGTGGTTATCTCACCAACGCCAACGGCGAGCGCTTCATGGAGCGCTACGCACCGCACGCCAAGGACCTCGCGTCGCGTGATGTCGTCTCGCGTTCGATGACCATCGAAATCCGCGAGGGTCGCGGGGTGGGCCCGGACAAGGACCACATCTTCCTGCACCTCGACCATCTCGACCCGAAAATTCTGCACGAGCGGTTGCCCGGCATCACCGAGAGCGCGAAGGTGTTCGCCGGCGTCGATCTGCGGCGCCAGCCGATCCCCGTGCTGCCGACCGTGCACTACAACATGGGCGGCATTCCCACCAACTATCACGGCGAGGTCTACACGCTGAAGGACGGCAACCCCGACACAATCGTGCCGGGCCTGCTCGCCATCGGCGAGGCTGCCTGCGTGTCTGTGCATGGCGCCAACCGGCTCGGCTCCAACTCACTGACCGACCTCGTGGTGTTCGGCCGCGCCGCCGGTCTGCGCTGCGGCGAGACGGTGGAGCGGGGCCGGGCGCTGCCGCCGCTTGCCAAGGATGCCGACGACTTTGCGCTGTCGCGCCTGGATCGCATCCGCCATGCCAAGGGCGGCACGCCGACCTCGGTTCTCCGCCTGCGCATGCAGAAGACTATGCAGACCAACTGCGCCGTGTTCCGCACCGGTGAGGTGCTGGATGAAGGCGTGGCCAAGATCACCGAGATCTGGAAGGGCTCGGAGGACCTGTCGGTCTCGGATCGGTCGATGATCTGGAACTCGGACCTTGTCGAGACGCTCGAGTACGAGAACCTGATCGTGCAGGCGGCCACCACGGTGATCAGCGCCGCCAACCGCAAGGAGAGCCGTGGGGCACACGCGCGCGAGGACTACAAGGATCGCGACGACGTCAACTGGATGAAGCACACGCTGGCTTGGGCCGACCTCGACACGCGCACAGTGCGCATCGATTATCGCCCGGTACACACCTACACGATGACGAACGAGGTCTCCTACATCGAGCCGAAGAAGCGGGCATATTGACGCCGCAGCTCGAGTCCGCCGAAGCTCGGCTCCATGCGAGCGAATGGAATAGAACTTCAAGCAGACTACGTGATCATAGGGGCCGGATCGGCCGGTTGCGTGCTGGCGAGCCGCTTGAGCGAGGATGGCGCGCGCGTCGTTCTGCTCGAAGCGGGACCGACGGACTGGCATCCGATGATCCACGTGCCCGCGGGTGTGCTGAAGCTGCTCTACAATCCGCTCGTGAACTGGAACTACGCCACCGACCCCGAGCCCGGCACGGCCGGTCGCCAGATTCACTGGCCGCGCGGGCGCGTCCTAGGCGGATCGAGCTCCATCAACGGCATGCTTTGGATCCGCGGCAACCCGGCCGACTACGACGGCTGGTCGCAGATGGGCTGCAAAGGCTGGTCGTTCGATGAGGTCCTCCCGCACTTCAGATCGATCGAACGCTATGCGGGCGGCGATCCCGAGCAGCGCGGCCGCGGCGGCCCCATCCTGGTCGAGGACTACCGCACGATCCTCGACCTAACCCACCGGTTCGTCGATGCCGCGCGGCAGGCCGGGCTGCCCCTGACCAAGGACCTCAATGGATCTCAACGCGAGGGCGTCGGCTATTCGCAAATGTCGCGCAACGGCCGCTTCCGCGGCTCGACCGCGCGCACTTTCCTAACCCTGGCCAAAGGCCGGCAGAATCTGCGCGTCGAGACCAAAGCGCTTGCCACCAGGCTGCTGTTCGAAGGCAGGCGCTGCGTCGGCGCCACTTTCCGGCAGGGAGGGCAGGACAAGCAGGTCAAGGCGGCACGCGAGGTGATCCTATCGGGCGGCACTATCAATTCCCCGCACCTGCTGCAGGTCTCCGGGATCGGCCCGGCCGACCACTTGCGATCCATCGGTGTCCCCGTCGTGCACGAGCTACCGGGCGTGGGCGCCAATCTTTCCGACCACTACGCCGTGCGCATCTCGCACAGGGTCAAGAATGCGACCTCGATCAATGAGCTGTCGCGGGGCGTGAGGCTGGCTGGCGAGGTCGCCCGCTGGCTGACGACGGGGCGCGGCGCGCTGACGTTCGGCGTGTCGAGCGCGCAGGCGTTCGCGCGCAGCCGCGAGGGCCTCGCAAGTCCCGACATCCAGTTGCTGTTCTCGCCGGCAAGCTACGATCAGAACAAGTTCGGCGAGCTGGAGCGCGAGCCCGGGATGACCATCGCGGTCAGCATTGCCCGGCCTGAAAGCCGCGGCACGATCATGGCCAAGTCGCCCGATCCCTTCGAGCGGCCATCGCTGAAGCCCAACTACCTCTCCGTACCCAACGACTTGCGCGTGTCGTTGGCCGGCGTCGCTCTGGCCCGCCGTGTGTTTGCCGCCCCGGCACTCGCGCAGCACAGCGTTGCAGAGACCACGCCAGGGCCCGGCGTCACGAGCGAGGCGGAGCTGGCCGACTACATCCGCCGGCAGGGCACGACGATCTATCACATCGTCGGCACCTGCAAGATGGGCGAGGATCCCATGGCAGTAGTCGATTCGCGTCTGAGGGTGCGGGGGCTCGCGGGCCTGCGCGTGATCGACGCGTCCGTCATGCCGACCGTAACAACCGCTAATACGAATGCGCCCACCATCATGATCGCGGAGAAGGGCGCGGCCATGATCCGGCAGGATGCAGCCGCGGGCTGACCGGCACGACCAGGCCATAAGGCCTGCGTAAGCGAATCCTTATAGCTGGCCATGATAGCCTCGAGCCGGGGAGGATCGGCAACTCGCGGCCCTCGCCATCGACACAAGACGTTCGGCCGAATGACCTCGACCTATCTTTCCTATCGGCTCCTCACAAACGACATGTCGAGGACCCTGTCGCGCATCGCCTCCCAGGCGGATGTGGCGCGCGACATGAAGTACTATCAGGACAACATCGGCAAGGTCACGTCGGTCGATCAGTTTCTCGATGACCGCAGATTGTTCTCGATCGCGCTGAAGGCGCACGGTATGGATGACATGCTGAACGCCAAGGCTTTCATGCGCAAGGTCCTGGAGAGCAATCTGAGTGACTCCAAGAGCTTCGCCAACAAGCTCGCCGACACGCGTTACGCCGCGTTCGCCAGGGCGTTCAACTTCACCCCTTCCGGTGACGTGCGCCAGAGTCTCGCCTACGCCCAGAGCGAGATCCAGGTGGACGACATCGCCGACCTCTACTCCGAACACCGGGTCAAGCAAGGCCTCGCCGCCGCCACCGAGGCCCAGTACTTCCAGGCCAAGATCCCCGCGATCGGATCGGTCGACGAGCTGATCGCGGACAAGCGGCTGTTCTCGTTCGCGCTGACCGCCGTCGGCATCGATCCGACGATTGCGTCCGAGCAGTACATACGCGCCGTGCTGACCAGCGACCTCTTCGACCCCGGCAGCGTGGCGAACCAGGCAACCGACGACCGCTATCGCGTGCTCGCGGCGGCGTTCTCGTTCGCCACAGACGGCAGTGTCGTAATGGGCACCGGCGCGCAGACCGCGGCTCAGCTCGACGAGACGATCTATCTGCACTATGCGATGTCGGGCAATGCCGACACGCCAGCCGCGGCTGCCTTCAATACCCGTCACTACGGCGAGACGATTGCCACCGTGACCTCTGTCGACGATCTCATCAACAACGACCGGTTGCTCACCTACGCGCTGCTCGCCTACGGGATCAATCCCAACACTGCCTCCAAGCCAATGATCCGGCAGGTCCTGACCAGCGATCTCTCCGACCCCAGCAGCTATGCCAATTCCATCACAGACACGAAGTATCGGACGCTGGCGGCGGCCTTCAATTTCGCGACCGACGGATCTGTCAGCAGCCCTGACGGGGCACAGTCCGCCCAGCAGGTGGAAGCAACGAAGACGCGCTACCTCGCAGCCTACAATACTTCGACGACGAACGCGGACGCGGCGGCAACCAGCTTCTACCGGGGCCGCATCAATGCCATCACCAGTGTCGACGAACTGCTGAACAATTCGACGCTCTATGCCTACACGCTGGAGGCGTTCGGCTTCGACCCTGCAACGGAGTCCAAGAGCACGATCCGATTGGCGCTCACCAGCGATCCATCCGACCGGCTGAGCTTCGCCGGGCGGCAGTCGGACCCGCGCTATCGTGAGCTCGCTGCCGCCTTCAACTTCGGGCCCGACGGCAACGCCATGCAGCCGCGCAAGGCGCAGATCGACAGCGAGGAGCTGGCGACGATCCGACTGTACACGTCGCGCGCGACCGACGCTGAAGCGGACGCGGCGAAGGTGGAGGGTGCCTACTATCACAATACCGTCACGCGCGTGCGCTCGCTCGACGACTTCCTGGCCGACAAGCGTCTCGTCGCCTACGTCCTGAAGGCCTACGGCCTGGATGACAAGACCACGACGTCCACCCTCCGCAAGATCCTGACCAGCGACCCGATGGACAAGAACAGCTTTGTCAACAGGCAGGGTGCCGACCACCGCTTCCGTGATGTCGCTGCAGCGTTCAACTTCACGACCGACGGCAACATCAAGAGAGTGCCCGAGCAGTCGCCGCAATCGCAGACCGAGGTGTTGGCGACAACGGACGGCTACGTGCGCCAGACGATGGAGGTGAATGCGGGTCAGGAGAACGAGGGCGTCCGTCTCGCGCTCTACTTCCAGCGCAAAGCGGGCGGGATCAAGTCCGCGCTCGATGTCCTGGCCGACAAGGCGCTGTTGAAGGTGGTGCAGACAGCGCTCGGCATGCCGAGCGCCATGTCGCAGGCGAAGATCGATACGCAAATTGCCATGATCAACAAGCGCCTGAACATTGCCGACCTCAAGGACCCGCAGAAGGTCGACAAGTTCGTCGCGCGCTTTGCTGCTATGTACGACGTCGGCAACAATTCCGCGATTGCATCGTCGCCCGCCCTGGTCGTGCTGGGAGGCGCCGGCGGAACCTTCGGGACCGACGCGGGCCTGCTGGGCAGCCTGCAGCGTCTGCGCGGATAGATTTTCTCGAAGGTAGGCTCAGGCCTGCGGCTGTAGCCATCCGGCATAGCGCACGAGCAACCCGAACAGCGGCAGATGTGATTCGACCTCGAATTCGTAGCGCCCCGCGAGCTGCCTCTCGAAGGTGCGCACCGTCGGATGCAGAAAGCCCGGCAGCGGCAGGCCCAGCACGCGGAAACCATCGAGCCGCAGTGCCAGCCCCTCGCACGAGGCAACGGGCGTGAAAATAAACGTGACGGGTCCGACCCGCTCGCACAACAGGTGGCCCCGTGCGTATTGGAGTGAGCGGAAGCGTGCGCTTCCGAAGTGCCGCGACCAGACCTCTGTCGCGCCGATCGGCTCGAAGGTGACGGAGAGCGTCTGATCGGGGCCGTCCGGCGGCAGGCCGGTGATGGCGGCCGCGATGCGGCTCGGCAGCGAGGTGCCGCGTGTGACGCTGGCGCGGCCGGTCCAGGTGCTGAGACCGTCGAGATCGTGCAGCTCCCGCACGCGCGACGGCAACGCGTCGAAGTGAGTGCCAAGCACACGACGATAAAGCGGCGGCTTGGTCACGCGATCCCCGCCGTCATGTCGAGGTCGCCGATCTCCGACAGAAAGTCGCCGAGCGTGAAGAGCCCGAGACACGGCATGGCGCCCCGCTTTGTCAGCGTTCCCGCGAGCAACTGCTTGGCGAGTATGACCGACGGAGTGCCGGGAATGTAGGGGCCGTGGCCACGCCTGGCTATCAGGCGCCAGACGATGCGGCGCGATCCGCCGTCCGGGCCGACGCCTGCGAGCGTGATCATCATGCCCCCGACATCCGACCCGAGGCCGCCGAGCGCGTTCCTGAGGCGCAACAACGGCGAGGAGAGCCGCTCGGGATGGCGGACGAGGCCGGCGCGCACCAACCATGACAGGCCCCAAAGGCCCAGGTGGAAGGCGCCGATCTCCAGCGCGGCGAACACTTCGACATCGCGCAGGCCTGGATACCGGCGCGGAAGCAGGTCGAGATCCGGCGTCTCGCAGGCTCCGAGCCAGCGCGCGCCGAGGCCGGGAATGGCGACGCGTCGCAAGCCCTGCCAGCCGTGGCGGACGCGCCCGGTGCCGACGTATGGCCGTCCGAGCATGCTCAGGATCGATTGCGTGGTTGCGAGACCCGGATCGAAGCTGTTGCCGGGGGCGATGACGATCTCGACCGACGCGAGGGAAGCAAGCTGGGGAACAAGCTCGTCTAGCACCGCAGCGGAGACCGCAGGCACCGTGCTGGAGCCGCTGACGATGAGCACGCCGGCGCGCCGGGCCTCGGCATCGAGATCTGCGATGCCGGTGACGAAGGCGCGAGCATCCGCGAGGTCGACGTAATGCGTGCCCGCGGCGATGCACGTGCGGGCCAGGCGGTAGTCCTGCCACTGATAGGGACCGGAGGCGTTGATCAGGATGGTTGCCTGGAGATCGCGAAGTTCGCGCTCGTCCACCTGGGTTGCATCGAGCGCGGCAGGAATGACCGTTGCGCCGTTGTTGGACGTCAGGCTATCGGCCAAGCTACGCGCGCGCTCAAGTGATCGGCCGGCAATGATGAGACGGAGAGTTGCGCTCCGGGCGAGCCGTTCGGCGATACGTCCGCCAAAAGCACCGTAGCCGCCGAGCACAAGCACAGTGTCCACGGCGTACGTTTTCTCGCGGTTGCCAGCTCTCGCTCCTCTCTAGCGTGCCGGCAGCTGCTTCACCACTCGCAATCGTGATTTGGTCGGAGTTATGATCGCCACTGTCCTGATGGCGAAATTTCCCTCAAGACAGCAGCTAGAGGCGAATTTCGCGATCTGACGGAGGGCAGCCCAGTGTGAATGGCAGCCCGTGCGTGACCGTGGTGTGCTTCAGATCGAGAAGCCGGGCACCACGCTAGGTGAGCAGCGGCGCCCATACCAGCAGAGAGCTTGCTACCACGATCATGCCAATCGCGGCCCAGTCCGTAAGGTCGTTCGGCGCATCAGGCGACGCGCGGGTCGAACGACGGCCTTTTCTCTTGGAGCTCATGACACACACTCGTTGCTGTGAAGATGCTTCTCGCGAAGACAATGACGCAGGCCCGAGCCGGGTTCCGTCCTGAGTCGGTTCCGCAGAACCACAAGGCCAGATAAGCGTCGGTTTTCCGCAAGAAACCCCGCAGGCGGAAAAATTCGGAAGGCAGGAAGATCCCATTCGGAACCCGCAACCCAAGCTCGGCCGTCAGCGCTGGCTGCTCGTGTGAACTGGGTTGCCGAACTAGGTCATCATGAGCAGAGCCCCGCTCGCTGCGAGCGGGGCTTTTTCAGGTGCCGGCTGGTATCGGCTAGTTCGATTGAGGGAGCGTCGCAGGCGGGACGGTAACCGGCGCAGCGCCGGTTGCGCGCATGTTGGGCGATGGCACGTCGGGCTGGAGATAAAAGTAGCCGACGATCCCGAGCATCACAGCAATAACCAGGGCCGCCATCCACGCACCCCTCTGCGGGCCGGGCTGCTGAGCCGGCGATTGCCTGGTTTTCGGAACGTCGCTGAGGCGAGCCTCGTCGCCGGATTGATAGGTCATGATGCATCTCGTACCGTTGCGGATGCTCTCAATAACCGTCGTTGCCGGAAGGAGTTCCGTGGCAGCACATTGCATCTGCATCTGCCGCGGATTCAGCATTCGAGTGGATGCTGTCGACGGACCGTCAGAAGAAAGCCTGCAGCCCGGTCTGCGCCCGTCCCAGGATCAATGCATGCACGTCGTGGGTACCCTCGTAGGTGTTGACCGTCTCGAGGTTGGCTGCGTGGCGCATCACATGGTACTCGATCTGAATGCCGTTGCCCCCGTGCATGTCGCGCGCTAGCCGGGCGATGTCGAGCCCCTTGCCGCAATTGTTGCGCTTGACGATGGAGATCATCTCCGGCGCCATCTTGCCCTCGTCAAGCAGGCGCCCGACGCGCAGTGCGCCCTGCAGGCCGAGCGCGATCTCGGTCTGCATGTCGGCAAGCTTCTTCTGCATCAACTGGGTGGCGGCGAGCGGGCGGCCGAACTGCTTGCGGTCGAGAGTGTACTGCCGGGCACGGTGCCAGCAGTCCTCCGCGGCGCCCATGGCACCCCAGGCGATGCCATAGCGCGCGCGATTGAGGCAGCCGAACGGCCCTTTGAGGCCTGCGACGTTGGGCAAAATGTTGTCCTCGGGCACCACGACGCCGTCCATGACCACCTCGCCAGTGATGGAGCAGCGCAGCGAAAGCTTGCCGCCGATCTTGGGCGCAGACAGGCCCTTCATGCCCTTCTCGAGAACGAAGCCGCGGATCTGCCCCTCGTGCGCGGCGGACTTGGCCCATACCACGAATACGTCGGCGATGGGCGCGTTGGAGATCCACGTCTTGCCGCCGGTCAGCCGGTAGCCGTCGGCGACCTTCTCGGCGCGCGTGGTCATGGAGCCGGGATCGGAGCCCGCGTCGGGTTCCGTCAGGCCGAAGCAGCCGACCCATTCGCCGCTGGCGAGGCGCGGCAGGTATTTGAGGCGCTGCTCCTCCGAGCCGTAGGCATAGATCGGATACATCACGAGCGAGGACTGCACGCTATTCATCGAGCGGTAGCCGCTGTCGACGCGCTCGATCTCGCGGGCAATAAGACCATAGGAAACATAGTTGGCCCCGGCACAGCCATACTTTTCGGGCAGCGTGGCACCAAGCAGCCCGAGTGCCCCCATCTCGTTGAAGATGGCGCGATCGGTCTTCTCCTCGAGGTAGGCCTCGATCACTCGGGAGGCGAGCTTGTCTTGGGCGAAGTCGCGCGCGGTATCGCGAATGGCGCGCTCGTCCTCGGAGAGCTGATCCTCGAGGAGAAAGGGGTCCGCCCAGTCGAAGGCAGCGGCTGACTTGCTATTGGAGGGCGTTCTGTCCTGCATGCTGGCAGCTCCCGTAGCTCGGCTGCGAGCCGAGGTCAAATTTCGAGCCGGCGCGCCTTGTACAATCAAACTAGCTGAACCCCTTGGGACGCGCCAAAGAAATGGAGCAACTGAAATGAGGAAAAGGTGGTTGGCGTGGATCGCCGTCGTGCTGGCGATGCTGTTCGTGGGAGGAACCTTTGACACGGCTCAAGCCGGCAAACGCGGCGGCTTCCACGGTCGCGGTGGCGCTGGGCACTTCGGAGGCCGTCATTTCGGGGGCTCGCGGTTCGTGGGACGGCCGGACTTCTACCGGGGCGGGCACCGCCACTACGGCCATCGCCACCATCATCGCCACTACGGGCGACACTTTCGTCGCGGCATAATCCTCGGCGCTCCGTTGGTCTATGGCGGCTACTATTACGGCTATAGCGGCTGCCGCTGGCTCCGCATTCGGGCGCTCGAGACAGGTAGCCGTTATTGGTGGGCCCGATACGAAGATTGCCTCAACGGCTACTGACGACGACTCTCTAGGACGATCAGTCGGCCGGCGGGCCGCCTGGCTGCGCGGCTGCAGCCGTGACGACTGCGGTCGCCTGAGCGTGAAGGAACCTCGACCCGAACCCAATGCTTACACCTCCAGCGAGACATCACAGGCAGTGCCTGGAGGTTCAGCATGCGAAAGACATCAAAGTTTGCGGCGGTGCTGGCAGGTGCCGCCGCTCTTGCGCTTAGTGCGGTCCACGAGCCGGTCGCAGCGCGCAAGGGTGGGGGTGGTGGAGGCGGCTTTGGAGGAGGTGGTGGTTTTTCTGCGGGTGGCGGAGGGGGCCGGGGTAGCGGAGGCGGAGGGTCGATGGGCGGTGGCTTCCGCTCCGACGGCGGAGGCGGCAGGTCATGGGCATCGCCCGGACGCTCCTTCGCCGGCAGTCGGTCGGGTTCGGGATCCCAATCCCACGCCTATCGGAGCGGCAAGGCAGATCGCCACCATCATTTCCGGCATCGTCGAAGCGTTATCGTCGGTCCCTACTTCTATGATGGCTACGGGTATGGGAATTGCGGCTACTACTACCGGCGTGCAGTCGCGACCGGCAGTGGCTATTGGTGGAGGCGCTACTACAGCTGCGCCGGCGGGTAAGACACCAGATCGCTGTTTTGGCGGCAGCCACCCGTGCGCCGCCGCCAAGATCGGGTCCGGCTATCTCTGGTAGTGCTCGAAGAAGACCTTGGAGGCGGCCTCTTCGTGCGGCATCCCACGGGCCGTGAGCTGCTGGTAGCGCCTGGACGCGGCAAGGCCTTCGCCCAGGGCTTCCCACAGGTCGCGCAGATGCGTGAGCGGTCTCCAGCGCCGCAGCGCCGCTTTCGCCCCCTCGTAAAGGCCAAGTTCCTGCTGGAAATGGGTCGTGGTGGTGCTCATGATCATCCCCTGATCATTCGGCTCCGGCGCTTGATTGATTCGTGTTTCGCGCCTGCCGCGCATGTGGTATTTGGCATGCCACATTGCAATGCAGCAAAGCGTAGGCCTGCCATGCCCGCTCAGCATGCCTGTGCCATCGCGGCCAATGCACATCTGCTACACAGGGACCATGTCGGACCCGACTATCAGGCTCGTCGAGTGGCGACCGGGTGAAGCCGGTTGGGGCTTGCGGGCGCAGTTGGAGGCGATTTTCTGGGAAACGAGCGCCCGCACCTATCCGGAGGGACCTCCGCGGGAATCGTTCCGCGAGCGCTGGCTCGGACGCTACATGCAAGGCGGCAGCGACGTGGTGTTGCTCGCTCTAACGGCTGAGGGAACGCTTGCTGGGTATCTGGTCGGGGCCGTCGAGAACCCAGCCGAACAGTCCCGTTTCGACGATATTGTCTACTACCGCCAGGAGTTCGCGAGCTTGCTGCAGCGTTACCCGGCGCATTTGCACATCAATCTCGCGGCGTCATTTCGCAACCGCGGGATCGGCGCGCGGCTGATCGAGGCGTTCGGCGAACGGGCGCAGGGCACCGGTGCCAAAGGCATGCATGTCGTCACCGGCGAGGGCATGCGCAACGTTCGCTTCTATCTGCGCTGTGGATTTTCGCAGCAAGGGGCCGCCTTTCGCAAGGGCGGCACGATCGTGTTTCTGGGCAAGTCCCTCGGCAATTGAGTCGGACGCAAGGAGCTTCAAGCTTCCTCTCCCGCTGGCGCAGGGCTGGGCGCGGCGTCGACGGGCAGGTCGCGCCGGCCCGCCATCGGCCTGGCGTGCGGGACCCCCATTGTCCGAGGTGTCGCCTGCCGCGTTACCGGGCGGCTCTGCCCCGATAACCGCGATTGCTGCAGCACCAGACGACGAAAGGACGCCTGATATGGGGTGCCCGCCAGAAACTCCAGGTAGGGGCTCCAAAGCTGTCGGCGCGCCTCGATGCGGGCGGTGGGCCTGGGTGCGTGCTGCAGGGGCGACAACGGGGTCAGCCGCTGGCTGCCGAGCCAGCTGAAGGTCGCCTGCCAGATCTCGGGCGGCGCCCGGCGGTTGCGTGCGGCGCGCAGCTGCACGATGGCCGGCATGGTCGCCTCCTCATCGTGCAGGCCGATCTCGACGCAGGCGACGTGGCGCGGGCCCTTGCGGATGGAAAACACCGCGGTCAGTCCGGTGCGGAGCTGGTCGGCGTACTGGTCGAGACAATTCTCCAGCGCCTCGCTCTCCGCGATGAAATCCTCCACCGTCCGCAACGCGACGAAGGTGTAGCCCGAGGCGGTTCCGTCGGCGAGCCACGGGCGTTCGATGCCGGGGCCCAGGCATTCGATGAGGCGGAGCCGCTGACGCCACGCCGCCAGCTCCTCGCGGCCGCGCTTGAAACTCATTTCGGGCGTCCAGCCCCGGCGCAGCAGGCGATGTCCAGCAAGGCCCGACCGGCCGCTGAACCAAGCCCAGGCTGCCATATGCATGACGTGCTCGTCGGGCGGACCGACGAGGTCCTGCTGGCGCGCAATCCACTGCGCATAGGAGACCCCGCAGGCTTCTAGCCCGTGATTGACCCGTGCAAGCCAGGTCGGCAGAAGGCGCTGATCGCGCGGGACCATGTTGGTCATGCGAAAAGCAAACTCCGGATCGGCCGGAAAGACCGGCAGCGGAGCCGTGAAGGCATGCGCCGGTAGTTTGCGCAGCCACCATGCGAGGCCGATAGTGTCGGCCGCGTCGCGCAGCGGCGCTCCTGTCCCGATGAGCGCACAACAGTCCTCACGCTGCGCGGGAGAGGCATAGCCGCTCACTAGCGCAAACAGCAGGGCGGGAAAACTGTCTGCAAGATCTTCAAGCTCGCCGGCGCAGCAGGTGAGCTCGGCGATGAACCGGCGATAGCTTGGATGGAACGAGTCGATGCGCCGGCGTCTGCGGCTGGACGCATCCTCATGTTGCACCTTGGGAAGGTCCTGCGTGGCGGGGACGGCCGTCATCTTGCTCTTTTTTGACTCGATTCGACCGCCCGCCCAGCTCCCCTTTTTGCTACCGACACAAAGTGGCAAAATGGCGGGGGTGTATCACCGTTCTGTCCCAGCGATGGCGCGAAAATGCGGAAGACTGTGGCTAGGGCTTATTGCGGGCGCGGCGCGCGCACCCGATACGGGTCCAATCACTGCAGTGCTGCGAGCGCCTGACTAAATCCAGCCAGCGAAATGGGAATGCCGATGCCGGCTTCCTCGGTCTGGAAGATGATGAAGACGGCGGTCTTTCCGTTCTTCAGCTGCTCGATCAGGGTGTTTTCCGCCACGACTTGTGCGTAGCAGGCGAAGTTGTGGCAGCGCACGAATGGGGCATGGCCCACGTCCTTGTCGTCGATCTTGAGGCCGAGCCCGGGTGGCAGCAGGACCCCCAGCGGGGCGAATACGCGCAGCACCCGCTTGCCGTCGGAGAACTTCTGGAAATAGACGGTGAGGCCGATGTTGTTGCGGTCCTCCGCGGTGACGCTCTGCACGAGCGCACAGACCTCGTTCTTGGCCCCGGGCGGGGGCGGCTTGCAGACGACTTGCCAGTCGCCGTGCTGGGCCTTCACTGTCCCGCCTTCCGGCCCCTGCGCAACTGCCGGCTCAGCGGTGAGCGCGAGCGCGACCGACACGCATCCCATGCCCAGAAAAAAAGCGGTGCACAGGTCGAGCGCTGCGCGCCGCCACGCACGGACCGGAACGCCGAGAGCCGATTGCTGGACAAGGGGCAAGATCAATACCTTCGCCGAGAAGCAGCGCCAGCGGGCAATCTAGCGCGAATTGCAGGGCAGTGCCGACGCCACGCCGTTTCCGATGGGCGGTACGGGCTGCCGGCTCGATCTCGCCGATGATTTCGGCCGAATTGCGCCGCGCGATCCAGAGCGGCTTCTCGCATCGGCGGGGTCGCAACCACGCCGGTCGCCGAGGTTAGGGGCCTAGGCCTCAGCGTCCAACTTCACGCGTGGAAATGCCGCAGCGAGGCGCACTTGAGTAGCCCTTCGGCATTGTGTTTGGTGCAAGCGGTGGGCAGTTCCTGGCAAGATTCGGCTCGCGTGCAGCCGATTTGGGGACGGCGGGGCAACCTTGCTAGGGTAACGGCTGAAGAGGGCCCGACGGCGCACTGCCGGTGCCGTGCTGCCTGGTCGTCCGGCGGGTCGAGAATCGCGAACTTGGGAGCGGTCCTGATGATCGAGCGGCGCCTGGGCGACAAGATGCGCGGAGGGCTGCTCGCCGCGCTGAGCGGCACCTTGCCGGCTGCACCCGCGCTTGCGGGCTCCGGACAGCCCTCACCCAGGCAGATCGGTTTTCAGGAAGCGGTCACGCCGGTCGCGCAGGACATCCACTCCTTCCACGACTACGTCAACGTGATCATCTTTCTGATCACCGCGTTCGTGCTAGTGCTGATGCTCTACGTCATGTGGCGCTTCAGCGAGAAGCGGAGCCCGACACCGTCGCGCACGACGCACAACACGCTAATTGAGGTCATTTGGACGGTAGTCCCTGTCCTGATCCTGGTGATGATCGCCATTCCGTCCTTCAAGCTGCTGTACTTCCAATACACCTTTCCGCCACCGGACCTGACGATCAAGGCAATCGGCCATACCTGGAACTGGACGCACGAATACCCCGACCAGGGGTTCAGCGTGGACTCGGTGATGCTGCGGGAGCAGAACGCCGAAGGCAAGAACGAGATCGAGGAGTCGATCAAGTTCGGCATTCCAGCCGATCAGGTGCCGCGCAACCTTGCCGTCGACAACGATATTCTGGTTCCGGTCAACAAGGTGGTGCATGTGCTCGTCACGTCCACGGACGTGATCCACAACTGGACCATTCCTTCCTTTGGCTCCAAAGTTGACGCTGTCCCCGGACGCGTGACGGCGACCTGGTTCAAGGCCACCAAGGAAGGCATCTATTTCGGCCAGTGCTCCGAGCTGTGCGGCAAGGACCACGCCTTCATGCCGATTGCGGTGCGCGTGGTCAAAGAGCAGGTATTCAATGACTGGGCTGCGGCCCTGAAGGCGCGGGACCGCCGCAAGGCCAGGGACATCATTCGCAACGCCGCGATCGAGCTCGCGGCTTCGCGACCCAAGACTGCGGACGCGCGGTCCGCCCGATAGCTCCGCGGGATACGAGGCAAACGATCATGGCAAGCAACGCGCACGCGGAACACGGTCACACGGACCACGACCACACGCCCTACGGTTTCGGGCGCTGGCTTCTGTCGACCAATCACAAGGACATCGGCACGATGTACCTGCTGTTCGCCATCATGGGCGGACTGGTTGGCGGCTTCCTCTCGGTCGGCATGCGCATGGAGCTGCAGGAGCCGGGCCTGCAGTACTTCGCCAACGGCCACATGTTCAACGTGTTCGTCACGGGCCACGGCCTCATCATGGTGTTTTTCATGGTGATGCCGGCCATGATCGGCGGCTTCGGCAACTGGCTCGTTCCCCTGATGATCGGGGCGCCGGACATGGCGTTCCCGCGCATGAACAACATCTCCTTCTGGCTGCTCCCGGCCTCCTTCGCTCTGCTCTTGATGTCGATGTTCGTCGAGGGCCCGGCCGGCATGGACGGCGTAGGTGCAGGCTGGACCGTCTATGCACCGCTGTCCACGAGCGGCCATCCCGGGCCGGCGATGGATTTTGCCATCCTGTCCCTGCACCTCGCCGGCGCCTCGTCCATTCTCGGCGCTATCAACTTCATCACCACCATCTTCAACATGCGCGCGCCCGGCATGACGCTGCACAAGATGCCGCTGTTCGTGTGGAGCGTGCTGGTCACGGCGTTCCTACTGCTGCTGTCGCTGCCGGTTCTCGCCGGCGCTATCACCATGCTGCTGACCGACCGCAACTTCGGCACGACGTTCTTCAACGCGGCTGGCGGCGGCGATCCCGTTCTCTATCAGCACCTCTTCTGGTTCTTCGGCCATCCTGAGGTCTACATCCTCATCCTGCCGGGCTTCGGCATGGTCAGCCACATCGTCTCCACCTTCTCCAAGAAGCCGGTGTTCGGCTATCTCGGCATGGCCTACGCGATGGTGGCCATAGGCTTCATCGGCTTCATCGTGTGGGCGCACCACATGTACACGTCGGGTATGGGCGTTGACGCGCAGGCCTACTTCGTGTTCGCCACCATGGTGATCGCCGTGCCCACGGGCGTGAAGGTCTTCTCCTGGATCGCCACCATGTGGGGCGGCTCGATCCAGTTCCGGGTGCCGATGCTGTGGGCCCTGGGCTTCATCTTCCTCTTCACCGTCGGCGGCGTCACCGGCGTGATGCTGGCCAACGCCGGTGTCGACCGCGCCTTCCACGACACCTACTACGTGGTCGCGCATTTCCACTACGTGCTGTCGCTCGGCGCTGTCTTTACGATCTTCGCGGGCTGGTACTTTTGGTTCCCGAAGATGACCGGGTACATGTACAACGAGGCGCTCGGCAAACTGCACTTCTGGCTCACCTTCATCGGCGCCAACGTGCTGTTCTTCCCCCAGCACTTCCTCGGGCTTGCCGGCATGCCGCGGCGCTACGTCGACTATCCCGATGCTTACGCCTATTGGAACTGGTGGTCATCGGTCGGCTCCTACATCACCGCCGCCGGCACCCTCGTGTTCATTCTGGCCATGCTCTACGCCTACTTTGTCGCCCGCCAGAAAGCCGCGAACAATCCCTGGGGGCCGGCCGCCACGACGCTGGAATGGCAGCTGCCGTCGCCACCGGCTTTCCACTCCTACGAGAGGCTGCCGGAGATCAAGGAGACCACTCATCACTAGCACCGTCATCCCCGCTACGGCGGGGACCCGCGCAAATCGCGTGTAGCCCGTGGTGCGGGTGTCCGCGCGTGGGTATGACGTAACGAAGGTAAGAATGGCTGATATCGGCGTTCAAGCGAGCCCGCTCCACCCGGCCCAAACTATGGGCGGAAGCATCGGTGACTTCATCGCGTTGATGAAGCCGCGAGTGATGTCGCTTGTGGTCTTCACGGCCCTGGTCGGCATGGTACTGGCGCCTGATCAGCTGCATCCGGTGCTCGCCGTCATAGCGCTCGCGTGCATCGCCGTGGGGGCCGGCGCATCCGGCGCCCTCAACATGTGGTACGACGCCGACATCGACGCGTGCATGCAGCGCACCGCAAGCCGCCCCATCCCGCGCGGGCACGTGACGGCCGACGAGGCGCTGACGTTCGGTATGATCCTGGCCATCGGTTCGGTCTTGACGCTGGGCCTCATCATCAATTGGCTCGCCGGTGCACTGCTCGCCGGAACGATCGTCTTCTACGTGCTCGTCTACACGATGTGGCTGAAGCGACGCACGCCCCAGAACATCGTCATCGGCGGGGCTGCGGGCGCCTTTCCCCCGATGATCGGCTGGGCGGCCGCGACGGGCTCGATCAGCATCGAGAGCATCGTGCTGTTCCTGATCATCTTCATGTGGACGCCTCCCCACTTCTGGGCGCTGGCCCTCTATCGCACCCGCGACTACGAGCGCGCGGGCGTGCCGATGCTGCCCGTGGTCGCGGGCGCGGACGAAACCCGCAAGCAGATCGTGATCTATTCGGCCCTGCTCGTACCGCTCGGCATCTGGCCGGCCTTCATGGGCTTCGGCGGCCCGCTTTACGCGCTCTTCTCCATCATGCTGGGCGCCATCTTTCTCGCGCTTGCCATCAACGTGCACGCGATCCGGGAGGGGCGCGAGGCCGACAAGGCCGCCAAGCAGCTGTTCGGCTTCTCGATCCTCTATCTCTTCGGGCTGTTCGCAACGCTGCTTCTCGAGCGGAGCATGGGGTTGGCGGCGGGTGGCTGATCAGGACCCGATGCCATGGTTGACGATGAACAGCAGGAGCGGGACCGGAGGAGAAGGGCGAGATCGA
>JBFWRV010000085.1:0-21170 GCA_050248715.1 Hyphomicrobiaceae bacterium | reverse complement strand
GATCGGCGACCTGCTCGACCACTTCAGCCCCCAAGAGTGCGCCAACTACCTCGCCAACGCCGGATATGCTGCCATTTGACCTGAACAAGCTCTAGCGCGCCGCCTCCGATGGCCTGATGACAGTGGAAAGGAAAGCCTACGTAACGACGACCTCGAGGTCGCCGACCCCGTCGACATGGCCTTTGAGCCTGTCCCCCTTGTTGATGGCGCCCACTCCCGAGGGCGTGCCGGTGAAGATCAGATCACCTGCCTTGAGCTCGAACAGTCCCGACAGGAATTCGATCTGGTGGGGAATATCCCAGATCATCTGGCTCAGGTCGCCGGACTGCCGCCGCTCGCCATTGACCTCGAGCCAGATCGCGCCGTTGGCCGGCAGGTCGGCATCCTTGGCCGGCACCAAGGCCGTGCAGGGCGCCGAGTGCTCGAACGCCTTCGCCACCTCCCAGGGACGCGCAAGCTTCTTGGCCACGTCCTGCAGGTCGCGCCGCGTCATATCGATGCCCACGCCATAGCCGTAGACGTGCTGCATGGCGTCCGCGGCCTTGATGTTCGTGCCGCCCGACTTGAGCGCCACCACGAGCTCGATCTCGAAGTGGACGTTCCTGGTCGCGGGCGGGTAGGGGAACTTGCCGGTCGTAATCACGCAATCGGGATTCTTCTGGAAGAAGAACGGGGGGTCCTTGATGTTCCCGCCCATCTCCTTGGTGTGCTCTTCGTAGTTGCGCCCGACACAATAGATGCGGTGGATCGGAAACAGCTTGTCCGTGCCCCTGACGGGAAGAGCCGGCTGGGGATTGGGATTGATGACGTAGGTCATGGCAGGCGCCTTTGCTGGATGCGGCTGCCCGTTGCATAGCAGAAACACACGGGGCTGATGAGCCCATTGTGAGCGCGCTTCACGCTGCCGCAGCCGGCCGCCGGAACCATCATGTGGTGTGTACGTTGCCCGCAGCGAGCACACGAAAATCGAGACAGGCGCCCGCCATGCCAACACGCCGCATTGCGCTCACGCTTGCCCTATTCGGAGGCTTGCTGCCGTTCGCTTGGGCAGCAACCGCGGTCGCGCGAGACGCCGGCGGCAGAGGCGGCATGTTGGCTGCCCCATCTGTAGGCGCCCCCCTGAGCGCCCCAACGGGACGTCAAGCGCCGTCCGGGCTGGCATCCCAACCGCGGCGGCCGGGCCGGTCTTTCTCGCCCGGCGCGGATACGGACCTCTCCACGGCACCGCCTCCTTCTCCGCCACCAGGGAATACCGCGACCCTTCAGTCTCCCGCACCGGAGGCGCCGGCCGTCGCGCCGCTGCCCCAGCAGCTTCCGACCGCGATTTCGGGCGGCGGCGAGCCGCCCGCAAGCAACATGGCCCTCTCGCCCGGAGGCTCGCTGCCATCGAGCCCGAGCGAGGCCGAGCCGAGCAGGCCCGGGGGCGGCGGCAAGTCGCTTGCCGACTGCATGAGATTCTGGGAGCGGGCCACGCACATGACGAAGGTCCAGTGGCGCGCCGCCTGCCTGCGCACGATGCAGGCGTATCCGAGCGTGCGCTGAGCGGCCGGGCCAGCGCACGGGCCGAGCGCCCGGGGCTTGTCATGGTCGGGCTTGTCCCGACCCTCCATCCAACCGCGTGCTCCGGCGGGCATGGGCCGCTGGGTCCTCGGGACAAGCGAAGGGATGACCGAAATTGCGCTAGCGCAGGCGCGCGTTGATGGCCTCGAGCGCCTTCGAGCCGGGGCACAGCTCCGACATGGGCAGCGCGTTCAGCGACCGCCTGTCGGTGGCCAGGATGTCGTGCATGTCCTGCTGGCTCTCGTCGACGA
This sequence comes from Hyphomicrobiaceae bacterium, assembly GCA_050248715.1. Lineage (GTDB taxonomy): Bacteria > Pseudomonadota > Alphaproteobacteria > Rhizobiales > Hyphomicrobiaceae > AWTP1-13. Next base: position 19,359 of record JBFWRV010000085.1, on the reverse strand, counting down.
AGAGCAGCCCCGTCGCCACCTTGCCCTGCGCCGCATTGGTGCGGATGGCCATGATGGCCGCATCGGCATCGCGCGGATCGTGCTGCTCGTCGAGCTTGTGCAGCACCAGGCGCGAGCCGTCGTGCATCAGGACAGAGGTCGACGTGCCCTCGGCATAGTCGGCGGTGATCTCTTCCTTCCCCTCGACGAAGTCGAGCTTGTTCTCCGACGCCATGTTGTGCGCGCGCACGTAGTCGTAGCTCTTGGTCGAGGTCGGGTGGTTGTTGAAGGTCACGCAAGGGCTGATGACGTCGAGGAAGGCGAAGCCGTTGTAGCTGATGGCTGCCTTGATGAGGGGGATGAGCTGCATCTTGTCGCCGGAGAAGGAGCGGGCGACGAAGCCGGCGCCGAGCTGGATCGCCATCTGGCACAGGTCGATCGCCTCGAACGGATTGGCCTCGCCCTTCTTGGACGGCGAGCTCTTGTCGTTGGTGGCGGAGAATTGCCCCTTGGTCAGCCCATAGCAGCCGTTGTTCATGACGATGTAGGTCATGTTCAGCCGGCGGCGCACCGCGTGACAGAACTGGCCGAGTCCGATGGAGGCCGTGTCGCCGTCGCCGGACACGCCGATGTAGACGAGGTCGCGGTTGGCGAGGTTGGCCCCGGTCGTGATCGACGGCATGCGCCCGTGCACGGAGTTGAAGCCGTGGCTGCGGGAGAGGAAATAGGTCGGTGCCTTCGACGAGCAGCCGATGCCCGAGACCTTGGCGATGCGGTGAGCCGGCAGGTCCAGCTCGAAGCAGGCCTCGATCAGGGCGGCCGTGATCGAGTCGTGGCCGCAGCCGGCGCACAGCGTCGACATGGTGCCTTCATAGTCGCGCCGCGTCAGGCCGAGCGCATTCTTCGGCAGCGCCGGATGGTGGGCTGAGGGTTTGGCAATGTAGCTCATGGTCGATCCTTACTCCGCCGCGGCCTGGGCGGGCTGCAGGCGCGTCACGATCGCGCCGCGCACGAACTCGGCCGTCAATGGCATGCCGTCGTAGTTGAGCGCCGGGATGAGCTTGGCGCCGGGAACGTCGGCCTCCGTCATCAGCAGGGAGCGCATCTGTGCGTCGCGGTTCTGCTCCAGCACGAACACGCGCTCGTGCATGGCGCAGAAGGAGACCACCTCGCGCGTGAACGGGAAAGCCTTGATGCGGAGGGCGTTGACTTTGATGCCCTCGCGCTCGAGCAGATCGAGGGCCTCGCGCACCGCCGGCGTCGTCGCGCCGAAATAGATGAGGCCGGTCTTGCCGCCCTTGTCGCGGATCGCGATCTCGGGTTTGGGTACGAGGCCCTGGGCGGTGTCGAACTTGCGGCGGATGCGGTCGATCACGCGCGCATGGATGCGTCCGTCCTCGGTATAGCGCGCGTTCTCGTCGTGCGAGGTGCCGCGCGTGAAGAAGGCGCCCTTGGTCGGGTGCGTGCCGGGCAGCGTGCGGTAGGGGATGGCGTCGCCGTCGACATCCTGGTAGCGGCCCCAGTCTCTGCCCTTCAGCTCCTTGAACTTGTCGAGCTGCTCGGCGGTCAACACCTTGCCGCGGTCATGCGCGTGGGCATCGTTCCAGGCGAATGCATCCGTCACCCACTCGTTCATGCCGATGTCGAGGTCGGACATGACGATGACGGGCGTCTGCAGGCGCTCGGCGAGGTCGAAGGCCTCGGCGCCCATGGAGAAGCACTCCGTGGGGTTGGCCGGGAACAGCAGCACGTGCTTGGTATCGCCGTGCGAGGCGTAGGCGCAGGAGAGGATGTCGGACTGCTGCGTGCGCGTGGGCATGCCGGTCGACGGGCCGCCGCGCTGGATGTTGAACAGAACGACCGGCACCTCGGCGAAGTAGGCTAGCCCTAAGAACTCGCTCATCAGCGAGATGCCGGGGCCGGAGGTCGCCGTGAACGAGCGTGCCCCGTTCCAGCCGCCGCCGATGGCGACGCCGATCGCGGCAAGCTCGTCCTCCGCCTGCACGATGCCGTAGAGTCGCCGCCCGTCCTTGCCCGTGCGCAGGCGCTTGGCATAGCGCTCATACGCCTCGGCCAGCGAGGTCGACGGCGTGATCGGATACCAGGCGCACACGGTGGCGCCGGCGTAGAGGGCGCCGAGACCGGCAGCATCGTTGCCGGTGACCAGGATCTTGCCTTTGGCGCCCTCGGCATGCCGCACGCGGATGGGCAGCGGACAGTCGAAGTGCTTGAGCGCATATTCGCGGCCGAGGGCGATCGCTTCCATATTGGCGGCGACCAGCTTCTCCTTGCCCTTGAGCTGGTCGACCACCGCGCTCTCGAGCACCTTGAGGTCCATGTCGAGGAGCGCCGTCAGCGCGCCGACGTAGACCATGTTCTTGAACAGCTGCCGCTGCCGCGTGTCCTTCCACTTGGCCGCGCACATCTCCGCGATCGGCACGCCCAGGACGGTGATGTCGTCACGGGGCCAGACGCGGGGCAGCGTCGAATCGTAGAGCAGCCAGCCTCCGGGAGCGATCTCGCTCAGGTCCTCCCTGAAGGTCTGCGGGTTCATGGCGACCATCAGGTCGATGCCGTCGCGCCGTGCCAGATAGCCCGCCTCCGACACCCGCACCTCGTACCAGGTCGGCAGGCCCTGGATGTTGGAGGGGAAGATGTTCTTGGGGCTGACGGGAATCCCCATGCGGAACAGCGTCTTGGCAAAAATACCGTTGGCGCTGGCCGAGCCCGAGCCGTTGACGGTGGCGAACTTCACCACGAAGTCATTGATGCCGCTCATCTATGATTTGGCCTTGCTGTGTACGGCGATCAGACCCCGCGCCGGTGCGCGCAGTTCTAGAACTCGGCGTCCTGCCGCGGGGTCTGACCCCGATCCTCTATCGCAAATAGGCATTGTGATGCGTCAGGCAAGCCTTGGCGGCCTGCGCCTCCACGTACATGAATTTCTGCATGTCCCAGGCCCCTGTCGGACAGCGCTCGGCGCACAGGCCGCAGTGCAGGCACACGTCCTCGTCCTTGGCCATGATGCGTGCAGTCTTCAGCAGCTCCGAAACATAGATGTCCTGGGACTTGTTGCGGGCGGGAACGCGCAGCTTGTCGCGCAGCGCGGGCTCGGCGTCGTTGTCGGTGAAGTTGATGCAGTCGACGGGGCAGATGTCCATGCAGGCATCGCACTCGATGCACAGGGGCGCCGAGAACACCGTCTGCACGTCGCAGTTGAGGCAGCGCTCCGCCTCCTTGAACGCGAGCCGGTCGTCGTAGCCGAGTTCGACCTCCACCTTGAGATTGCGCAGTGCCTGCGCCTTGTCGGCGTGCGGCATGGCCACCCGCCGTGCCACCGAGTAGTCGTTGTCGTAGGACCACTCGTGGATGCCCATCTTCTGGCTGAACAGGCTCGTCTGCGGTGCGGGCCGGTCCTCGAGCGGCAGGCCCATGCACAGCTTGTCGATCGAGATCGCGGCTTGATGGCCGTGCGCAACCGCCCAGATGATGTTCTCGGGCCCCCAGGCAGCGTCGCCGCCGAAGAACACGCCGGACCGCGTCGACATCATGGTCGTCTTGTCGACCGTGGGCATGCCCCACTTGTCGAACTCCAGGCCGATGTCGCGCTCGATCCAGGGGAAGCTGTTCTCCTGGCCGATGGCCATCAGCACGTCGTCGCACTCGAGCACGATCTCCTCGCCGGAAGGCTCGAGCCTGGGACGGCCGTTCTTGTCGACGCCCACTTCCTTCATCTTCTCGAAGCGCACGCCGGCCAGGCGGCCCTTCTCCAGCACGAACTCCTTGGGCGAATGGTTGTCGAGGATCGGGATGCCCTCATGCTCTGCGTCCTCGATCTCCCAGGGCGAGGCCTTCATCACCCGGCGCGGCGAGCGCACGGTCACCGTCACGGTCATGCCGCCCAGGCGCAGCGCCGTGCGGCAGCAGTCCATCGCCGTGTTGCCGCCGCCGATGATGACGACGCGCCGGCCGACCCTGTGCACATGCTCGAAGGCGACCGAGGTCAGCCAGTCGATGCCGATGTGGATGTTGGCCGCGGCTTCCCTGCGCCCGGGGATGTCGAGGTCCTTGCCTTTCGGCGCACCGGTGCCGACGAACACGGCGTCGAAACCCTCACCCAGCAAGCTCTTGAGGCTCTTGATCTCCGCGCCGAAACGCGCCTCGACGCCGAGGGCCAGCACGCGATCCACCTCCTCGTCGAGCACGCTCGCGGGCAGGCGGAAGGAAGGAATGTTCGTGCGCATCAGCCCGCCGCCCTGCGGGTCCTTCTCGAACAGGGTGCAGCTATAGCCGAGCGGCAGCAGATCGCGCGCCACGGTGAGCGATGCCGGGCCGGCGCCGATCAGGGCGATGCGCTTGCCGTTCTTCTCGGTGGGAATGTCGGGCAGGAACGCGTCGATCTCGCCCTTGTAGTCGGCGGCGACGCGCTTGAGGCGGCAGATGGCGACCGGTTTCTCCTCCACGCGGCCACGGCGGCACGCCGGCTCGCAGGGGCGGTCGCACACGCGGCCGAGGATGCCGGGGAAGACGTTGCTCTCCCAGTTGAGCATGTAGGCCGCGGCGTAGCGGCCCTGCGCGATCAGGCGGATGTATTCGGGAACGGGCGTATGGCTCGGGCACGCCCACTGGCAATCGACCACCTTGTGGAAGTACTGCGGATTGGAAACGTCGGTCGGGGCCGTCTGGCCCTTGCTTCGTGCTGCGATTTCGCCCGCTTGCATTCCGCCCGATCCTCGTCGCCCGCAAGCCGCCTACTTAGCAGATTGGGATGCGTTATCCCAAGTTGCAGCGGCGTACCATAGTTGTTTTTTTAACCGGCAAACACGCCCCGCCCCGTCTGGCTTGGACGGTTGCGCTGGCGTCGTCTCCCCCTCGCCGCCTCGCGCGGCTTATTGTGCACTGCCGCAAAACGCGGAGGCCCGGAGTGCACACGCGCCCCGGACCCACGAGCGCTGCGGCCGTCCGCGTTAGTACATTGCCCGGCCGTGGGCAAGCCCCGACCTCAGTTGAGCCTTACGATGCCGTAGAGACGCACGTTGCGGCCGGGCTGGAGGACCTCGCCCTTCTTGAAGGAGGCGCTGTTGCGCACATCGTCGTCGAGCAGGTTCGAGCCCCTGATGCCGACGGTCATCTCGGGCACGACGGCCGCATGCGGGGGCAGCTTGAAGGTGTAGGCAAGATCGGCGCTGAGCAGCGTGTAGCCTTTGGTCGGCGTCTCGTGCTCACCGATCTCGTTTTGATCGAAGGCGTGCAGGAAGCCGGTGCGGGCGTAGAGGTTGGCGTCGCGGTAGTAGAGGCCGAAGCCCAGCCGGTGCGGCGGCATGCGCGGCACGTTTCCATCCCGCGCATCATCGAAGACGGCGCGCACGAAATCGTATTGCCCGTCGATGCCCCAGGTGCCGCGATGGATGCGGCCGATATCGAGCTGGGCGGACAGCTCCGCACCGTAGAAGACGGCATCGCGCTGCTGGAACAGGATCTGGTTGAGCTCGCCGCCGGGGCCGCCGGGCGTGCAGCTCGACAGCGTGTCGCCGCAGGTCTGGCCGGTGCGCTGCTTGAAGATGAAGCCGTCGAACGCGGTGTAGTAGGCGGAAGCGTCGAAGCGAAAGGCGCCGGTCGCCCGCTTCAGGCCGAACTCGATGGTGCGCGCGGCCTCAATGTCGAGGAAGGGGCGGCCGATCTCGAAGGTGCCGGTCGCCTCGTGCACGCCCTTGGAGAAGAGCTCGGCGTCTGCGGGCGACCGCTCGACATATTGCGCGGTGAGCCGGGCAACGATCTTGTGCGGCAGCTCGTAGAGGACGCCGGCGCTGGCACTGAAAGGCGTGAACGTGCGCTGCGCCGCGAGAAGTGCCGGGAGTGCCGGATCGGCAAGGTCGAGCCCGCTGCCGTCCACCTGCGTGTGCTCGAGGCGGGTTGCCGCCTGCAGGCGCAGCAGCCTGGTGACTTGCAGCTCCTCGAACCAGAAGGCGGCAACGCTGCTGGTCTGCGTCGGCTCCAGCAGCGAGTCGCCTTCAAAGCTCTGCCCGCGCACGTTACGGTGGCCGAGCTGCAGGCCGACGGTGCCGCGCAGCTCGCCGAAGCGGGTCATCCAGGGGAGATGCTGCACCTCGATACGGCCCTCCTGCTCGCGATTGGTGAAACGGGAGCCGACCTCGGGCACGCCGGTCGCCAGGCCGACCTCGTCGTGCGCGTAGGCGGAGGCACCGAACCAATAGCGGATGGCTTCGATGCCGTGGTCGCGCACCCGCCACTCGCCCCTCGACAGGACCTTGTCCTGCTGCAGGTCGATGCGCACTTTCTCCTCGGCCGCCTCGGCCCCGGGGATGCCGTAGAGGCTGTTGAAGTTCACGTACGCGAGACCGATGAAGCCGTCCCGCCAGACGTGCGAGGCGCCGACCGAGTAGCCGTCGCTGTCGGCAAACGAATTGAACTGGCGCCCTGCCGGCGTGTCGTAGTCCTCGGCACGGCGGCGGAAAGCGTCGGCATGAACCGCGAAGTTGCCGGCGCCCGCGGTGACCTTGAAGGCGCTGTCGGCGCTGGCATCGACGGAGGCGAGCCCGCCCATGTACTGGGCGCGAAAGCCGGCGCGGGGGATGGCCTCGGGGATGCGGTCGTTGGTGGCGTTGACGACGCCGCCGATCGCCTGCGAGCCGTAGCGCAGGGTGGCGGGGCCGCGTACCACCTCGATCCGATCGGCCGAGAACGGATCGATCGGCACGGCGTGATCCTCGCTGAGGGCGGAGACGTCGTGCGCGCCGACGCCGTTCTCCTGCATGCGCACACGATAGCTGTCGAGGCCGCGGATGATCGGGCGATTGGCTCCCGGCGCGAAGGTGGAGCCGGTGATCCCCGGCTTGTATTGCAGGGAGTCTGCGAGGTTCTGCCCGTCGGTGGCCGCGATCTCGCGCGAGGGCACGACGGTGAGAGCAACGAACTGGTCGTCGGCGAGGATGGGGTCGCCGGCAGGCGGCGCCTGTGCTTGGGCAGGAGGCGGCGGCCGCGACACGGGACTAGGGGTCGTCACGACGATGCCGGGAAGCTGCGTTTGCGCCTCGGCCGTCGCACCGGCGAGACAAACACCAAGGACTGCCCCCGCTGCGACCCCAACCACCTGTAAAGACCAGCGCGAGCCGTCATACATGGCAGTGCCTCGATATGTAATGCTATAACATAGCAACATCTGCGACGCCGCGAGGCAAGGCGCCATTCGGGGCCAGGAACAAGGATTGGCGGCGGAGCGTGTCCGCCATGTTACAATATTACATATGACTGCCGACGTGCCACCGCCGCAGACGCTACGCCCTGGTGACGCGCCGGGCGCGGCGGCGGCTGGCGGGGCGCGTCTTGCGGCGGTGGCGCCCCATCGCTGGAAGACCCCGACCGCACGCGATCGCCTCCGATGGACCGCCGCCTGGCTCGCCGCGCTCCTGGCGCATGGATTGGCGCTGCACGCCCTGGCGCGAGCGCCCTACGACCCGATGCCGGGCGGCGGAGGGCAACAGATCGAGGCCATCAGCATTACCCTCGCCAGCTCCAACGTGCTCGAATCACGCACCTCGGAACCGGTGTCGCCGGCCGCCTCCGTACCCCAGGCGCCCGTCGACGCCAGCGACGGCGCACCCGATGCGACATCCGCTCCCGCGACAAAGCAGGAGGAAGAAAAGAAGGAAGAAAGAGAGGCGAAGGACCCGCCCAAGGAAAAGCCGCAAGACGAGCCGGTCCATGCCGCGGACGCGATCCCGGAGGCGCCCCAGGAGCAGGCGCGCCAACAGCAGCAAAGCGCCGCCGCGGCGGCGGGCGGGGCCTCCGCACGCAGCCATTCAATCGTGGAACAGCCCGCGAGCGCCAGAGCGCCGGCCGCGGCAAGCGCCGGCGCCGTGCGCGACTATGGGCGCTACGTGGCGCTGGCGCTCGGCAAGGGCAAGCCGAAGGGAATCGGCGGGCACGGCACCGTGCAGGTCAGGTTCACGATCGCCCCCGACGGCGCCCTGGCCCTTGCCGAGGTCGCGAGATCGAGCGGCAACCAGAAGCTCGACGACGCGGCCCTGGAGGCCGTCCGGCGCACGAAGTTCCCAACGCCGCCCGCCGGCATGACCGTGGTGCAGCTGACCTACCAGGTGCCCTATCATTTCCGCTGAGCCGGCTGCCTTTCAGCCGACGGGCTGCTCGTCGTCCCAGACCTTGTCCGGCATCGGCAACCCCTCGAACGTCTCGGCGCCGGCGGGGCGGTCGGGCGCGATGCCGAGGAAGCCCAGCACCATCATCATCTGGCGCACGTGCTGCCCCGAATGCCAGGCGGTGCGCTCCAGGAAGTGATGCAGGTCGACGTCGCCATAGTAGACGTTGGCCTTGCGCGCAAAATCCGTGTCCCGGCCCGGACCCTGCCACCACTGCTCGATGCCCGCGAGCACGCCCTTGCCGTAGTCGAGGACCTGCTGCTTGGTCTTCATCTGCGGCGGCGGCACGCGATTGTAGGCCCCCTCCTTCAGGGGCAGGCCGTGCACCTCGTGCTCGAGCCAGGCGTCGGCAATGTTGAAGATGTGGTAGGCGAGCTGGGCGTAGCTGCGCGGCCGGTTGGGCAGCTGCTCGCCAAGCTTGTCATCCGGGATCTGCGCGAAGAAGCGTTGCGCCGCCTGCTGGATGGCAACAAGACGCGCAACCAGCTCCGGCGGCGGCAGGATTTTCGCGCCCCCCCACGGGATGCCGGCGACGCGGGCCACATCCTTTAGGACCTGGCCGTTCGCCCAGTCCTTGCCGCGCCGCACGATCGGCACGGTGCGGAGCCCGAGCTCGGCCAGCTCCGCGAACGCCGCCTTGTCGGCCAGCACGTTCACCGACACGAACGGCACGCCGTGCTTGGTGAGGAACTCCTTCATGCGCAGGCAGCTCGTGCAGCCGGGCTGCCAGTAGGCTTTGATGGGCTCAGCCGTCGCTTGTGCCATGGCGCATCTCTCCCCGGTCATATTTTAGAGCATGCTTCCTGCTGCCCGGGCTAGTGTAATGCCTTCCGCAGCGCATTTCCCGAATAACGGACCCTTGGAAAGTGCCGATCATCGAGCCGGCCCCCTGGCGGCACCAATATTTCGATGCGGTCGAGTGTCCGGCCGACCTCTTCATTCCCACCGACGATCCGGAAGCATGGGCCTGGAATCCGCGTCATCGCTGGGTGTTCGACAAGCTGCAGGTCGCGCTCAGCCAGGGCTTGGCCGCGGGCCCGCACGGCACGGAGCCACCGGCCTATCCTGTCTTCTCCAAGCCGATCATGAATTTCCGCGGCCTGGGCGCCGGCAGCCGCGTGCTCACGTCGGCGGAGGACTACGAGCGCTGCCACACGGCCGGCCATTTCTGGATGACCCTGCTTGAGGGGGAGCACATTTCAACCGACGTCGCGCTCGTCGACGGGGCGCCGAAGTGGTGGCGGCATGCGACAGGATTGGCGACCGGAGAGGGCATGTTCGACCGCTGGACCGTCCACGCCGCGGCCAATCCTCCCCTCGAGACCGCCTGCGGCGCGTGGATTGCTGCCAACCTGCAAGGCTTCACCGGCATCCTCAACCTCGAGACCATCGGCGGCACCATCATCGAGGCGCATCTGCGGCTCTCCGACCAGTGGCCCGATCTCTACGGCCCCGGCTGGATGGATGCCTTCGTCGCGCTCCATCGCGACGGAACCTGGCGCTTCGCCGACGCCGGCCGCCGCGATGGCTACAGCATCGTGCTTTGCGGCCCCTGGGGCCGGCGCTATCGCCATCCTCGGCCGGACCTGGTGCGTGAGGTGGCGGCGATGCCGGGGGTATCGAGCGTGCAGATCACCTTCCATGAGCACAAGGCGCCGGAGCTGCATTCCATGCCGCCGGGCGGCTTTCGCCTCGCCATCGTCAACGCCGTCGACCTTGCCAAGGGCGAGGCGGCGCGCGAAGTGCTGCGCCGGCACTTCCTCGGCACGGAGCCGGCGGTCAACGTCAAGCGCGGCGGCTAGCGTGATGAGCGAGAAGTCCGTTGCATCGTTTGCGGCTAGGTTGGGAGACAGGCTTCTAAAGCTGAATCATACGAGCATGATCGTCACGAGGATGTGGTTGCGGGCGACATCGCATGCGGTAGCCGCACTCCTGTTCGCGGCTGGCATGCTGTTTGCGGCCGCAGCCTGGGCGGAAACCACGCCCAAGGCCCTTGCCGACAAGCTGACGCCGGCCCAGCAAAAGATCTACGAGGAGCACCGCAAGGCCAAGGAGCAGTTCGAGGCCCAGCACCGCGGCTACTGGAACCGTGTCCAGGCCAAGCGCCAGGCGCGCCGGGCCAAGCGCCTGCTGGGACAGGAGTTCGAGGCGGACGACTATATTGCGCGCCAGCCGCCGAAGTTTTCAGGCCCCGAGCTTCCTGCCGACATCGCCAGGATCGTCACGGAGGTCAGACCCCCGCCGCCCGAGCGGCCGCTCGCCACGGTCGCGGACTTCCTGGAGCAAGCCAGGGAGCAGTACGGGTTCGTGCCCACCCCCGCCACCGAGCAGGAGTTCAAGCGCCGCTATGCCATCGAGGCGCTTACCGTCGGGCTCAGCAAGGACCAGGTCGTGCGCATCTACGCGCTCGAAACCGGCGGCCAGGGCACCTACGACATGCAGGCGGGCTTCAATCCGCTGACCAGGAAAGGCAAGGCAATCTCATCCGCGCTCGGCTACGCTCAGCTGCTGCACGCCAACTCCACGAGTGAGCTCGTCAAGCACGGGGAAGGCTTCGCGCGGCGGCTTCTGACCATGGCCGCAACGGCCAATGCGGACCCGGAGCGGGCTGAAGCCCTCAAAGCGAAGGCGGGAATCGTGCGGCGCATGTTGAGAGCGGCCCGGTCGATCCCCAACGAGTGGGGCGCGCACATGCGGTTTGCCGGCACGCCGGCGGGCCTCGGCATCCACGCCCTCAATCTCGACGCCGACGTCGGCCCCTGGCTGCAGGTTCTCAAGCTCAAGGGACTGAAGGACGAGGCGGAGCAGGCCGGCCGCCACAATCTCGCGGGCGCCGAGATCGAGCTCATGAACCTCGCCGGACCGCGCACCGGCCTCGAGATGATGACGCCGGTGGCGCAGGGCATGCCGACGTCCAACTTCTTCAGCGAAGGCGGTTACTACCGCAACACCATCGTGCGCGAGAAGACGGCCGCCGAGTTGCTGAGGGCCCTCGACGAGCGCATGGAGATCAACATCAAGAAGGCGGGCGCGGTTGAGTTCGCGCAGATCTTCGATGAGGTGGCGAAGAAGTAGGGTGCCGCAGGGGCGTAGGCCTACGGGCTCAGTTCAAAATGACGAGGGCGATGCTGGCGCCGATGAAGGCCAGATGCGCGGCGATGAAGACCAGGGAGGGTGACAGCAGACGGCTCATGGACGTCACTCGAATGCGACGCTCCATGATGACTGAAGCTGGCAAAACCCAAGTTAACGACCCAGCAAAATTGCTGCACTCCGAGCCGTTGGTGCGCGCGCCGGACCTAGGGTGCAAGAGCCAAGCGCATTGCACCAATTTGCCCGGCGTTTCGGCGCAATGCGGCTTCGCCTTTTGCGCCCTGCGGCATCCTACGGCTGGCTCACGCCGGCATGGCCGTCTCGGCCAGCCGCGCCCAATAGGAAATGCCGAGCGGAAGGGCCTCGTCGTTGAAGTTGTAGCCGGGATTGTGCAGGCCCGGCCCCTTGCCGTTGCCGATCATGATGAAGGCGCCCGGGCGCTTCTTGAGCATGTGCGAGAAATCCTCCGCCCCCATGATGGGGCGCATCTCCAGCACGTTGGCCTCGCCGACGATCTCGCCGGCGATGCCGCGGGCGAATTTCGCCTTCTCCGCGTCGTTGACAGTCACGGGCACGTCGCCCTCGATGACCGTCCGGGCCGTAGCGCCGAAGACCTGAGCGGTTCCCTGGGCGATGTCGCGCATGCGCGCATGCGTCAGCGCCCTCGTCCGCTCGCTCAAGGAGCGGATGGTGCCGACCAGGGTGACGCCCTCGGGGATGATGTTGAAGGCGTCGCTCGCGCGCACCATGCAGGTCGAGACGACGATGGCATCGAGCGGATCGATGGTGCGCGAGGCGATTGTCTGCAGCGCCATGATGGTCTGCGCGGCCACCACCACCGAATCGACGCCCTCGTGCGGACGCGCGGCATGCGCGCCCTTGCCGGCGATCTCGATCGTGAATTTGTCGCACGCCGCCAGCATCGGGCCATCGCAGATCGCGAACTTGCCGAGCTCGTGATTGGGCGAGGTGTGCATGCCGAAAATCTGCTGGATGCCGAAGCGCTCGATCAGCCCATCCTCGAGCATGGCGAGGCTGCCCGTCAGGCCTTCCTCGTTGGGCTGGAAGACGACGACGACCGTGCCGTCGAAATTGCGCGTCTCGCACAGGTACTTGGCGGCGCCGAGCAGCATGGCGGTGTGGCCGTCGTGGCCGCAGGCGTGCATCTTGCCGGGCGCCTTGGACGCATACGGCACCCCCGTGGCCTCCTGGATCGGCAGGGCGTCCATGTCGGCGCGCAGCCCCACCACCTTGCCCGAGCCCGTCTTGCGGCCCTTGATTATGCCGACGACGCCCGTCCTGCCGACGCCCGGGACCACCTCGTCGCAGCCGAAGGCCCTGAGCTTGTCGGCGACGATGCCGGCCGTGCGGTGCACCTCGAAGCCGATCTCGGGATGCTCGTGCAGATCCCGGCGCCAGGCCGTCACTTCCTCGCCCATAGCGGCAACACGGTTCACGATCGGCATTGCATACCCCTGTGCTGTCGTCGATTGCGCCCTGCAGCCTAGTGTCCTGATCGCGAGATTCGTCTGGTTTTGCAGCATGCGTTGAACGAACTTCGCGATCTGAAGGACACTAGAAAAATCATGATGCTAGTGTGATTCAGATCGAGAAGTCCGCCTCCAAGCCTTGCCGCAAACGATGCAACGGACTTCTCGATCATCACACTAGCGGGGCGCCCGCAAAACGGAAACGCAAAACCGGGACCATTGCTCCGGACTCGAGCACCGGCGTCGCCAAAGCGGGCACATCTATGCTTTGACTTGGGGCGGGCAGAGTTGTGTAATCTGGCCTCGGGAAATGTTGCGATTCAACACCCTCAGCTGCAGCCGTTTACCAACTTCCGTCAATTGGAGTCGAACATGGGCCTTATGCGCCAAAGCAGTTTCGCGATCGCTGCGGCCGTTGCCGTCAGCTGCCTGGCGGCACCAGCGCATGCGCAGAAGACGATCCGCGCCGTCATGCACTCGGATCTGAAGATCCTCGATCCGATCTGGACCACCGCCTACATCGTGCGCAACCACGGCTATATGATCTACGACACGCTGTTCGCCACCGACGAGAAGGGCGAGATCAAGCCGCAGATGGTCGACAAGCACGACGTGTCGGCCGACAAGCTCACGCACACCTTCACGTTGCGCGACGGCCTCGTCTGGCACGACGGCCAGCCGGTCACGGCGGAGGACTGCGTCGCCTCCATCAAGCGCTGGGCCGCCAAGGACTCCACAGGCCAGAAGCTGATGACCTTCGTCGACAACATCGAGGTCAAGAATCCCAAGACGTTCGTCATGAAGCTCAAGTCGCCGACGGGCCTCGTGCTGTTGGGCCTCGGCAAACCCTCCTCGAACGTGCCCTTCATGATGCCCAAGCGCGTTGCCGAGACGGACCCCAACACGCAAATCTCCGACTTCACGGGCTCGGGCCCCTTCGTGTTCAAGCGTGACGAGTGGAAGCCCGGCGACAAGACGGTCTACGTCAAGTTCGACAAGTACAAGCCGCGCTCGGAGCCGGCCTCCGGCTTCGCCGGCGGCAAAGTGGCCAAGGTCGACCGCGTCGAATGGCGCGCCATCTCCGACCACCAGCAGGCCGTCAACGCGCTGCTGGCGAACGAGATCGACTTCATCGAATCGCCGTCGCACGACCTGCTGCCGCTGGCCCTCGGCGACAGCAACGTCAAATTCTTCGACTGGAACGTGCTGGGCAACCAGTACACCTTCCGCCCGAACTGGACCGCCAAGCCCTTCGACAATCCCAAGATCCGGCAGGCCCTGCTCTACGCCTTCAATCAGGAGGACTTCCTGAAGGCGGTGATCGGCGATCCAAAGTATTACAAGGTCTGCAACTCCTACTATCCCTGCGGCACGGCCTTCGCCAGCGAGAAGGGGCTGGACGGCATGCTGAAGTCCGACTTCAAGAAAGCGCAGGAGCTGCTGAAGGAGGCGGGCTACGACGGCACCCCCATCGTGCTGATGCACTCCACCGACCTGCTCGTGCTCACCAACCTTGCCCCGGTTGCCAAGTCGCTGATGGAGAAAGCCGGATTCAAGGTCGACATGCAGTCCATGGACTGGCAGACGCTGGTGGCACGCCGCTCCAAGAAGGACCCGCCGACCGCCGGCGGCTGGCACGCCTTCCTCACCTCCTGGGTGTCGATCGACATCACCAACCCGATCTTCATGGGCTTCATGAATGCGGGCTGCGACAAAGCCATGTTCGGCTGGCCGTGCGACGCCGCGATCGAGAAACTGCGTGAGGACTTCGCGCGCGAGACCGATCCCGCCAAGCAGAAGGAGATCGCGATCGCGGCACAGGTGCGCGAGGGCCAGGTCGTGACCCACATCCCGCTGGGTCAGTGGTACTCGGGCGCCCTCATGCGCAAGAATGTCGGCAACATGCTGGTGGCCCCGGCCCCCGTCTTCTGGAACATGACCATCAACTGAGGTCTGGCGCAGCCGGCGGGCACGGATGCCGCCGGCTGCTCACCACAGCGGATAGGGCCTCATGCTCGCCTACATCCTGCGCAGGCTCCTCGCCACGATCCCCGTGATGCTGATCGTGGCGGTGCTCGTCTTCCTGATGCTGCGCCTGACTCCCTCCGATCCCGCCGCCATCATCGCCGGCGACAACGCCAACTCCGAGCAAGTCGCCGAGATCCGCAAGCGGCTGGGGCTGGACGAGCCGATCCACACCCAGTTCCTGATATGGTCGACCAAGGCGCTGCACGGCGATCTGGGCGAGTCTTTCTTCTTCAAAAAGCAGGTGGCCGAGTTGATCGCCGACAGGCTGGAGCCGACCCTGTCGCTTGCCGTGTTCACGATCCTGCTCGCAGTGCTGATCGCCGTCCCTCTGGGCGTGATCGCCGCCTACCGGCATGGGGGCTGGCTCGACCGCCTCGTCGTGGGTTTCTCGGTGCTGGGCTTCTCGGTGCCGGTGTTCGTCATCGGCTACGCGCTGATCTACGTTTTCGCCATCCAGCTCAACTGGCTGCCGGTGCAGGGCTATCAGCGCCTGGCGCAGGGCGTAGGCGGATGGGCGCAGCGGCTGATCCTGCCCTCGCTCACGCTCTCCGTGATCCTGATCGCGCTGATCGCCCGCATCACGCGCACCAGCGTGCTCGAGGTGATGAACGAGGATTACATCCGCACCGCCCGCGCCAAGGGGCAGACCGAGGGCAAAGTGCTGGTGCGGCACGCGCTCGCCAACGCCGCGGTGCCGATCGTGACGGTGATCGGCCTCGGCGTCGCGACCCTGATCGGCGGCGTGGTGGTGACCGAGTCGGTCTATACTATTCCGGGGCTCGGCCGATTGACGGTCGATGCCGTGCTGGCACGCGACTATCCGACCATACAGGCCGTGATCCTCCTGTTCTCACTCGCGTATGTGATCATCAACCTGCTGGTCGACATAACCTACACCATCTTCGACCCGAGGATCCGGTATTGAGCATCGAGGCCCTGCCAGCCGAGATCGCAGAGGAGGCGACGGCGCGCCGGCCGGGCGCATGGCGCAAGCTGGTGCGCAACCCGAGCGTCGTGATCGGCGCCGCCATCGTGATCTTCCTGGCGCTCGTCGGGCTCCTTGCCCCTGTCCTCGGCACGATCGACCCCGCCGAGATCAACCCGGTCTACCGCAACAAGAAACCCGGCGTCGAGCGCACCATCCGCGGCGAGGACGGCAAGGAGTCGACGTTTGTGCATCGCTTCGGCACCGACTCGCTCGGCCGCGACATCTACAGCCGCGTAGCCTACGGCGCGCGCGTGTCGCTCATCATCGGCGTGACGGTTGCCCTCCTGAGCGTTGCCATCGGTCTCACCATCGGCCTCATTGCCGGCTACATCCGCTGGCTCGACGGCCCCATCATGCGCGTGATGGACGGGCTGATGGCGATACCCGCCGTCCTGCTCGCCATGGGCGTGGTGTCACTCTCGCGCGCCGGCCTGCTGGCCGTCGTCATAGCCATCGTCGTCCCGGAGATTCCGCGGGTGGTGCGCCTGGTGCGAGCCATCGTGCTCTCCATCCGCGAAGAGCCTTACGTCGAGGCCGCCATCACTGTCGGCACGCCGACGCCGACGCTGCTTGTGCGCCACGTGCTGCCCAACACCATCGCGCCGCTGATCGTGCAGGGCACCTTCATCTGCGGCGCCGCGATCCTGATCGAGGCCATCCTGTCGTTCCTCGGCATCGGCATTCCGCCGGAGACGCCGACCTGGGGCAACATCATGGCCGAGGGGCGCTCGCTGTTCCGCATCTACCCCCACAACATCTTCTATCCGGGTGTGTGCCTGGCGCTCGCGGTGCTCGCCATCAACATGCTGGGCGACGGGCTGCGCGACACCCTCGACCCGCGCTTTGCCAAACGCGTGTGAGGGGCACGATGGCCGAGACGGCATCCGTCCTGGAGATCGCCGGCCTCTCGGTGGAGCTGCCGCGCGGCTCCGACCGCAGGAACGCCGTCGACGACATCTCGTTCTCGGTCGGGCCGGGCGAGATCGTGTGCGTGGTCGGCGAATCCGGCTCCGGCAAGTCCGTCACCGCGCAGGCCGTCATGGGCCTGCTGCCCCGGGAGCTGAAGGCGAGCACGGGGAAGGTCCTGCTGCAAGGCGAGAACGTGCTGGAGGCGACGCCCTCCAGGCTGCGCGATCTGCGCGGCACGCGCATGGCGATGATCTTCCAGGAGCCGATGACCGCGCTGAACCCGGTGATGCGGGTCGGCGATCAGATCGCCGAGGTCCTCCAGATCCACACCGACCTGTCCGAGCCCGACCGGCGCCAGCGCGCGCTTCAGATCATGCGCCTCGTGCGCCTGCCGGAGCCGGAGCGCCTGATCGACGCCTATCCGCACCAGCTCTCGGGCGGACAGCGCCAGCGCATCATGATCGCGGCGGCCCTCGTGCTCGACCCCGCACTGCTGATCGCGGACGAGCCGACCACGGCGCTCGACGTGACGACGCAGGCGCAGATTCTCCACCTCATCCGCGAGCTGCAGGAGCGGCGCGGCACGGGCGTGCTGTTCATCACGCACGACTTCGGCGTCGTGGCGGACATCGCCCACCGCGTGGTGGTCATGCAGTCGGGCCGGGTGGTCGAGTTCGGTCCGCGCGACGAGATCCTACGGCACCCGCAGAACGACTATACGCGCATGCTGATCGCCTCCGTGCCCAGCCTGAAGCCTCCGGCGCGGGCTCCAAAGTCCGGCCCCACGGCGCTGGTGATGGAACGGCTCTCCAAGACCTATGGGCACGCGGGCCTCTTCGGGTCGGGGCGGGTCGTGCGCGCGGCCGAGAACGTCGACATCGCGGTAAGGCGCGGCGAGACGGTCGGCATCGTCGGCGAATCGGGCTCTGGCAAGACCACGGTGGCGCGCTGCGTCGCCCGCCTGATCGAGCCGACGTCCGGCACCATCCGCATCGGCGACGTGGACGTGGCCCGCCTGCCCGAGAGCCGGCTGCGGGCGCATCGGCGCAACGTTCAGATCGTCTTCCAGGACCCCTATCGCTCGCTCAATCCCCGCCGCACCGTCGGCGCTTCCATCACCGAGGGGCCGGTGAACTTCGGCCTCGCACCGGCCGAGGCGGCCAACCGCGCGGGCCGGCTGATGGCGCTCGTGGGGCTCTCCCCCGACGCGCTCGACCGCTATCCGCACCAATTCTCCGGAGGCCAGAGGCAGCGCATCGCCATCGCCCGGGCGCTGGCCATGGAGCCGCAGCTGCTGATCGCCGACGAGCCGGTGTCGGCGCTCGACGTGTCGGTGCAGGCGCAGGGGCTCAAGCTGCTCGACGACGTGCGCCAGCGCGTCGATCTGGCGGTGCTGTTCAACACGCACGACAAGCGCGTGGCCGCGCAGATCTGCGACCGCATCGCCGTGATGCAGCGCGGCATTGTCGTCGAGCAGGGACCGACGGCCGAGGTGTTCGGCGCGCCCAAGCACGAGTACACGCGCGCCCTGTTCGAGGCAGCGCCGGGACGCGACATCGAGTTCGGCGCCGTCGCGGGCGCGGCGTGATGTGCGGTGTCATCCCGGCCGGAGGGCGAAGCCCTTAGAGCCGGGACCAAGGAGCCACGATTGCTCCGCACATGAGGTACTGGGTCCCGGATATTTCGCTGACGCGAAATTCCAGGATGACAAAGCAATAGACCCGTTGAATGAAGGAGCCAAGCCGATGAACCTCGCCGAATACGCCAGCTACGATGCATTGGGCCTCGCCGAGCTGGTCGCCAGGAAGCAGGTGAGCGCCAAGGAGCTGGCGCAGACGGCAGTGGCGGCCAAGGAGAAGATCGATCCGGCCGTCAAGTCCGTCGTCGAGCTCTATGCCGACCGCATCGAGGGGCTCGACGAGACGTCGCTGGGCAACGGGCCATTCCGCGGCGTGCCGTTCCTCATCAAGGACGTGTTCGGCCATGAGAAGGGGCGCAGAATCGAGTTCGGCTCGCGGCTGTGCGCCGGCATGACCGTCGAGACGGGCACCTACTTCCTCGACATGCTCAAGGCCTCGGGCGTCAACATCCTGGGGCGCTCGGCGGCGCCGGAATACTCCATGTCCGCCACCACCGAGAGCGCCATGTTCGGCAACACGTCGAACCCGTGGAAACAGGGCTATTCGGCCGGCGGCTCCACCGGCGGCGGGCAGGCGGCTGTCACGGCGGGCATCGTGCCGATCGCGCACGGCTCCGACATCGGCGGCTCGATCCGCATCCCCGCGAGCTGGTGCGGCGGGGTGGGTTTGAAGCCCTCGCGCATGCGCGTGTCGGTGGGCCCGGTCGTCGACGAAGGCGGCTGGGGCTACTCCATGAACTTCGTGCAGACCAAGACGGTGCGCGACGCGGCCGCGATGCTCGACTGCGTGTCGACGCCGCAGCCGGGCGACCCCTTCATGATCCCCAAGCCCGACGAGCCCTACGCGACGCTGGCGAAGAAGCCGCCCGGAAAGCTGAAGGTCGGCATCGTGCTCGACGAGCTGGTGGGCGTGGCCGTGGACCCCGAGGTTGCGCGCGCGGTGGAGGCTGCGGGCAAGGCCTTGGCCGACATGGGCCACACCGTGGAGCGCGCCAGCGCCGACATGGGAGGGCGCGACGCCCTGGTGGCCACATTCGATATCTTCTTCTTCGGCTT